>CACYQO010000005.1 GCA_902776545.1 uncultured Prevotellaceae bacterium | reverse complement strand
GTCCCACAAATTTCTTGGCGAAACGCCCATTTCTGGATACATCTGTTTCAAATCTACAGACAGCCTATTTACGACACCACTACCATGTTTGCTCTCGAGCTTCTTATCATGGAGCAGCTTTCCGATATTCCAATGTGTGGTGTTGATGCCAATATTGATGTTTTTGGCAATGGTCGCCTTCGAATTCTCAATAACTGCGACAACTTGTCGCAGAATTGAATTGTATTCCGACTCATTTATCTGGATAATCTTTTTTCCCATATCTCGTTTCGCTTGCAAAATTAGTCATTTTTATTTGAATATTTCTCAAGTGATGCCTGAAAACTATTACATATCTTCTGACGCAATTCTATTGGCTCCAACACTTCTAAGCCGTCAGTATACGACATCAGTTCGAGTACGAAATCAACAGAAGGACGAATATCGTATGAGAAATCCGTATATTCATCAGTATGTTCTATTTCCTTTTGCGAAGCATGTAAGGGCAGCGTTCGCAAATAATTAGGTACATTTCCATACGTTCGAATCACCACATGGGCCATCGGTGTATCGTCTGTTGTGATGCCATAGTATTCTGCGAAATATTCCTCAGGCGAAAAATCTTCTGGCATTTCAAATATCTCGTCAGAGATTTCCACAGACAACATCCTGTCGAGTGCGTATGTAGCCATATGTCTGCCTGTATAGGTCAGAATATACCAACGCTGTCGGAAAAGCTTCAGAGCGTAAGGCGATACGGTCTTCTCATAACTTTCACATCCAAATCGCTGGTAAGTAATATTCAGTCGTCTGTTTGTTTTGAGAGCCAGTATGATTGTCTGTAGGTATTCTTCTCCAGCAGGCACGTTCTCCAAAAGAATGCGATTCCTGAGAGAAGCGCTGTCAGAAAGGATCGCATTCACAGTAAGTGTCGAAAGCATCCAACCTTCTATCGTGTCATCATTGATCACCTCCGGATTGCTGATAAAGTACTTGTATCCATGCTCCAGGTCGCACTCTATGATGATGCCAAACATGTTGAGAATGGCATCCTTATGGCGCAAGAACGATTTGCGATTAAGGACCTCACCTCCAATCACCTCATCTTTCACCCATAGCACGTTAAGCTGTTCAAGCGACAACTTTTTGTATTGCCGCAGCGTGTTCACAATCCAAATATACTGCTGGAAAATCTTTGCTGGTTTCATTGTACTATTGTCATTAGCCGTTCTTTCAGCAAGGCCCTTCTCTTCGTAATGAATTCTTTGAAATCCTTCACATCAAGACTGACATCTTTAGGGATCAGTTGGTTGTCAAGGTCGATATTTCTTTCTTTTATCCATTCTTCCAATGGTCTTGCATTCTTCGATTCATTTAGAGAGCCATTGAGCAATTGGAGATTTTGCATAGTATCCCAATTCTCATTATCCTTATAGAATTGAAAATCTTCCTCTGACATCCAATTTTCCTTCTTCAAGTTTACAAAGTATGCTGCAGGATGCAAGTGGTCCTTGTGATACACCTGATTGCCAAAATCAAAATGAGAATAAATCAAAGCCATCACAGGATAACAAGATGGATCATCCTTATGCAGACTCAGCAAACCATCAATAACCTCCTCATTGAAAGAAAGACTCTTTGACTGATTACCCTTAAATGCTTCTTTAATCTCATCAAATGGGAAACGATTTTCGTTTACATGTTCATTCAGAACATCACGAATGCCTTTTAAAACATAGTCCGACTGACCACCAAACACATGCCTAAGCAATGATATACAAAACCACTTACGCATAATGTCCTTTTCCTCTTTATGCATAAGAGGATTGTCGTTGATTGTCTTTTCAATGTCATGCGAATAAATATAGTACACAATAGGAATTACGGCATTTCTTGCTTTCATGTTTGAGTAATTGAATCCCCAACTTTCTATCAGTCTAAAGGCTTCCCTAATACACTTGCTTATTCTTTCCCAGTTTTGCTCAATCTCAGCTACCACCTCTGTCTTGAAATTGTTTAGACGGAACTTGATATCCTTACTGAATAGCACAAGGCACGTTTTCAGAATAAAGTCAGAGTCAATCATAAAGCCAGGATTACCTATGGCGAATATTTGTTCGCATAGGCGTTGGAATTCTGTTCTCGTGTCTTTTTGCCAATATGCAGTAACAAATGACATTAACAAGTTGGAATAGCTGAGCGGTTCGCCACCTCTATTTGTTCTGATAAAGATCTCGAGAACTTTATCAATCTCTTGTTTGTCTTCTTGATAATAGGTAATTAAAGGCTCCTTAAAGATTTTGCTATACAATGTTGGCAATGTATCTTCAGCGAATGATTTATTTTTCCAATCATTGCTAAACACATATCTTAAGAACTCATTCTCTGAACTGAAATTATAAAGGTCATGGAGGTCAAACCATTCCTGTTCCCCTTTCTCGATAGATTTCTCGTATTCTGCCTTTGTCAAGAACTTGAAGTTGTACTTCATTGTTCTCTCGTCATTGTCATTCTGATATTCACCACTCAAATCAAGATACAATTTTCTGGTGGGAAAATTCTCTTCACATTCGATATACCATACCCTTGGCAATTTATAAGCATAAGTGCCTTTAAGGGCAACATAAAGACTGGTTAATCTCTGCTGACCATCAATAACTGCGTAGAAATCCTCCGTCTGCGCATCCGTTGCGAAATGCTCATTATTCTCATGAAAATGCTCTTTGTAATGCAGGAGGAAGTCATAGAACATGTGGCCTTTCTTGATGCTGCCGTCAGTTATCTTCCACAGCATGAAAGTGTTTATGGGATAGCCCTGCAGAATGCTATCAAACAATTTCTCGATCTGTTCGCTTTTCCAAACGAACTTTCTTTGAATGGCAGGAAGCAGATATTTCCTGCTTGCTATATTCTTCAACGCTTCGTTGATGGTCGTTGCCTTAAAGTTTTGAATTAAATCAGCCATAATAATCTTTTTTGTTCCTATTTGTGTGCAAAAATACAAAAAAATTGTGAGATAATAAGAATTTTGCCCGTTTTCTTTGCGTATTGGGAATATAATTGTAACTTTGCAAACGCGGGATGAGAGAGGGAGGTAATGCCCCCGCATTCTGCACCTAAGTTCGGACGGTTTCTCATATTGGGATTGTCCGAAGCTCTTTTTATAAAGTCATCTTGGCTGGCAGCCGCGCTATCCACATGGGAATCCCCCGACCCCTCCACAAATATTGCTACTTGCTTCTTTAAGCCAACTACCGAGATGCCCCTGTTAGTTTATAATTCTCTCTATCAACTTCTTCAGCTCCTCATACCCATCCTTATATGACGTGTACTTATAGTACAGCCAGTCGTTGCCTTTAATGAAGTCACCATCGCTATTGATGAAAGTCATAGCCTCCTGTAATTCTGCTCGTTTTTCCTTCGTCGCCGGCATATAGGTTAGACCATAATACAGACTACGCTTCTCCATTTGTATGCGGATGGCAATAGCCTCTGGAATGTCCTTGTAGGGAATTGTGATGCCTGTATAAATGATTTCGCTTGGGCGTACGCCCTCTACTTTCTGGCACTCAGGGAAATCGACAGAAATGAGTTTGCTCCATTCCTGCATCACCTCGAAGGCGTAGTTGTTTCTGATACGCTCTAAATGGCTGACACAATCGAAGATTTCCTTCATTCTGCCATTAATCAACTCGATGTTAAAGCCTTTGTTGTCATCCTTCAGGCCCAGATGCTTGTGTATATACTCATCAACATAACTCATAGTTGTATCTCCTTTATTTATTCCTTTATATAATAGGTGCGCGTCATTGACCACACATGCTTTGGCACGATTGTACTTCCCCCAACGTTCCTTCACTCCATGTTCGCGTTGCATATTGACGAAGTACTCGAATTCGTCCGTTGTCAATGGACATTTTTCCTTCACGATATACTCATGCGGAGCAAATGGCATCGTCTTTGCGAACGTCCATTCACAGCGAGCAATCATCGAGCGCAATTTGTCGTAATTTAATTCGTTATTCATTATTTTCTATTTTTCGGGTACAAAAGTAATAATAATAATTTGATTTACCATGCGATTACAATCTTTATGCGTAACTATCTTTTGCCAAGTAATGCATGTGTCTCGTTTATTCTTTTACCGCCCCTTTTGTATTCTACTATATTTAAACTTACCGCTTCTTCTTTTACACATGGAATTCCTTCTTCATTAAAATAATAAGCAACCGAATAGTCTCCCCCACTGGGTGTTGGATTATCACTTCTTTCTGTATAGGGGGATTCAACATATTCGGGTATCTTTTTGGCTCTTGGCCCTACAATAAGACGCAATAGAGCACGAAATTCATAATCATTCATATGTTCAACCCCTTTCTTCCTAATGTTCCTCAATTGTTTCATGTCCTGAATTACAAATCGATTTTTCTTCTTATTAGTCCTTTTCATATTTATCTCCTCCTACATTTTATTCACAACTCCAGCAAATAGCCTTAACCTAGAATGCTTTTCGATAATCTCAAAGATAAAAGGACGATTCACTTTCATTTCTTTATAATGAATCTTACGAGGGAGTCCTAACTTCAAACTCGTATATGTTGAGACGCCAGCCTCAGTTCCCTTTTCTGTAACTCTAATAGAACCTTGTTGAATGATGTCATTAATCATCAGGCTCTCACCATTATCCTTAAATATATGGTACTTTATTTTTCCTATGTTCATCCCGATATTTTTTAAAACGCCAGATAGTTTTTCTTCCTTTGACATATTGAACTTTGGCATACTAAGAATGATAGGTTTCGTTTTGAACTCAATGCCACTTCCACGTTTCTGAATAATACGAAGGGCATCTACACATGACTTATTTTCATTAGGGAGATATATTCGCATTGAATATGAGCGATCTTCACAATAGCATCTATAATCCAATTCAATTGCCTGAAATGTACGACAAGAGTAATAATGTCCAAACCTTAACCTAACTTTCATAAAAGGAACTATCTTTTCAGAATTCGTTGAATAGAATACATCAGGCTTAGTATTACTCGTATCGAAAGTCATCCTCCATTTCCCTTTGAAATAAAGACAATCTACCAGAGCTGCTTTTATATTTGGTAAGAAATCTACATTCATGTTCCTAATTATTCCATTCGTGTACATCTTAACGTAATCCTTTATACGTTGTTTTGTTTCATCAGAGCATAACGATGTAACAACTTTCTCAAAATTCCATTCTTTTGAAACCACATCAAAGGTATCAGAAGTCGTAATAGAGGAATCCACCCAGACAGAAGAGCAGTTCTCTACCCTTATCGCTTTCTTATATTCTTCACTTGCCCATGATTCATAATTATCGGATGGCAACAAAGATTCTTTTGTCAGATAGCGATTTGAACCATCAGTAATACTTAGTATTTTGATAATATGTTTTTTCGTTTCATCGTCAGTGAAGTTTGACAAAAATGCCAGAATAGACATAATTCGTGCTGGCGATACCAAGACATTCTTGTTGCCATTATTCTCTAATAACTTCAATAACACCTTTGTTGAGAATAATTCAAAGGGGGATTGAACACTTTTCTTCTTATTAAACATATTCATAATTTTGTTTATTATCAAATCATACTTGTTATTTATTTCGCTTAATCTTTATTGTTAGGTGTACCTGCTTCTCTGGGTGCGCCTCTTCGTTGATCTTGCATATGCGACACTCGAAGATGTTGTTCCAACCCATTTCAAGGAAGTTGGCCAACGTTTCATTCTCACCACTAGGGATGTAACCAATTTTATACTCCACACCATCCTTTTCATAGACTACCATCACGGCATTCATATCATGACGGTTGTTCTTGTCACGCTCTAGTCTCAGGATGGTACCAACCTTCAGGTCATCCCACACCTCATCAGCATCGTGATACGTTCTGCCCGCCAAGTGGCAATCCATAAAATACAGTTTCTTTGCTTCCATAACTTTCAAATCTTAATTCGACAATCATGTTATCTACTGCAAATATAAAGCGAGGGGTGTCCCAAAACCCGAGGCACCCCTTTGGGAATTATCATAAATTAAGAATTCTCTTGGTTAATTTGCATTTTTTCAGACGAAGAACGCTATTTCTACAATCTGCTGCCACAATCAAGTTCTATTGTAGGGTGTAGCCTAATACGCACTTTTCTGTGGAGTGCCACACAAAGATGCTTGTCTGCTTTCTGATGAGCAAGCTCGGCAGACATTAGGTTTTTATTTCCCTGAATTGTTATTTCACAGAAAGGAATTTTCACAATGAGCCTTTATGGAAAACATGATGTACCTTTGTCCGCAGATTATAAAAACTAAACAAGACATGGAAGTAATATCAATTGAGCGCAGTACCTACGAGGAACTGCTGACAAGCTTCAATAGCTTCGTTGACAAAGGCTTGGGCGACTGGCTTGACAACCAAGACGTGTGCCAGATTCTGAATATCAGTCCAAGAACATTACAGACTTTGCGAGATAATGGGACGTTGTCCTATTCTCAAATCAATCGTAAGGTATATTACAAGCCTGAGGATGTGGAGAGAATTCTGTATATTGTGGATGGTAGAGATAAGAATGGCAAGATGTGTAACATTAAAACAAACAGCCTATGAACGAATTGATAATGCCGCATAATGTTGGAGTGAAGAATGCTCTGGAGAATATGAAGGAGTTGCTTGTCCTCTATAAGAAGGTGATAGCCAACTATCGTCCATTGCTTGATGGTGAACGTTTCCTGACGGACAGAGAGGTGGCCAGTATTCTGAAAGTCTGCAGACGAACTTTATAGGAATATCGCAATGATGGCATATGACTGAGTAGTTACAGACCGTCTCGCGGGTTACGGATAAGAAACCTAACTACTTCTTTATTCCTCCCAAATTTGCATTCAGTCTAAAACTGAACTTCCTCGTTTTTCCCCGTCTTGCCTTTTATTTATGCGCTTTCTGCGTTAATCTTCCAAAATCGTTTCGCTGTTACAACCTTTTTTCGTAACTTTGCAGCGTCTAAAAAAAATGAAGTTTATGAAGAAAAGTCTGATTATTATTTTAGCCTTCGTCATGACGATGTGCCTCACCGTTAAGGCCGACAACGACCGAGTGATTACCTTCGAGCAGCTGCCCGCAGAGGCGCAGACGATGCTGAAGAAGTATTTTGCCGATAAGGTGCCCCTGGTGGTCACCGTCGACTGGGACGACTACACCGTGATCTACCAGAGCGGCGAGAAGGTGGAGTTCGACAAGGAAGGCAACTGGAAAGACCTGAACTGCAAGACGTCGGCCGTGCCCGCAGCCCTCATTCCCGAGCAGATCAAGTCTATCGTGAAGAAGACCTTCCCAGGAGCCACGGTCATCAAGCTCGACCGCGACCGCCGAGGCTACGATGTGAAACTGAACAACGGCATGGAGCTTGAGTTCAACAAGAAGTTCCAGATCGTCGGCATCGACGACTAAGCCCCGCCCCCTCCCTCTCATACATACAGCTTCCCCCGCCGGGAAGCTTTTTTTGTGCCTTTTTGTGTCCTTTTGCGACAACTATGGCAAGCGTTCTGGAGAATGTCATAAAATCCGGGCGCGTGTCGCAAAGACTTGAAGCGAAAAGCACGATAAAAGTTGCAGCGGGCTGTTGATTGCCGTAACTTTGCATCAGAAAAGTTTGAAAATAAAAGAATTAAACAATTAAGATATTCAAAGTTATGACGGCAAAAAAGAATTTGGTAAAGATAATGCTCATGAGCATCGCTACCGCAGCTTGTGTTACATTTGGTGCATGTTCCGGCGAAGATGATCCCGTAGCCCCTGCCCGCGAAGCCCGCCCGGCAGAGACCCCTTCCGCCATCCCGGGTGCCGGTGCCAAGACGGTGCTGATCTATCTGGCTGGCGGCAACGATCTGGCCGGCGTTCTGAAGCAGAACTTGAAGGACTGCAAGGAAGGTTCCAGGCGCCTCCGCGACAATGAGCGCCTGATCGTGTTTGCACGCTTCCGCAACGAAGGAGAGTCGTGGGTGGCCCGTCTGAAGAACGGTGAGGTGACCGACTCGGTGAGCCTCAAGGATTTAGGCATCTGCAGCAGCGACGGAGAGAACCGCGCCTGTGACCCCGGCGTGATGGAGGGTGTGATGAGCTATGCCTTCAGCAAATATCCCGCTGAGAGCGGCAACTGCGGCATCGTGTTCGGCAGTCACGGCAGTGGCTGGCTTCAGAAGAAGGAGGTGCAGCCTGCGGGCAGCAGGGCCATCTGCGTAGATTATGGCGATAATAACATGTCTGACTATAACGCACGCTGGATCAACATCCCCACGCTGGCCGGTATCCTGAGGAATCAGCCTCACCTGAAGTTCATCATGACCGACTGCTGCAACATGATGTGTCTGGAGAACCTCTACGAGCTTCGCACCACATGTGACTACCTCATCGGCTCGCCTGCTGAGATCCCCGGCAAAGGCGCACCCTACGACCAGATTGTTCCCGACATGTTCAAGGACGGCGATTTCTGCAAGGCGATCATCGACAAGTATGAGACAAGTGTCAAAGGCACACTGCCTCTCGTAGCCGTCAAGACCTCTGAGATGGAGAACGTGGCACAGGCCACACGCACAGCCCTCGCAACCGTGAAGGAGAAGATCGGCAACGGCTATGCTGACATGACGGGTACGATCCACTACTTCCACTTGGATGAGACAAAAGGCCATTTCGACGCTGATTACAATGTCTTCTACGATGCCGGCGACTTCATGCGCACATACGCTCCCACCGATGTCTATCAGCAGTGGCGCCAGGCTCTTGACAAGGCCGTCGTAGAGCGCCGCATGACCATCAAGTGGACAACATACCTGGACTGGAATGTAAAGTACTCCGACTTCAAGGTGACGGAAGAGAAGTTCCACGGTGTATCGATGTACGTGCCGCAGGATCCTTCAAAAGGCTACTACTCCCAGTTTAACGAAGACATCAAGTTCTTCGAGTGGTTCAACGCCGCCGGGCTTAGCGTCCTTTACTAAAATAAGGAAACCCGCCGTTTGGCGGGTTTTCTTTATTTGATCACGGTCTTTTTGCCGTTGTGGATATAGATACCTTTCTTTGTGGGATAACCGTTCATACGCCGGCCCTGAAGATCATACCACTCCCGACTCCTGACTCCTGACTCCTGTCTCCTGTCTCCTGACTCCTGACTCCTTGGCCCCATAATGGCCGTGGCCGTGACAACGCCCTGCAGCCCCTCTTCGTTGTAATAGCCTGCCTGGGTGAAGTCGAGGTCTTCGGTCTGCGGCTGGCCTGAGTTGTTGAAGATGATCTTCGCAGGCTGATTGGCAGAAGAGCCTTTCTGCTTCTTGCCGTCCCACGTCCATTTCCATACCTTGTTGCCATTAGCCGCTGTGCCTAAGAGTTCGCACGCTACACCAGGCCAGTTGCCTCCCGTGAAGTTCTCAGATGGCGAGTCGCTCCAAGCCCAGCAGCAGATGGTGCTTTCCCAGAAGGAGGGTGCCTCGAAGAACGCACATACTTCACCATCAGCGACGGTGCAGAAGTCTGGAATGACAACCTCTGGCTCGCTTGACGTCTCCTGATAGGCAAAGCTGCGGGTGATGATGCCGGAGATGACACCATTGACGAGCAGGCCGACCTTCAGGATGACACCTTGCTGTGATGATGCGGGGCTGAAGGTGTCGATGTGGACGAGGGTGCCGCTGTGCGCCTGCGTGCCGTTGGTGGCAGATGGCTCAGAGCCGTCGAGGGTGTAGACGAGCATGGCATCATCAGTATTCGACACGGCCTTCAGTTCGACGTCGAAGGGTTCGGAGTATGTGCCGCTGCCCTTGTTGACCCAGGCCGTCTCCATCGTGTTGGCGAGGTAGTAGGCATAATGATGACCGGAAAGGATCTTTGTCCACTCGCCGGGGTCGGGTGTCAGCTTGGCTTCATCGCCTACCACGCAGAGCAGTTTGTCGTCGGTCGTGACGGCATAATAGGTCGTGATGTTCGGAGAGCTGTATCTCAGATATTCCGACGTGTTGGTGATGCCGGCGAGCTTACGGGCGGCAATCATGGCCTTGATCTCTTCCTTGTAGGCCTGCCAGTGCTTGAGGAAGATGCAGGGCGTGCCAGGCATGGCGAGCATGTAGGCATTGGCAGCCAGCGTGTCCTTCTTCAGTGGATCCTGAGGCGCATTGGCGCGTTTCTCTGTATCGTGGTTCTCAACGAATGTCACAGCATACTGGCGGTAGGCACCGTTCTCGTAGTTGGTGCTGACAAGGGGCCAGTTGCCGTCATTCTGCTGACTCAGTTTCTGCCAGTTGCTGCCGTTAAAGGCGTTGCGGACGGTGTAACGGAACTGGAAGTCGAAAGCGGCGCTGGTCTTCTCCGTGCCGTCGATCCACTTGCGGATGGTATTGCTGCTGTCCCAGCACTCGCCGACGGAGAACATCGGCTTCGAGTCCTCGTTGTACATCTTGGTATAACTTGCAGAGTAGCCCTTCACCATGTCGTAGCGGAAGCCGGTATAGCCGAGGTCATTGAGCAGGAAGTTGAGGTAGGCCTTGACAATGCGCTGTACGTTTTCACTCTTGTGGTCGAGGTCGCGCATACCGTCCCAGCCTTCACCAGTGTCGGTGTTGGCGCTGACGCTATAGCCGTTGGCTGTGGCCCACTTCTTGGTCTCGCCGCCATCGTCGTTGGAGCAGATGTCGGTGGAGAGCATCTCGTAGTCCTCACCGTTATAGGTCTCCTTAGGGAAGTCTACCCAATTGGAGACATTTCGGCGGTGGTTGATAACGACATCAGCGATGGTGCCGAGGCCGAGGGCCTTAAAGGTCTGGATCATCGAACGCAGCTGGACTTCGTTGCCGAAGGAGCTGTTGTAGTTGTTGAACCACCAGAGGTCGTCGTAGCCCATGGACTGTGCGCCGCAGCTGCCGCTCTGTGGAATCCAGATGAGGTCGAAGGAGCTGGCGAGATCATAGGCTTGCTGCTCGAGGAGCGCCCAACGGGTGTCTTTATACGAGTCCCAGTAGAATCCCTGGAGCATCACACCTCCATAGTTCTCAGGCCAGCCTTGGGCAGAAGACGTGAGAAGTGAGAAGTGAAAAGTGAAAAGTAATGCGAGAAGTCTCGCGAGGCGATGTTTCTTGAATCCTTTCATAACGTATTTCTTTTTTACCTTTTTACTTTTTTACCTTTTTTACCTTTTTACTTTTTTACTTTTTTACTTTTTCAAAATTCCACGATGATGTATTGGAACGGCGAGAGGGTAAAGGTGGCGTCGAACTTAATGGCCTGACCAGTAACGAGGTCTTCCACGTCTCGGTTGACCCACTGACTGGGCGTCGTGAAGGTCTTCTCGGCATTACGCACATTGACGGCCACGAGGAAACGCTCGGCGGCATCGGTCTTTTCGAAGACGAGCACATCCTTGTCGGGATAGGCCGTCATCTT
This sequence comes from uncultured Prevotellaceae bacterium, assembly GCA_902776545.1. Lineage (GTDB taxonomy): Bacteria > Bacteroidota > Bacteroidia > Bacteroidales > Bacteroidaceae > Prevotella. The sequence continues at coordinate 62,521 of CACYQO010000005.1, read as the reverse complement.
ACCCTTACGCAGGGCGGGATGGTCATTATAGAGGCTGATGAGCGTTTGGTACTCACGATAGATCTCAGGCTTGGCAGTCCAGTCGACGGGCACATATTTGAAGAAGTTGATGGGCTCGGGATAGCCTACCTCCTGGGAACCGTAGATGAGGGCACCGCCATGGGGGAAGATGCTGGCGACATAAGCAGCCATAGCTCCACGGTCGTTGGTGAACTCGACACAGGGCGTAGCCTCCGTAGAGTGGTCATGGTTGGTGGTGAAGCGCAGCTTGACCTTGCCGTCGGGCAGACTGTCGTACTCGGCCTTATCAGCCTTGATGAGGTCTTCGGCAGAAGCTCCCTTGAACACCTTTACGAGTTCGTCTTTATAGTCCCAGCCGTAGTTCATGTCGAAGCCGCCGACGGTGAAGTTGTCAGAGTGCTTACCCTCTGCGAGCATGAGAATCTGACGGTCGCCGGCGGCAGCGCGCAACTGGTCGATGGCATCTTTCCAGAAGTCGGCAGGCACACCGTCGGCCACATCACAACGGAAGCCGTCGATGCCCACGTCGACAATCCAGAACTTCATGGCGTCGATCATGGCAGCACGCATATCCTTGTTGTCATAGTTTAGGTCTGCCACGTCTTCCCAGTTCCAGGGCTGGGGGCAGATGATGGTGTCGGCCTTCTCGTCGTAGGTGTACCAGTCAGGATGTTCTTTCACCCAGGGATGATCCCAGGCGGTGTGGTTGGCCACCCAGTCGAGGATGATGCCCATGCCGTGCTGATGGCATACCTGAGCGAGATTCTTGAGGTCGTCGATGGTGCCGAACTCCGGGGCAATGGCTTTATAGTCGCTGATGCAGTAGGGGGAGTTCTTGCCCTTTTCGATGCCGATGGGGTAGATGGGCATGACCCACATGATGTTGACGCCCAAGTCGCGGATAGAGTCGATGCGCCCGGCCACGGCATTGAGGGAGTGGTCAGGTGCGAACACGCGGGGGTTGACCTGGTACATCGCAATGTCGTCGATGGCAGGCATTTGGAAGGGGGCCTCTTTCGTCTCCTGCGACGGACGGCAGGCGACGATGGCCGCTACGATGCTGATGGATAAGAATAGTTTCTTCATAATGTGTCGTTGTTTGAGGATTTGTGAAAGGCGAGCCACCCTTTCGGGCAGCCCGCCTCGGAATGGTCAGGGGAAAGGTCGAGTAGTATTACTCAGCCGTGATTATTGCATAGGACTTGGTCTCGCAGAGCGGGAAGAACTGGATGAAGTATTTACCAGCCTTCTCGATCTTGAGGTTCGGTCCATCCTGTGTCAGATTTTCTAACGTACCACCCCAGTTGATGTCCCAGGCGTCATTGGCACGGAACTTGAACTCGTCGGCAGCCAACTCGATAGTACCTTCAAAGGCACGTGTTTCCGGGTTGTAGGTCAGGTCAGTGTCATCGCTCCAGCCACCAGCCTGTGCAGGACCGATGAGGCCGATGCCCGTAATAGGCGTGAGCTGGTAGGTCATCTCGGCGAGGTTCACGTCAGCCTTATAGAAGCCAGGCTCTGCCAGCACGTTGCCGGAACCGCCATCGTCGATGAGCGTGCCGGAGAGGCCATCGTCGTTGATGGTGCCTGTGCCGTAGTTGCCTTCGTCCCAAGAGTTGAACGCTCCGGTGAACTTGAAGGCACCCTTGCCGTCACTCCAGTCAGCATCCTGAGCATAGAAGAAACCAGTGTAGGTTCCATTGCCGTCGGGGCAGTAGAGCGGCTGAGCATCAGCACCCCAGTTGTTGTTCACACCAGCCTCATAGATATACTCAGCGAAGTTCAACGGTGTGATGACATAGGTCATCTCTGCCATGTTGATCTGGATACGGATGAACTTGGCTGTGCCGTCAACCTTGAACGAACCGTCATCAGAGAGAGAAGAACGACGAGACAGTGAACCCGTCAGACCATTCTCGCCATTGCCGGATGTCGTACCAAAGAGCTTAGACCAGTCGCCATCGTTGGCAATGGCATCACAAGCCTCGTCATCACCGATGGCGAACCAGATGTCGCCTCCTGTGCCCTCAAGGACGTATGTGAAGATAGGATCGTCAGCCACGCTGGCACTGCTATGAGAGAACTTCTGGCTCTTTGAAGCAGCCGAACCAGCCCAATCCTCAGGACCGCCAACCAGATAATAAGCGTCAGCGATATTGATCGGCTCAATCGTGTAGCTATACTCCATCATGTTGAGGGTGATCTTGAGTTTTTTGGCACCCGTCACGTGGAAGGAGTGGTCGCCGCCCAGGTTGTAGCGGTAGTCCATCGTTCCAGTGAGATCCTCGCTGGCACCCTTCGTACCTAACAGCTTGGTCCAGTCGCCGCCGTCTATTGCTTCGAGGGCAGCATCGTCGCCAATAGCGAACCAGCAGTCGTCGCCGCCAGACTCAACGATAACGGTGAAGATAGGATCCTCATAGACGTCAGCACCGCTGTGGTTAAACTGCTGCGTACGGGCACCCTCGGTTGTCCAGCCAGCGCCGGCGCCGATGACATAGTAAGCAGATGAGATCTGTACCTTGTTCAGCGGAGTGAACTTAACGGTGCTCTCGCAATAGAAGTTCTCACCGGGCTTACCGACGCAAGCCTCTGATGTGCCGTCGGTGACGGTATAGAGCGTTGTGCGGACATGCAAGTCGGTCGTAGCCGGGTTGCGGGTGATCTCGTTGAAGTATTTGTCCTGCAGCGCGTTGGGATCTACACAGATGTCGGTAGCTCCATCGAGGCTGTTGGCATCGAGGATGATGGAATTAGCGAAGTCGGCATCCTTGGAGAATTCCACGGTGGCCTTCATGAACGTCTTGGCAGGCATGGCACCCTCCTTCACGCTTACAGTACCAATGGGAATAGCCTTTGAGGTTCCATCCTCGTTGATATAATCAGCCAGATTGATGGCTGCAGGTGTATTGTTGGAACAAGAGACATCGCCCGTCTGGAGCAGGCTCTCTTGCGGATTGGTCTGCGGGACGAAGATCGTCTCGAAATCCTGATTACAGGATGCGAGCGCCGTGCTGAGCAGAGCCATGATATATAAACTTACTTTTTTCATCTTCTTATTCATTTGATTAAACGATCATTTTACTGCGGATGAATTAATTGAGAAGCTCAAACTTGACGGTGTTGTTGTTCTTGTCGACGGTGAGTTTTATCGTGCCGCCAGGGAAGCCGTTGATGGTCCATGAACCCTTACCGGTCATACCCTTGCCGGAATATACACCATTGGTCAGTGTAATCTCCGTAGCCTCGTCCTCAACCTTGAATCCATAAGAGTCGCCGCCGTCCCAGCCTGTCAGCTTAGAGTAGAAGCGGAAGGTCAGATCGCCCTCAGGCATATCCACCTCGCCCTCAAAGACGTTGCTGCCGATTTCTGTCTCTTCAATGAACCAGCCACCGTCAACGAGTGTCTGCTTGTTGCCGGGTGAAGGCTCAGGCCAGCCGCAGCAGCTGCCGATGACCCACAGCGTACCCTTGCTCGGAATCATGCAGTAGGCAGCCATGTGATTGAAAGAAACCGTGTTGGAAAAGATCTCCGTTCCTTCAACCACCTTTGACTGGGTGGTCTGGATGTCGGCTTTCACACGCATGATCACCTCGCGGAAACCCATATCTACATAGTCGTCTTCAGTCGTGAAGCCGTCGAGCTTACAGATGACCTTGGCAATCTCCTCGCCGCTGAGGTCGGCACTGGTGCTGGTGTAGCCTGTCTCTAAGAATTCGCCCCAGTTGTCACTGCCGTTCTGGCGCAGACCAACCTGCACTTGATAGTTTACTACAGTATTCACGCCATAGTTAGGCTGCGACCAGGTGAGATTAACCGTATTCTCCGGTGACAGCTGGATATACTGTTCTGCCACTGCCGATGTGTTCACCACAAATTCAGATGCGGTGTGGTTCGGGCCGAGTTTGGGGTTGTCGTCGCGGTCAGTTTCGCAGGCTGCGAACAGCATGACGACAGCGGCAAACAACACACTACTCTTGAAATATCTTGTTTTCATAATCTTCCTTTCAATTTTTTAATTTTATAATCTTATAATTTTATAATCTTATAATCTTATAATTTTATAATTTCTTAATTTTTTAATTTTTCAATATCCCGGATTCTGTGTGAGGTTCGGGTTCGAAATCACGTCGCTTGATGCCAATGGATACAGGTTGTATTTCCCGTCCACACTGTGAGGCGTGCCAACGTTGCTGTTCATACCCTTGTGTGACCAGAGATAGCTGTCAGTGGTCAGCAGACCGAAGCGAACGAGGTCAGAGCGGCGATGGCACTCCCAAGCTAACTCACGGGCACGCTCGTTGATGATGTCCGACTTGGAGGGATTGGCGATGGCTGCAACGCCTGCACGTTCGCGGATGGCATTGAACTTGGCGATACCGTCGCAGCTCACGCCGCCCACAACTTCACACTCTGCAAGCATCAGATAGACATCACCCAGACGGAACACGGGGAAGTCGGTGTCGGGGAATGAATTGGCATCAGACAGCACGCTACCGTCGGCCTTCAGGTTGGTGAACTTCGTGAAGGCATAGCCGCTGAAGAAGTCGCTGATGTCGATAATCTCCTTCGACTGGCCGTCGGTGAAGAATGTGGCACGCTGGTCACCGTCTTCGAACTTGTCGACAAACTGCGGTGTCACGCGAAGACCGCCCCAGCCGTTGCCGCCAAGACCGTAGTCGGTATAGTTCATGTTACCACCCACCTGGCCGTTGATGATATAGGTCGTACCACCGTAAGCCTGTGTGTTGATGTGATCCTGATAGACGCTGAAGATAATCTCGTGGCCTACGCCTAACATCTGGTCGTTGTCGGCGCAGAAGAGCTTCCAGTAGTCGTTGGCAGACTCCAGTTTGTAGCCTAAGTCGATAATCTTCTGGCAGTACTCGGCGCACTTCTGATAGTTGGGCGTGCCGGTATATACAGCGGCGTTCAGGTAGAGCTTGGCCAGGATCATGTAGCACAGACCCTTACCGGCGCGGTACTTCTCGGGATCAGAGGGCAGTTGCTGTGCTGTTTCCTCCATATCATTCGCCAACCAATTGAAGAGCTCGGCGCGGCTGATCTGCTGAGGATTGGCACCGCCTACTTCAGAACTCTCGTCGGTGAAAGGCACATTGCCGAACAGATCGATGGCGTGCAGATAGGCCAGTCCGCGAACGGCACGGGCCTCGGCGCGATACTGCTGCATGGCGGCGTCGTTGCTGCCCGCCTGATCAATTCTGCGGATCACCTCATTGCAGAGAGAAATCTCATAGAACACACGGCTGTAGCAAGCGCTGACGAACACGTCACTCGATGTCCACTGCAGTCCGTGCAGGTCTTTCAGCGTCTGGTCGTTCCACCCGATTACGGCCTCGTCGGTAGGCAGCACCTGCAGGTTGAACAGGGCGCGCAGATACTGACCGAAGCCACCGTCGATACCCTCAATATCAGGGGAACCGCTATCGCCGTCAGGAGAGCTTACTGAGAGAGCCGAGTAACATTTTGCCAACAACTGGTTGTATGCCTGAGTGCTGGTAAGCACATTCTCCGGCGTGTCGAGGTTCGGGTCGATGGGGGTCACCTTCAGGTCACCCGTACATGCTGTCAGCGACACGGCAGTGGCAAAGGCAAAACTATAAATTCCGTTTTTCTTTATGTTGAATTTCATATTCTTGTCCTCCAATTTACTTTTTTACTTTTTTACCTTTTTACCTTTTAAAAGTTAAAGCTTGCACCTAAGATGAAGTTCCTTGAGCGGGGGTACATGTTGTTGTCGATACCGTTGGCCACTTCAGGATCCACACCCTTGTACTTCGTGATGGTGAACACATTCTGTGCGGTGAAGTTTACGCGTACCCAAGATGCAATGTTGTAAGCTAATGTCACCTTGTCGAGCTTCAGGAACGAAGCGTTCTGCACATAGTAGTCACTCTTGTACTGAGCCTGTTGGAAGTTCGTCTCAGGTGCAGTCGACACACGGTTACAGATGAAGTTGTTGGTCCACATATCGGCCTTCATCTCCGTGTTCGAGGCTACGTTGTTGTAAACGTAGTTGCCTAAGCTGGCGCGGAAGGCGGCAGACAGGGTCCACTTCTTGTAGTTCAGCTCGGTGTTGAAGCCGATGTTCACGTCAGCGTCGGGCTTGTAGTAAACGTAACGGTCGTCGTCAGTGATCTGGCCGTCATGGTTACGGTCCACATAGACACCCTCTAACGGCTTGCCTGCCTCGTCGTAAACCTGCTGCAGCACGTAGAACGAGTTGATGGGGTTACCCACTTTCTGGATCTGGATGTTATTACCCACACCGCCCGAGATGCCGCCGGTCTCAACGCCTGGATAGCTGGGATCGTCGCTGGCGGTCAGTTTGGTAATCTCATTCTTGTTGTATGAAACGTTGACACCAAGTTCCCAGCGCAGCTCCTTCTTCTCGAAAGGCACCACGTTCAAGGCTACCTCGATACCCTTGTTCTCCATGTCGCCTACATTCATCAGCAGGTAGTTGGTCAGGTTCGTTCCAGCAGCCACAGGCACTCTGTTCAGCAAGTCGTTCGTCTTGCGCTTGTAAACGTCGATGCTACCGTTGATGCGGTTGCGCATGAAACCGAAGTCCAAACCGATGTTATAAGTAGTGGTCTCCTCCCACTTGATCTGGGCTGCATAGCCCTTCGGAGTGATAGGAATAATTTCATTATTGCCGAACCAGTAGTATGAACCATGCTGGTTAGTGTGATAAGTGGCGATAGAAGGATAGTCACCCTGGTTGATGTTCTGCTGACCAGTGATACCCCAGCCTAAGCGGAGCTTCAGGTTCGAGAGCCAGTCAACATTCTTCAGGAACGGCTCTTCATTCACGCGCCATGCAAGAGCTGCAGAGGGGAACACGCCCCACTTGTTGTTCTGGAAACGCGAAGTACCGTCATCACGGATGGTAAACGTCAGCAGGTAGCGGTCCATCAGCGTCCAGTTCAGACGGCCGTAGAATGAGATGAGGTAGCTCTCAGTCTTGAAGAGCGTGGGATCGCCATACAAACGTGTGTGATTCCCGTCGTTTGATTCCTTCTCGCTCGTCGTCTCATTGTGGAAGTGCTGCCAGCTGTAACCGGCGAGGACGTCGAAGCGGCTGTAGATCTCCTTCAGTTCCCTGGCGTATGCGAGGTAGAACTCCAAGGTCTTGTCATTACGCTTCTGCGTGTATTTCTCCCAGAGGCCGGTCCCATTCTCCACCTTGTTGTGATAAGAGATCTCACTGCCCTCGTCCGTCACGTTCCAGCCCGAGGTCGTCGAGTAGTCGATACCGAGGTTCAGGTTGGCGCGGAGGCCGTCGAGGAACTTGAACTTGTAGTCGAACTGGGCGTTACCGATGAACCTCCGGATGTAAGAGCTCTTGTGCTGCTCGTTGAGCATGGCCACGGGGTTCAGTGTCGACATCGTGTTGGGCGCCCCGTTGCTTTCCCATTTGTGGTCAACGGGCTTCAGAGGATTATACTGTACGGCTGCACCGATAGCACCCTCGTCAGCGAACTTGTTATGTGTGAACACGCCTTTGGCATTCAGATTGATGGTCAGGCGGTCGTTGAGCAGTGTCGGGGTCAGGTTGAAGCCAAGAGTCCCACGCGTCATGCCCGTAGTCTTCAGTGTACCGTCGTTGTTCAGGAAACCTGCACTGACACGGTAAGGCATCTTGAAGACCTGCTCCTTAGAGACATACCCGCCCGTCACACTGGCGTTGATTTCCTCAGCAAAGGCATTGCGGTAGATCTCGTCCTGCCATTTCGTGTTGGCATTGCCTAAAGCAGCCACGGCATCGGCATTGTCACCGTAGTTGGCCATAAAGAAGTCACGGAAGGCTTCTGCGCTGAGCACGTCCACCTTCTTGGCAACGGTCTTGAATGTACCGCTCATGTCAACATTGATACGGGGCTTCGCACCTGCCTTACCCTTCTTGGTGGTGATCAGGATCACACCGTTAGAAGCGCGGCTACCGTAGATAGCGGTGGCAGAAGCATCCTTCAGGATAGAGAAGCTCTCGATGTCGTTCGGGTTGATGGTGTTCAGCAAGTCACCGCCCGAGATTTCAGTCGAGCTGATAGGCAGACCGTCGATCACGATCAGCGGGTCGTTAGAGGCTGACAGTGACGAACCACCACGAATACGGATCTTTGCACCAGCACCGGGGGCACCACTGTTGGTTGTGACCTGTACACCAGGGGTCTTACCCTGCAGCAGATCTGCCGGAGAAGTGGCAAGACCCTTGTTCAACTGGTCTGCCTCTACTGACGTTACGCTACCCGTTGCATCGCTCTTACGGACGGAACCGTAACCGATCACTACGACGTCCTGCAGAACAGTCTCGTCGTCAACGAGCGTAACCTCTACACTGGGTGCCGCCTTCACTGTGGCGTTCTGATAGCCAACATAAGAGATGGTGATGTTTGCACCCTGATTAGCTTTTAGCACGAAATTACCGTCGAAGTCCGTTACGGTGGCCGTCTGTGTACCGTCCACACGAACCGTTGCGCCGATAATAGCTTCGCCTGTAGCATCTTTCACATGGCCTTTAACCTCAATCTGAGCAAAGGCACTCACGGATAGGAACAGCCCTAAAATGAGGCCGAGCATCCTAAGCGGAAATTGAATGTTTACCTGCTTCATCATTTGCATTAATTAGAGTTATCGATTCTGTTGTATAGTTATTCTGGTGCAAAGTTACGTTACTTTTTGATACGTTGTACTTTTTTTGCATAAAAAGATATTATTCTGCCATGCAAACGTTTGCATGAGCGATTATATATAATAATAATAAGGTATATGTAATTATTCATAAACTTTTTCGTAACTTTGCATCGGAATAGTTAGAAACCGATGGAAGAGAAAGCACCAATGACAATGAAGGACATAGCCCGGGAGTTCGGAATTTCCGTGGCGACGGTGTCGCGTGCCCTGAAGGATTCTCCCCGTATCAGCGAAGAGCGTCGGAAGGCTATTCAGCAGTATGCCCGTGAGCATAACTTCTATCCGAATGCCATCGGCGAAGCCTTACGCCACAGCCGGGTGATGCCGCAGAGAGTCATCGGTGTCATCGTGCCGGAGTTTACCCATTATTATTTCTCGTCGATCCTGACAGGTATTGAGGAGGCTGCCGCCGCCCGTGGCTACCGGATCATGGTGGCCCTGAGCGGGGAACAGTATGAGCGTGAGGTGCGGATCTGCGAGAACTTCCATCGTTATAAGGTCTGTGGTATCATCGTGTCGCAGGCGAAGGATACCAAGAACTACGAGCACTATCAGAGGCTGATTGATGCGGGTATCCCCATTGTGTTCTATGACCGTATCTGTACGGGCGTGAATGCCAGTCGTGTGGTGGTCGACGACTATATGGGTGCCTATAACGCCGTGACCCATCTGATAGAGACGGGATGTAAGCGGATTGCCTTTTATGGCGGTCCCTTGCAGCTTGAGATTTCGAAGAACCGTTTCAATGGTTATAAAGATGCCTTGCTGAAACACGGACTGAAGGTGGATGAGGAGATTATCCGTGTCTGTGACAATCGTGAGGATGCCGAGGTGCTGACCCCGGAGATCCTGGCTTTGGAACAGCGGCCTGACGGTTTCTTCGCCGTAAATGATGATACGGCCATCGGCATTCTCTATACGGCCAAGCACTCTGGTTACAAGGTGCCTGAGGATATCAGCATCTGCGGTTTCACCAACGGACAGCGTGCTGTGGCCTGTGATCCGATGCTGACAACGGTTGAACAGCGTGGCCATCGGGTAGGTGAGGAGGCTGCCGAGATTCTGATGGACAAGGTGGAAGGCCTCATCCCTATGGAGAAGGTGGAGAAACGCGTCGTCCGCACCCGCCTCATCATCCGCGGAACTACACGGTAATGGTTTATTGCATCGGATGAACACGGAACAACACTGAAAAAAGGAAGAATATGTTGATATATGAAGAGTTGTCAAGGAAGGTAATCAATGCATATTATAATGTGCAAAGGATTTTAGGAAAAGGCTTGGCAGAGAAAGTCTACGAAAATGCACTATGCATAGAACTTGAGGAGATGGGGATTCCCTATGTCCGTCAGAAAGACTACATCAACCTGACGCATAGTAAAGTCGGCTATATTCTCAATTTTAGCCAACAAGAAGGTTCGGGGTTCAAACGTCTGCTTGGACTATCCGCTCGAAGCGAAGAATAAGCACCCTGACAATCCTCCGTATAATTCCGTGTCCATCTGATGCAATAAAAAATGATATAATTATGAAACAGAAGCCTGATTTAAGTTTTTGGAAATTGTGGAATCTGAGTTTCGGATTCTTCGGCGTGCAGATCGCTTACGCTTTGCAGAGTGCCAACATCTCGCGTATCTTCGCCACACTCGGCGCAGACCCGCACAACCTGAGTTATTTCTGGATCCTTCCGCCGTTGATGGGTATCCTTGTGCAACCGATTGTCGGAACACTGTCGGATAAGACATGGACGCGCTTCGGACGTCGTATTCCTTATCTGTTTGTAGGAGCCGCCGTCGCAGTGCTGGTGATGTGCCTGTTGCCAAATGCAGGCTCATTGGGACTGACGGTCAGTGCCGCCATGATGTTCGGACTGGTTGCCCTGATGTTCCTCGACACGAGTATCAATATGGCGATGCAGCCGTTTAAGATGCTGGTGGGCGACATGGTGAACGAGAAGCAGAAGGCCAAGGCCTACTCCATCCAGTCGTTCCTTTGCAATGCCGGTTCGGTGCTGGGCTTTGTGTTCCCTTTCATCTTTACATTTATCGGCATCAGCAATGTGGCAGAGAAAGGTGTGGTGCCCGACAGTGTGATCTGGTCGTTCTATATCGGTGCTGCCATCCTGATTCTCTGTGTCATCTACACCACCTCGAAGGTGAAGGAGTGGAATCCGAAGGATTATGCAGAATATAATCCTACGTCAGGGAACTCCGAAAACTCCGAGAACTCAGAGGATTCCGGAAACTGGATCACTTTGCTGAAGAATGCGCCTTCGACATTCTGGAAGGTGGGACTCGTGCAGTTCTTCTGCTGGGCAGCCATGCTCTATATGTGGAACTATACGACCGGTGCCATCGCCGAGGTGGTGTGGAACACGACCGATCCTTCCAGTGAGGCCTTCCAGGAGGCAGGTAACTGGGTGGGTATCCTCTTTGCCGTTCAGGCCGTGGGCTCTGTTGTCTGGGCCGCTCTGCTGCCACAGTTCAAGAATACGAAGCTGGCTTATTCCGTCAGTCTGGTGATCGGTGGTATCGGCTTTGCACTCGTACCGTTCATCAGTAACCAGTATCTGCAGTTCATCCCGTTCCTGATGATTGGCTGTGCCTGGGCTGCGATGCTCGCCATGCCGTTCACGTTCGTCACGAACGCCCTGCAGGGCTATGGCCACATGGGCGCTTACCTCGGACTCTTCAACGGCACCATCTGTATTCCTCAGATTGTGGCGGCCCTATTAGGCGGTGTCGTCCTGACGCTGGTAGGTGGCCATCAGTCCACAATGATGATTGTCGCTGGCGTCAGCTTCCTCATTGGCTCTGTCTGCGTCGCAGGAATTAAGAAGTAAGTTTATTTTCGAGGAATGAGGAAGGAGGAACGAGGAAGGAGATTACTTTGGTGGCGGAGAGTGACATTGCTTCTCTTTGCCATACATATCTCCTTCCTCGTTCCTCTTTCCTCCTTCCTCGACATCGAAATCCACGCTGCCAACCTGCTGACAGAGCGGTACAACCTTACTTATCTGGACCTGAGCAATGGTCTTCCCCATAATCATGTCAACGACATCTTCAAGGATTCCAGCGGTTTTCTTTGGATCTCGACGTATGGTGGCGGTTTAGTCCGCTACGACGGTTATGGCGTCATGGAACCCAAGCTTGACCTGAACAGCAAGTCATGCCGTAGTATTGCTGAGGACGATTTCCATAGGCTTTGGGTGGCCTTCGACGAGGGTATCAATATCATCGACCTGAAAACGATGAGAGCCGTTGTACCTGACCATCCGGGTCTGCGAGAGTTGCTGACTCTTCCTTCCATGAAGTGCTATTGTGATGCCATGGGACGCATTTGGGTGGTCAATGACCGTCAGGTCTCTCTCATCACATTCGACGCTCAAGGACAGCCGGATCATATTTACAACTATCCCCACCCTTGGAGAATGCTCGACATAGCCATCTGTGATGTCGAGGGAAACGGCAAACCGTGGATAGGCATCGACGGTGGACTTTATCGGCTGGTGGAAAAAGGCGGGAAACTGGTGCGGGAGGAAATATCTGCTTTGCTGAAACCGCTTCAGGATCATTACATCACCGACATCCTGAAACGTAACAATGTGGTCTGGATCACAACCAACCAGGGACTGTTCCGTTATGATCCTTATCTGCAAAAGTTGACTGAGTATCATCATTCCACTGCTCCGGGATCCCTGTCCCATGTGTTTCTCTCGAGTCTGGCAGTCACGTCCGACAATCGCTTGTTGGTAGGCTCTCTCTGCGGTGTCAATATCTACGATGATCAGACAGACAGTTTCACGGCTTGGACCACGGAGAGCCCTATCCCGCTGAAGAGCGACTTCGTTCATTGCATCCGTGTCTGGCAGGGTCATATCTGGATAGGTACGGAGTCGGGTGGTATTGCCTGTCTGGCACCGCAACGCCTGCTGCTGCGAAACTCTGTTCATACCAGTGACCCTCGTTCCCTCTCTCCCAATCCCGTGAATGCCATGTTGGTTGAGCCGGACGGACGGTTATGGGTGGGAACGGTAGAAGGAGGCCTGAACCTTCGTGAGAAAGGCACAGCCGACTTTGTCCACTACACAACAGCCAATTCCGGTTTGTCACATAACAGTGTCTCGGCGCTTGCTGCCGATCATCACGGCAAACTCTGGATAGGTACGTGGGGAGGAGGAGTCTGCGTGGGAAGTGAAAAGGGGGAAGTGAAAAGTGAAAAGTGGGAAGTGAAAAGTGAAAAGTGGGAAGTAAGACGTCTGGAACTTCAGGGAGAATATCAGTGGCGTACGGGTTTTGTAGGTGCGCTGGCTGTCGATTCTATTAACGACGGCCTGTGGATAGGCAGTAATGCGGGACTGTATTTCTATGATTTCAAGTCGCGTGTGATGGAGGATCCGTTTGAGGGATGCCGCAGCCTGACGGGAAACATCGGCGCCATTGTCGACCATGATGGTTTCCTGTGGATGGGTTGTATGCAGGGTTTGATCAAGGTGGATCTCAACTCAGGACGCCAGGGGCACCGTCCCTTTAAGCATGAGCTGATCTCTCACAAGCTGGATGATCCCGACTCGCGTATCGTAGACAAGATATCCTCCTTCTGTCTGGCGCATGACGGTACGCTTTGGCTGGGCAGCAACGGGTATGGGCTGTATAGAAGGAGAGGAGACAGGAGTCAGGAGTCAGGAGTCAGGAGAGGAGACAGGAGTCAGGAGTCAGGAGTCAGGAGAGAAGACGTCTTTGAGGCTCTGACAACGGAAGACGGCCTGGCCTTCGGTGGTGTCAAGGGTATCGTTGAGGATGTTAACGGACGCTTGTGGGTGACGACTCAGAATGGTTTGTCGGTCTATGATCCGAAGACGCATGTCTTTTCCAATTATTTCGAGAGCGAAGGCTTGGTCAATCATCATTTCTATTGGAATTCTGCGGCGCGAGACGCTTCGGGCGTGATTTATCTCGGTAGCGAGGGAGGACTGATAGAGGTGTTGGGTGAGAATACAGAGGCTAAGGCGAACGGCCAGCTCGTGTTTACCCACCTCGTCGTGGATAATCAGGATGTCACCGCCGGCAGCGAATATTTGTCGGAAGACATCTCGATAGCCAAGTCCATCCAGTTGCGTGAGGGTAACCGTTCCTTCTCTATCGCCTTTTCGGCCTTGGATTATGGGAATGAGGAGCAAGCCATGTTCAGTTACAGGATGAAAGGCTTGGATGACGAATGGACACCGCTCAAACTGGGAGAGCACTCCGTACGCTATAGTGCCCTGCCTGCCGGACATTATATCTTCGAGGTGAAATATGTCTCATCCCTGTCAGCCGATCAGCCGGCCATCGCTTCCATCGACGTGAATGTCAGCCCTGCTTTTTGGAACAGTTGGTGGTTCCGTTCTTTGTTAGGCATTCTCTTCGTAGTTCTCGTACTTTATATATATAATAGGTGGGTAGCGCGTCTGAAACGGTTGGAGGCCGAAGAGCTGCTTAATCCTATCCGTCGTGTATTGGAGGAGTCGGAAGATCCTGCGCAGTTGCAGACCCGTATTCAGAACATCCTCGACAACCAGCAGCGTTACAAGCACAGCGTGACGAAGAGTGTGGAGGCAGACAAGGAGGAGGTGCAGAAACGTACCAAACCGTTTATGGAGCGTGTGATGGAGATCATGGAGGCCAACTACATGAACTCCGAGTTTGGTGTCCAGGAGTTCTGCGATGCCCTTGGCATGAGCCGTACGGTGGCCAGCAAGCATCTCAATGCCGAGGCAGGGGTTCCCGTTGGGCAGTTCATCCGCAACTACCGCCTGAACATGGCCAAGGAACTACTTTCATCGAAGTCCGGCAACCGCAACATCACCGAGATTGCCTATAAGGTCGGTTTCAACGACCCCAAATATTTCACCCGCTGCTTCACGAAGATGTTTGGCGTCAGCCCCAGCCGCTCGGCTTTGTAACGGCTTCGCTCGCCACGTGGGATTATTACTTATCTAACTTATTCCGCCTGATTCGTTCGTCGATGATGACATCGACACCGACAGCCGAACCAGCGTATATCAGGCATTGGGCGAAATACCACAACACGGAATCATGTATCTCGCCCACAGGCTCGACGCAGAATGCGGCGACGCACAGGCCGACCCCTGAAACGAGCATAAAGCCCGATGATATGCATTTGAATCCACTCTTGTCCATCACATATTTCTATATTTTTTCTGCGCTTTGAGTATTTATTTCTCCCCCTAAGTTCTTGGCAGAGCCAAGCGGCAAAGCCGAGCGAGGGGGAGCCAGAGGGGGTCTGAAGAAGCGCTGATTATGCGGCTGTTCAGACCACCCCTAACCCCTCCTAACTTAGGAGGGGAAGAGATTACCCACCGGCTCCGGGACGCTCGTCGTCGTCATCGCTCTTGGTGAAGGTCTCCTTCGCTTTGATTTTAATGCCATAAAGCCCCTTTTTTTACGAAGCCTTCCAACACTTTGATGTAGTAGAAAAAACGTGAGTTAACTCAAAACATCGATTGAGTTAACTCAAACGACAAATCGAGTTAACTCAGCTGTTTTACGCTATTAAAATGCTTTTAGTGGATAAAAGGAACAAAAATTAGGTATTTTGTACACTAAAATCGTTTTATCCACCTTATAAATCATTTTGTCCACTTGATTTAAATCAAATTGTGTTACTTTTGCGAAAAATTTCAATAATATAATTTAGTTTAAAACCAAAAGTAATTAACAATGAGAAAACAAGTATTATTCTCTGTGATGCTAATGTTAGGCATGTCGGGTGGACTTTCCCTCTGTCCGACGACCGCAAAGGCATCAGTGCAGCAGGACCAGACCATCAAAGTGAGTGGTCAGGTCGTTGATCAAAGTGGAGAGCCGCTCATTGGCGCTACCGTCCGAGTGAAGGGCGTGCAGAGCGGTGTTGTGACCGACTTCGATGGAAACTTCGAGTTGAGTGCTCCAACTAACGCTACCCTTCTGGTAAGCTATGTAGGTTACAAGGATCGCGAGATTGCCGTACGCGGACGCGCGAACCTTAGTACTATTGAACTCGAGTCAGATGCCATGATGCTCGATCAGGTGGTCGTCGTGGGTTATGGTGTTCAGAAGAAGGCCGACCTGACGGGTTCTGTGTCAATCGTGAATGCCGACGAACTGAAGCGTGTGTCTCACTCCAACATCTCTTCGATGCTCGAAGGTAAGGTGGCCGGTGTGCAGATCACCTCTGACGGTCAGCCCGGTGCCGATCCTCTGGTACGTATCCGTGGTATCGGTAGCTTCGGCAGCACAGCTCCTCTGTATGTGATCGACGGTGTGCCCATGGGTACCTCTATCCGTGACTTCTCTCCGAACGACATCGAGACCATTCAGGTGCTGAAGGATGCTTCTGCCGGTGCCATCTACGGTTCTCGAGCTGCTAACGGTGTGGTTATCATCACCACCAAGGGCGGTAAGAAGGACCAGCCGCTGAAGGTTGACTACAAGGGTTACTTTGGTGTGGATAAGATTCAGAAAGGTGTCTATGACCTGACCAACGCTGAACAGTACAGCCGTTATCTCGGCACGGCTGCAGAGAATGCCGGTATCCCCGTTCCCGGAGGTTACAGCCTGGGCGCTGACGGTTACTACCACTTCATGGACGACACCAATACCGACTGGTTGAGTGAGGCCTTCAAGACAGGTATCCGTCAGAACCACAGTGTGAACCTCAGCGGTGGTGGTGTCAATAATACCTATAATATCAGTCTTGACTACTATAAGCAGAAGGGTACTTTGGAAGGTGCCGGTCCTAACTTTGAGCGTTACACCGCCCGTGTGAACAACACAATGGACGTGAAGTTCGTGAAGTTCCGCACGAGCTTAGTGTATTCTCACTCTGACCAGGACAACCTGGCCGTGTCGAATGCCAACGAGTATGTGCAGGGTCTGTATGGTAACTTAGGTAACGTGCTGGGTGGTGTGCTGAACATGCAGCCGACCATCAAGGCTTACGACGAATCCACTTGGGTGCTCGACGACAAAGTAGGTTCTGCCAGCGGTTACCGTTACGATGCCTATGGCTATGGCGTGTACTATGATACCGTTCACGGTGATATCTCAGCCATGAACCCCCTGTTGGTGAACAACATGCTGACGCGTAATACGATTGTTGACCGTTTCGTAGGTACGGCTTCTGCCGATGTTGACCTGCTAAGCATGGTAGGCGTGAAGAGCAAGAACCACCAGCTGACCTATAAGCTGAATCTTTCTTATAGCACGACCTCTGCCAACGACAAGACTTGGATTCCTGCCTGGATCCAGAGTAACCGTGTATATCTCGCCAAGGAGAACGAGCGTCTGACCAAGGCTCACCGCAAATATACCGACGCCTTGATTGAGAACACGCTGACTTGGGATGGCACCATGGGACTGCACCACGCCAACGTTGTGGTAGGTCAGACCTTCGAGCAGGAGAACACCAATACGATGTCTGCAACAGGTGTCAACCTCTCTGAGCCTTATTTCCTGCAGCTGCAGAATGCCAGTTCATGGAGTGCCGACAGCTATGAGTACAAGCACACCTTGGCTTCTTACCTGGCCCGTGTGAACTACGACTTTGACGGCAAGTACCTGATTTCCGGTATCGTCCGTCGTGACGGTAGCTCACGTCTGTCAAAGGACATCCGCTGGGATACCTTCACCTCTGTTTCTATTGGTTGGCGTTTCGATAAGGAGAAGTTCTTCCCCATCGACCGCGACATCGTGAATATGTTCAAGCTGCGCGCCAGCTATGGTGAGCTCGGTTATGAGGCCGCTGTGGGCGACTATGCCATCTTCGCCACGATGGCCCGCAACAACATGACCTATAGCTTCGGCAACCAGCCCATCACCGGTTCTGCCGTTTCGACCTTCGTCAACGAGAACCTCACTTGGGAGAAGAGAAAGACCATGAACATCGGTCTCGACCTGGCTTTCTTCAACAACCGCATCGAGTTCACCGCTGAATGGTATAAGAACAAGTCTCAGGATCTGCTCTACAACGTGCCCGTTCCCGCTAATGCCGGTGTGGCCAACACGTCTGTGACGATGAATGCCGCCTCGATGGAGAACAGCGGATTCGAGTTCTCGCTGACCTACCGCAACCGCGACCACGCTCTGAAACACGAGATCAGTGCCAACCTGAGCACCCTGAAGAACGAGGTGACCTCACTCGGTTTTGGTACAGAGAAATATATCACCGGATCCTATATTACAGAGGTGGGTCAGGAAGTAGGCCGTTTCTACGGTTGGGACTATGTGGATATCATTCGTACACAAGAGCAGTTGGATAAGTTGAACGCTCAAGGTTTCAGTAGCTATCAGAAGAATCTGGCAGATGACCATCCTCACAAGAAATTGACCTTGGAGGAGTATAATCAATCTAATCCGGCTTACCAGTACCAGCCCGGTGCACAGGTGGGTGACTGCTACTACCGCGACGTGAACGACGACGGTCAGATCAATGCCGACGACCAGACCGTGCTCGGCAGCGGCCTGCCCTCAGTGAACTTCGGTCTGAGCGCACACCTCGAGTACAAGATCTTCGACCTGAGCATCTCTACCTTCGGTGCTCTCGGCTACCACGTGACCGATTACCTCTACAACCAGCTGAACTCCAGCTATGGTTACGGCAACAAGGACGTCAACATCCTCAACGCTAACCAGTGGGATGGCGGTACATACGTGAGCAACATCCCCCGTACCTATCTCTCCAACAGTGCCACATTGGCTTGGAACGACCTGTTCAGCAGCCGTCAGATTCAGAATGCTGCTTACTGGAAGATTGCCAATATCGAACTTGGCTGCAACTTGCCCAACAAGTGGTTTGCCGACTATGTCTCTGGTGTCCGTGTTTACGTGTCTGCCCAGAACCTCCTCACCATCACTGGTTACAAGGGTTACAATGTGGACTATGCCGGCGGTACCTTCACCCCGGGTTACAACTACTGCTCGTATCCCACGGCAAGGACCTTCATGGCTGGACTGAACTTTACTTTCTAAAGGTAAAAAGGTAAAAAAGTAAAAAGGTAAAGTAACATAAGAACATAAAGATATGAAAAAGAATAATATATATAATAAGGTGGGGCTGGGGGTAATCTCCTTCCTCCTTCCTCTTTCCTCTTTCCTCGTGACATCTTGCGAGAGCAAACTGGACGTGTCTAACCCCAACCAGCAGACAACAGCTACGTTCGGCAATACGGCCGAAGATTTGGAGGAGAATGTGATTGCCGCTTACAACCACATTCGTATGGAGGGCACTTATGCCCGTGTCGGCTACACGCTCGACGTGTGCCGTGGTGATGAGGTATGGAACTCCTCACAGGTATGGTACATGCCTTTCGACGACCTGAACGCTCCCTTCACCGATGAGATCGGTCAGTGGTCATGGCGCGACTGGTATTATACCATCAATGTATGTAACTATACCCTCTCCCGCTGTGGTGAGGACAACAGTGCCCTTAACGATCAGATGAAGCACATCAAGGGTCAAATGCTGTTCCTCCGCGGACTGGCTTACTATAACCTCGCCGGATACTATCAGAATCCTCTTCTGATTACCGACTACGCTACGTATTCTTCTCTCGACGGCCTCTATGGCGCAAACAGGACAGAGGGTGACTCTGACGCTAACGACCAGTACGACCGTGTCTGGGATCAGGTGGAGAAGGACTTGTCTGAGGCTATGACGCTGCTGCCAAGCCGTGACATGGGTGCCGAGTGGTGCAAGGGCCGTGCCACCTGTGGTGCTGCTGCCGGTTTCTATGCCCGTGCGCTGATGATGCGCCACAAGTACAGCGAGGCACTCACCGTGCTGAAGGATATTATTGGCGGACGCTATGGCTCCTATCAGCTGATGGCCAACTACGGTGACAACTTCCGTGAGGGATCTGCTTATGAGAACAATATCGAGAGCCTCTTTGAGGTGCAGTATCTGGACTATGGTTCACAGGGTACCGACGATGAGTGGACTCCCGTGAACACCAGTCCGAATGCTACACAGGGTCACGCTATCGAGAGTAATTACGGTCCTGGCGACTGCGGTGGATGGGCTGACCTCTCTGCATCACCCTGGCTCTATCAGCTCTTCAAGGCTGAGCGCACCACTACCGGTTCACTCGACCCGCGTCTCTATTGGACCATCGGTACTTACGAGCCTGAGTGGGAACAATTTGAGTATGGCAATATCTGTTATTTGCAGCCCATGTCTGATGAAGAACCTGTAGTGACCAACAACAACTATGGCGGCCTGCCAATTGCCAAGAATACCAACTTGCGCACTGGTCTCTATGACAAGGTGGTGACAGGTCTGCACTGTGGTATCAACCTCCGCATGATGCGCTACAGCGACGTGCTGCTCCGTGCCGCAGAGTGCGAGAATGAGATCAGCGGACCTACACAGCAGGCTATCGACTGGATCAACCAGGTACGTAACCGTGCCGGTCTGGCTAACCTGAACCTCTCAGACTTCTCCGGCAATGCTGATAAGCTCTTCGAGCAGATTGCCAATGTGGAGCGCCCGAAAGAGTTCGGTTGTGAGTGGGGCCGTGGCTACGACCTCCTGCGCTGGGGATTCTTCTATGACAATGGCCGTCTGTTGCAGATCAAGGAGCACGGCACTTTCCGTCGCACCAATGACCGCAGCAGGGTGAAGGAGCCCGTCAGCTATTCAGAGGTCGGCGACGATCCGGAGTTGAAGAGTTCTTACGACTCCTGGATCCAGGGACATGAATTCTTCCCCATCTATCAGGGTACACTTAACGACAACCCCAAACTCGTGGGCAACTCTGCCAACTACAGCAGCAGTAATGCCAGCTACTTCAGCAGCAAGGGTTGGAGCATCCATCCCGTCGTGAACCTCTAAGGGAAAGTTATAAAATTAAAAAATTAGAAAATTAAAAAATTAAAAAATTAGAGATTATGAAATATCTAAATAGGTTAGCAACAGTCTTCTGTTCAGCTGCCTTAGGCCTGCTGACGTTGACGGGATGCGAGGGCGGTGACCTCTACAGCATCGACTCTCCCGACTGGATCTCTGCCAAGGCAGACTCCATAGCTGCTGCCAAGGCTGCCGAACAGGGTGGCGATGAAGAAATCGAAGGTTTGCACGAAGATGTCTATACCGTCGGTGCACCTGATTTCAGCACTGGCTGGTGGGCAGTATTCTCCAAGTACTATCAGATTCCAGAGAATGAACAATGGATCACACAGTTCAACCTGAGCATCAACCCCGCTGCTACAAATACTTATAAGAACTATGCCCTGATCATCACCAACGACGAGGATCGTGGCGCAGCCAACTATAAGGAGTACGGTGCCATCCGCTTCGACTATCAGCCCAGCGGTAACTCTGAGTGGGGAGACTATATCGACCGCAGTCTTGCCACGAGTACACTCGAATTTGCTACCGATACCGACGCTGGTGTCGACAAACTCGGTGGCAAGGTGACACTGGGCATCGACCGCACAGACGGTGGCTTGACTGTCATCATGACCAACGGTACAGTGACGAAGACCTACATTCAGAAAACTCCACTGGTGAATCTGAATGCCGACCAGAGCAACACAACCATCCGTGCTTTCCTCGTACCTGAGGGTTCTTGCATCAACTTTATCGGTTCCACCATCGAGCCTATCGGCGGATACACCTCTAAGGAGGACAAGCTGCCGTTGTCGATGACGCTCAACGGTGTGCCCAAGAAGGTGCTCCAGGGTGTAGCATTTGAGGAAGCCTTTGCCAACGTGACAGCTACCGTACAGTACGAGCAGGGTGTGTCGCTGGATGTGAAGTTTGAGGATCTGACATTCGAGGTCGTTCCTGATATGAACAATCTGGGCCAGAAGACCCTCATCGCTGCATACGCCAAGACCTTCAAGGGCGAGGCTGCCAATCCTGTCATCGCTTATGCACAGTTCGACATTGTCGATAAGATGTACACTTCTATCGGTGCTACCGACAACTCTACAGGCTTCTGGGGTGCTCACTCAGACAACATCAAGGTGAACCCGGGCGAGACCTTCGTCAGCAGATTCACCAACTACACCAATGGTCAGAACAACTGGAACAACTTCGTCGTAGTGCTCTGCAAGGCAGACAATACCGAGTATGCAGTGGTTCGTGCCGACAACTACGGTTGGGGTGCTGGTTATGATAACAACCCGAACCTGACGACCAGCGGTGGCCAGAGCGACTGGGGTGCATGGCTTGCTGCCATGGACGGTGCCAAGGTGACCACCTATGTCACGAACAATGGGGACGGTTCAGCAGACGTTGTGGCTATTATGGAGGGTAACGACGGTGTCGTCTATCAGCAGATGTATCAGGGCATCGCCGTTGACAATCCTAATGACTTCTTCTTCCGCTTCACGGTGGATGGCAGCCATATCGAGTTCGACGATGTCGTTGGTGCCGAGGATAACTCAACCGCCTTTTGGGGTGCTCACTCCATAGACTTCGAAGTGCCCGTCAATCAGACGGTATCCACACGCATCAAGAACTTCACCAACCTGCAGAACAACTGGAACAACTTCTGTGTGGTTCTGACCAGCGACCGTACTACTGAGTATGCAGTCGTCCGTGCTGACAACTACGGCTGGGGTGCAAGCTACGACGGCAACCCGAACCTCGTGCTCTCCGGTGGCCAAAGCGACTGGGCTTCATGGCTCCAGGCTATGGACGAGGCAAAGTGCTACGTTGCTGTCACCAATCATGGCGACTCGGCCGATGTGAGGATCATCATGGAGGGTAACGATGGTAACACCTATTATCAGGACTACCTCGGCATCAGTCCTATCGATGGCAATCTGTTCTTCCGCTTCACGGTCGACGGCAGCCACCTCGTGTTTGAATAAGATTTTGATTACATTTTCCACATGATTGGTTAATCAACCAAAGGGGGGCGGACTTAGTGAAGCCCGCTCCCCTTCCTTTTTTCTTATTTTAATGACAATCGTTATGAAAGCGAAAACAATATTGTGGTCGCTGCTGGCCCTTATTATGCCCACGACGGCAGCAGGGCAGCCGCACCGTTTCCAACCAACTGACTTCCTGACCGACACGCCTATGGTCCACGACCCCGTGATGGCCTATGAAGACAGCACCTGGTATATCTTTGCCACAGGCATGGGTATCCAGCAGATGACGTCTCGCGACCGTCAGACGTGGACTGTCAAAGGCGCTCCCCTGATGTCCGTCATCCCCCAGTGGACGCAGGACTCCGTGCCAGGCTTCCGCCACCATGTCTGGGCGCCGGATGTCATCAAATGGCACGACCGTTGGTGGCTCGCCTATAGCTGTTCCACCTTCGGGCGCAACGGCTCCGCCATCGGACTGCTCTCCACTCGTTCCTTAGCCTCTGGCCTCTGGGACGACATGGGCTGTATCGTCACCTCCCGTGAAGGTCGCGACAACTGGAACGCCATCGATCCCAACTTCGTCATCGACGATCAGGATAACCCCTGGCTCGTCTGGGGTTCCTTCTGGGACGGCATCCAACTCGTCCGCCTCGACACGACGATGCATGTAGGCAAGGAGTCTGGAGTCAGGAGTCAGGAGTCAGTAAAGCCTCGCACCATCGCCCGTCGCTTCAACCTCTCCGCCCCCGATGGCAAGAAAGCCCTCTCCGTGAATCCCAATCCCCCGAAGAACCCCACGTCCGACTTCGCCGGTCCCAACGCCATCGAGGCGCCGTTCATCTTCAAGCACGACGGCTGGTACTACCTCTTCGTCTCCTGGGACTACTGCTGTCAGGGCTCTAAGAGCAACTACCGTGTGGCCGTAGGCCGTAGCCGCAGTGTCGAGGGACCTTATCTCGATCCTGATGGCATCGACATGCGCGACGGCGGTGGCATGATCTTCCTTGAGGGTGATAAGAAGGCCTTCGAGGCTGCCGGCCACTGTGCCGCCTACACCTTCGACGATCAGGACATCTTCATCTGTCACGGTTACAGCATCGCCCATCAGGGTGCTTCGATCCTCATCCAGCGGCCTATCTCCTGGACGCCCGATGGCTGGCCAATACTGAAGTGATTTTGAGTTTATAGTTTATGGTTTATAGTTTATAGATGATATGTTGATGCGGCAGCGACTTCTGTTTATACTTTTCACTTTTCACTTTTCACTTTTCACTTCTTCAGCCCAGTCGTGGACGGCTGACAACGGCAATGGCACGTACACCAACCCGTTGTTCTACGACGAGTTCTCCGATCCTGACATCCTCCGTGTGGGCGATGACTACTACTTGGCAGGTACCACGATGCATACTGTGCCTGGACTTGTGATTCTTCATTCCCGAGACCTTGTTAATTGGGAAAACATCAGCTACTGTTTCGAACGTTTTGATTTTGATGATGATGCTTTCTCCTTGAAGAACCACCAGGAAATCTACGGCCAGGGCGTCTGGGCACCTGCCATCCGTTATGCCAACGGTCAGTTCTATGTCTTCACAAACATCAACGGCAAGGGTCTTCAGTGTTACACCTCGAAGGATATCCACGGACCTTGGCAGCATCACAACATGCAGGGTAACATCTACGACCTCAGCGTGCTCTTCGACGACGACGGGAAAATCTATGCCATCCATAAGTATGGTGAGGTGCATTGTACGGAGCTGAAGCCCGACATGAGCGGTCCCATGGAAGGTACCGACCGCGTCATCATCCCTGAAGGCAATGGCATCGGCGAGGGACACCACATGTACAAAATTGATGGTATGTACTACCTCATCTCCACCGACTATGCGCCTAATGGACGTACGCTTTGCTCACGTTCGAAGAGCATCTGGGGACCCTACGAGACACGTGTCATCACCGCCGACGAGACCTTCGGCTATCAGGGTGTGGGCCGTACGATCGTGCCGCAAGGCTCGAAATATCGTATCGGCGAGGATGGCATGAAGTTTGGTATTTCGCCAGCCAGCCCCGGCGCTACAGGTTGTGACAACGCCCATCAGGGTGGCATTGTGCAGGCCAAGGACGGCAAGTGGTGGGCCTTGCTCATGCAAGACTTCCACTCCATTGGCCGTACCGTCTGTCTGATGCCCGTCACATGGAAGGACGGCTGGCCGATGATAGGCCTTGAAGGCAACTTTGGCCGCGCTCCCCGCACCTGGTTCAAGCCGAATGTTTCGAGGAATGAGGAAGGAGGAATGAGGAAGGAGATTACTCCACACGCTCCTTATGTGCGTTCCGATGATTTTGAGTATTCTCCCTCCACACTCCACACTCCACCCTCCTCGAAATCTCTCAAGCCCATCTGGCAATGGAACCACAACCCCGACGACAGCAAATGGAGCCTCAAGAACGGCCGTCTGCGCCTCCAGTCGATGCCTGCCGAACAGCTGATGTGGGCTCGCAACACGCTTACCCAGCGCGTCATCGGCCCCAAGAGCATCACCACTGTCGAACTCTATACGAAAGGCATGAAAGACGGTGATGTCGCTGGTCTGGGCAACATCAACGTGCCCTGTTCCTGGATCGGCATCGTCAAGGACGGCAACGCCCTCACCCTCCGCTGCTTCGAGCAGGCCACCAACGACACCACAGATGTGAAAAGTGAGGAAGTGAAAAGTGAAAAGTTGTGGCTGCGGTGCATCGGTGACTACGACAACAATCAAGCGCAGTACGCCTACTCGACGGATGGCGTGACCTTCCAGACGCTTGGCCGCATGATGCCCTTAAGTTATCAACTCATCACCTTCCAGGGGTCTCGCCATGCCCTCTTCGCCTTTAACGTGAAGGGGAAGAACGGCGGCTATGCCGAATTCGACAATTTCACCGTCGAGGAGCCTATGGCCGACCGTAGTAAGAACATCCCCTACGGCAAGACCGTCCGCATCATCAATCTGGCTACTGGCAAGCCCGCCATCGCCCTCAAGCACGGCATGCTCTACGACACCGACGCATCAGACCATAGTCCTCAGACTCGTTTCCGTGTCATCGACAAAGGGCAGGGGCAGGTCATCCTCCAATGCGAAGACGGTCGCTATGTAAAGGTCTATGGCGACGGACTTCCGGGCGACGTGCGCTTCACTACAGACGTCACGGAGGCCGAAACATTCCTCTGGCAGGACTATCTTAACCGCGAGTTCATGCTCATGTCGATGCGCACCCATCGTTACATCGGTAAGAGTCCCACCACAGGCAGTCCCTATTCGATGGACTTCACTGGTGCCGATCCCGCCCGCCGCAACGGTGCTGTCTTCCGCTGGGAAGAATAATTCTTTTCTTATTTTCCTACAGATTGTACGGATTATACGGATTTTAACTTGCTGATAATCAGTAATTGCTTAATCTGTATAATCCGTATAATCTGTAGGCATTTTAATATGAAATCTTCTCCTACTTCCTGAGGAATTTCTTGCCGTCTTGGATATAGATGCCCTTTGGCAAAAGTATTGACTCCACATTCCTCACTCCACTTTCCTCTTTCCACATTTCTCTTTCCTCTTTCCTCTTTCCACTTTCCATTTTTTCAATTCCCGTGGCCTCATGAGTCTCCAACGTGAAAGAGCCGAGCGGATAGCCTGAGGGGGACTTGAGCATCAGGGTCACAGACCCCTCGTGGCGGGGCACGAACGAGAAGGTGACCTCACCCTCCTTTTCAGCCTGGAGATAGGCACCGCACGACATCGTGTCACCCTCCTCATCATCATTATAATAAGGTACGAGACAGAGCTCTCCGGCATAGTCTTTTGGGTTGTTGTTGCGGACGGTGACGGTCACATCGCTACGCTCGCCGACGACGCCCGTTCCCTTCGTGATGGCTCCGCCGATACATTCCAGACCGTCACACTCGTTAAACAAGATGTGGAGATAGAATGTCCCTTCCTCCGTACGGCCTGCCATGAGGCTGTATTCCTCTGGGGGAATCATCTGCCACTCGGTGTTGTCGCCGTGACGGAAGCGGAACATCGGGTGAAGTCTGAGCGACTCGCCTGGCAGGAACGCCATAGAGTCCACCTCCACCAGCATATAGTTG
Organism: uncultured Prevotellaceae bacterium; assembly: GCA_902776545.1. Taxonomy (GTDB): domain Bacteria; phylum Bacteroidota; class Bacteroidia; order Bacteroidales; family Bacteroidaceae; genus Prevotella. The sequence goes on along the minus strand of CACYQO010000005.1, from coordinate 35,796 downwards.
TTGGAGTAGATGATGCTGTCGTTGAGGTCGCCCATGAATACGGGCGCCCATTCTCCGTCGTCGTTGCGTATGCCGAGGGCATTGTCTACGGCAGCGGTGCCGGCATCGTCTTTGCGATAGCCGAAGGTGAACCTCACCGTATGGTCATCCTCTAATGACATCTCATACTGGAAGAGTTCTGGCTTCCCCTCGTCGGGGCTGGGCTGGGGATCCATCATCGGATCGAGGTAGATGACGGCGCCCTGGTTGATACTGAATCCGATGCCGCTTGAACCAGAGCCGGCGCTGGTGTTGTTGTAGGGGTTGAGCACGGAGAGCGAGAAGTATCCGTCATCCTTGCCGCCCCATCCCCAGTTGATGTGGAACAGGCCGTCGCCGTCGTAGCCGTCGCAGACGAACGAGTGGCCCTCCGACTCTGAATAGCCGTGGTAGAGTACGGGCCGACCGGCTGCCAGTTCACCGTAGATGATGTCCTCCCACTCGTCGATGGCGTAGAGCGTACGGAAATTGATCTTGGTGGCGGCGGAATAGCCGAAGACTTTGACAAGCGCTGCATACTGGGCGTCTGTCGAGGTCGCGGAAGCGGCGGGGCCGTACGTCGTCTTCATGGCCTGGCCGCAGTAGCGCATCAGCGTGGCGACGGCCTGCTGCTGGGCCTCTGTGCCAAGGATCTCCTTGGGCTGCAAACTCCCGTCGCGCGGTTCAAGGTAGCAGTCGAGCATATCCTGCCAGGCGAAGGTTACGGGCGGAAGGGCGTCGATATGCCACACCTTCTTCTCGTCCTTGTAGGTTGTCTCGATGTCGTAGCCGGGCAGGCTGTCGGTTATCTCCTGTGGCCACTGATAGTAGTTCATCACCTGTGCTGTCGCTGTAGCCGTGCAACCTGTCAGACACCGTTTACCCCTCTGGCTGCTGTCGGCACCGTCGTAGAGCGGACATTCGTTGTAATAAGGTACTATCTGATACCAATTTGTCTTGATCAGCGGTTCGATGGCTGTGCGTCCGTTCGTCCTTGTCTGTCGTTGTGAGCCGTTGCGGCTCGTGGGATGAGAGCCTGTCATGTCGCCGTCCTTGAAATCCTGACGGTTGCCCAGCGTGGCGATGGCCTCGTCGTACAGTTTGAGCCAGACGCGCATATTCTCCGGCATCCGCTCCCAGTCGATGCTTCCCGTGTCGCTATATCCCAACACTGGCAGCGCCCTGCTATCGGCAGAGGCAATCACGTAGCCGCCACCCTCACAGTTGAAAGCATAGATGCTCTTGGCCTCCACCCTTGCAGCCGTCAGCGTGACTCCTTCTCTCCTTACTCCTTCTCTCCTTACTCCTGCCTCCTGTCTCCTGCCTCCTGTCTCCTGACTCCTGACTCCCGCCTCCTGACTCCTCCTCTCCTTCAAAAACCTCCCAGCCCGCTCCTTCGCCTGCTGCTCCGTAAGTTGCTGCGCCACTGCCCCATTGGCCATCATCACCATCCCAATGAGGACCATTATTCGTATGAATATCTTCTTCATATTTGCTTGCTTCTGAATATCTTCTTCTGTTATTGCAGGCAAAATTACGAATAAGCGCGTAATTCTCCAAATATTTATTAAATATTTTGGCCAAAAGAGGGCCGTAGCTGCCACGGAGGTGCCAGTCCCCGTTGCGTCCCCATTTACGATTATTAATATTCCAATTGCCTCGTGAATTCCTTGGTATCGATGACAGTCAGTCGCGGCCAGTCTATTTGCTTGAGAATGTTGAAATGCGTGTCGTTTGTGACGATGTATTCGGCATCGACAGCCACAGCGCAATCCACGAACTTGTTGTTCCATATTTTGTGATACGGACTGCGTGAGGGCAGTGCCTGTAGCAGGCAGTTAGTGTCAAGAACGATGCGCCTCATAGCCGTAAGGGGTGCGCATGTGCTCTTCACCCCATTGCTCGATGGTTTCTTCGTTGATAACACCCTCGTCCCACAACTTGTCGATGGCTTTCTGGGCCTTCAGCGCAAAGTAGTGGGCCAAGACGCTCTTGAACTCGTTCAGTTCAGCCTCGGAGTTGATGCTATTCAGAGCGTTCAACAATTCCAGTTGTGCCATTTGTGAATAACTCATATGCAATCTTCTTTTTTTTATAACCGCCTGCAAAGATAGAAACTATTTCTTCTCCTGTATGGTGCCTGCACTGCCTGGTGTGTACATGATGCCGGCGAAGGACAGGGTGAGAATGCCATCCTCGCGTATACTGTTGTCAAAGAACTTGGCGATATGGGTGGCAAAGGGGGTGGGCGGCTCGTGACCATAAGTCCATGTGGGGATGCCCAGGCTCTCATACTTGGTCTGAGGATAACGGCGAATGACCTCGAAGGCTGTCGACAACCAGCCCTTGTCACTGAACGCCGGAGCCGATGTCAGGATGCGCAGTGCCTCTTCCATCTCGTCGTCGCCACGACCGGCAAGCCATGCCCCCAGGTTGGCAGCCTCCATGGCTCCCGGGCCACCGCCGCTGAGCATCAGGAAACCGAGTTCTGTCAACCGTTTGCTGAGAACGACTATCTGACGGTACATCCCATCGGTGCGCGACAGGGCATGGCCGCCCATCACACCCACTATTTGCAGGTAGTTGCGTGCTTTTACGAAATCTCTCAGAGCGTGTTTGATGCCTTGGTCGTGAAGCATGCGCGCCGTGGCCCACGAGGACTCACGGAATCTGTCCCCGTGGGCTATCTCTCATTTTGCATGAGTATAGTCTTTCCTGGCTCCGCGATAAACGGTCATGCCCGTGAGAATCTCCTCATCTGGATAATTGTCGAAATAGAGCAGGAAACGGCGGTGACCTCCCACCAATATGCCATTGATAAACCCACTCTTGTAACTATAAGTGTCGTAGTAAGTGGTAATCCAGTTCCGGTGATCCCTGTCGATGAAATAATCGCAGTTCTCGGTGAGCGGACCACATTCTGCTTTTTTGAAGTCATTGACGAAGGCGTCCCATCTCCCTGCCATCAGGTTCCTTATCATGCCCGCCTGAGCCTCGTCGGGAGTGAAGTGTGACGAGCGAATGGTCTCGTATGCAGGATAGATACTGCCTCCGCACTTATACCCATCATGGTTGGTGATGGCAGCGAACAAGGGGTTGATGCCGTTCGATTGTTCACGGATACAGACGAAGTTGAGCCTTTTGTCGCTCTCGTGCAGTCTGTCCTCTATCTTATTGCTCCCTGTGCGACCGCGCACAGCAGGGCGAGAATCAATAATAATTTCTTTTGCATATCGGTTTTATTAATTGTTATTACTTTTATCATGTCATCCTCCGACGATATTTGAGACCAAACGGATAAAGCCTCACCCCCAGCCCCTCTCCGACTGGAGAGGGGAGTGGATAGACAGAACCGCCGGGATCATCTTGCGATGTCTCGGCGGATAATTCTTTCTTTGAGGAAATGCAATCATGGGATTACTGTTCCTGAATGAGTCTCGTCGCGAGGAACTCGTCGAGCGTGACGAGGTTCAGTTGCGGGAAAGGCGTGTCGTGGAGTACTCGGAAGTGGCTGTCCTCCGACACTAAATAGTCGGCTCCGGCAGCAAAGGCGCAGTCCACGAATTTGTTGTCGTCAGGGTCGTCGGTGATGATACCCATGCGGAAGTGGGGGGCCACGAGCTGCACGTTCTCCTGGTTCAGGATCAGCATCACCACGTTCTCGGCCACCGTCGGCGAAATCTGCTGCTCCAGAATCTCCTGGTACTCGTCCAAAATCTCATTCGATGCGCAGAGCGTGTAGCGCCCGACGAGGAATGCGTCCCAGATCGGACGATAGGGACTCTTGCGGGAGATAATCTGCAGCAGGCAGTTCGTATCAATCACTACGGGGTTCATCATCGCTTACTTATTATAAGGTGTGCGGAAATGCGAACCTCGCAGCTCCTTCATGCGCTTCTCGTCGAACTGGCCGCTCTCCCAAAGCGCGTCCATCTCGTCGTCAATCTGCTTGGCATAGAACGCTGCCAACTGCTTACGCAACTGTTCCAAACCTGCGGCGGTCTTGATGTGGGAAACCAAGTTGAGCACTTGTACTTGTGCTGGAGTGAAAGTAATTGCTTCCATAATTATACCTTTTTATGTTTACGCGTGCAAGGACGGTGCAAGCCGAACGCAATCGAGTTCGCTCGAATTGCTGAGGTGCAGCCCGTTCTCGCAGCCTTTTGGCTGCAAAGATACAAAATTTCGATTAAGCGAGAGCAGAAAAAATGATTTTTTTCTGCCGAGCGTGAGAAATTTCGCGGCGAAGCCTCAACAATTTTCCGACATTCTTTTCTTATTTTACATATAATTACCATTAATCGACCATCTAATTAATCATTAATGAAAAATTAATGGATAATTTCTGATAATTAATGTTCAAAGAAAAACCATTCACCGTGAACCGAAAATAATATCCGTTTGTCTCAGTATGTCAAAGAGCGCCTGAGCCGAATGCAGAGCCGAGTTTGCTCGAGCTATGCTGAGGCGATGGTGCTTTTCGAGGCGAAAGCCTCAAGGAACGCGTTGAGCGAGTAAAGAGCCTAAGCTCGCTTACAGGCTCTTTCTTGCGACCCTTCGGTAGCAAGCGACCAGAGGTCGAGCGCGAGCGTAGCGTTTCTCGGGCGAAGCCCAAAGAGCGCCTCATCTCACAAAGGGGACTGTCCCCAGTGTGAGAGAGTTATTACCTTTTTACTTTATTACCTTTTTACCTTTATAAATATATATGCCCTTCTTCAACATTGAAGATTGAACATTTAACATTGAAGATGCAACGCGACGGCCTTGGAGGTCGTAAACGGCATTATCGGAATGTTCCATGTTCAATATTCCATGTTCAATGTCAACGATTCCGGTCGTTTCGTCGTTGTCGCCGAAGTTCAGTACGAAGGCACGGACACCTGTGCCAGAGTTCGGGTCATCGGCCTCGATGCCGTTGAGCTGGAAGTAGGCACGGAAGGCGTTGATCGGCCTGTCGCTGTTAGGATAGAAGAGTGCACTCTTGCTATCTTTCACTCCGAGGTAGAGGCTGCTCTTGTCGCCGCCGTCAAGCGTCACGGGGTCGTAAATGCCCTTGAAACTCACCGTGCCGTCGATGCTGGTGACAGTACGGGGACTGCTGCTCTCGATGTAACTGCCGAAGAAGGTCGGGGTGAAGTCGAACGATGATGGAGAAGCGTCATAACCCTCAGGCTTGGTCCACTTGATGAGGTAGGGTCGGCGGGCGTCTATGTCCGTCACGGTCTGGAAGTACAGATAGAGCGTGCCGTCATCGTAACCTGTCTGGTGGTAGCCGCTGGCGTAGTCGTCGTGGCGGTTGCCGCTGTCGTCGTACCAGCCCTCGGTGTCGAGTTCCATGATGGTGCAGTTCTGGAGGTTCCCGTTGGCGGAAATCTTGCCTGCGCTCACGTCGAAGGGCAGGCAGAGGGTGTTCCACGAGCCGTCGGCAGCATCGAGGCTGCGGCTCAGCGTATGGCCATTCAAGTCAATCGTCACGGTCGGCTTGCTGTTCTCGCCGTCGCCGATGCCCAGATAGTTACTCAGCGCGATGTCCGCCGTGAGTTTGATGTTCGCGCCGTCGGTTTGGACAGCGGTGTTCAGCGCGTCTTTGTCGCCGACCTCTGTCCAAGTCGGTTCCTGAGCCAAAGCCCCCTGCACAACCATGCACATCAGGGCGATGATTAGATAACGAATCTTTTGCATTTTTGTTAATATTTTATATTGTTACTATTTACTTTTATCCAGTCGCCCTCTGACAATACTTGAGACCAAACGGATAAAAGCCTCACCCCCAGCCCATCTCCGACTGGAGAGGGGAGTGGATAGACAGAACCGCCGGGGCATCTTGCGATGTCTCGGCGGATAAATCTCTAAGAGCGACACTGCCCCGCATGTTCAGAGCATTTAAACTCCCATATTATAGCATATTATGCTGTCGCAACCATTGCTTGCCGTTTGGTGTCAGGCAGAACAGCAAGAACAAGATGCATGGTATGCCGTAAACGAAAAAAATAAGATACATTCCCATGGTTTTATTCCTCCTTTTTTCTTTTCTTGTTTGTTAATACTAATCCCACAATCAATGTAGAGACAGCAACAACCGTTCCCACGATATAGATTGTAGAACCGTCGTCCATGTCCTTAAACAGAGAGGCTATCACAACACCTGTTGTGACAAATTTCGAGATATCCAACAAGTACTTGCCCAGATTCTCAATCCAGGTATTCACCATCTCAGGTCGGTTTTCCGCCACCTCCAGTTGCTTGCTCAGCTGCGGTTTCTGCGGCTTGGCCTTTTCACGTCTCGTTGTCATAATCTTCATTAATACGGGTGCAAAGATAGGAACTATTTCTGAGATTTCCAAATCTTTTGCCCGAAATCTTCATCCACCTCCGTCTCACCCATATTAAATTATGGGAATTAGGAGATTTTATCCGTTTGTCTCAGTATGTTAAAGAGCGCCTCAAAGAACGCTTTGTATTGCTGCTGCTATCTGCGGCCGCCGGGGCCACCCATGGGACGACCTCCCATGCCGCCGGGTCCTCCCATGCCACCAGGGCCACCGAAACCACCGGGACGACCAGCGGGACCACCGGGAGGCATACCGTTGTTGGGGATGTCCGGGTGGCTGTCACGGGCTACCGGAGCATTGTTGTGATTAGCGGAAAGGGGCTTTGCGTCGATGCGGTCGGCATAGAAGTTTGCCGGTCTGTCGGCATATTCACCCTTGTAAGCCTTGTACGCCGTGGGACGGTCGAAGAAAAACCGGCTCCGCTTATAGTGGTCGTAAATGACGAACACCCAGGCATCGTCCACCCATCTGACAGGGCGGTAGAAATATTCCAGTGCCAGGAACTTCTCAAATTGCCAGCCGCTCAGCACGAGGCGGAAGGCATCGTTGCGACGCTCCCAACAGGTGCCGAAGATGTCGGCGACGCCGTTCAGACACATGAAGTAGTCGAGGTTAATCTCATAGACGGCCTCGTACTGGTCGGAAGTAAGACTGAGCTCGTAAGCCATCTTGTCGCTCAGGAAGAGGGCTTCCTTCCTGGCATCTTTGTAAATAAATGCATTGGCCGAGACGGTCATCACCATCATCAGGGCCAGAATCATTAATTGTTTCATGTTCGTAATATTATAATGTCTTAATGTTTTAATGTTTTAATGTTTTAATTTTTATGCAGAACACATAATGAGCATGAAGATGGCGATGAGCACGAGGATGACGGCGCTCAATACGTAGAGCACTACGTCCTCCCAATGGCACTCCAGCCACTCGCACAGGAGGTCGAAGCGCTCGTGGCGCTCGCGGAACTTCTCAAACGGGGTAAGTCTTTCTTCTTCTATCATCTCGCTTGCGATTTTGATTTTTGTTACAAAGGTACTGCTTTTCGCGCGTACGTGCAATAGCTAAGACAAATTGTACCCTCAACTAAGACACATTGTTCCCTCCGAAGGGCGATTTTCTCTTCGGATGTTACAAATGATAAAGTCGGATGTTACAAATGATAAAGAAGAATCTAATCAAGCTTAGCTTCTGCACTCGCTGCTTCCCTATACTCTGTAGGGGTGAGGCCGAATTTTTCCTTGAAGAGGCGGCTGAACGTACGACGCACAGAGAAGCCGGAGTCGGTGGCCACCTCGTCGATGCTCATCTCAGGACGGGTGGTTATCAGTTCCCGGGCATGGTCGAGGCGCAACTGGTTGATGTAGTCGGTGATGCTGGCATACTCGCTGCCCTGGGCAAAGACCGCGGCGATGCGCTCCTTCGTGAGGTGGAAATGGGCAATGGCGGCCTGACGGTCGAAATGTGGGTCGAGGTAGAGGCGCTTCTCCTTGATGACCTGGAGAATACTCTCCTCCTGCCCCTCCTTGCAAGGGTAGGGAGTAGTCGGTACTTCCGCTTGCCCGCCTTCAGACCTCTTTCTATATTCCGCTGCCTCGGCAATCTGCTTGACGAGGGCGCGGTTCTTCTGATCGACGATGCGGCGCTTGTGGACGACGTAGGCAGCGAAGAACAAGGCCAGCACGGCAACGACGGCGATGCAGGAACCCACGATGCCGAGATAGCGGGAGGTCGCCTTGTGCCGCTCTATTTCGCGCTGCTGCTCGGCGGCATGGAAGCGGGCGGCGTAGAGGTGCGCCTTGCCCTGCAAGAGATGGTCGTTGAGGGTGGCGGAGAGCTTCTCGTAGGCATTGTGCAGACGGAGGGCCTCGACGTTGCGGCCTTGGGCCTCGGCGGCCATGGCGCGGTCGCGGAGGATGGTGGCATACTCAGCGTTTATGGTGTCGCCCTGTTGGCGCAGCCGAGCCTCCTGCTCGTCGTGGATGGCCAGCATCTTGTCGTACTCGCCTAAAAGGCCATACGTCGGCGCGAAGTCCTTGCGGGCCGAGAAAGACTTGGCGTAGTCGGTCTGCTCGAAAAGGGAGAGATAGTGTCTCGCCAAGCCCCCTGACTTAGGGGACATAGAGGCATACGCCTCCGTCATGAACATATACGCCTGTCCTCGGTAGAAGCTAATGTAGCCGGGGCGCAGGTGCTCGGGCGGTTCGCGGTAAGTGCCGTCGTGGTACTCGTCGGGATGCTGCTCGTAGTCGGCCATGAGGTCGAGCATCTGCTGGGCAGCGGCGGGAACATTGTCATAGCGTTCCATGTTCTTCAGCACATTCACCTTGCGCTTCAGGGCGATGATGGTGGCGTCAAGTTCATTAAACTGCCGCTTGCCGCTGAGCAGGCTGAGCACGCTGTCGATCTTCGCCAGCCCCTCTTCCGCACGACCGATGCCCGAAAGCATCAGACCCAAATCGGCCTCAGTGCGCAGGGCTTCGGTCTCGTCGCCGTTCTGTCGGCAGAGGTCAATCAGCTGCGCCGACCAGTGGATGGTTTGCTCGTCGTCGCGGTGCTGGCGACAGGCATGGATAAGCATTTCCAGTACATCCTGCCGATACGCCAGATCTTCTTGAGCCGCGTTGGTCGTCATCAGTCGCTCGCCGATGATGATGGCGGAATCGAGCCACATCCTCTCCAACGTCTGACCATAGACCTTGGCCCGCAGATAGTCGCAGCGGTAGTCGGGCAGCGGTCCGCTCCATTGCAGCGAGGCGCCCGTCGTGTCGATGACCGAGAAGTCGCCCGCCCGTAGTCTTTCAATCATCATCAGTGCACTGTCGGGCTGGCCGATGGCCTTCTCCAGCACCCGCTCGTTGATGGCCCGCACCTCGTCGTGCGTCAGCCCCTCATCGTCCGCTCCCCGTCCGCAGCCCACGATGGCCAGCACGGCGAAGACACCTATTGTATATACCTGACACTTCTCATATCCATATACTCGTCTGAAAGATGGTGCAAAGTTACGCATTTTTTGCCGAACAAGCGAACACTTTTCCCAAATAATTAAGCAAAGACTGAGTTTTTATTAAGCAAAAACGGAGATTATATTAACCAAATAGGGAGATTGAGTCAATATAATCGGGATATGGCCTATAGGCGGACCATTGATTGGCGAACGGCAAACGAATAGACGGCTCGGGGCGTCCAATCGTCTGCCCCGAGCCGTCTCCTTACGAAAAGTTGCTATCATTTTTCTTGTCTGATCGCTATCATGTTGCAAAGATACAAAATAATAACGTAAAATGCAAGTCTTTTAAGTAAAATATATCAAAATTAATCGTAAATCTTTCGCATTTTCAATGAAAAGCCTTATCTTTGCAGCAAATAGCGTGTTATGATTGTAAGTATCGTTTTAGCAATTATACTGATGATGAATTCGTGTAACGGACAGACAAGGGAACCCGTCGTGAGACCTGCCACCCAGGCGAACAGGTTCTATGATGGCAATGCCCAGAGGCTCAGTCAGGAGGTGGACAGTTTCCTGGCACTTCACAGGGGGAGTGCGGACAGTCGTCGTGTGGCAGCACTCATCGTGCCACATGCAGGTTACTATTATTCGGGCAATGTGGCGGCATCGGCCTATATGGCGCTCAACCCGAAGCAGCTATACAAGCGGATATTCCTGCTTGGCCCCAGTCATCACGAGTGGCTCGACGGGGCTTCGGTGAACACAGAGGCTGACTATTATGCTACGCCTTTGGGCAACGTGAAAGTGGACAGGGAGACGGCGAAGAAGTTGACCACAGATTTCACAGATTGCACAGATTCTTTCTCGACCACGAATTTCACGAATTACACAAATTTTGATTCGGCAAAAGATTGCGAAAGGGTGTTCTTCTATAAGCCGGAGGCGCACGACAGAGAGCATTGCTTAGAGGTGCAGTTGCCCTTCCTGCAACGAAGACTCGGCGATGTGCCGCCCATCGTGCCGATTATTATTTCTACGAACGACTTCCAGAAACTGTCAAGGATGGCGGAGGCGCTCAAACCGTATTTCACGGACGAAAACCTCTTTGTGATCAGCAGCGACTTCTCGCACTACCCGACGTATGAGGATGCCTATGAGGCGGATGGCAAGACGGGTAAGGCGATTGAGAGCGGCGACGTGGGGCAGTTTATTGCGGCCATCGAGGAGAATGCCCGAAGCGGCAAACGGAACTTAGCGACGAGTGCCTGCGGGGAGTTTGCCATCATCACGCTGATGCTGATGCTCGACAGCAACTATGAGGTGAAGCATCTGATGTACCAGAACTCTGGCGACATCGGCGATACGGATCATAGTCGTGTGGTGGGCTATCATTCGTTTGCCATCCTGCGCAACGGAAATGATGGCAACGGAAGAACACGGACGAACACGGATTTTGTGTTGTCTGATGATGATAAAAAGAAGTTGAAAGAAATAGCTCTTAATAGCATCAAGGACTCTTTGGATGGCAATTCCGTGTCAGTCCGTGTTCGTCCGATGCAAGAATATCCGATGCTCAGCAAGAAGTGTGGGGCCTTCGTGTCGTTGCATAAGCATGGGCATCTTCGTGGTTGCATCGGACACTTCGGCGAGGATACGCCGTTGTATGAGATCGTGGCAGAGATGGCCCGTGCCGCTGCCTTTGAGGATCCGAGGTTTATGCCCGTCAGCCGCGAGGAACTGGACGCTATCGACATCGAGATCTCCGTGCTGACTCCCATGCGCCGCATCCAGAGCCTCGACGAGTTCGAACTGCACCGTCACGGTATCTATATCCGCAAGGGTTATCGCAGCGGTACGTTCCTGCCACAGGTGGCCGACGAGGTGAACTGGACGAAGGAGGAGTTCGTGGGACACTGTTCTCAGGACAAGGCGGGGCTTGGCTGGAACGGCTGGAAGGACGCAGAACTGTACGTTTACGAAGCGATAGTATTTTAACGTGTAATCCGTTGTTTAAATAATTGTAAAATATAAATTGGTAAGATTTATAACACGAATTCTTGCGTCCCTATGGTAGCAAGCGGCAAAGCCGAGCGATCACAAATTTTCCATTAATTGCTGCGCGCAGCATTATATGAACAATTAGATGGCAATTATATGTTAAATAGAAATCATCCCCAAATTTTTTATTGTCATTAATAGATATTTGCAGATGAAAGAATGTTGGTATTATCGGAAATTGGAGGATGGGGGAGTGGAGTGTACGCTCTGTCCGCATCACTGTCACATCGCTGAAGGTAAGACGGGTGTCTGTCGCAGTAGGCGGAATCATGGTGGCGTGCTTGTGAGCGAGGTCTATGGTAAGCCCTGTGCCTTGGCTGTCGATCCAGTGGAGAAGAAACCGCTCTATCATTTCCATCCGGGTACCACCTGTCTGTCCATTGCCTGTACAGGGTGTAACTTCCGCTGTCTGAACTGTCAGAACCACGACATCTCTCAGGCATCGCCAGAGCAGGCAGACTATTACGACCTCTCTCCTGAGAAAGTGGTTTCGCTCTGTCTGAAGCATCACTGTCCAGGCATTGCCTATACCTATACCGAGCCCCTTACCTATTTAGAATATATCACCGATACGGCCCGTCTGGCGCATGAGGCAGGTCTCTGGAACATCCTCGTCACGGCAGGCTATGTCTGTCAGGAACCGCTGGCTGACCTGCTGCCATATCTCGATGCTGCCAATATCGACCTGAAGTCGTTCAGCGATGATATCTATAAGCGTGTCAGCGGCGGACATCTCCAGCCTGTGCTTGACACCATCCTCGCCATGCGGGATGCCGACGTGTGGATAGAACTCACCAATCTTGTTATCCCAGGCATCAATGACGATTTGCAGATGATTCGTCAGATGTGCCAGTGGCTCGCAGACAACCATCTTACTGAAGCTCCGTTGCACTTCAGCCGGTTCTTCCCCAGATACAAGATGCAGGACATTCAACCAACACCCCTCCACACTCTGCAGGCTGCCAAGCGCATCGCAGAGGAGGAGGGGATAAGGTATGTTTATTTGGGTAATGTCTGAAGAGACTACTTAATCACGACCTTCTTACCATTTTGGATGTAGATGCCCTTACGCTGAGGCTCAGTGATAGGACGTCCCTGGAGATCGTAATATTTACTATTTACAGATTTACGATTTACGATTTGCTCGATGCCTGTAGAAGCTGCGGTCTGATAGCCCCAGATGGTCTGGCCGTTCTTGGTGACGGCTGTGAAGGCAACCGCCTTGTCGTCGGTAGGCTCCAGCGTCTGTTCCACGAACACACCGTAATAGGTAGTAGAACCAAGCTTGATGATGACGTATGAGGTGCCATCTTCAGTCTTCCAGGTGCCAGCCTGACTACCGCTGATGGTGCCGTCGGCATTGAGCTGGATATCCACAGGGCTGACAGCTTCTTTCTTCGTGTGGTCTAATTTGTATTTGTGGATAAGCAGTTTGTAGTCGCCAGGAATCTGGTCGTTGGCTATCTGCTGGGTAGTGGCGATGTCGGCAGTAGTCACCTGCTCTCCAGTATACTCGAAGGGAGCAGCCACGAGCCAGCCGTTCTTGCTCATGAATACCTGATGAACACGCACCTCATGGGACTCTTGGCGATTCTGGAAACGGGTGTGGTACACCAAATAAGTGCGTCCGTCCTCTGCGGCGATGATAGAATTGTGGCCTTGTGAACGCTCGCCTTTATTGCCCTTAGCCTGATTGCCCCAGTCCTTGTAGGCGCCGAAGATGTTGATGCCTCGGTTGGTATTGGCATTGGGTCCGAAGTTCAGCTGGTAGGAGTTATAGACAGCATCATTTCCATCCATATCCTTGTAAGGGCCGTCAGGCTTGTCTGATCGGAACACGCGCATCTGGTAGCCACCGTTGTTGTAGTCGCTTGCCACACCGCCGGCAGCCAGACCGCCATAAGACATGAAGAGGAAGTAGTAGTCGCCGATGTGTTCGATATATGAGGCCTCACCAGAGACGTAGTAGCCGCCGGCGATCTTCTTACCGAAGTAAGGATCGACGGTGATGCCGTTGTCTTTGCCCTTCAGTTCATATTCCACATCATAGTCGCGCAGGCCCGTCTCCTCGTCGAGTTCGAGCATCCAGATGCCGCCGCTCCATGAGCCGTATGACATCCACAGTTTGCCTTCCTCGTCGTAGAACACGCAGGGATCGATATTGTTGGGCCAACGATCACCCCACCTGTTACCCGTAGCATATCGCTCCGGCAGAGCGTCGAGAGAACCTACTACCAGTTCGAGATCAGTGTCTTTGTATTCCGTACCGCTTCTGAAACCGCTGATGACCACGGGTGCCTGATAGCGATAGGGACCCTCGATATTGTCGGCCGTGAGCATGATGATGCTGGAGTACCAGGCATCGCCATTGACGCTGAGGTACATGCACCATTTGTTCATCACCTTATTATATATAACGTCTGGTGCCCACTGGTTGCCAGTCACATCATATTTGGCCAAATTTTGTGTGCCACCCCGTGCTGACCACTTGACAGCATCAAAGGCGAAATCGTATTCTACGCCGCCTTTCTTAATCTTTGTCACCTCAGGTGTGGTAAAGGCGATGTTTGGATCGGCATCGTTGCTCGTTGCCGTTGCCCAGGGTACGGTGATTTTTGTCCAGTTCATCATGTCGGTGGACTTGGCATGATCACGGTGGGAACCGAAGATGTAATAGGTCTGTGAGGCGGGATCCCACACGACACTTGGATCATGGACACTGACACGTGTCAGACTAACAGCAGATGCACATATCGGCAGCAGCGCCGAGAGCATCAAAAATAGAATTTTTCTCATTGTAGTAGTTCGTTATGTCGTTAATAATTTTTCTTGCTGCAAAGGTACGACTTTATTTCCAATTATGCAAGGAAAAGACAAAAAAATACGTCATCGTCATGCTTAATTTTGTTGCGTAGAGAGGGAATTTGATAGAAAATAGTAAAAAAGTTGCGATAAAATTTGGCAGAATGAAAGGAAATGTGTACTTTTGCCGCCAGAAAGTTATAAAACGAAACGAAAATGACAATAATTGCAAACTATTGGTGGTGGCGCAGCTCAAGATTCGGAAGATCGTGAGAAGATAGCCGCGTACCTATAGTTTGTCATAGAGATACTGAGAGGCCTGTCGTTCTTGCGACGGGCCTCTCAAAGTTTTTCTTAAATAACGTAATAACGATATAACGTAATAACGACATAATATGAATTATCAAGTAGACAAGAACGGTTTCTATGGAGAGTTCGGAGGTGCTTATGTGCCGGAGATTCTCTACAAGTGTGTGCATGATCTGCAGGAGGCTTATCTGCCGATTATCGAGAGTGCGGAGTTCAAGGCAGAGTATCATGCACTGTTGAAGGACTACGTAGGGCGTCCGTCACCGCTGTATTTCGCGAAAAGGATGAGCGAACAGTATGGCTGTCAGTTGTATCTGAAGCGTGAGGATCTGAACCATACCGGTGCCCACAAGATCAACAACACCATCGGTCAGATTCTGTTGGCTCAGAAAATGGGCAAGACGCGAATCATCGCTGAGACGGGAGCTGGTCAGCATGGTGTGGCAACGGCAACGGTCTGTGCACTGATGAACATGAAGTGCGAGGTGTTTATGGGTGCCACCGATGTGGAGCGTCAGCACACGAACGTCGAGCGTATGAAGATGTTGGGTGCCGAGGTGCATCCTGTCCGTACGGGTAATATGACGCTGAGCGATGCCTGTAGCGAAGCCATCCGTGACTGGTGCTGTCATCCCAGCGACACGTTCTATATCGTGGGTTCTACGATGGGTCCCCATCCTTATCCCGACCTCGTGGCCCGTATGCAGAGCGTCATCTCCGAAGAGATCAAGTGGCAGCTGGAGGAAAAGATCGGTCGTGACTATCCTGATTACTTGATAGCCTGTATCGGTGGCGGATCGAATGCCGCAGGCACTATCTATCACTATATGGATGACGAACGTGTGAAGATCGTATTGGCTGAGGCTGGCGGTCACGGCTGGGATACGGACTATACAGCTGCGACGATTCATCGTGGTACGACGGGCATTCTGCATGGGGCGAAGATGCTGGTGATGCAGGATGAGGACGGTCAGATTCAGGAGGCCTTTACAATCTCCGCAGGTCTTGACTATCCAGGCGTAGGTCCCATGCACTGCAATATGGCAAAGCAGGGCCGTACGCAGGTGCTCTCTATCAACGACGACGAGGCAATCTATGGCGGCTATGAACTGACGCGTATGGAGGGTATCATCCCAGCCATCGAGAGTGCCCACGCTATCGCCGCCCTCTCGAAGCTCACCTTTAAGCCCGACGATGTAGTGGTGCTCACCGTCAGCGGCCGTGGTGACAAGGACGTCGAGACGTATCTGAAGAACAAGGTCATGGCGAAAGAGTACGGGGATTTTTAATTAGGAATTAGGAATTAGAAATTAGGAATTATGATTACCTATAAATATCAAACAACATCGAAGACCATTCTGGCGGATCTCTATACGCCGGTGGGAGTCTATATGCGACTGAGAGACCTCTATCCGCAGAGTGCGCTGATGGAGAGTTCCGACTACCATGATGCGAACAACTCGCGAAGCTTTATCGGTCTGAACCCCATCGCCAGTGTGGCTATCGGGCACGGGGTTGCCACCGTCAGCTATCCTGACGGCTCTACCTTCCAGCACGAGGTGAATAAAGCGTATCGCTCTGACAAGGCCATCCACGAACTTATCGACCGTATTGAGGTCAGTGGCGAGGATGCTGCCGTCTGCGGACTCTTCGGCTACACAAGCTTCAACGCCGTCAGGTATTTCGAGGATATCCCCGTGAAGGATGAGACATTGGTGAAGAATGATGCGCCTGATGTGCTCTATATATTATATAAGGTGGTGATTGAGTTCGACCATCATAACAATATGCTCAAAGTCGTGACATTGCGGGCTGACGCCTTAAATGATAAAGGAGAAATGATAAATGATAATGACTCCACCGAAATCGATACTATTCTGAAAGCGATGAATAAGGCCAATGTGCAGGCTTACGACTTCCATCCTGTGGGTGATGTCAGGAGTACGCTGACTGATGATGAGCATAGGGAGAATATCAGAAAAGGCATCCAGCATTGTCTGCGTGGCGATGTGTTCCAGATTGTGCTCAGCCGTCGTTTCATCCAGAAGTACGAGGGCGACGACTTCAAGCTTTATCGTGCGTTGCGCAGCATCAATCCCTCGCCTTATCTCTTCTACTTCGACTTCGGCGGTTTCCGCATCTTCGGCTCTTCACCAGAGACACATTGTAGAATAGAGAGGAAAGAGGAGAGAGGAAAGAGGAAAGAGAATAGTTCATTCCGTGCATATATTGACCCCATTGCTGGTACCACCAAACGTACGGGTGATGCTGAGGCAGACCGCCGGGGAGCGGAATACTTGCGCAATGATCCCAAAGAGAATGCCGAACACGTGATGCTGGTGGATCTTGCCCGCAATGACCTGAGCCGTAATTGTCACAACGTGAAGGTGGACTTCTATAAAGATCTGCAGTATTACAGCCATGTGATTCATCTGGTGTCGAGGGTATCGGGTGAACTCGACAAGGGCGCTGATCCTATCAAGGCGTTTATCGACACCTTCCCTGCCGGGACTTTGAGCGGTGCCCCGAAGGTGCGTGCTATGCAGCTGATTTCTGAATACGAGCCGCACAATCGCGGTGCCTACGGCGGTTGCATCGGCATCATCGGTCTCGACGGATCTTTGAATCAGGCCATCACCATCCGCACGTTTGTCTCCCGCAACGGAGAACTCTGGTTCCAGGCTGGCGGCGGCATCGTGGCCAAGAGTGATGTGGAGTATGAATTACAGGAAGTGAACAATAAACTCGGTGCCCTGCGCAAGGCCATCGAAAAAGCAGCAACATTATGAAAATAGTCATCATCGATAATTACGACTCGTTTACGTATAACCTGAGTCATTTAGTGAAGGAGTTGGGCGCAGAGGTCGACGTTGTGCGCAACGACCAGTTCGAACTCGCAGACCTCGAGCCTTATAGCAAGATCATCCTCTCGCCAGGTCCTGGCATTCCCTCGGAGGCAGGCCTGTTGCTCGACGTCATCCGTACCTATGCCGGCAAGAAACCTATCCTTGGTGTCTGCTTAGGTCATCAGGCCATCGGCGAGGTGTTTGGAGGGACGTTGGAGAATCTGTCGGATGTCTTCCATGGTGTCGCTACCCCCTGTCATATCGTGAACGACGATCCTATCTTCAGCGGTATCGAGCGGGATATCACCATTGGTCGTTATCACTCGTGGGTGGTGTCGAATGAGAACTTCCCCGATTGCCTCAAAGTCACTGCCGTCAGCGACGAGGGACAGGTGATGGCCCTGCGCCACAAGACCCTTAACGTCCGCGGCATCCAGTTCCATCCGGAGAGTGTCCTCACCCCCGATGGCAAGAAGATGCTGCAAAACTGGCTTTTCCTTTAATATTAATTCAGCAACGGACAACAGGACTAACAGGACCGATTATCCTAAAAGAAAAAGTCTTTAAGTCCTGCAGTCCGTTGCAAAAAAAATAAGATCATGGCACAACAAACAATGAAAGACATCCTGAACAGGATGCTGAACCACGAGGAACTGTCTCGTGAAGAAATGAAGAATATTCTGATCGGTATCACTCAGAGTGAGTATCCCACAGAGCAGATTACCGCCCTGTTGACCGCTCTGCAGATGCGTGGAGTGACTGTCGACGAGTTGCTCGGCTTCCGCGACGGTATCTTGGAGACAGGTGTACCAGCCATTCTCAATGCCGACCGTTATATCGATGTCGTGGGCACTGGTGGCGACCGTAAGAACACCTTTAATATCTCGACCACAGCTTGTTTCGTGATTGCTGGTGCTGGTTACAAAGTGGCCAAGCACGGTAACTATGCCGCTACTTCCGTCAGCGGTGCATCGAATGTGATCCAGCATCACGGCATTAAGTTTACGGATGATATCGACAAGCTGAACCGCTCACTCAACGAGGCAGGCATCGTGTATCTCCACGCCCAGCTCTTCGCCAAGGCGATGAAGTTCGTAGGCCCGATCCGTAAGGCGTTGCAGTTCCCCACCATCTTCAATCTGCTCGGCCCGCTGGTGAATCCCTCGCAGCCTCAGTGTCAGCTCTTGGGTGTGGCCAACCTCGACCAGATGCGCCTCTACAATCAGGTATATCAGAAGATCGGTATCGACTTCGGTATCGTGAATTCCATCGACGGCTACGACGAGATCTCGCTGACGGGCGACTTCAAGGTGACCACCAACAACTACGAACGCATCTTCAAGCCTCAGGACCTCGGTTTTGAGATTGCCAAACCTGAGGAACTCGTGGGAGGCGCAACGGAGGAAGAGGCCGCACAGATCTTCGACAGCGTACTCGAGAACCGTGCCTTGCCTGCCCAGAAGAACATCGTGCTGGCCAATGCCGGCTTCGGCATCCAAGTCCTTGAGCGCGGCCAGAAATCCATCGAGGAGTGTATCGCCATCGCCCGCGAGAGTATCGACTCCGGCGCCGCCCTCCGTACATTTAAGAAGTTCGTAGAGCTCAACAGTTAAGATTTAGCAACGGACTATAGGACTTAAGGACTAAATTTTGCTTATTCAGAAAAAGTCTTGTAGTCCTGTAGTCCTTGCAAAAAAGAGAAAGAAAAATGGATATATTGCAGGAAATTGTTTCTCACAAGCATGAGGAGATAGAGAGGCTGTGCGCGAAGAAGCCTTCGTTGCGCGAGGCTTTGCTCCAGAGCGAGACGGGCATTATCGCTGAGTTCAAGCGCCGCTCACCCTCGAAGGGCTGGATCAAAGAGGAGGGAAGGGCTGATGTCATTCCGCTCGCTTATCAGCAGAATGGTGCCGCTGCCCTGAGCATCCTTACCGACGAGCACTACTTCGGCGGTTCTGACGACTTCATCCGCTTGGCGCGAAAGAGCGGCGTCACCTTACCGATCTTATATAAGAACTTCGTCATCGACGAGGCGCAGCTCTATGCGGCAGCCCTCTGTGGTGCCTCGGCCGTACTGCTGATAGCTGCCTGTCTGACGAAGGCCCAGTGCAAACTGCTGATGGATAAGGCTCATGCCCTCGGTCTCGAAGTGCTGTTGGAGATGCATGCTGAACATGAATTGGAATATGCAGACCTCGGCCCTGACCTCTGTGGCATCAATAACCGCAACCTCGGTTCGTTCGTGACGGATGTCGAAAACTCTTTCCGTCTTGCGGAGCGCCTCCGTTCTATATGTGGCTGTACTACAGCCGCATACTCGACGCCCGTCCTCGTGAGCGAGAGCGGTATCTCCGATCCCGCCACCGTCCACGCCCTCCGTTCTGCCGGCTTCCGGGGCTTCCTCATCGGTGAGAACTTCATGAAAACCCCAGACCCAGGTCAGGCTCTCCGTGAGTTTATTTCAGCAACGGACAACAGGACTAACACGACTGTCTGAAAAAGTCCTTAAGTCCTGTAGTCCTTGCAAAAAAAGAACGACTATGATAATAAAGGTTTGTGGCATGCGCGAGGCCGATAACATTCGCGAAGTGGAAGCCCTCGGTATCGATATGATGGGCTTTATCTTCTGGCCCAAGTCCAGTCGGTATGTGAGTCAGCGCCCTGACTATCTGCCAAAACGTGTGAAGCGGGTGGGAGTGTTCGTTGATGAGGAACCTGAGCAGGTGAGACGATTAGCTGGCGAGTATGGCCTCGATTATATCCAGTTGCACGGCCACGAAATGCCAGAAGTAATCTCGTACCTCCGCACCCCCGCACTCCCGCACCCCCGGATTATCAAGGCTTTCAACATCTCTACGGCGGAGGACCTCTTACTGACACAGCCCTACGAAGGACTCGTTGATTACTTCCTCTTCGACGCCAAAGGCAAATCTGTGGGAGGCAATGGCGAGAAATTCAATTGGGATGTCCTTGAAGCCTATCAGGGTTCTACGCCTTTCCTGCTTAGTGGCGGCATCGGGCCAGACGACGCAGAGCGGGTTAATGCCTTTTACCATCCCAAGTGCATAGGTATCGATCTTAATTCCCGCTTCGAACTCACCCCAGGCCTCAAAGATATAGCAAAACTAAGAGAATTTATAACTAATCTGAACACAGAGATACAAAGACACAGAGATTAACTATCAAATACTCTGTACCTCTGTGTCTCTGTGTTCCATAAAAAATAGAAAAATGAATAAGATCAATCAACTTTTCGCAAATAGCATAGATCAGAAGCTCCTATCGCTTTATTTCTGTGCAGGCAGTCCGACACTTGAAGGTACTGCCGATGTGATCCTCACTCTCCAGCGTCGCGGTATCGCGATGATCGAAGTGGGCATCCCGTTTAGTGATCCCTTGGCCGACGGCCCTGTCATCCAGAGTGCTGCCACGCAGGCTTTGAAGAACGGTATGACCCTGAAGACACTCTTCTCACAGTTGACGTCTATCAAGGATCAGGTAGAGATTCCCCTTGTGTTGATGGGTTATCTCAATCCTATCCTGCACTACGGCATCGAAGCGTTCTGCCAGTCGTGTGTTGAGGCAGGCGTCAGTGGCGCCATCATCCCAGACCTGCCCTTCGACGACTATCTGAACATCGTGAAGCCCGTGGCCGACAAGTACGACCTGCGCATCATCATGCTCATCACGCCTGAGACGAGCGAGGAACGTATCCGTTTCATCGATGACAACACGGACGGCTTTATCTATATGGTGTCTTCTGCTGCCATCACGGGCACCCAGAAGAGTTTCGATGATGCCAAGCAGGCCTATTTCCGTCGTATCAACGCGATGAACCTGCGTAATCCCCGTATGATCGGGTTTGGCATTTCTAATGCTCAGACGCTCAAGGCTGCGCAGGACAACGCCGCTGGTGCTATCATCGGCTCGAAGTTCGTTACGCTGTTAAACGAAGCCGAGGGCAATGCGGATGTCGCCCTCGACCGTCTCTTCGAGGCTTTGGAGAAGTAAAAGTTGTAATTATTTCTCCCCCTAAGTTAGGGGGAGCTAGAGGGGGTCTGAACAAGCGCTACTTCAGACCACCCCTAACCCCTCCTAACTTAGGAGGGGAAATGGTTACCTCTGCGGCAGAACAAAAGATTTTAGTAGAGCAGCAATAGTCCGGCGAAGCCCGCATAGCAGATCATGCGGATGGGGTTGATCTTCAGGTAACCCGTTCCGAAGGCGGTGGCTGCGAAGAGGGCGACGCTGATCCAGAACTGCCAGGGGTTCTCCATCGGTGTGGAGAAGTTCTCCTTGTTGCAGAGCAGCAGCGTGGCGGCAGCAAGGAGTCCGACGACGGCAGGACGCAGACCCTTAAATACAGACTGTACCAGTGAGGTGTTCATGTATTTCATGAACATTTTACTGATCAGTATCATCAGAATCAGTGAGGGCAACACCAGTGCGAAGGTCGCTGTGGCTGATCCGAGAATCGCCATCGTATGTCCATAGCCTGCATTCTGGATGGCTGTATAGCCGCAATAGGTAGCGGAATTGATACCGATGGGACCAGGCGTCATCTGCGAGATGGCGACGATATCGGTAAACTCGGCCGTCGACAGCCAGTGGTAATGCTCCACCGTCTCGTGCTGTATCAGCGACAGCATCCCGTATCCTCCTCCGAATCCGAAGAGTCCGATCTCAAAGAATGTGATGAAAAGCGAAACAAAAATCATAAGCTCTTATTTATTTCAACACAGAGACACAGAGGTACAGAGTCTTTTCCTTTTATCTCTGTGTCTCTGTATCTCTGTGTTTAATTCTACCATAAATATATCCAGCAAGACCTGCGATGATGATGATGTAGATAGGCGAGACGCCGAGGGCCCAGATGGCGAGGGCACAGACGACGGGGATCCAGATGGTGAATTTATTCAGTTTTGCCCGTTGCCCCAGACGGAACGTCGGAACGGCTATCAATGCCACCACCGCAGGACGGATGCCTCGGAAGATGGCTGCCACCACCTTGTTGTCCTCAAACTGCTTGAAGAAGATGGCGATGGCGAGGATGATGAGGAACGAGGGCAGGGCCGTGCCGAGGGTTGTGGCGACGGCTCCGCGTACCTTATTTAATTTATAGCCGATGAAGGTGGCGATGTTGATAGCAAACACACCCGGACAACTCTGGGCGATGGCTATCAGGTCGAGCATCTCTTCTTTCGACACCCACTGTTTCTTGTTCACTACCTCTTCCTCAATCAAAGGAATCATGGCATATCCGCCGCCGAGGGTGAAAAGCCCTATGCGGAAGAAGGTGCTGAAAGATTCTAAGTAAATATTCTGCATACAAGGTAATTGTTTCCCCTCCTAAGTTAGGAGGGGTTAGGGGTGGTCTGAAGTAGCGCTTGTTCAGACCCCCTCTAACTCCCCCTAACTTAGGGGGAGAATGGAATTAGTTACTTTTGCTGTTCAATCCAGCGGCGGGCATTGACGAAGGCCTCAATCCACGGTGTCACCTCGTCCTGACGATGGTCAGCGGGATACCAGGCGTTCTGCCAGGGGAATACGGCACGCTCAGGATGCGGCATCATGCAGAGATGACGACCGTCTGCCGAGCAGATACCAGCCACGTTATAGGCCGAACCGTTAGGATTGGCGGGATAGCCAGCGTAGTTGTATTTCGCAATCACGTTGTAAGCACTTTCTGCCTCAGGCAATGAGAACTTACCCTCGCCGTGAGCTACCCAGAGGCCGAGTTTCGAACCGCTGAGTGAGCCGAACATCACGCTGTTGTTCTCAGGAATGGTCAGGCTGATGAACTCACTCTCGAACTTATGCGAGTCGTTGTGAAGCATCTTCACGCCCTTGGCGCCTGTGAGGCCGAGTTCCACCATCAGCTGGCAACCGTTACAGATACCAAGTGACAACGTGTCCTCACGGGCATAGAACTTATCTAGTGCCTCCTTGGCCTTGGGGTTGAAGAGGAAGGCACCAGCCCAACCCTTGGCCGAGCCGAGCACGTCGCTGTTGGAGAAACCACCGCAGAAGACAATCATGTTGATATCCTCAAGTGTCTCACGGCCCGAAATCAGGTCGGTCATCATCACGTCCTTCACGTCGAAGCCAGCGAGGTAGAGGCTGTAGGCCGTCTCACGCTCACACTGGGTTCCCTTCTCACGTATCACGGCAGCCTTGATGCCAGAGGGCTCACGACGGTTGGGATCCAATCCGTACTGTGCCAGCTTGCCTGTGAAGCCCTTGGGGAACTTCATCTCCAGCGGCTGGTTCTTATAGTTCTCAAAGCGCTCCTTGGCCTTGCCGTTGAAGCTCTGCTTGCGGTCGAGCAGATAGGAGGTCTTAAACCAAGTGTCGCGGAGGGCATTGATGTCGAAGGTTATCTCCTCGTCGCCCGCCTTGACCACAATCTCGCGGCTGTTCTCCACTGGATAGCCGATCTTGGCAAAGCCGACACCCAGGTCTTCCATCATCTCCTTGAATTCAAACTTATGCTCGTCGCTCACCTGAATTACTACACCAGGATTCTCTGCAAACAACGCCTTCACCACATCGCCATCCTTGCAGATATCGTGCAGATTGATATGCAGACCGCCCTTCGTGTTGGCGAAGCACATCTCTAACAGCGTCGTAATCAGACCACCAGCCGAGATATCGTGACCAGCCATGATCCAACCCTTCTTGATCAACTCCTGAATGGCATTGAAGGCATCGCAGAAGTATTCGGGATTCTTCACCGTCGGCACATCGTCGCCCACCTTGCCTAAGCTCTGGGCGAAGGCAGAACCACCGAGGCGCTGCTCGTCGAACGAGAAGTCGATATGATAGAGCGAGGCATTCTTGTCGTTGACGACGACAGGACTCACCACCTTCTTAATATCTGATACCTCACCACCAGCCGAGACGATGACCGTTCCCGGAGAGATGATCTTCTCGCCGTTGGGGTACTGCTGACTCAACGACAGAGAGTCCTTACCCGTCGGCACGTTGATATGCAGGTCGCAGCAGAAATCGCTCAGTGCCTTCACACCTTCGTAAAGACGGGCATCCTCACCCTCCTGAGAGCGACATGGCCACATCCAGTTGGCTGAGAGTGAGATGGAGTCCATACCGTCGGCCATCGGTGCCCAGACGAGATTCGTCAAAGCCTCGGCCACAGAGAGCACAGAGCCTGCTGCGGGATTGGCCAAACCAGCCTGAGGTGCGTGACCTAAGGCGGTGGCAATACCTTTCTCACCACGATAGTCGAGGGCTACGACACCACAGTCGCTCAACGGCAACTGGATCTCACCCTGACACTGCTGACGGGCGATCTTACCTGTCACAGAACGGTCCACCTTATTTGTGAGCCAGTCTTTACAGGCTACAGCCTCCAGCTGGAGCACGCGCTCAAGATATTCCTCAATCTTATCCTGACTGTAGGTCACGTTCTCATAGTGACGTTCTACGGTATTGTCCTTCATGATGGTCTTCGGCGAGTGTCCGAACATCTGGGCCACGTCGAGGTCAAAGGGCTTCACGCCATCGCCCTGCCTGAATGAGAAGTGGGCATCGCCCGTCGTCTCACCCACCACATACAGCGGCGCACGCTCACGCTCGGCAATCTTGCGCACATGCTCGATATGCTTCTCGTCGATGAGCAGACCCATACGCTCCTGACTCTCGTTGGCAATGATCTCCTTGCTCGAAAGCGTCTTGTCGCCGATGGGCAGCTTGGTCATGTCGATCTCACCACCGCACTCCTCAACGAGTTCGGAGAGACAGTTCAGGTGACCAGCCGATCCGTGGTCGTGGATAGACACCACAGGGTTCACATCCTCCTCGCAGAGGGCACGCACCAGGTTGTAGGCACGCTTCTGCATCTCAGGGTTAGCGCGCTGCACGGCATTCAGTTCGATACCGTTCGAATAGCGGCCCGTATCAACGGATGACACACTACCGCCACCCAGTCCGATGCGGTAGTTATCACCACCGACGACCACCACTTTGTTACCCTTCTGGGGCTCCTTCTTCAAGCAGTCGCGCTTGGTGCCATAACCCACACCGCCAGCGAGCATAATCACCTTGTCGTAGGCGTATTTTGTAGAGGTGAGAGGTGAGAGGTGAGAGGTGAGAGATTTCTCCTGGTGCTCGAAGGTCAGCAGCGAACCGCAGATCAGCGGCTGGCCGAACTTGTTACCAAAGTCTGAAGCACCATTCGAGGCCTTGATCAGAATCTGCTCAGGCGTCTGATATAACCACTGACGCACAGGCAAGATGTCCTCCCAGTCGCGAGTGATCTCAGAAGACTCCGAAGACGCTGAGTCCTCCGACAATCTCGGATAAGCCGTCATATAGACTGCCGTACCTGCTATCGGCCAGCTTCCGACACCACCGCCCATACGGTCGCGGATCTCGCCGCCAGTACCTGTGGAGGCTCCGTTGAACGGTTCTACCGTTGTGGGGAAGTTGTGCGTCTCAGCCTTCAGAGAGATGACGCTCTCGATGTCCTTGATGCGGAACCAGTCGCTTGTGCTCTGGTCCTTCGGCGCAAACTGCTCAACGACAGGTCCCTGGGCAAATGCCACATTATCTTTATAGGCCGAGAGAATCTTGTTGGGATTCTCCTGCGTGGTCTTTTTAATCATCGCAAAGAGCGAACTCTCCATCTCCTTGCCGTCGATGATAAAAGTTCCGCCGAAGATCTTATGACGGCAGTGTTCAGAGTTGATCTGTGCGAAGCCGAAGATCTCAGAATCCGTCAGCGGACGGCCGTTCTGCTTCTCCAGTCCGTGCAGGTATTCGATCTCCTCAGGGCTCAGGGCCAGACCTTCCTTCTCGTTGTACTCCTCCAGATTGTCCACGTACTTGATGGGCTCCGGTTTGATGTTGATGGTGAAGATGCTCTGGTTGAGGTCGTTGTACATGCGCTGCAGCATGGGGTCGTGGTCGGCGTCTTGGCTGGCTACGGGGAAATATTCCTCAATGCGGCTGATGCCCTTGAGGCCCATGTTCTGGGTGATCTCTACGGCATTGGTAGACCACGGGGTCACCATCTCACGGCGCGGACCTACGAAGAATCCGTCGAGCTGGTCTGCATCCAGCAGCGTTGCCTCGCCGTAAAGCCAGGTTAATTCCTTGATTTCCTGTTCACTGAGTGCGTGATCGATCTCTGTGGCGATCACTGATTTCTGTGGGGTCTGAAAGAAGCGTATCATACCTTATTAATGCTTTGTTTTGAATTTGCATGCAAAGGTACTTATTTTTTTAGACATAAGAACATAAGAACGGATAATTTTTCACTTATTTCACCTTTTCACTTTTCCCCCTTTACTAAGCGCAATGTTAACGACCGTTATATTCGTACCGTTTGTATTAAAGAAGTATAAATGGAGGCGGCTCCTTTACAAGATTTTCTCCATTTGGTATTTATCAGAGTAGAAAGGTATAATTTTGCATTTAATTCAAACGAACGAATGATGAAAAAGAGTAATTTCTATTGGCTTTGTGCCCTGCTGATGCTGGCTTTGACGGGCTGTAGTGATGATGACGGGTTGGGGGCTTCGGAGCTGTGTCATGCTTGGTATTGGCATGATGAGATGCCCAAGAACTACTATGACCTCGTGGTCTATAAAAACAACGGCACCATTGAGTCCGTAGCCATCATCAATACGGATGACGGCCCCAGGAAGAAAGTCTTGAATCACGGATCCTATCACCTCAACGGCGACCGTCTGACCTGCAGATGGGACGGTATTGAGGAGACCTTCACCTATCGGATCGTCATCGAGAAAACCGGCGAAGACGGCTACACCATGTATCAGTATAGCGACGGCGAGGACACCCAATCGTGGTATAACACCTACTATACCTCTGATAATATGGACAAAACCTATCTCAACACCCCAGCATTAGATGATGAAGCGGATTATGCTGAGACTCTTGATGGCAGGTGGCTATTGGTGAAAGCCAATTATGGGTATTTAGGAGGCATCATGAAATATGAGGCAGGCCAGACCGTATTGAAGATCAATTTGGCTGACAAGACCATGACGGTCAGTCATTCAAAAGAAGGAGCGGATGATACCTTCCTCAAGAGTGGTGTGTATTCCTTTACGACTACCACAGAACAGAGCCGGATATATACATACAAATGGGTGGATGAAGAGCATCAGATCATTAAGATCAAGATGACAGACGAATTTGGCGACCACGAACATAAATACATGTACTCCATTAAAGATGGAATGTTGTTCTTCGATGGTGGTGTAGCTTACGATGGCGATGGCTATCTTTTCAGCAGATATTAATGGGACGGCAATTAATCAACAGTATATGAGAAAGAACAAATGGATTTGGATGGCAGCCCTGCTGATGATAGTCATCGGCATGAGTAGCTGCAGCAGTGATGAAGAAGTAGAGGAGCCGTTGTCGGCTAATCAGGCTTTGTTTAGTTCGGATGCCTACGATATCGGCTACAGCCTGAGAAACGTGAGAGGTGACAGGACTACGACTTTCAAGGAGGGCGAGAACATCATCTTCGACATAACCATCTTGAATAGCACAGGGTATAAACTTTACATGGCAGATGAACGTGATATTCTGATGAGCGTTATGTCAGTATTTCGCAGTGATGGGGAGTATGTAGGGAATCCGTTCCAATCTGCTTTCTACACAATGGAACTTCGATGGATAACAGTTGAAGCACATAGCCGTTTTCATTGGTCCTGCTCTTGGATTTACGATGGAAGGTATGTATACGACAGCAGGTATGGCTCGTCAACGTCCTATTCTACCAACGTGCTCTCACCTGTGGCACCTCTGCCCAAAGGGACTTACTATGTCATGATTAAGTCCAAGGTGATGTATCGTATTGCTGACGAACCTACCCTTGGTGGTGGTACCAGAGGCAATGATGACATCGAGCTGAGAATACCATTCACGGTGGAGTAACTAAATGTGAAGGCTGAAGGTTTTGTAAGCAAATTTCAAAACTCCTTATTTCCTTTGTGGTGATTGTGTATATGTCTGATAATCAAGGCTTTGTGAGGGCTTGGATTTTGGACTAAGGAAACTCGGACTTTAGACTAAGGAAACTGGGAGTTTACCCTATCTAAACTCCCACTTTAGACTATCTAAAGTCCGAGTTTGAAGCGTGTGTTTTAATTTTGTAAAACAATTTGACTACCATCGCTCTGTCGGCTTCAATCGCCTGAACGCAAAGAAATGACAATTATGACAAATGACAGTGTCATTTTTTTGCTTTGGGGTTAGGAAAACGGGGTCCATATTCGTTATATAGACAGAGTGAGGCCTGAGAATGAGAAAGGGTTGAAGCTCTACAACAAAATGTATCATTTAAAAAAAAGTACGAGTATGAAAAGGAATTTGTTTTTTGTGATTGGTGCTATGCTGCTAATGATGGTAGGCACGATGATGACAGCTTGCAGCAGTGACGACGATGTCGTAAAGCCTGAAACTCCTGTGTCTGGTTATGGGACGCGCCAGCTGCCTAAGCAGGCTGACTTTGTCAAGACGATGACTGACGTGGGCTATCTCTGGTGTGACAAGGTGGATAATACGTGGTACATTAAAGCCGACTATCATGGGCCAGAGATTCTTTGTGACGGTGGAAACATCTTCTATCTGTATGACCTGCCTGCTGAGTATCAGAAAGAAGGTCTGAAAGTGAATGCCACATTGGATTGCTACACCTTCCGGCATTTCGATGAGGATGTAGTAGTTACTATTTTTGCCGGCTGGGACTATTATGATGCAGTACTCAAGCAGATAGAGATTGTGGAATAGTACCCTAACACCGTGCCGTCTCCAGATGATGGAGGCGGCACGAAAATTACATAAAAATTTGGATGGTTGAGTCCTTTTATGTACCTTTGCATTAGGAATGACAGGAAAGAGAATCATAGAACAATTATTTACCGATTGCCTTCAGCGGATGAACAGGATTCTATACCTTATTATAATGTGTGCCCTATGTGCTATGGCTCATGCCCAGCACGTCTTTCAGGGTACGTCGCTCTCGAAGGCACTTATCGAACTCGACAAGTCAACGAAACAATACGACATATCGTTTGTCTACGACGAACTGGAGGACTTCACCGTCACCAAGACCGTCAAGCGAGGGGCTTCCCTGCCTGATGCTGTACGTGAGGTCTGCGGCTTCTATCCCGTCAAAGTGTCTGTCAAAGGGCGGAACATCCTCGTGGAGTGCATGCAGAAAGACCGTACGAAGCTGATGGGGCGCCTCATAGGACCAGATCTTCAGCCTGTGCCATATGCCAACATCATCCTCTTTTCCTCTTCCGACACCATCTACATAGGTGGCGGCGTGAGCAATGAAGCCGGTGATTTCGTGATTCCCTGTGGGGCAGAGCGTGCCAAGGTGCGTATCAGTTGCGTGGGATTCAAGACTATTGAGCGGGTGATGTCTATTGGTAATGTGGGCACCATCCGTATGCAGATGGAGAACTACAACTTAGGCAACGTCTCTGTGAATGGACGGATGCCCGTAATCCGCAACGAGGCAGACCGCTTGCAGTATATTGTTAGCAACGATCGGTTTGCCCGTGGGCTCAGTGCCCAGGAACTGCTCAGCCGTGTGCCGATGGTGACGATGGCTGGCGGGCAGGCGATGATTTTCGGCAAAGGCCTGGTCCGTTTCATGCTCAACGGACGTATCATGGACTTAGGCGATGATGCCATCCGTCAGAAATTATGGACACTACGCTCTGAGGACATCGAGCGCATAGAGGTGATTTCCAATCCCTCAGGTCGTGATGTGATGGAGATGGGTGGTGGCTACATTAACATTGTGCTCCGTCGTGACCAGAGGCTTGGATGGCGAGGGGACATCAGTACGGAGGCTGGCGTCAGCGATGACTGGAGTGGACGCGCCAGTGGCTCTGTCAGCTATGTCTCGGAGAAATTCGACGTAACCGTCGATGCCCACGGCGGACGCACCACACAGACAACAGACAACCTGACAACGTACCCCTCTGGGAAGGATGCAGGCATCGTATCAGATACCCATGCCAAGCTGAAGGACAAAGAGTTGGCCGCCAATCTGACGCTCCGTTATCTGCCCACGAAGTTTTTGGAGTTAGGAGGCATGCTGTCTTGGCAGGCTCAATGGCCTGAGACTGTCATCGATGGAGAAATCAATTTAGTTAGAACAGATGAGCTCTCAAAATCGAAGGCCGAACAAATTCCAGATGACAACACTACCGTCAAAAGTCTGACTGCCTATTGTGACTGGCACCTGGACTCAAACGGCAAGCTGCTCAGCCTCACTTATCAGAATTATAAGAAAGACGACGATGGCAGATCTACGGTCTGGACAAACTATAATAGGAGTGCATATAGTAGTGACCATATTCAGTATTTTACTTACCCCGTAGTACAATGGGAAAACTATGCCAGTGAAGTAGATTATCATATACAGTCCGCCAGACTCGACCTGACATTGCCGTCTGGTTTTGCCACGATTGATGCAGGGGCCTCCTACACCAATATCAAGAATCAAACTCATATAGAAAAGAAGGTAGGGGAAGATGATTTCTATTTCATAGGCTATAGTGACTCCAGCTATCAGGAACAGACAAAGGCGGCATATTTGTCACTCCATCGCGATTGGGACTATTTCGGCTTTAAGGCAGGCCTGCGCTATGAACAAATCAGCTGGGACGAAGATGCCCGTGACTATTGGCTACCGTCGCTAAGCCTCTCAGTCAAACCTCATGAAGGGCATCATCTGAGTCTCTCGTGGGGGACAAGCACTATTCGCCCCAACTTCTATGACTTGAACCCCTTCCGCGTCTATAAATCAATATGGGAATACTCAGAAGGAAATCCATTGTTAAGGCCATCCAGGATGAGTAACATAGAACTGAATTACTATAATCACAAAGGACTTTATGTCTCCGTTTATCACCATCACGGCAGTAATATGGTGATACGGACAACAAGCTACTCGACAAATAACAGGCATGAGTATCTTGCAGAGACGTTGCCCCAGAGCAATGGGCGCATCAATCAGACAGGTCTTTACCTGCGCTACCAGCGGCAAATGTCAGAGTCTCTGTTGGCAACAGTTGAAGGGGGTGGTTACTATCACGAAGCAACAGCACAATATGATACAGAAGATCGCCACCTCTACGGATGGGGAAGCCGCATTTCTGTTTCTGCCGACTGGTATCTGAACAGTCAGCATACACTCTTGTTGAATGCCCGTTATCAGCATTGGTTTTCAGACTATCGTGATATGTCAGAGACAGACAGCTATGGTTATTTCTATTTCGCCCTGCGGTATGCCATGCTGGGTGACCGTCTGAAACTGTCGCTTGTGGCCAACGATCCTTTCCGTCAGTTTGTCACAAACGAGGACATCTATAGCAGCAGGAGAAATATCTCGGACACCCCATCTCTCTCCTATTCTGAGGACATGAGACTTCTGAGCCACACCAATCATCATTCCCATTACATCGGCCTCTCAGCCACTTACTCCTTTGGCGGCAAAAAGGTGCGTTCTGTCCACCACGATTTGAAGGATTCCGAGTCGAAGCGTGCAGAAAAGCAAAATTTTTAGCACATCAGGGTTAGGAAAACGGGCTCCTTATTCGTTATATAGACAGAGTGAGGCCTGAGAATGGATCGAAGCTCTACAATAAATTGTATAATTTTAAAAAGTACGAGTATGAAAAAGAATTTTATTTTTGTGATTGGTGCTATGCTGCTGATGATGGCTGGCACGATGATGACAGCTTGCAGCAGTGATGGGAATGAAGGAATAATTGTCAATTCCGAAGAAAAATCTCCTAAAGGTGAGAATAATACCGAATCGTCCCCAATGAATGATATTCAAGAAATGACAACAAAAATCTCGACTTTCAATCTCCCTCGGATACAAATGGATGTTGAAGATATGCCGGATTGGCTGGCAGAGCATATTGCCCAGGCAATAGAACGAAATAAGTCAGTCCCTATCTCTTTTTGGTATTATCAGTTTAAATGGAAAGAATCAACTTATTATTTGATAAGGTCATCATACACCGCATGGCTGTTTGAGAATGTGTATGATTTGAATGGAAAAAAGATAGATTTGTCTCAATCTCAGGATGAAGTGGATAACCTTCTTGCATATAGCAGTGAATGGTTGATTATTTATGAGGTATAAGCGCATAATAAATGAGTGATGTAAAGACAGACATAGAACAGCTGTATAAGGACTGCTACCAGCGTATGCTCAATGTGGCGCGATGGATGCTGAAGAACGACGACGAGGCCAGCGACACGGTGAGCGACGTGTTTGCCAGACTGGCTGAAGGCTCGCTTGTGCTGCCTGAAGAACGTCCGGAAGGCTATCTGATGGTGACTGTCCGCAATCGCTGCTTAGACCGCATCCGCCTCCTGACGATTCGTGAACGGATGGAGCGCAGACTCTCACTCTCTGACAACGATTCTACCTCCTCAGAAAGCGAACGGGAACGGATAGCGGAGATGATCGACTATGCAGAAAGAACCTTCTCCAAACAGACTTGGCGCGTGTTTCAGCTGCGCTTCGACGAGGAGCTGCTATACAGGGAAATCGCAGAACGACTGGGCATCAGCGAGGTCAGCGTCTATAAGCACCTCACAGAGGCTCTCAGACTATTAAAAGAGAAATTTAATCCTACAAGAAGATGAAAGATATCGAACAACTGCTCAAGATGACAGAACGTCCGCAAGACTATACGGACGAGGAGCTGCAAAAGCTGATGAGCGACCCTGAGATGAGGGAATACTACGAGCTGATGGTCAGCGTAGAGGCTGGTTTCGCGGAGAGATCTTCGAGGAAAGAGGAATGTGGAAGGTGGAAAGAGAATACTCCTGCGGCAGATTTCTCATTCTACAGAATTGCCGCCATGTTTATCGGCGTCCTGATGCTGTCAGGCATCGCCTTCGCGGCTTATCGGCTGGTGGTAGGAGGGAATTCTGAATCCCCAACTCAGGAGATGCGAACCGCAAATCCGACACAGCAGGCTGATACGCTCCAACAGGCGCAGACAGATCCCACTGGCATCCGCACCTTTGAGAATGCTGAGCTGCAGCAGATACTCCAGGAACTGTCAGACTATTATCACGTCAGCGTGGAGTATCGCAACGAGCAGTCGCGTCACATCCGCCTCTATACGAAATGGGATACCGCAGCCCCTCTTCAGCAGATCATCGAACTGCTGAACGGATTTGAGAAGGTCAGCGTCCGTCTTATTGACAACCAGATAATCGCAGAATAGTGATGAAAAGGATCCTACACCTTATTATAATATATGCCCTCTGTGCTACGGCTCATGCCCAGCATGTCTTCCAGGGTACCTCGCTCTCGAAGGCGCTTATCGAACTCGACCAGTCAACAAAACACTACGACATCTCGTTTGTCTACGACGAACTGGAGGACTTCACCGTCACCAAGACCATCAAGCGAGGGGCTTCTCTGCCTGATGCTGTACGTGAGGTCTGCGGATTCTATCCCGTTACGGTTTCTGTCAAGGGGCACGACATCCTTGTGGAGTGTATCCAGAAAGACCGTACGAAGCTGATGGGGCGTCTCGTAGGTCCGGACCGTCAGCCTGTGCCTTATGCCAACATCACCCTCTTTACCCCTTCCGATACGACCTATATAGGTGGCGGCGTGAGCAATGAGGCTGGTGATTATGTGATTCCCTGCGGGGCTGAGCGTGCCAAGGTGCGTATCAGTTGTGTAGGCTTCAAGACCATTGAACGGGTGATGGCTATTGGTAATGTGGGCACCATCCGTATGCAGATGGAGAACTATAGTCTGGGCAGTGTCTCAGTGAATGGACGGATGCCCGTTATCCGCAACGAGGCAGACCGCTTGCAGTATATCGTCAGCAACGATGAGTTTGCCCACGGGCTCAGTGCCCAGGAACTGCTCAGCCGCGTCCCGATGGTGACGATGGCTGGCGGGCAGGCGATATAACAGATCTGGACGATGAGACCATCCGTCAGAAGCTATGGACTATGCGCTCTGAGGACATCGACAGGATAGAAGTACTCTCCATTCCCTCAGGTCGTGATGCGATGGAGATGGGCGGTGGCTACATTAACATTGTGCTCCGTCGCGACCAAGCCCTCGGATGGCGAGGAGATGTCAGTACGGAGGTAGGCATCAGCGATGACTGGAGTGGACGTGCCAGCGGCTCTGTCAGCTATGCCTCAGAGAAGTTCGACATGACCATCGATGCCCACGGCGGACGCACGACTCAGACAACAGATAACCTGACAACCTACACCTATGGAGGTGGCGCTATGCTCATCTCTGACACTCGTGCGAAGGAAAAAGACAAAGAACTGGCAGCGAATCTGACGCTCCGCTATCTGCCGACGGAGAAT
The DNA here is from genome assembly GCA_902776545.1 of uncultured Prevotellaceae bacterium. Classification (GTDB taxonomy): domain Bacteria; phylum Bacteroidota; class Bacteroidia; order Bacteroidales; family Bacteroidaceae; genus Prevotella. The sequence continues at coordinate 1,102 of CACYQO010000005.1, read as the reverse complement.
CTGGAATTAGGAGGCATGCTGTCTTGGAAGACCCAATGGCCTGAGAACGTCATTAGCGGGGAGGTGAACCTCATTGGAGAAAGAACACCTTCTGAGGCTCATCAGGATCCAAACGACAACACCACCGTCAAAAGCCTGACTGCCTACTGCGACTGGCACCTCGACACAAAAGGCAAGCTGCTCAGCCTTACTTATCAGAACTACAAGAAAGACGACGATAGCAAAACAAGTGTATTTTCTGACAATTCTGGAACTACTGAATCATATCCCGTAATAAGATGGAATGACTTCTTTTGTGAAGTAGACTATCACATCCATTCTGCCAGATTAGATCTGACGCTGCCATTCGACTTCCTCATGATTGATGCGGGTGCTTCCTATACCTACATCAGAAACCAGGCTGATTTGATTTATGCCGGCAATGTCCTTGATTATCAGGAAAAGTCCAAGGCTGCATACATCTCTCTCCACCACGACTGGGGCAAGTTTGCGATGAAGGCTGGATTGCGTTATGAACACATCGATTTTGAGGAAGTCGCAAATGACTATCTTGCCAATATGTTTTCCGACGAAAAGGCACCTTATGCCAAAGAATCAAAAGATTATTGGTTGCCGTCGTTCAGTTTTTCATTCAAGCCTATAGAAGGGCCTGTCAGCGTCCCAACTTCTATGACCTTAACCCCATCCGAGTCTATAAGACTATATATGAATACAATGAAGGCAATCCCTTGTTGAGACCAAGTAGGATGAGTAACATAGAACTGAGCTACCACAACCATCATGGTCTTTATGCCTGCGCCTACCACCGTCACGGTAGTAATATGGTTGTTTGGCAAACGGGCTGGGAGATACTCAGAGATGGTAACGATTATTTCGCTCCTATTAGCAGCTATTGCCAAAACAAACCTCAAAACTATGGCCGCATCAATCAGACGGGTCTCTATCTGCGTTATCAGCGTCAACTGTCAGAGCATCTGATGGCAACGGCAGAAGGAGATGTGTTTTATCACGATGCGACTTCAACACTTAACGATGGATCTTATCTCTATGGATGGGGGAAGCGTATGGCTGTCTCTGCCGACTGGTATCTGAACGCTCAGCA
>CACYQO010000004.1 GCA_902776545.1 uncultured Prevotellaceae bacterium | reverse complement strand
ACTTTTTTGGTTTACTTTTAACCACATGTCTTTACTTTCATTTGAGCCCTTTCTCCGGGATGACATTTACGTCTGCATTTATCATTTTAGGATTCGGCTCCCGTAAACATTCTGTATTTCAGCTTCTTACGCGGATTTGTCACTAAGCAAAATTTTTTTCTCGCCATTTATCTCCCGACAAAACGAGAAAATCACATTTAGATTTCCCATTATTATACACCTGGAAAAAAGCAGGAGAAAAAGGTCGCTTGATACTATCAAGTGACACAAAGTACAATCAGATAAATTTTTTCAAAAATCATGTTAGCGGTAATGCCCGTAAAATCGGGGTTACGTTCATATGGTGGTTTACAGACGAAATAAAAGGAAGATGCAGGTAGGAAACGAATCTGCATAATTACCATAATTTTTCCACAAATAAATTGTGGATTCGGAAAAAATGTGTATCTTTGCAGCCAGAAAGGTTAAAGATTGAAGGCTATGTGTACGATAGAAGTAAAAATGGATGATGCTGTGATGAATAGGATTAAACCTCATTTCGCAGCAGATCGGGACATGATGAGTTGGATGGAGAATGTCCTGAAAAAAGCCATGATTGAATATGCAGAAGAGGTGGAATCTAAGGAGATGAAGAAACAGGAGACACGAAAGCTGATAGAACGACTGGAGGCCCTTAAAAATGATCCTGACGGGTTCTTTAAAATGGGGGGTATATTGGGGAAACCTAAGGAGCCGTTCTCATGGGATGAGATACGTGAAAAAGCGCTTTTCGAGAAGTACGGCATATGAGAGTTTTCCTGGATACGAATGTGATTCTAGAGTATTTCACAGTCCGAGAGGAATATGTGACTGTTCAGAGGCTGTTTGATCGTTTTCATCAAGAAGGAGATGTCTTGTTTATGTCGGTTGGGAGTTTCTACACCATGGTCTTTTTGATAGACAAAATGCTACGGAAGGAGACTAACCTTCGTGGTGAGAGTCGTGTGAAAGCTCTGCGTGACATTATGGAGCGAATATTGAGGACTGTGTCTGTGGCAGAGCATGATAGTGACAGTCTGCTTCATGGTTTACTGGACAGACGGTTTAAGGACATTGAGGATGGTTGTCAGTTTGAACTCGCGAAGAAAGTTTGCTGTGAAATGCTTGTGACGTTTAACGTCGGAGATTATCCGATTGGGGCAGACGATGAGGTTAAAGTGATCTCACCTAAAGATTTTTTGACATAAACTCATAAGACCTCCACAAACATCAAGGCTCCATCATAAAGTCACACGGATAGCACGGATTTTATTGGAACACAAAGACACAGAGACACAAAGATAGCAATGTGCTTTTTTTGTTAGAAGCGAATGTGGATAATATGAATAATTTTGTCCACAAATTGTGGACTCGGAAAGCACGGATTTTTTTGAACACGAATTGGCATTAATTGACCGTTAATTTTCCATGAATTAGTTGTGGATTCGGAAAAAAGTTGTATCTTTGCCACCGAAAACTAAAGATTGAAGATTATGTGTAAATATAATATAGCCATTGACGATGCTGTGATGGAGGAGGTTAGGCCTTCTATCACTAGTGGCATGGATGAGGATGCATGGGTGCAGCTTCAGGTGGAGGCGCTGTTTTCTCGGATGGCAGCCTCCCGTAGAAAAGTGTCTTTTGATGATGAGTATATGGCAAACCTCATCAATTTGTCGGCACCTGCTTGGGAGGGCGTCAGGGATGCAGATGAGTGGATTCATGATCTAAGGTGAAGAACTAAAAACGAATATGCATAATTACCATAATTTTTTCCACAAATAATTGTGGATTCGGATGGGGACATATAGTTCCTGTAGATTATGGCTCGATACCAAACGAAAAGTATCGAGCCATAATTGTTTTTTTTTTCTCTCTCTCTCTCTCTCTCTATGGATTAACCGAAAATTGACAGGTAGGGTGGCTATACAGAAATGAGAAGAAGGCTCTTTACTTCAAACTATATTGGGATAGCTGGGTACTTGATGGACTTCGGCTTTGGCGGGTTTATCGAGTAAACAGATGCCCCTCGACATCCGAATGTGCCGAAGAGCATCCTAATGGCTCGTGAAAATCAAGGAAGTTTGTTAAAATGACTAAATTTTGCTATTTGATTCGCGATAATTATCAAAAAATGTCTATTTTTGCAGATGAAATAGCATGGAGATTTGAATAAACTTGCGAACAATATAAAAAAAACTTAGAAATTTTGTGTAAGGCACATAGAATTTCGTTTTATTTACTAAATTTGCACCCGAAAATAGGAAATGTAGTATGGATAGCCGTATAGTTGAACAAATACAGGTCACGAACTTCAAGTCATTGAAGAACCTACAGATGGATGGATGTAAGCGCATCAATCTGCTGATAGGCCGTCCTAATGTGGGTAAGAGCAATCTGCTTGAAGCCATGTCGCTATATTGTCTGCCTTATATGCTGCGTTCCAAAAACGCCAGTCTTCGCTCGTTGGTGAGGGCAGGGCATTTGGGTGAGTTGTTCTTTGATGGGAGTATGAATGATGGCATCGAGGTGAATATTAATGGCACCGATATTGTCAGCATTGCCAGCAAACAGCACAATGGCGGAAGTTTTACCATACGAAAAGCCGGTAAGATCATCGGGGAATACGGATTGACACAGGACATGGAACTAACCAAAGGGCAACAACTTGGTGGATATGACCCAAAGGTGTTGTTCTACAAGTATACGATGATGAATCGGTGGATGTCGTCTGGTACACAACAGCTTCTGCCTCCATCGGGGGATAATTTGATGGAAGTGGTGAAGCAGATTCCCATGCTGAAAGACGAAATCAGCGGACTGATGGCTTCATACGGTCTGAAGATGGTATATGACAACGTAAGCCAAGAACTAAAGGCCTTGAAAGAGAAGTCGGACGAGATTTTCCTGATTCCTTTCAGTTCACTGGCTGACTCGCTGCAGCGCATGATATTCTATAAGGCTGCTATACTGAGCAACCACGGGAAGGTGATCTGCATGGAGGAGCCTGAGACGCATACTTTCCCGCCGTATATCGCTTCGGTGGTGCAGGACATCATCGACGCAGAGGACAACCAGTTCTTTATTTCCACTCACAGCCCATACGTGGCCAACAGCCTGATGGAGTCGGTGAGTGATGACCTGGCTATCTATTTCGTGAACATGGTGGACGGAGAAACCACAGTAAAACGTGCCTCCGATGCGGATGTGGACGAGATATACACAAACGGTGTTGATATGTTCTTCAACATGGAAACATACCTTTGAAGAAAGATGAGAGACCTGTATATAATTCCGGAATGCTTTGTTGATACGAGTCTGGTGGAGTCGCTGCTCGATACCGAGGGGGTGAACCATCAGAAGGGTTGCAACATGGTGGCCGGTCTGATGAATGGGAAATATAGTGACGGCTTTGCGGTAGGGGTCATTGACTTTGACAAGAAACGCCATCCTTACATGAATGATTTCACGGAACTGGCATCGTCGGAACACCTGATGCTGATGAGACACAAGAGCCGTAGTCACTATGTTATCTTTGTGAAGCCTGCAATGGACGGATTTATCTTGAGTCAGGTGGCTCTTGCTGGCGTGAACCTTGCTGACTATGGATTGCCATCTGATCTGAAGGCGTTTACCCGTGTGACAAAGACTATCACGACCCAAACAGATCCTCGCTTCAAAAAACTTTTCAATGACCTGAAAGACTGCCGTGAGATAGTTATTCTCAGACAGGCTCTGAACCATCTGAAAACAAACCGCTTCACATCGAGTGACGATGAACTGAAACGGGTATTCAGCCAGAAGTAAAGACTGAATATGCTATTTGATTCGCGATAATTATCAGAAATTGTATATTTTGTAATCGTCCACTTCTCCGCAAGGTCGCCTGAAAAATTATGCTTACCTTTACTTTACCTCCCTACGTGGACAATAGCACAGATAATTGTTTCGAACACGGATGACGCGGATATGGCTGAAATCTGACAATGGAATCATGAAAAGAAACAATAATAATTATTAAAATATTATGCGGTGTGAGAATTATTTTGTAACTTTGCAGAAAATATGCAAAATGGTTGAGAAAAGACAACTTATATAATAATTCAATTTAACGTATAACTTTTATGGCTAACAAAGAGAAACTCTTTACCGAGTTCACCGCGCCGACCACTCAGGAGTGGCTGGACAAAATCGAGGTCGACCTGAAAGGTGCTGACTTCCAGAAGCGCTTGGTATGGAGAACAAACGAAGGTTTTAATGTGCAGCCCTTCTATCGCCGCGAAGACCTGGCGAATCTGAAGACCCCCGACGCTCTCCCCGGAGAGTTCCCGTTCGTGCGTGGTAACAAGAAGGACTCGAATGTGTGGTATGTTCGTCAGAACATCGAAGTGACTGATGCCAAGGAGGCCAATAAGAAGGCGCTCGACATCCTGAACAAGGGTATCGACTCCTTAGGCTTCAAGTTGAAGGGTGACATGGTCTCGAAGGAGACGGTGGAGACTCTGCTCGACGGTATCTACTGTGATTGTATCGAGATCAACTTTGCTACTTGTCCGCGTCATTCCGTAGAGCTCGCTGAGATTCTCGTGACTTATTTCACTGAGAAGGGCTACGACAAGGCGAAGGTGGTGGGCTCTATCGAGTTCGACCCGATGGCGAAGATGGTGATGAAGGGCAAGGACGTGACGCCGGTGCTGGTGAATGGTCCGAAACTCGTCGAGACCCTGAAGGAGTATCCTAACTTCCGTTGTATCGCCGTCAGCAGTGATGCGCTGAACAATGCGGGTGCTTATATTGTGCAGGAACTGGGTTATGCCCTCGCCTGGGGTAATGAGTATCTGCAGCAGTTGACGGATGCCGGCGTGGATGTGGATCTGGCTGCCAAGAGCATCAAGTTCAATATGGGTGTCAGCGAGAACTACTTCATGGAGATTGCGAAGTTCAGGGCAGCAAGACTGCTGTGGGCGCAGATCGTGAAGCAGTATGTTGATGACGAAACACAGAGACACAGAGATACAGAGGATTATGACTGTGCGAAGATGTGTATTAATGCGACGACATCGACGTATAACCAGACGCTGTTTGATTCATATGTGAACCTGTTGCGGTCGCAGACTGAGGCCATGAGTGCTGCCTTAGGTAGTGTTCACTCGATGGTGGTGACACCGTTTGATGCGCCTTATAAGGAGTCTGGAGACAGGAGTCAGGAGTCAGGAGATTTCTCAGAGCGTATCGCCAGGAACCAGCAGCTGATTATCAAGGAGGAGAGTCATTTTGACCGTATCGTTGATCCGGGTGCCGGTTCTTATTATATTGAGCACCTGACGGATGCGCTGGCTCAGGAGGCCTGGAAGATCTTCCTGAAGGTAGAAGAGGAGGGAGGCTTCCTCGCTGCCGTGAAGGCCGGAACGATTCAGGATGATATCAATGCGACGAATGTGAAGCGTCATGGTGATGCTGCGAAGAGGAAGGAGTTCCTGCTGGGTACCAACCAGTTCCCGAACTTCACCGAGAAGAGCGAGGGCAAGAGGGCCAAAGTGTGTGCTTGTGGCTGTGGCAATGCAGAGGAGGCAACCTTCAAGGCTATCAATAGCACTCGCCTCGCTGCTGACTTCGAGGATCTGAGGATTCATACCGAGGAGACGAAGGTGCCGACAGCGTTTATGCTGACCATCGGTAATCTGGCCATGCGTCAGGCTCGTGCACAGTTCTCTTGCAACTTCCTGGCTTGTGCTGGTTACAAGGTGATTGACAACCTCGGCTTCAAGACTGTTGAGGAGGGTGTGGATGCTGCGCTGGAGGCTAAGGCTGACATTGTGGTGATCTGCTCGAGCGATGATGAGTATGCTGAGTATGCTATCCCGGCCTTCAAGTATCTGAATGGCCGTGCGATGTTCGTCGTAGCCGGTGCACCTGCCTGTATGGAGGATCTGAAGGCTGCCGGCATCGAGAACTACATCCACGTGAAGTGCCTTGGTATTTAAAGAATAGGAGACTTGAATTATGCGTAAACAGTTTAAAGATATTGATATCTATGCAGGCATCAAGGCTCAGGATGGTGCCAAGTGGATCAAAGACAATGGTATTGTAGAAAACTGGAAAACACCCGAACATATCGAGGTGAGGCCGGTGTATACGAAAGAAGACCTTGAGGGTATGGAGCACCTGGACTTTACGGCAGGTATTCCGCCGTATCTGAGGGGTCCGTATTCGATGATGTATCCGTTCCGTCCGTGGACTATCCGTCAGTATGCCGGATTCTCAACGGCTGAGGAGTCGAATGCCTTCTATCGCAGGAATCTGGCGAGTGGTCAGAAGGGACTGAGTGTGGCCTTTGACCTGCCGACACACAGAGGATACGACCCGGATAACGCTCGTGTCGTGGGTGATGTGGGCAAAGCTGGGGTATCAATCTGTAATGAGGAGAACATGAAGGTGTTGTTCTCGGGTATCCCCTTGAACAAAATGTCTGTGTCGATGACCATGAACGGTGCTGTGCTGCCGATTCTGGCTTTCTACATCGTGGCTGGTCTGGAGCAGGGTGCTCAGTTGGAGGAGATGGCCGGAACGATTCAGAACGATATTCTGAAGGAGTTCATGGTGCGTAACACCTATATTTATCCTCCCGCTTTCTCGATGAAGATCATCGCTGATATCTTCGAGTACACCTCACAGAAGATGCCGAAGTTCAACAGCATCTCTATCTCAGGTTATCACATGCAGGAGGCTGGTGCTACGGCTGATATCGAGTTGGCTTACACCCTGGCTGATGGTATGGACTACCTGCGTACGGGTGTGAACGCCGGTATCGATGTGGATGCCTTCGCTCCTCGTCTGAGTTTCTTCTGGGCTATCGGTATGAATCACTTCATGGAGATTGCCAAGATGCGTGCCGGTCGTCTGTTGTGGGCAAAGATCGTGAAGAGCTTCGGTGCCAAGAATCCGAAGTCACTGGCTCTGCGTACCCACTCGCAGACCTCTGGTTGGTCTTTGACAGAGCAGGATCCATTTAATAATGTGGGTCGTACTTGTATCGAGGCTATGGCAGCTGTGCTGGGTCATACTCAGTCGTTGCACACCAACGCCCTTGATGAGGCTATCGCCCTGCCAACTGATTTCTCGGCCCGAATCGCCCGTAATACGCAGATCTATATTCAGAATGAGACCAAGGTCTGCAAGCAGATCGACCCGTGGGCAGGTTCTTACTATGTGGAGACGCTGACCAACGAGTTGGTGCATAAGGCTTGGGAGCACATTCAGGAGATTGAGAAGTTAGGTGGTATGGCCAAGGCTATTGAGACCGGTCTGCCCAAGATGCGTATTGAGGAGGCTGCTGCCCGTACTCAGGCACGTATCGACTCTGGTACACAGACGATCGTCGGTATCAACAAGTATCGTCTGGAGCACGAGGATCCTATCGACATCCTCGAAGTGGACAACACCGCTGTGCGCAAGCAGCAGGAGGAGAGTCTGGCTCAGGTGCGTGGCAGTCGTGATGAGGCCGCATGCCAGGCTGCACTAAAGGCTATTACCGAGTGCGTGCGTGACTTCAAGGAGGGTCGTAAGAGCGAGAACAACCTGCTCGACCTCGCTGTGAAGGCTGCTCAGCTGCGTTGTACCTTAGGTGAGATTTCAGATGCCTGCGAAGAGATCGTAGGCCGTTATAAAGCAGTAATCAGAACAATTTCAGGCGTGTATAGTTCAGAATCAAAGAATGACAAAGACTTCGAGGAGGCCAAGCGCCTTACCGACGAGTTTGCTCAGAAGGAGGGTCGTCGTCCGCGTATCTTCGTTGCCAAGATGGGTCAGGATGGTCACGACCGTGGTGCAAAGGTAGTGGCAACAGGTTATGCCGACTGTGGTTTCGACGTGGATATGGGACCTTTGTTCCAGACACCGGAGGAGGCAGCCCGTCAGGCGGTGGAGAACGATGTACACATTGTCGGTGCATCTTCGCTGGCCGCCGGTCACAAGACGCTGATTCCGCAGCTCATTGAGGAGTTGAAGAAGTTGGGCCGTGAGGATATCATGGTGACTGCCGGTGGTGTGATCCCCGCACAGGACTACGACTTCCTCTATAAGGCTGGTGTGGCTTGTATCTTCGGTCCCGGTACCCCGATTCCGTATTCTGCCATTCAGATGATGAAGATTCTGCTTGACAAAGAATAATCAATGAAAAAAGTAGATGTGATGATCATCGGAGCCGGCCCTGCCGGCTCCGTTTGCGGATATCTGTTGAAGAAGGCTGGGGTATCCTGTCTGTTGGTCGATCATGCCACCTTCCCACGTGACAAGATCTGTGGCGGCGGGCTGACACCTAAATGCTGGAAACTGCTGGACGAGCTGATTCCCGGTATTCAGTATGAGTACAACAGCATCACGAAGATCAGGCTGCTGGTGGAGCAGAACCATCGTTGTGACTTTACGACAGAGACAGAACTCCGGTTAGTGAAACGTAAGGAGTTCGACCATCAGTTGCTGGAGCTCTACAAGTCGACAGGCGGTGAGTTCCAACAGGGTTCGTTCCTGCGTTATGATGAGCAGGACGACGGCCTGGTGGTGACGCTGAAGTCCGGTGAGCAGGTTGCCTGTCGTTATCTGGTGGGGGCCGACGGCTCAACGAGTAGTGTGCGCCATTTCCTCTCCGGAAATCACGACAATGGTTTTCTCATTTTTGAGCAGTATGTTGAGAAGTCACCAGAAAATGCCATCGTGGGGCGGGTGTCCAAGAACTATGACATGCGGGGCTACTTTTACCGTTTCCCCAACAGCGAGTTCGATGCCGTAGGCTATGGCGACGAGAGCGCGACACCGGAGAAGTTCCGTCAGGTGCTGAAGGAGATGAATATCCCCGAGACGAAGTTGCGCGGCTGTCACATCTACATGAAGAACAACTATCCTCTGAAGGATCGTGTGATCCTCATTGGCGATGCCGGTGGCTTTGCGAACCGTGTCACCTCTGAGGGTATCAAGGCTGCTTTCGAGACAGCCCGCAATGCTGCTGAGGCTATCAAGAGCGGCCGTCCTTTCCGAGAGGTCAATGCCGCGATGTTTGAGAAGATGAAGAAAGAGGAGCGCTTTGCCCAGTTCTTCTATAAACCCTTCTCGGTGCGTATCCTCGGCTGGCTCTGTCGCTATCCCCGGATTGTCAAGTGGTGCTTTGACCGTGCCCTCCGTCCGAGTTAGTCTTCCGAATTGTTTTAGATAAAATGATAACAACAGAAGTATTAATCGTCGGTGCCGGTCCTGCCGGGTCTATGTGTGGCTGCCTGCTAAAGAAGGCAGGCGTGGATTGCGTGTTGGTCGATCATGCCACCTTCCCACGTGACAAGATCTGTGGCGGCGGTCTGACCTCAAAGTGTTGGCATCTGCTTGAGCATCTACTGCCTGATTTCCACTATGATTTCAATCCCGTGAGTCATGTCACGCTTGATATCGAAGGGAAGGTTCATTGTGAGTTTGATATTGCAGAACCCATTCGCATCGTCGCAAGAAGGGTGTTCGATCATTCTTTACTGCAGCATTATCAGTCGCTTGGTGGTGCGTTTATGAAGGGGGCGTTCCAGACGGTTGAGGAATCGCCGTCGCAACTCATCGTTACGCTGAAGTCGGGTGAGCAGATTGCCTGTCGCTATCTGGTGGGTGCTGACGGCAGCAACAGTCGTGTACGCCACTATCTGACTCCCAATGAGGGTTACCGGATCTTAGCGATGGAACAGTATGTGCCTAAGAGCGGACGTAATGCCATCGATGTCGGTCTGTCACTTTCTTATGGGCAAGGGGGCTATTATTACCGTTTCCCTGGTACGGAGTTCGATGTGGTTGGTTTTGGGGATAGTGAGACGACGCCGGAGAAATTCCGCAGCGTGATGCGTGACAAGGGTATTCCTGACGGCAAGGCCAGGGGGGCTTTTGTCTATTTGTCGAACGATTACCCGCTGAAGGATCATATCATCCTGATTGGCGATGCCGGCGGCTTTGCCAACCGTGCCACCTGTGAAGGACTTTATGATGCTTTCATGACGGCCCGTCATGCCGCTATGGCCATTAGTACAGGCCGTCCTTTCCGAGAGGTGAATGCGCCTGTCTTCAAGAAGATGAAGCGTGAAGAGAAGGTTGCACGCAGGTTGTTTACCAAGACCAGTTTCTGGTTGATAAGCAGGCTGTGCCATTATCCGGGGATTGTCAGGTGGATCTTTGATACCAAGATGCGCCGTGAGACATGGACATAAGAAAAGCCCCGCTTGAATTTTCAGGCGGGGCTTTTCTTATGACTGGAAGGAATCATTTTCGTCAATCTTGTAGGCCTTGTTGTCTTCCTTCATGTAGATCTGCAGGTCTGAGAAATAGCCTGTCTCCTGAATCTTCTGAAGGTTCTGCTGGGCATCTTCCTCAAGCAGATACTCTTTGGCGCTGGCCAGATGATTGGTGAACTCCAGTTTCTTCTTCTCCGTGTCCAGGACTGAGATCCACTCATCCTTCAAACGGTCTCCGATCACAAATTTCTTACTCATAGCTGTTTATATTTTAATTGTAGTTTGTTATTTGATGGTGCAAAGATACGAAGTTTTCTCGTACGATGGACAACAATTAACTGATTTTTTCGTGTAAACGTTTGAGTAAAGTTGTTAGGGAGAGGTAGGGATGTTAGGGTGAATTAGGGATGGAGGAGATTGAGCTTCTGCTTCGGGGCGAGGGCGTTGGTGGTCTTCTCCGTATATTCGGCAAGTTTTAACTGGGCTGTGGCAGCGATGTTGCGGCTGCTGTTGCCGATGCAGAAGGTGTAGGTGCCTGCCTCGGTGAGCCACTGGCTGTTAGTCTCGTCAAAGGAGGCAAGGTCGCGTACGGGGATGGTCATCGTGAGCGTCTGACTCTCACCTGGCTGCAGCTCGCGTGTCTTGGCGAAGGCTTTCAGTTCCTGTGCAGGTTTCTCCAGACGGCCCTTTGGTGCCAGGACATAGACCTGTGCCACTTCCTTGCCAGAGACAGAGCCTGTGTTCTTGACGGTGATGGAGACGGTGACAGTCGTACTACGACCGTCTACACGACAGACGGGCTTTGAGAAGTCGAATGTGGTGTAGCTCAGTCCGAAGCCGAAAGGATAGGCCACCTCTTTGTTGAAGGTGTCGAAGAAACGGTAACCGACGTAGATGTCTTCCTCGTGGTTGGTGTAGGCATGTCCGGGGATGGGCATCTTGTTGCCGACCATCATCTGGAAGGTATAGTCATCGATGTTGCCGGGGAAGTTCTTTGTTGACGGATGGTCGGTGGCTGCGATGGGCCAGGTCATCGTGAGTTTGCCGGAAGGATTCACCTTACCTGTGAGCAGGTCAGCAATGCTGTTACCGCCCTCCATACCGGGCTGCCAGGCGCAGAGGATAGCATCGGGATAACCGCTCCAGGAGGCTGTCTCGATGACGGAGCCGGAGTTGATGATGACGATGACGGGCTTTCCTTCAGCGTGGAAGGCGTTGCAGACGTCGGTGATCAGTGCACGCTCCTCGGGGATGAGGTTGAACTCGGTGTCGATGTCACGGTCGATACCCTCACCAGCCTGACGGCCGATGGTGATGATGGCGGCATCGGCTGCCTTCACTTCTTTTCCGATGGCGATGGGGGAGAGACTGATCTCAGGATACTTCTGCTGTCCCATCATCTCAGTCTGGAACCACTTGGCGGGATGACGCTCGGCCTGGAACTTGATTCTTGCATAGTCGATGTACTTGCGGTAGATGTCTGTGAGGGTAGCACTTGACTTGATGCCAGCGTTCTCAAGACCCTGAAGCATATCAACCACGTAGGGAGGATGGACGCAGCCGGAACCTGTACCGCCGCTCAGGAAGTCGTAGGAGTTCTCACCGAAGAGGGCAACGGTTTTTATTAGAGGTGAGAGGTTAGAGGTTAGAGGTGAGAGATTACCTTCAGTGCGGAAAGGTAAGGCTCCGTTATTCTTGAGGAGGACAATGCCCTCGGCAGCACTCTGACGGGTGATGGCGGCATGAGCCTTGAAATCAGGATCGTTAGAGGCGGGGTACTTATGGAAACTCGGGGTCTTGACGATGTATTCGAGCATACGACGTACGTTACGATCTACATCGGCAATATCGAGCTTGCCGTCCTTCACGCCCTTGATGATCTCTTCCACCTGTGCGGGCTGTCCGGGTTCCATGAGATCGTTGCCGGCATGTACTTCGCTGATGGTCTCCAGCCCCTCACGGATACCGATCCAGTCGGTCATCACGATACCTTTATAGCCCCAGTCTTCGCGCAGGATCTTCGTGAGCAGGTCGTGGTTGCCCATGGAATACTCGCCGTTCACTTGGTTGTAGGAGGCCATGACAGTCCAGGGATCACTCTCACGGACGGCAATCTCAAATCCACGGAGATAGAGTTCGCGGGCAGCACGTTGTGATACACGCTCGTCGACAGCCGTACGGTCTGTCTCCTGAGAGTTTACGGCAAAGTGTTTGGCCGATACCCCTACCCCTTGGCTCTGTACACCCTGGATATAGGCGGCTGCAATCTTTCCCGTCAGCAAGGGATCCTCCGAGTAATACTCGAAGTTTCGTCCACAGAGGGGATTGCGATGAAGGTTCATGCCCGGACCGAGAATCACGTCACAACGGTATTCTTTGGTCTCGTTGCCGATGGCCTCGCCTACCTTGCTGACGAGTTCCGTGTTCCACGTAGAGGCGAGACAGGAGCCGATGGGGAAGGCTGTGGCGTAATAGGTCTTGTCGGTACCCTTGCGGGTGGGGTTAATACGCACGCCGGCAGGACCGTCTGTGAGTACGGTGGCCGGTATGCCGAGACGGGGAATGGCTGGAGAGGTTCCCGCAGCACCTGCCACGAGGTCGGCCTCACCGCCTACTACGGCATTGGCACCGAAAAAGTTGTTTGCACCGCCAACGAGTAGTTTGGCTTTCTCTTCAAGGGTCATGGCCTTGAGTACCTCGTCGATGTTGTTCTCTGAGAGTTTGGGTTGAGCATTTGTTGTCATTGTGAATGTGGCTGCTAATAAGCCGATTGTTAGTAATTTCTTCATTGTTATGATATTTTTAGGGGTTTAGTCTTTTCTCTGTGTTAAAATATTAGGGGAAGATTTTGAAGGCGTAGCCTTGGGAGCGGAGCCATTGGATAGAGGCGGGGAGGGCGGTGTGGAGCTTGTCGATGGATTTGAGGGAATCGTGAAAGGTGATGATAGAGCCGTTACGCGCGTACCTCTTTATATTATTAACTACATCCTCGGCCGTCATCCATTTCGAGTAGTCGCGGGTGACGAGGTCCCACATCACAATCTTGTATTTCCTGCTGAGCCAGGCGTATTGCGCCAGACGCATCCAGCCATGGGGCGGACGTACATAGTGGCTGTGGATGTAGGCATTGGCTTTCTCTACGTTGTAGCTGTATTCCTTGATGGTGTGGGTAAGCCCGACCATGTGGTTGTGAGTGTGGTTGCCCACTTGGTGACCTTCATCGACGATGCGCTGATAGAGCTCGGGATGCTTGCGCACGTTGTCGCCCACCATGAAGAACGTGGCCTTGATACCGAACGCCTTGAGGGTGTCGAGGATGAAGGGCGTAGCCTCGGGGATGGGACCGTCGTCGAAGGTCAGATAGACGGCCTTCTCGTGACGATCCATTCTCCAGTAGGCTTTCGGATAAAGCCACCTCAGGTATATGGCGGGTTGCTCAATAAACATTATTCTATGTCGCCACCTTTGGAATGATAAATACCCATCAGACTCTGAAATTGCTGTTCTTTCTTGTCTGCCTGTTCCTTGCTGATTGAATCCTGTAGGTTAAGCACTTGCTCGAGGATATAGAAGTGGATGAGGCAGTCGTGCTGGGAACTTGAGAAGCGGGAACCGTCGAAGGAAAGATACCATACCAGATACTGACAGGATTTCAGCCACAACTGGTCGATGAGTATCTGTGCCTTCTTGGTCTGCTTTGTGTTGGCATAGCAGCGTGCCAGGTCGACAGAACCGCTCTGATAGTCGTGCGGGATGTTGTAATCGGGCAGTTCCTTCTCACATTTGTCGAGTACCTTCTTGGCTTCTTCGGTCTTTCCCTCAGAGATGAGGTTCATGGCCAGGGAGGCGAAGAGACGACGATGGGTGTAGCACATGCGCATGACCGTCTCGTCGAGATAGATACCCTTCTGATCGATACCACCGAACTTGAACTTGTTCATCACGTTGTCGTAGGTCTTCTCCGTATCGAAGTTCTTGGCACCGGATCCCTTCGTGGTGAACGGGGTGATGCGGTTGGCAAGTCCTTCCTGCACGAAGTTGTCACCGAGGTTCATGTAGTTTTCGGAGCCTACGGTCAAAGCCACGTAGATCGGTCGTGTCCAGTTGGCGTTGGCAATCATCTCAAGCATCATCAGGTCGCCCTTATAGAGGGCACTCTTGCCTTTGAGTGAGATGACCATTCGGTCGGGGATGGAGTCGGCTGCCATCATCATGCCACTCTGACGGACAGCCTCCTTGTCGATGGTGACATAGACGGTATCCGTGGGGATGACATGGAAGTCCTTCACGGTGGAGCGCACCCAGTATTTCAGGATGTTCTTCAACTCGAAAGGCTCGTCGCCAAACTGTTCAGCGGCTTCCTCGGGATGCTCCTGATAGAGCTGTTTCACCTGTTCCTTCAATGAGGGATCAATCTGCACGTACTCATTCGTTCCGGCACAGTATTCCAGGCGTTTCCAGGTGATGGGCAACGACGGGGAGTCGTAAGCCGGACGCACCATCTGGTCGATGTACCAGTCGGTCTGGAGATAAGAGAGGTTACAGACGCGTGCATCAGTACGCACGCCTTCCGTATCCTGATTGTACCAGAGGGGGAAGGTGTCGTTATCACCATTGGTGAAGATGATGGGATTGCCCTTCTCCTGAAGTGTCATCAGATAGTTCTGTCCGAAGTCACGGCAGGTGTAACGGCCGGAACGGTCGTGATCGTCCCAGGTCTGAGAGGCCATTTGGATAGGGATAAGTAGGGTGATTAGGGAGATTAGGGAGGTTAGGATGAGGTTCTCCTTCTTCAGCTTCTGCTGCAGCCAGTCGATGATGGCTGCCACACCCATACCGCACCAGATGGCGAAGGCATAGAACGAGCCGGCATAGGCGTAGTCACGCTCACGGGGCTGCATCGGTGTCTGGTTCAGATAGATCACGATGGCCAGACCTGTCATGAAGAAGAGGAAGAATACTACCCAGAACTGGCGGATGCCGATGGGATCGTCGATCGTATTCTCAGAGCCATTGACCATCACTTTCTTCTTACGGGTGTACCATGCCTGCCAGAAGAGACCCAGCAGACCCAGAATCAGCGGCAGACAATAGAAGACGTTATGACCCTTGTTTTCCTTCAGGTCGTCGGGGAGCAGATCCTGGTCACCCAGGCGTGCGTTATCGATGAAGGGGATACCCGTGAGCCAGTTGCCATGCTCCATCTCTCCGTTACCCTGGATGTCGTTCTGACGGCCTGCGAAGTTCCACATGAAGTAGCGCCAGTACATGAAGTTACATTGGTAGGAGAGGAAGAATCGGATGTTCTCCAACTGCGAGGGCACCTTGACGGTGATGGCCTCGCCACAACGGTCATAAGGCACCTCCGTACCGTCGACACCACCCATCCACGACTCGTAGGCGGCAGCATGGCCGGCATCGTACATACGTGGGAACAGCATGTTCTGGGCATATTTGTACTCATCCTTCGTACGGACAACGAAGTAGGAGTCCTTCTCGTCGGCAGAGGCTTTCTCCTTGCGCTGGTAGACGGGCTTGCCCTTGCTCATCACGGGACGGCAGTACTTGCCGTCGCTTTCAAGAGCCACCTGTGAGGTGTAGGCCTGACCGTAGAACAGCGGGCGCTGGCCATACTGCTCACGTCCCAGATAGTCGCCCAGGGTGAAGATGTCCTCAGGAGAGTTCTGGTCCATCGGGGGGTTGGCTGATGAACGGATGACAATCACGGCGTAGGTAGAATAGCCCACCATCAGCATCAGCATACAGAGCAGGATGGTGTTCTTGGCGCGGGCTGTGACGAACAGTTTCTTTTCCTGACGATTGGTCCTCACCATCGTCTTATAATTGAGACCGAACCAGACGGCTGCCAGCACGATGATGCCGATGAAGAATGCCGACCATCCCCAGCCGTAGAAGGGGACACCCAACATGCCGAGGGAAAGGATGAACGCCATATTCTGCACCTTTACGCTGTGCTTCTGCGTCTGCGTCTCATAGACGGCCCAGATGACGATGGCGATGAGCAGGAAGATATAGATGATCTCACCCGTATTGAACGGACAGCCGAGGGTGTTGACAAAGAAAAGCTCAAACCAACCACCTACAGTGATGATGCCCGGAACGACACCATAGAGCACAGCTCCTAAGATCACGACCGAAAGCCCTAAGGCCACCAGCGATCCTTTCAGGTTGGCATCGGGGAAACGGCGATAGTAATACACCAGACCGATAGCCGGCACACAGAGCAGGTTCAGCAGATGGACACCGATGGACAGTCCTGTAATATACATAATGAGCACGAGCCAGCGGTCGCTGTGAGGCTCGTCGGCCACATCCTCCCATTTCAGGATGAGCCAGAACACGATGGCCGTCAGTGCCGAAGAGTAGGCATAGACCTCACCTTCGACGGCAGAGAACCAGAATGTGTCGCTGAACGTGTATATCAGCGCACCCACCAGACCGGAAGCCTCGATGGTGATGAGCTTCGGCAGGGTCAGCTCACCCCAGTCGGAGATGAGCAGACGGCGCGTGAGATGGGTGATACTCCAGAACAGGAACAGGATACACGTTGCCGACAGCAGGGCACTCATCGTGTTCACCATCTTCGCCACCTGCGTGGGGTCGCTGGCAAACTGCGAGAAGAGATTGGCCGTCAGCATGAAGAACGGTGCCCCGGGAGGGTGGCCGATTTCCATCTTGTAACCTGTGGTGATAAACTCCGGACAGTCCCAGAACGAGGCTGTCGGCTCGATTGTGGAGCAATAGACGAAGGCGGCAATCAGAAACGAAAGCCACCCGAGGACATTGTCCACCAACTTGAATTGTTTCATTGAATCAATATGCTTTTTTAACGTTAAATGCCTAAATGTGGTGCAAAGGTACGAAAAAGAAGTGAAAAGCGAAAAGTGAAAAGTGAAAAGTTGCTACCGCTCTACATTAATTAACGTTTACATAAACAGTCCGGCGCCATAGATGAGGACGATGTAACGGAAGATTTTGCCCAATGTGATGGCGATAAAGGTGATGACGACGTTCGACCGCATCAGTCCGAGGGCGATGGTGATGGCACTGCCGAGCACGGGTAGAAAGGCGAAGAACCCCATCCACGAACCATGTCCGGCCATGAAGCGGTGGGCTTTATCAAGGTCTTCTTTCTTCACATGGAAGTATTTCTCAATCCATTCCATCCGTCCCATTCGTCCCACACAGTAGTTCACGATGCTGCCTAAGACATTGCCGATGGTGCCATAGACCATCAGCACCCACGGGTCGAGTCCCGTAGCCATCAGTCCGATCATTACGGCTTCGCTGGAAAAAGGGAAGAAGCTGCCCGCCAGAAAGGCTGCCAGCAGCATGCCCCAGTAGCCGTATTGCGTCAGGAAACTGATGATGAAATCCATAAGTTAAAGGCTGTGATGGCCATCAACGCCACAGTTATGATGATGAAGATGATGTTGGAGATACGGGAGTTGGTGAGTGCCCAGTAGTGACCTGTCAACGGGCTGGCGGCAAGGATGAGCATGCGCAGGGCCAGTTCGTTGTGCGGCTGCAAGACCAGGAGCGTCAATGAGAAAAGGCCGAGGGTGATGAATCCGTAGTAGATCTGGCGGACGCGGATCTTGTCGCGGTAACTGGTGTGGATGAAATGTATGCTGCCAATCATCATCAGCAGGGTGGAGAAGGCCATGATGAGCTGATGGGACAGGGGGATGGAACCGAAACCGAAGGGGAATTGAAAGATGTCCTGTACAGCAAACAGACTGGCAATTGCTTGAAGATTGCCGTTCTTCTGCCATATCAGCCATCCGATCATGAACCAGTAGGGCGTCGCCAGACCTAACAGCGAGGCGAAGAACGTGCGCCAGGAGAGGGCGTAGACGATGATCCTCATCATGATCCACAGCAAGGGCAGGTAGAAGATGACGTGGGCATCGAACATGCTGCTGATGCCGAGGAGCAGGAAGGCGTAATAGGCCTTCCCTACGGTCGTCTGATCCTGATAACTGTCAAAGAGGAGCATCAGGGCAGTGATGCAGCAGAGTTGTACGATGCCGCCCGTCCATGAGGGGAACAGGAAGACGGCCGCACACGAGAGGAAGATGAAGGAAACGGAGACAGAACGGCTATAGATACGGATCAGCAGGTTCTTGCTGTTGATCCGCATGACCAGCAGTACGGACAGGACGAAGCAGGCGAACTGCATCCACCATTGTGCTTGGAACAGTCCTGCCAACACCCAAATGGCCGCGCCGTAAAGCATGGCCAATGGGAGTGTACGACGGCTCTCAGCGGTCTTGTTCTGAATCCGTATTCTTTTCACCTTTTCATTTTTTCACCTTTTCCCCCTTTTTACAGGTCTGCGCCGATGTCGCGACGGAAGTATTTGTCGGTGAACTGGATCTTCTGAGCCTCCTCGAAGGATTTCTGCAAAGCCTCAGCCTTATCCTTGCCATAGGAAGAGACCGCGATGACTCGTCCGCCGGCTGTGACTACCTCGCCGTCTTTCAGGGCCGTACCACTGTGGAAGACGATAGAACCTTCGACGTCGCTGATGCCGCTGATGGGATAGCCTTTCTTGTAAGACTGTGGGTAACCACCGCTGACGAGCATCACACAGACGGCAGCACGGGGATCGAACTCTATCGTGCGCTTGTCGAGGTCGCCCGCTGCCACACCCTCAAAGAGATCCACGATGTCACTTTTCAGGCGCAGCATGACGCTCTCCGTCTCAGGATCACCCATACGGCAGTTATATTCAATCACCATCGGCTCACCCTTGACGTTGATAAGTCCGAAGAAGATAAAGCCCTTATAGTCGATGTCTTCAGCAGCGAGACCTTCTACCGTGGGACGGATGATGCGGTCCTCGACCTTCTGCATCCACTCCTTTGTGGCAAAGGGGACAGGTGTGACGCTGCCCATACCGCCGGTATTCAGACCTGTATCGTGCTCACCGATACGTTTGTAGTCCTTGGCCTCAGGCAGAATCTTGTAGTGCAGACCGTCTGTAAGAACGAAGACGGAGCACTCGATGCCGCTCAGGAACTCCTCGATGACCACCTGTGAAGAAGCGTTGCCGAACATGCCGCCCAACATCTCTTTCAATTCTTCCTTGGCCTCGTCGAGGGTGGGGAGAATCAGCACGCCCTTACCAGCGCAAAGACCGTCGGCCTTCAATACGTAGGGAGCCTCGAGGGTCTCAAGGAACTTCAGTCCTTCCTCCAGGTGTTCGCCGTCGAAGGTCTGGTAACGGGCTGTGGGGATGTTATGACGCTGCATGAAGCCTTTAGCGAAGTCCTTGGAGCCTTCAAGTACGGCTCCGGCCTTGGAGGGACCGATCACAGGCACGTCCTTCGTGCGGGGATCAGTTTTCAGATTGTCGTAGATGCCCTTCACCAATGGGTCTTCGGGTCCGACAACCACCATGTTGATGCCCTTCTCAACCACGAAATCCTTGATGGCGTCGAAGTCGTCGGCCTTCATGGCCACGTTCTCACCACAGTTGCTGGTTCCGGCATTGCCTGGGGCGATAAAGAGTTTCTCACACTTGCTGCTCTGAGCGATTTTCCATGCTAAGGCGTGCTCACGTCCGCCGCTGCCTAATAATAATATTTTCATCTTCTTTTTCTTTTTTTGCAACGGACAACAGGACTTAAGGACTTTTTTCCTTTTTGCAAATCAGTCTTGTTAGTCCTGTAGTCCGTTGCTAAATATTTCATTTCAAGTAATCTTCGAAGTATTGGGTGATGCGTTCATGCAGATGGACGCTGGCATGACCACGCATGTTGTGCTCCTCACCAGGATAGGCGAAGAAGTCTGGTTGTGTACCGGCTTTGATGCAGGCATCGAGGAAAGAGAGACAATGCTGAGGCACGACGGTGTTGTCGTTGTAGCCTGTGATAATCTGCAGCTTGCCTTTCAGGTTCTTCGCCTTGTCGATGAGGCTGGTCTTCGCATAGCCTTCGGGATTCGTTTCAGGGGTTCCCATATAGCGTTCACCATACATCACCTCGTACCATTTCCAGTCGATGACAGGACCTCCGGCTACACCAACCTTGAAGACATCGGGGTAGTTGGTCATCAGCGAGATGGTCATAAAGCCACCGAACGACCAGCCGTGAACGCCTAGGCGGTCCATATCTATATAATATAAGGTACGCAAGTATTCCACACCCTTCATCTGATCCTGCATCTCGATTTGTCCTAATTGGTGGAAGGTGGCCTGCTCGAAGTCGCGGCCTCGGTACTGACTGCCACGATTGTCGAGGATGAAGACGATGTAGCCTTTCTGGGCCATATAGGTTTCCCAACTACGTGAAGCCCAGTGCCATGATGCCTGGACATTGTTGGCGTGAGGACCGCCATAGACGTAGATCACCGTCGGATATTTCTTATCAGGATTGAAGTCTGCGGGCTTTACCATTCTGTAATAGAGGTCGGTCACTCCATCAGCAGCCTTGATGCTGCCGCACTCAAAGATGGGATACTGGTAACCCGCCCAAGGGTCTTCAGCATCCAATAGGTTTGTATGACGCGGCGTCTTCTGGGTGATGTCCACCACGTCGATGACTCGTGGCCTCGTAGGCGTAGAGAACCTGTCGATCAGGAAGTTGCCCGATGGTGATAACTCTGCATTATGAACACCATCTACTATTTCCAGCTGTTTGATCTCTCCCTTCATGCTGACGCTATAAAGACGGTGATGCAGGGGATGTTCCTTGTTGGCTTTGAAGATGACGGCCTTCTGCTTCTTGTTGAAACCCAGCACCTCCATGACCACCCATTCGCCTTTGGTGATCTGTTTCAGTTCCTTGCCATTGGCATCATAGAGGTAAAGGTGGTTATAGCCGTCTTTCTGACTCTGCATGATGAATTTAGTGTTATCCCAGGGTAGAAACTGGATGGGATGAAGGGGTTCTACGTATTTGTCGCTGGTCTCACGGTATAGCTCTGCAAGTTTCTCACCCGTTGCAGCATCGTAGGACACCAGCCGGCAGTCGTTCTGGGCTCTGTTCAACTCAAACATATAAATGGTCTTACTGTCAGGGCTCCAGGAGATGTTCGTGAAATAGCGGTCGGTAGGATCGCCAGCCTGCAGATAGACGGTCTTGTCGGTCTGCAAGTCATAGACACCCACAGTCACCTTATGGCTCGTCATCCCGGCCATAGGATATTTGTCCGGCTCATACGTGGCCTCGCGGGGGAAAATGTCCACCTGCGGATAGTCTGTCACCATGCTCTGGTCCATGCGATAGAAAGCCAGGCGCAGACCATCGGGACTCCAAAACGTGCCTTTTTCGATGCCGAATTCATTACGGTGTACGGACTGTCCATAGACAATCTCCCGTGAGCCGTCGGTGGAGAGCTGGTGCTTCTGTCCATAGGCATCTGCTACGAAGAGCTGATGGTCTTCCACATAGGCTGTAGCCTTTGAAACGGCATTCCAGTCGTTGGCCGTCTGTCCTGAGATACTGTCCTGCCAGACAATCTTCTTCTGCTTGAAATCCACAAGGATGACAGCATGGCGGTTACCGACTTGTACAATGGGTTTGTCGGGATAGGGGAATGTCGCGTTCATCAGGTGACGTACATAACGTTCATCATCGCTCTTTGCCCATTCGTTGACTTCTTCAAGTGTGAAAAGGGTGGCCTTCTTGCCGGTTTTGGCATCGATGGTATAACATTCCTCCACGTCGGTCTGTATCAGTTGGTCTCCCCACCATGTCAGCCACATATTCTTGGGCTGCATGCTGTGGTAGTTCGTGCCACCGAAGTTCAGGTCTTCGAGGGTGAAGGGCTTGTCTTGTGCAGACAGGGAGGTGGAGAGGGTTGCCATCATCAGGAAAGCAAATAGGGACTTAATCTTCATCATCGTCGAACCTCCTGTTCTTCTTGTCAAATCCTTTTCCTCTGCCAGGTCTTGGATTCTTGTCACTCCTGTCGAAACGGTCCTTACGGTCTCTCCTGAATTTCCGGTCATCACGGTCCTTGCGATCCTTTCGCTCTTTCCGGCTGTCGCGTTCTTCACGGTCTCTCCGGTCATCGCGCATCTTCCGTTCTCCCAGCTCGTGGTGGTGGAAGGTGAAACTGCGGATGTCGCCTTCCTCATTCTGTTCGGTCTCTTCGAGGCGCTGTTTGAATTCGCGCTCTTTCTTGAAACGGTGTTTCTGAGCCATCTGCTTTTTCTCTTCGTCAGTCTTCACGATACCGCCGTCATGACGGAAATCTTTCAGTTTGCCGTCGAACATCTGGTATCTGCGGAATTCACATTCCAGGCTGCCGTTATAGAGGGGGATCTTGATACTGGGTTTCAGGCCGATCTGCTCAAAACACTCTTCGCGGTAGGAGAGGATCCAGGCATCGTTGCCTTTGAATTCGTGTTTCAGCCGTTCACCAATCATCTTATAAGTACCCAGAAGGTCGGGCGTAGAGATACGCTCACCATAAGGGGGATTGGTAATCATGATGCTCTTATTGTCTGGTTGGGTGAAGTCCTTGAAATCCTGTTGCTTGACGGTGATGAAGTTGGTCAGACCTGCGGCCTTCACGTTAAGGATGGCCGTGTTGACGGCTTTGATGTCGACGTCATAGCCGTATATATGATGCTGAAACTCACGCTCTTGGCTCTCGTCGTTATAGATTTCATCGAACAGGTCGGCATCGAAGTCTGGCCATTTCTCAAAGGCATATTCTTTACGGAACAATCCCGGAGCCATGTTCTTGGCAATGAGGGCTGCCTCGATGAGGATGGTACCAGAGCCGCACATGGGATCGATGAAATCGGTGTCGCCCTTCCAGCCAGAGAGCAGGATCATGCCGGCAGCGAGCACCTCGTTGAGAGGCGCCTCGACGCTCTCCTGACGATAACCACGACGGTGCAATGACTCACCGCTGGAATCGAGACTCAGGGTGCATTGGTCTTCAGCGATGTGCATGTTCAGACGGAGATCTGGGTTCGCTACGGAGATGTTAGGCCGTTTGCCCGTCTTCTCACGGAACTGGTCGACGATGGCATCCTTCACCTTGTAGGATACAAACTTCGAGTGTCGGAACTCCTCGGAGAATACCACAGAGTCGACGGCAAAGGTCTTGTCGTCATCCAGATAGGTGGTCCAGTCTATTTTCTTGATTTCTTCATAAACATCATCCGCGCTTTGTGCCTTGAAATGGCGGATGGGTTTCAGGACTCTGATGGCGGTGTGCAACTGGAAGTTGGCACGGTACATCAATTCCTTGTTACCTGTAAACGATACCATTCGTCTACCGATCTTCACGTCATTAGCCCCCAGTTGGGTCAGCTCTTTCGCCAGTACAGGTTCCAGTCCCATAAACGTTTTGGCGATCAATTCGAAATTCTGTTCCATTGATAGTGTTTCTTGCATGCCCGCTTATCACGGACAATGTGTGGAATTCTGCCTGCAAAGTTAATATAAGTTGACCAAAAAATCGTGTTTTCGACTGTTAATCAAATAAAAATCATGGCATTTTGCTAAAATTCATCATGAAATTATGATGTGTTTCAAATTAATTTCGTACTTTTGTACCCAATATGATGGTTATGACCAATCTGTTATTATATACTCATACGGAAAATACATGGTTAATTGCCCTTGAGTGGGGCTTCGCCATTGTGTTCCTGATTTTCCTGTTCGTCTCGTTATTTGTTCAGCGACGAATGGGGAAGCGTTTGAAGGCAGAATTGGAGGAATTAGACAAAATCAGAAAGGGAAATGTTGAGTACGACTTCATTCTCAAAGCCATGAAGATCGCTGTCTGGCGATATGATGCAGAGTCACATTCATTATTGTTTGAGAAAGACTATCGTGACGGGCGTAATAATTATGTGCCGGCCATCAACGAGAACTTTAAACAAACACTTAGTATTATTGCTCCGGCAGATGTGGATCATGTGAACAGGGCCTTCGAAGATATATGTGAGGGAAGGACTGATTTCTATCATCAGGAGTATCAGGTACTGGATAAGGCCTCTGGTATCAATTACTGGGAAGAAAGCTATGCTACCATCGTAGACCGTGATTCCGAGGGTAAGCCGACAAAGATCGTCGGCACTTCCCAGCGTATCGACGAGCGCAAAGAACTGATGGCTTCGCTTGTGGCTGCCAGGAATAAGGCAGAGGAGAGTGACCGTCTGAAGACCGCCTTCCTGGCCAATATGGGTCATGAGATACGTACTCCGTTGAATGCCATTGTCGGTTTTGCAGACTTGTTGCCAGTCGTACAGACCGAGGAGGAACGTAGCCAACTCATTACGGAAATCCAGAACAATAATCAGAAACTGCTACACATCATTGACGGTCTGGTGAGCATGTCAAAGATTGAGGCCGGTGCGAAGAGTCTGCTGATGGCAAGTGTCGACCTAAACCAGTTGCTTCAGCAGATGGTTGATACCTATCAGCCGACTACCAATGTGCCGATTACGCTCCAGTGTGCTATGGACAAGCTGATGATAGAGAGTGACCGTGATAAACTGTACGAGATTGTTGACAATCTGATACAAAACGCCGTGAAGTTCACTATTGAGGGCAGTATCCGTATCGGCTATGACCTGGTAGACGATAATCATGTGCATATCTGGGTGAGTGATACCGGTAAGGGTATTGCTGTGGCTGATCAGCAGCGTATCTTTGAACGCTTCATCAAGCTCGACGAGTATATCCCAGGCACAGGACTCGGACTCTCTGTCGTGAAGTCTCATGTACAGAGTCTGGACGGAAAGATGGGTGTAGAGTCAGAGATAGGCAAGGGCTCCACTTTCTGGGTAGACCTGCCATTAGCATAGTTTTTTTGTATTCCTTGCAACTTTTTTCTTGTCAGGTTCGTCTAACAGGCAGAAAAGACATCAAAAAAGAAGTAAAATGAAACAAATGATGAATGCAAAGCGAGTAATGGTGGCAAGTACTGTTGTGCTGGCCATGTCCATGGGAATGATTTCTTGTTCTTCCTGTCTGAGTGAATGGAAAACGCAGACCATCCTCTCCGATGGTCCCAAAGTGACGGAGGTCAGACAGCTGACTGGCTTCGAGGAAATCGAGATCAGTGGCAGTCCCCGTGTCTGTTATACACAGGCAGACAGCTTCTCAGTCTGTGTCAAAGGTACGCAGGAGGCTGTAGACAATCTCCTGACTGATGTGGACGGTAAGACGCTGAGTATCCGTAACCGTGGGAAGATGAAACTGGTCAATATCTCATTCGACGATAACAGTCTGACGGTCTATGTGACATCTCCGGATTTGACCAGTATCTGTTTGAACGGTTCCGGTGACTTTGAAGCCAAGGGTCGTGTGGATACTGATAAGATGAACATCGTGCTCCGCGGTTCAGGTGACATTGACATGAAGGATATCATCTGTGACCGTTGTGGGGTAGAACTGATTGGTTCTGGCGACATCTCCCTTGGAAGTCTGGATGCCA
Source organism: uncultured Prevotellaceae bacterium (assembly GCA_902776545.1). Lineage (GTDB taxonomy): Bacteria > Bacteroidota > Bacteroidia > Bacteroidales > Bacteroidaceae > Prevotella. The sequence continues at coordinate 217,798 of CACYQO010000004.1, read as the reverse complement.
TGAAGGCTTCAGCCACGCTTGTCGGTTCTGGTGATGTGTCATTAGGACTGCTGCACGTGAAGGATACGTACCTCTCTCTGAAAGGCTCTGGTGATATCAATGCCGACTTCAAAGAAGGCTGTGGTGCCGTCGAATGTGAGTTGCGTGGCTCGGGTGATATCTCCCTGAAAGGTGAGGTTCAGAAGTTCAATCAACGCAAGTCTGGTTCGGGCGATATTGACATCAATCGGCTGACAGTGAATAAATAATCGATAAAATATATTAAAATCTTTCGGTTTCTCATAATAAATGATTACTTTTGCCGAATTATTGAGGCAAACCCTTAGGGAAACCGGATGAAATATGCAGTAATAGCCGCGGGCGAAGGCTCGCGGCTGACAAAAGAAGGCAATACGACACCGAAGCCTTTGATAGAGGTAAACGGTGAGAGGCTGGTCGACAGACTGCTGCGAATCTTCGAGGCTCAAGGAGCTTCTGAGGTGGCTATCATCTGTAACGAGCAGATGACCGAGGTGAAGAATCATCTCAAAGCCGTACAGCAGACTTACAGACTGCCGTTGAGGCTCGTCGTGAAGTCTACACCCAGTTCCATGCATAGTATGTGGGAACTGAGGCGATGGCTTGACGACGGTCCTTTTGTGTTGACAACCGTCGACACCATCTTTCGTGAGGAAGAGTTCGATGCCTTTGTGCAGACCTTCTCCGGACTCCTCGAGACAGGAGAGGCAGACGGTCTGATGGGAGTTACTGACTACATTGATGACGAGAAGCCGCTCTATGTCTCCACCGATGACGACCTGTGGATTACCGCTTTCCTCGATCAGAGTGACTGTCCACGATATGTCAGCGGCGGCATCTATGCCCTGACACCCCGTTCACTGACCACACTCCATGACTGTGTGGCAAATGGAGAGCAGCGTATGCGGAACTTCCAAAGGGGGCTCCTGCGGGATGGGCTTAAACTGAAAGCATGGCCCTTCTCCAAGGTGCTCGATGTCGACCATGTCAGTGATATTCAAAAAGCAGAGGCATTCTTAAGTGAAGAGTGAAAAGTGAAGAGTGAAGAATGAGGATACTGGCAGTCAGCAGGGCAGAGCGGTTTTCGCCCAATTCCGTGGAGCGGGATAAGGCGATTTTTCAGGCAGTCATCCACAGGCTGCAAGAACATGGTGATGAGGTCCGCCTTGTCAGTGAGGAGAGATTGGAGGATATTTCTGAGTACTCTGAGTATTCCGAGTACTCTGAGTGTTCTGAGTCTTATGACCTCGTCATCACAATGGCGCGCAGGCCTGAGACTCTGATGTGGCTCAAGTCGTTGGGTGTCACCTGTGTCAATTCACCAGAGGGTATTAAACGCTGTACGAGAAGTCGTCTGCTCAGTATCATGGAGCGTCTTGGCACACCGGTTCCTCCGCAGGAGGGTTCAGAGGGATACTGGTTGAAACGTGGCGATGCTGCGGCACAGACGGATGCGGATGTGGTCTATGTGTCCGACCGGGAACAACTTCAGACGGCCATACAGGCGATGCGTCAACGGGGTATCACCGATTATACGATGAGTGCCCACGTGCAGGGCGACTTGGTAAAATTCTACGGGGTGGGGCAGGGAGACTTCTTCCGATGGTACTATCCCACGGATGACGGTCAGACGAAGTTCGGTGATGAGCATCGCAATGGCAAGGCCTGTCACTATCTGTTTCAGGTCGGGGCGTTGCAAGATGAGGTGCAGCGCTTGGCAGCGGCAGTTGGCATCAGTGTCTATGGTGGTGACGCTATTATCAGGGCTGACGGATCGTTCTGTCTGATAGACTTCAACGATTGGCCTAGCTTTTCGCGCTGTCGGGAAGAGGCTGCTGATGCGATTGCCTCATTGGTAATAAATAGTAAATCGTAAATATGTAAATCGTAAATAATAAATGGCATTTAAGGAGTTATTGATGGTTTCATTCAAGTCTGAGGACACAGAGGAATGGCTCGACGTGTGGTTCACGCGTCCCATTGGACTTGTCTTCGCTTTGTTATGGAATAAACTCGGCATCCATCCAAATGTCATTACGATTGTGTCGTTCTTCTTTGGAGCGGCAGCAGGTTGGATGTTCCATTATACAGATCTACTGCATAACCTCTATGGCGTTGCTCTGCTGATGCTCGCCAATTTCTGTGACTCTACCGACGGTCAGATGGCACGCCTTTCGGGTAAAAAGACACTTTTAGGACGTGTGCTTGACGGATTCTCCGGCGATGTGTGGTTCTTCTGTATCTATGTGGCCATCGTGGTACGTCTGTGGCCCCAACATATTCCCGGCACCACTACGCCGTGGGGCGTTTGGGGCTTTATGCTGGCTGCTGTGGCGGGCTTCCTTTGTCATGCACCACAAAGCTCATTAGCAGACTATTACCGTCAGATACATCTGTATTTTCTTCTGGGCAAGGAAGGCAGTGAACTTGATTCTAGTTCTCAGCAGCGGCAGATCTTCGATAATCTGCCTAAGGCGAAGTGGTTTGAGCGTCTCTTCCGATACAATTATGCCAGTTATTGTCAAAGTCAGGAACATCGTACTCCACGTTTCCAGGCTTTCTTTCGTGAGGTGAAGTCGCGTTGGCCAGATGCTTCCGATATGCCTCAGGATCTTCGAGATGCGTTCAGGGCTGGCAGTCTGCCGCTGATGAAATACACCAACATGCTCACGTTTAATGTCCGTGCCATCACTATCTATGTTACGTGTTTGCTCGACTGTCCGTGGGTCTATCTGTTAGTGGAGGTTATTATATTAAATATAATGTACGCGTATATGCACCGCACCCATGAACGGTTGTGTGATGACTTGTACAATACATATTTGAAAGCATGACGGCAGGTTTTATCTTTGACTACGGAGGCACTCTCGATACGGGAGGACAGCATTGGGGACAGGTGCTCTGGCATGCCTATGAGCGTCATCGGGTGCCTGTTACCGAAGCTCAGTTCCGGGAGGCGTATGTCCATGCGGAACGTACGCTGGGTCGGAATCTTATCATCCGTCCGGACTTTACCTTCCGTCAGACGCTGGAAGCGAAACTTCAGTTGCAGCTGGAATTCCTGAAGAGGAATGTGGAATGTGGAGCGAGATATGCTGAGGAACTGGCAGATGACCTCTATGCCCATACCGTCGAACAGACGGCCCGGAGTATTAAGGTTCTCCAGACCCTGAAAGATCAAGGCGTGCCGATGGTGCTGGTGAGCAACTTCTACGGCAATATGCCTGTGGTGTTGCATGAGTTCGGCTTTGACGGGCTCTTCCTCAAGGTTGTCGAGTCGGCCGTCGTTGGCATCCGCAAGCCTGATCCCCGCATTTTCCTCTTAGGTGTGGAAGCTCTTGGGCTGAAGCCGGAAGAGGTGACGGTGGTGGGCGATAGTTTGGATAAGGATATCATCCCTGCTCATGAGGCCGGCTGCCAGACAGTCTGGCTCCGAGGTGAGGGGTGGACACCCGCATCTCACAACGGGGACTGTCCCTATTGTGAGATTATCGATTCGCTCGATGAATTATTGAAAATGATTAAAACGAAATAAAACGACATGAACAAAACAAACGTAAAACCAGCAGAAGGTAAGCTGGGTATTCTGGTAGTCGGCAACGGAGCTGTTGCCACGACATTCATGACTGGTGTGCTGATGACCCGCAAAGGACTGACGAAGCCTGTGGGTTCCATGACTCAGTACGACAAGATCCGTGTGGGACGTGGAGCCTCGAAGCAGTATCTGAAGTACGGAGATATCGTCCCACTGGCCAGTCTCGACGATATCGTGTTCGGCTGTTGGGATGTCTATCCGCAGAATGCCTATCAGTCTGCTATCTATGCTGAGGTGCTGAAGGAGAAAGATATCGAATCCGTACGAGATGAACTCGAACAGATTGTGCCGATGAAGGCAGCCTTTGACCATAATTATGCCAAACGGCTCAGTGGCGATAACGTGAAGTCTTGCGCCACCCGTTGGGAGATGGTCGAGGCGTTGCGCGACGATATCCGTCGTTTCCGTGAAGAGAAAGGCTGTAGCCGTCTGGTGGTGCTTTGGGCTGCCTCTACGGAGATCTATGTACCTGTTGAAAAGAGTGTCCACTATCATCTGGCAGATCTCGAAGCTGCCATGAAGGCCGACGATCGTCTGCATATTGCTCCCTCCATGTGCTATGCCTACGCAGCACTTTCTGAAGGTGTTCCATTCATCATGGGAGCCCCCAATACGACAGTCGATATTCCCGCTATGTGGGAATTGGCAGAGAAGATGCATCAGCCTATCGCTGGCAAGGACTTTAAGACGGGACAGACGCTTGTCAAGTCTGGCTTTGCACCTATCATAGGCACCCGTTGTCTGGGACTCTCGGGTTGGTTCTCCACAAATATCCTCGGCAACCGAGACGGCCTCGTGCTCGATGAGCCGGAGAACTTCCGAACCAAGGAGGTGTCGAAGCTCTCAACCTTGGAGACCATCCTTAAACCAGATGTCCAGCCCGACCTCTATGGTCATGGCAACGATGAGGACAACCAATACTATCATAAGGTGCGCATCAACTATTACCCGCCGCGCAACGACAACAAGGAGGGCTGGGACAATATCGATATCTTCGGCTGGATGGGCTATCCGATGCAGGTGAAAATTAACTTCCTCTGCCGCGATTCCATTCTCGCAGCACCTCTCTGTCTCGACCTCTGTCTGCTCTCAGACTTGGCTGCCCGTGCAGGTCGTTATGGCATACAGCGTTTCCTCAGTTTCTTCCTCAAGTCACCGATGTATGACTATACACAGGGTGAAGAGGCCGTGAATAACCTCTACCAGCAGTACACGATGCTGAAGAATGCCATCCGTGAGATGGGTGGTTACGAGGCCGACGAGGAGATTGACTAAAGGTGAAAAGGTGGAGAGGTGAAAAGGTGAAGGGATGATCATATTAGCCGATAATCAGGATATCACCCGGGTTGGCATGATGTACGTTTGTGAGCATCTGGAGCCAATACCTGAGATATGTCGTGCTGCCGACAAAACGGAACTGATAGAACAGTTGAAGTCTCATGGTGAGGCGGTGGTTGTGCTTGACTATACCCTCTTCGACATCAATGATATCGAGGAACTGGAAATCCTGCACGAACGTTTCCCGCTGACGAAGTGGATACTCTTCAGTTTTGATTTGTCATCAGACTTCGTCCGTCGCGCCATCGCTATGTCTTCCCTGTTCAGTGTGTTGCTCAAAGACTCGCCGCTCTCGGAGATACGCGACTGTCTCCGCTATGCCGCTCGGGGCCAACGGTTCATCTGTCAGCGAATGGCAGAGATCCTGCTGGCTCCGGCTCAGGACCGAATGGCAGAGGATGTCCGTCTTACCCGTACTGAGATGGAGATTCTGAAGGATATCGCCCTGGGCATGACTACCAGGGAGATTGCCGAGAAACGCTTCTCCAGTTTCCATACCGTCAATACGCATCGGAAGAATATTTTCAGGAAGTTGGGATTGAATACGGTCCACGAGGCAACGAAGTATGCCCTTAGGGCCGGACTTGTCGATTCTGCTGAATATTACATATAAAAAAACCAAGAGTGTCATCACGACAGTCTTGGCTTTTCTTCTAACTAACTTATTATCAACTATTCATTACTCATTCTGATTTCTGCTGCAAAGGTACGAAAAAAGAGGAAAGTGGAGGGAAAAAAGAGGAAAGAATTTGCAAAAAAACACGTAAACGTTTGCGATATTCAGAGAAATAATGTATCTTTGCAACCGAGAAATTATCAATTATTCATTATTATCAATCATGCCTAACGGAAAACGACGTATATCATTGAAGGATCTCGCCCTGGAGCTGGGCGTGAGTATTGCCACTGTGAGCAGAGCCCTGCGCAGTTCACCCGAGATTGGGCTGGAGATGCAGGAGCGCGTGAAAGCACTGGCCAAAAAGCTGAACTATCGTCCGAACCCCTTTGCACAGAGTCTGCGCAAGGAGGCACCGAGGGTGATTGGCGTGGTCGTGCCGAACCTCGTGAGTCACTACTATGCTTCGGTGCTCGACGGCATTGAGGATGAGGCGGCCAAGAGCGGTTATTCCATCATCAGTGCCAACACCCACGAGCAGAGCGAAGCCGAAGTGCGTGTCATCGATAACTTCATCGGACTTCACGTCGAGGGTATCGTTGCCTGTCTTTCGCAGAATACCACTGACTATAGGCACTTTGAGGAAATCTCACAGATGGATATCCCTCTGGTGTTCTTCGGACGTACTTGTCTGCCGGAGAAGTTCTCCTGTGTTACAGCCAATGGCGATGTGGCTGCTCAGGAGGCCACCCAGCATCTTATCGATACAGGTAGCCGTCGTATTGCTTTCATAGGAGGTCCGAACCACCTTGATATGGTGCGTCGTCGCAAGCATGGCTATCTGGAGGCACTGCGTGAGAACCGCATCCCCATTGACCGTGAACTCGTTGTCTGTGAACGCATCGACTACGACTGGGCGCTTAATGCCACTATCCGTCTGTTGCAGAGCGAAAACCGTCCTGACGCCATCCTTGCTTTCAACGATATCATCACTTTCGCAGCCTTTACTGCCATCAAGCAACTCGGTTTCCGCATCCCCGATGATGTAGCCCTGATTGGTTTTACCGACGATGTCCATGCCCAGTACGTTACACCGAAGCTCTCCGCTATCGAGGACCAGTCGCGCCTGATGGGACAGACCGCTTGCCGCCTGTTGCTGAAGAATATCGCAGGCGACCGTAAGATCTATCGTGAGATTGTTCCCCAGAAGGTCATTATTCGCGAGACTTCTGCCCGCCACTAATATATTGAAAAGAAAACGGCCGCGTACGTGAATGCGCGGCCGTTTTCTTGTATGTGCACAGGTTACTCAATCACAACCAGTGCATCGTCTTCCATGACACTCTCACCGATCTTAACGCAGATGGCAGTCACCTTGCCGTCTTTCTCGGCAGCGAGGTTATTGGCCATCTTCATGGCTTCGAGTACGATCACCGTGTCGCCGGCCTTCACCTCGTCGCCCTCGGCCACAAGGATGTCGGTAATGACGCCGGGCAGCGGAGCCTTGACGGCGTTGGCCTTGTTGACGGCAGCCTTGTTGGCAGCAGGTGCGTCATCTGAAGCGGCGGCAGTAGCGGCTTTCACCACGGGCTTCTTTTTCTCAGGCTCGGCCTGTTTCTCCATCTCTACAGTATATTCTTCACCGTTGACGGTCAGTGTGGCGATGTTATCCGTGATATCACCGACCACAACCTCATACTTATTCCCGTTGATTGTATACTTATACTCTTTCATACTCAAAACTCATTATAGCCGTTCCACTGAGTGGGGTGGGCACTGATGGTGATGATGCCCGGCTCTGCGTCGTGAACGTTATTGCCTAAGTGCTCGTGGAGCGCCAGGGCAATCGCTGCATAAATCTCGTTGTTCATATTATAGAAAATAATTACATAGGTATGTTACCATGCTTCTTGGCGGGCAAGGCGTCGCGCTTGGTGGCGAGCTGGGCCAGACCGCGGCAGATGCGGAAGCGGGTGTTGCGAGGCTCGATCACGTCGTCGATGTAGCCATACTTGGCTGCCTGATACGGGTTGGCGAAGAGTTCGTTGTATTCGTCCTCCTTCTCAGCGATGAAGGCCTTCACGTCCTCACCAGCCTCCTTCTTGGCCTTAGCCTCCTTAGCGTAGAGCACAGCGGCGGCACCAGAGGCTCCCATCACGGCGATCTCAGCAGAGGGCCATGCGTAGTTCAGGTCGGTGTGGAGCTGCTTCGAACCCATCACGATGTGCGAACCGCCGTACGACTTACGCAGAGTAACGGTGATCTTGGGCACAGTGGCCTCACCGTAGGCATAGAGCAGCTGGGCGCCGTGTAGGATGACGGCGTTGTACTCCTGACCAGTACCGGGCAGGAAGCCTGGCACGTCGACGAGCGACACGATAGGAATATTGAAGGCGTCGCAGAAACGGACGAAGCGGGCACCCTTACGAGAGGCGTTCACGTCGAGCACACCGGCATAGCATGTCGGCTGGTTAGCCACGATACCTACGCTCTGACCGTTGAAGCGGGCGAAGCCGACGATGATGTTCTTGGCGAACTTAGGCTGTACCTCGAAGAACTCGCCGTCGTCTGTGATGGCAGAGATGACCTTGTACATGTCGTAAGCCTCGTTGGGGTTCTCGGGGATGATCTCGTTCAGGCTGTCCTCCATACGGTTGATGGGGTCGTTGGTGGGCTTGAAGGGAGCTGTCTCCATGTTGTTCGAGGGGATGTAGCTCAGCAGGGTCTTCAACATCTGAATACCTTCCTCCTCAGTGGCTGCGGTGAAGTGGGTCACACCCGACTTCGTGGCATGTACTGAGGCACCGCCGAGGTGCTCCTGGTCGATATCCTCACCCGTGACTGTCTTCACCACCTTCGGGCCGGTGAGGAACATGTATGAGGTGTTCTCCATCATCAGCGTGAAGTCGGTGAGGGCAGGGGAGTAGACAGCACCACCGGCGCAGGGGCCGAAGATACCTGAAATCTGCGGGATGACACCCGATGCGAGGATGTTACGCTCGAAGATCTCTGCATAGCCTGCGAGGGCGTTGATACCCTCCTGGATACGTGCACCACCAGAGTCGTTGATGCCGATGACGGGAGCACCCATCTTCATGGCCATATCCATCACCTTGCAGATCTTCTGGCTCATGGTCTCACTGAGAGAACCGGCATGAACGGTGAAGTCCTGTGCGAAGATGAACACCAGACGGCCGTCGATGGTACCGCTACCAGCTACGACACCGTCGCCGAGGAACTGCTTCTTCTCCATACCGAAGTTATGGCAGCGATGCTCCTTGAACATGTCGTACTCTTCGAACGAACCTTCATCAAGCAGCATCTCAATGCGCTCACGGGCTGTGTACTTTCCGCGCTCATGCTGCTTCTGAATAGCTTTCTCACCACCACCGAGACGGGCCTGTTCGCGCTTCTCGATGAGTTGTTTGATCTTGTCTAACTGTTTGCTCATTGCTTTATTTAATTATCAATTGTCAATTTTTAATTATCAATTTACTCTGGATGCTCACAAAGTTCAGTGAGGATACCACAGGTTGACTTCGGGTGGAGGAAGGCGATGTTCAGACCCTCGGCGCCCTTACGGGGCTTCTCGTCGATGAGGCGTACGCCCTTCTCAGAAACTTCGGCAAGACCTTTGGCCACACCGTCCTCAACGCAGAAGGCTACATGGTGCACACCCTTGTTGCCCTTGTCGAGCCACTTCTGGATGGTGCTCTCCGGTGATGTCGGCTCAAGCAGCTCCAGCTTCACCTCGCCGCAGCGAAGGAAAGCGGTCTTCACCTTCTGATCCTCTACTACTTCTGTTGCATAACACTCCAAGCCCAGCACGTCAGTGAAGTACGGCAGGCTCTCCTCGATGCTCTGAACTGCGATGCCCAGATGCTCAATGTGGGAAATCTTCATATCTTTAGTATTTAAAATAAAACCTTTATATTATAAATAATGTGCAAAGGTAAGCAATAAACTCCATATTCCGAAGAATCCTTTAGTTTTTTTGGCTTTTTTATATAAAAATAAAAAATGCCGCCCGAAAAAGGCGGCAAACTAGTGTTGTCTTGATTCTAAAGATTTGAACTCTTTAATTTCCGTCGTATATCAATGCCTGCTCAGGCGCAGTATACCAATCTATGTTTTGATTGAGGTCTTTGGCCCAGTCGAGGAATCCTTTGTAGGCCTTGGTGATGTTTTTGCCCTCCTTCGGATACCTAAAGTCGAACGGTACGATGATGACACATGGGGGCTCACCACTTTCAGTGGGCATTTTGATTGTCGTTTTGGTAGTATTGTTCTCAATATAGATATTTTTAAGGAATTGGGCTATGGTCATATTGCCAGTCTCTACGACTTCCCACGCTTCTTCTGCTTTTTGTCCTCCTGTATTGGCAAATGTACCCATTCCAATATGTAAAATATCATGGATCTCCCGGTTGTTAAGATATCTTGATTGATCTTTTTCTCCTTCAATGCCACATAAAGTCACAATGTCTTGGGCACCACAGGCGACAACACGGATTCTAATACTATGGTTATCTTCGCGTGAAGCCTTCAGCACGACGTCGTTCATATCATAGTCGGCATTAACCGGCCTATCTTCAAAGCACATGGTGTAGACATTGGCTTCGTTCTCAAAAATGGGTTCAAGGGTTTCAATAGCTTGCGTTTGCCTTGAAATGATAGTCTGACTTTCACCAGACTTGTCTTTCACAACGATTTCTTCGGTTTCTTCTTTCTCAGGCTCTGTAACGTTGATACCACCGATTTCAATGATTATATCGCTGAAATTACAATCGGCACCTTCTTCAAACGCCATGTATGTCTTTCCATTGGCACTAAAGCAGGCAATACGAGGATCTTCAAACTGCATACCCTCATTAACACTACCGCCTATACTCGTATCCATAGCCGTCTTAAAATGTCCTACTATGTGGTTGACCGCAAAATTCAAACGTCCATCACCATAAGTGCATCCATGTTTAACTTCCCCATAGCTGTAATTGCCGTTGGAATACTTCATGTTCAAGAAACCGATCTTATAGCCTGCGGGGAAGACTGCACTGGCCTCGTTGTCGCCCACTTGGGGAGCATTCTTGTAATAGGGGAGTAAAAACTCTTTGTTCCTAAAATAGGCACCTTCTTTGCTTTGGGGAGTAGTTTCTATTCTTTCAACCTGAATGGCCTTATACTTGGGCAGACTCTTGATGTAATCCACTTCATTCATATCGGCAGGAACATCTTCGGGCTTATAGTAATAGTAATATATGTGATCCATTTTGAATTCATCCGTATAAGCCTGAATAGGAATTAATGTCACACATCCTTTACCATTGGTATAGATGTAGTTGTTATTTAATGTAAAATATGGACTCTGTTTGATGACTCTGAGGTTATTTCTCCTATTGTTAACACCGTAAGTTTTATCTTCGTTGGTAACAGTATACTTGTAGAGGATATTATTGATAATATTCTTGACGGTAGCCAATTCGCCTTCATCAAAGCCTGCAATATCGCGGAAGATATGGCCTTTATTCTTTTCTGTGTCTAATTTCCATCCGTTGTCGAATGTCTGGCCGTCTGCCAGATCCCACATCAGTTCATTCTCCCAGTTGGAATTGCTCCACTCGGTGTAAACCTTACCGCCGATAGTGCATGAAGCTCCCTGCTGGGCACGCTTGGCATTGAATGAGGAGACCGGGGATTTTAGCTTGATGCTTGTGAAGGAGGGTATCTCGCTGGCTGCGGCTCTCGTCCTGGCTCTGGATGAGGAACCGAAACTGACGCTAAGGTCTCCGACTTTGAATACCTTGATACGTTGAATACCCTTACTGTTAACACAGGAAGCCACGAGTTCTGTCAGATAAGCTGGGATCTCATAAGTAATCGTCACAACATCGCCCCTCTTACAATTCACAGAATTAAGCACCCTGGCTTCATCATTGTAGAAAGGCGACTCTGTCAGAATCTGTACCTTTACAATATCTTCAAGGTCTGCATCAGCCGTGACGGTGATGGATCCTTCCTTGATGGCATTCCATGTCTGGTTAGGGTCGATGGTGATGCCCAATTGTTGTTCGGCATTGTACTTAACGGATTCCTGATAAATCTGCTGGTTGATTGCATCATGATCCATACCGCACGATACGAGGATAATAGCCGAAATTAAAAGGAATAAATACTTGCACTTCATACTTAAAAAAATAAAATTGTCTTCGTCTCTTTGTCTAATTCCGGTGCAAATATACACTTTTCTATTTATATACGCGCAAATTCTTTATAAAAACGCCTGTATTTTAACAATATTTATAACTCGATGGTTACTTTTCCGTTAATTTGCCTTCCTGTCAGGTAGTTTGGTACCGCCCACTGACGATTAGTGACATCAGTCACCCAGTAGTAACTGTTCACGTTGGAGATACCGAACAGGTTCAGACAGTCCAATCCGAGCCAGATGTTTTTGACGGATTTGCCATCCTTTAGCGCCCTGTAGCTCATGCCGATGTCGGCACGTTTATAGGCCGGTGCGCGGAACTGTTGCTGTTCGAGTCCACGGTGTGGGGGACCGAAGGGCAGTCCGTCGGCAAAGGCCAGACGGAGCGTCATCTTCCAACGGTCTGTACCAGGGAAATAGTCGGTGAAATGGAGGTTGATGGCATATCGCTGGTCTGTTGGAGTGGGGATCCACTGGCCGTTGTATTTCTGTCGGGCGCTCATCAGAGAGAATGTGAGCCACGAGTCCGTCCCAGGCACAAACTCGCCGTAAAGCTTCAGGTCCAGACCTGCTGTATAGCCTGAACAGAGATTATCGCCAAAGTACGTAATCTTCACATTCTGAATGTTATACGGGATAAGGTTCGATAAGGCCTTGAAGTACGCCTCTGCCGAGAACTTGAAGGGACGGTTAAGCATTTTGAAGCGGTAATCCATTGCTACAATGAACTGCAGAGAACGCTGGCTCTTGATGTTTTCATTGAGCACCGCCCGCGTTACTCCGTTCATTGTCACCGTGTCGCGCATCTCCTTGTAGAACGGTGCCTGGTAGTAGAGTCCCGTGGCGAAGCGAAAAGTGTAGTCGCGGTTGAAGGCAGGTACGAGTGCCAGCGAAGCTCTGGGCGATACGATGGTCTCTTTGTTGAACGACCAGTTGGCGAGTCTGACGCCGTAGTTCAGCGTGAAGAAGTTGTCGCCCTTGTTGAAATGATAGGTGTCCTGTATGTAGGCCTCGATGCGGTGGCTCTTCACATCGTTCTTTGCCGACAGCGTGTAGATCAGATCCAGACGGTCTGCGGTATGTGGGATGGAATAGCCGCTGGAATCGCGCATCTCGTATTCCCGCGATGTCTCTTTGATGTGTTCGGTCTTATAGGTGATGCCTGCCTCGATGTCGTGGTGGCGCGTTTTGTGCGTGCCCACTAACTTGAAGCTCACCACGTCGGCGGTCAGGTAGTTCCGTGCGTGTTCCATATACGTTCCCACGCCGAGGTTCTCACTCGACTGCGCATCGTCCAGCCAATATTGTCCCATGATATCATAGGTCTCTTTTTCCTTGGTGTGGAAGGCGGATGTCAAGAACTTGACCTTGGTGGAGTCTCCGAACGAGCGGGTGATGGAGGCGGTGCCGAAGTAAGTGCGGAACACGTCCTTCTCCTGTCCGTCGAAATAAACCTTGAACGATTTCGCATCGGCGAATGTGCCGAACGTTGTCTCTCGTGACTCAGGCGTAAAATTGTAATGGTTCTCAGAGATATATCCAATCAAATCTACTTGCCATCTCTTATTTGGCATATAGCTGATATATGTCTGATAATCAAGGAAATTCGGTTGATACTCTCCACTTGTTTCGAGGGATCCTAACAGATATCTGTTTGTCTTGTACCGGAGGCCGTGACTCATTGTGAAAGTCTTGTTGCCGTAGCCGAAATAGCCGGTGGCGCCAAGCAGCGAGCCCGTGATGGTTCCCTCCATCCGTTTGGGCTTGCGGTAGGTGATGTCCAGTGCCGACGACATCTTGTCGCCGTACTTCGCAGCGAAGCCGCCCGTTGAGAAGCCGATGCTCTCCACCATATCCGGATTAATGATTGACAGACCTTCCTGCTGTCCACTGCTGACGAGCAAAGGCCTGTATATCTCCACACCGTTGATATACACCGAGTTCTCGTCGAACGAGCCGCCGCGTACATTATACTGCGACGACAGTTCGTTGTGTGTCGACACGCCGGCCTGCTGCTGGATGAGTTCTTCAACGGCGTTGCCCGATATCGACGGTACGATTTTCAGGTCTTTCGTGTTGAGTTGTTCCGTCTGGGTGGTCTGCCGCCGACGTTCCGTGACGGTGACCTCCTGCAGCGCCTCCATGGGATACATTACGATCTGTACGGTCATCTTGCCCTTCGGACGTCTGAACACCCGCTTCCTCGGACCGTAGCCTACCATCGAAAACCTGACCTCTACCGAGTCGGCACTATTCAGGCTGATGGAAAATTCGCCCTTCAGATTGGTCATCGCCACCTTCCCCTGCGCCAGGCACGAGACGGTCACCAGTTCCAACGCCTTACCGTCTTCGTCGACGACTTTTCCCTTGAGTGTGAAGTCATCAGCGAAGCCGGCAGCGCTGAAAAACAGCATCGTCAGCAGACACAGATATCGTGCAAATGAATGTTTCATCAAGATATATAACGAAAGAATCTTCCGTTTTATTGCATTTTTCAAAAATTTGTCGTACCTTTGCGGACGAATAGACATTAAATATTAGATAAATAAGAATTATGATTGATTACTTAGCGCAACACTTGTGGCAGATGTGGGCCGTCGTGGCCGTCGTCTGTCTGATTCTGGAACTCACGGCAGGTGATTTCTTCATCATCTGCTTCTCTATCGGTGCCGTCTTCGGTGCCATCGCAGCCGCCTGCGGGTTGGGTTTCTACTCTCAGCTGATCACCTTCGCAGCGTTCACCCTCATCAGCCTCTTCTGGGTGCGGCCTTTCGCCAAGCGCTATCTCCGCAAGGGTGAGGACAGCCGCGTGAGCAATGCCGAGGCGCTGCTGGGGCGTCAGGGCAGGGTGCTCGAGACCGTCAAGGCTGACGGCTATGGGCGCGTACAGATCGACGGCGACATCTGGAAGGCCGTCACGGAGGAGTCTGCCGACATTCCAGAAGGCTCGAACGTCCGCGTCATCGCCCGCGAGAGCACCATCATCACCGTCGAATCTATTAAATAGTAAATCGTAAATAAATAGTAAATCGTAAATCACTAAATCGTAAATCATGATGACTTATGTATTAATTGCCATTGTCATCCTGGTGATCCTCTTCGCCAAGATGGCCCTTGTGATCATCCCGCAGTCGGAAACCAAGATCGTTGAGCGCCTCGGTCGTTATTACGCCACGTTGCGCCCGGGCATCAACATCATTATCCCCTTCATCGACCGTGCCAAGTCGATCGTCGTGCTCAACCACGGCCGCTACCAGTATTCTACGACCATCGACCTTCGCGAACAGGTCTACGACTTCCCCAAGCAGAACGTGATCACGAAGGATAACGTGCAGACGGAGATCAACGCGCTGCTCTACTTCCAGATCGTCGATCCTTTCAAGGCCACCTACGAGATCAACAACCTGCCCAACGCCATCGAGAAGCTGACGCAGACCACCCTGCGTAACATCATCGGTGAACTCGAACTCGACGAGACGCTGACCTCGCGCGACACCATCAACAAGAAGCTTTCCGCCGTGTTAGACGATGCCACCGACAAGTGGGGCGTCAAGGTGAACCGTGTGGAGCTGCAGGACATCACACCGCCCGACTCTGTCCTCACTGCCATGGAGAAGCAGATGCAGGCCGAGCGTAACAAGCGTGCCCAGATTCTGACCTCTGAGGGACAGAAGGCCGCCGAGATCCTTGCCTCCGAGGGTGAAAAGACCGCCATTGTCAACAAGGCTGAGGCCGCCAAGCAGCAGGCCATCCTCGAGGCAGAGGGTGAGGCACAGGCCCGTATCCGCAAGGCGGAGGCCGAGGCAAAGGCCATCGAACTCATCACTGAGGCCGTCGGCAAGTCGACTAATCCCGCCAACTATCTGCTGGCTCAGAAGTACATTCAGATGATGCAGGAACTGGCTGAGGGCGACAAGACCAAGACCGTCTACCTGCCCTACGAGGCCACCAACCTGCTCGGCTCTTTAGGAGGCATCAAAGACCTCTTTAAGGGCCAATAAATAAAAAATTGCAGCAAACGCTGCAATTTTTTATTTTTTATTTGTACCTTTGCACCCGATTTTGAAACAAGACGTATGGTACACAATATTTTCAAGGGCTTGGGTATCGCCCTCATTACTCCCTTTAAAACCGATGGCGCTGTAGATTACGAAGCCCTGATGCGGCTGCTCGACTACCAGTTGGACAACGGCGCAGACTTCCTTTGCATCCTCGCCACCACCGGCGAGACACCGACGCTTAGCCGTGAGGAGAAGCAGAAGATCAAGGATCTCGTCGTAGAAAAGGTGCGCGGGCGTGTGCCCATCCTCATGGGCTGCGGCGGCAACAACACTGCCGACGTCGTCCACGAACTCCAGACTGGCGACTTCCGCGGCATCAACGGCATTCTCAGCGTCTGCCCCTATTACAATAAGCCTTCGCAGGAGGGTCTCTACCAGCACTTCAAGGCCATCGCCGCAGCCACCAGGCTGCCAGTGGTACTTTATAATGTTCCCGGACGTACGGGTGTCAACCTCAAGGCGGAGACCACCGTCCGTTTGGCCCGCGACTGCCAGAACATCGTCGCCATCAAGGAGGCCAGCGGTAACCTTGAACAGGTTGACGAGATCATCAAGAACAAGCCGCGCGACTTCGACGTCATCTCGGGCGACGACTCGCTCACGTTCCCGATGGTCAGCTGCGGTGCCGTAGGTGTCATTTCCGTCATCGGCAACGCTATACCGAAGGAGTTCTCCAAGATGATCCGTCTGCAGATGCGCGGCGAGTACGACCCTGCCCGCAAGATCCATCACCGTTTCACCGACCTCTTCTCGCTCCTCTTCGTCGACGGCAACCCCGCCGGCGTCAAGGCAATGCTCTCTGAAATGGGCTTCATCCAGAATGTGCTCCGTCTGCCCCTGGTGCCCATGCAGATTAAGAACGTCCAGCGCATGTCCGAGATCCTGAAGGAACTGAAATACTGATGGACCGTTCTATCATCCACGAGATATCGCCCCTGATGGGAAAGGATGTCCTTTATATCGCCGACCGGCGGAAGAAGGAGTTCACTTATCCCATCCACAATCATCAAGTCTATGAGCTCAACTTCGTCGAGCATGCCGCCGGTGTGCGCCGCATCGTCGGTGATTCCAGCGAGGTGATCGGTGACTTTGACCTCGTGCTTATCACCGGCCCCGACCTTGAACACGTCTGGGAACAGAGCGACTGCAAGAGCGACGACATCCGCGAGATCACCATCCAGTTCGACATCAACTTCGGTGAGGGTTCCATTTTCGACCGCAACCCCTTCAACTCGATGAAGAAGATGATGCTTGAGGCGCAGAAGGGTCTCTGCTTCCCCCTCGACGCCATCATGAAGGTCTATCGTGAGCTCGACACGCTCAGCAGCATCAAGGACAGGTTCTACGCCTTCATGCAGTTCCTCACCATCCTCTACGAGCTGTCGCGCTGCGAGGGTGCCCGTTCGCTCTCCTCCACAAGCTTCGCCAAGATCGAGATGCCCAGCGACAGCCGTCGTGTGCATAAGGTGAAGACCTTCATCGACGCCCACTACCGTGATGAGATCCGCCTCACCCAGCTTGCTGATATCGCCGGCATGAGTACCTCGTCGTTCAGCCGCTTCTTCAAGCTCCACACGGGCCGCAACCTCAGCGAGTACATCATCGACCTCCGTCTGGGCCACGCCTGTCGTCAGCTGGTCGACAGCAATCGTACCGTTGCCGAGATTGGTTATAGCTGTGGCTTCAACAACCTCAGCAATTTCAATCGCATCTTCAAGAAGCGTAAGGGCTGCAGTCCCTCCGAATTTCGCGAAAACTACCACAAAACTCGGGTAATTATCTGACAAAAATCCCCAAAAAGGAAGATTTTTCGAAAAAAGTCCAATAATTATTTGGTGGAATCAAAAATAGTTCGTACCTTTGCACCCGCAAAACGGAAAATGGTTCCGTAGCTCAATTGAATAGAGCATCTGACTACGGATCAGAAGGTTGTGGGTTTGAATCCCGCCGGAATCACCAAAAGCAGAGAAGTTCCCCGGTCTCGTAAGGATTGGGGATCTTTCTTTTTCGGACTGAACGTTTTCGGGTCAGCGGATTTTCGTGCTCGACGACCCTCATACTCTTTTTTTTGTTGATTTGTTGAAAATTTTCACAACGGAAGTAATCGTAGGAATCCGCCCGAAAACGCCCTAAAATGAGGACTTGGACTTTAGACGGACTAAAGTCGGAGTTTACCCTAACTAAAGTTCTACTTTAGTCCCACTAAAGTTTAGGTTTAGTCAGGGTAAAGTTTTAGCGTAAATTTAGTATGATATGTATGTAATGATATTTTGTATTAATTTTGCATAAAACCGTTTATCATCAGCAATGCAACAACCCGAAAAGTGGGGGAGGATGGGGAGGTAAATCTTTAGGAATACGCAAAATAAATCCCTAATTTTATTTTGCATTTTACTTGTGAATTAGGGATTTATTTCTAAGCTTTATAGGAGTTTACTGCCCCATCTGCCCCCTCGAAGAGAGTTAGAACGGCTTTTCGTTTTTATTTTTTGCGTAAAACCTTTGGCGGTTAAATAAATAATGTTTATCTTTGCAGTCAGAATCAATATGAACGTTGAAACCAGAATGAACGCATGAACATGAGGTCTATCCTGACACGTCTGACACTGCTGCTCGTCGCACTGGCGGCGGGGCTGCAGGTGCAGGCTGAAGAGCCGCGCTTTTACGTGTACAACGCCACCAACGGACTGGCCGACAACAGTGCGCAGACCATCTACTGTACGAAGACCGGACGACTGGTCATCACCACGATGGGACAGATCAATTTCTTCGACGGCAACAACTTCACCTACATCGACCCGAGCCGGGAGAACACCTACCACCTGTCGAATTACACCGGCAACTACCACCTTTACTTCGACCGTTACCACCATATGTGGCTGAAGGACACCCATAGTGTGACGTGCGTGAACCTGACCACCGAACGGTTCGTCGACGCGGTGGATGGCGTGTTCAAGGAGTTCGGCTGCCAGGACAAGGTGACCGACCTCTTCGTGGATCAGACGAACATCCCCTGGCTGCTGACGGAGAAAGGTCTCTACAACGTTGAGACGAAGCAGACCTACCCCGTGCAGAGTGGCAAGAACCTGCAGGACATGGAACTCTGCGGCGAACGCTACCTGATGCTTTTCTACAGCACGGGACTGACGGAGGTAACCGACCTCGATTCGGGACGGAAGATCTATTCCGGACAGCCCTACGGTGACGCCGAAGCGAAAACGTACGGCGGCACGTCGGTTGTGAAACCCATCGGCAACACCGTCTATCAGATACGCAACGGACAAAACACGGGCATCCTGATGCGCTTTGACATCGACCGGCAGACATGGAAGACCATTCTGAAGACACCCTACTACCTGAGCAACATCACGGAGAAAGACAGCGTGCTCTACGTGCCGTCGGCCTATGGCTATTATACCTACGACCTGCATACGGACCAGCTGACGCACTACCGCGAGCTGACGATGGCCACCGGGCAGAAGCTGCTGACGGATATCAACATGATGGCCTTCGACAAGCAGGGCGGACTGTGGGTAGGCACCGAGAAGCGCGGACTGCTCTATGCGCGGCCGCACTCCACGCCGTTTAAGGTGTACGGTTGGGAGAACCGCAGGGCCCTCGACCTGGCCTCGATGATGGAGAGCCTGCCAGAGCCGCAGGCAATGTACCGAGGCCGACGTTCGAACTGCGTCTATCAGGACTCACGCGGCTGGACATGGGTAGGCACCTCGACGGGACTGCACCTCTATAAGAGCAAGACGGATAACCTGCCGACGGTCTACACCAAAGCCGACGGCTTGCTGAACAACGTGGTACACACGATCATCGAGGACGCCAAGCACAACATCTGGGTAGGTACGAGTTACGGCATCTGCTGCCTGCTCTTCGAGGACAAGAAACTGCGCTATGTGAACAGCTATAACCAGTGGGACAATGTGCCCGCCGAGTCGTTTGTCAACGGCAAGGCCATGCGGCTGCCCGACGGATCAATCACCATGCAGATGCTCGACTATGTGATAGAGTTCAATCCCGACAAGATGGTTACCGTTGCCGAGGACGTAAACTATGATATCTATCCGAAACTCGTGCGCGTGATGGTGAATGGCAACAACTTGCATCAGGGTGAGGAGCTCGATGGCAAGGTGATACTCGAGAAGGCCATCCCCCGCACGTCGGAGATAAATCTGAGCTACTTCCAGAACTCGGTGACGCTGACGTTCTCGGCACTGAACTATTTCCGTCCTCAGCAGACGTACTACCGCGTGCGCATCCACGGACTGGACGACACGTGGCGCGTGATGACCACCTATAACTCGGGCGGAAAGGTCGACTCGCGCGGCAACCTCCACCTGCCGATGGTTGCTTTGCAGCCGGGAACGTATACCGTTGAAGTGCAGACTTCGATGATTCCCGACGAATGGGATTCCGAGCCTTACGAGTGGACTGTCAACGTGAACGAGCCTTGGTGGCGCACCGCGGGCGTGATGGCGCTCTTCGGACTCTTGCTGCTCATCCTGCTGGGTGTGAACGCCTACTACTTCATGAAGAACCTCAGCATGCGCACGAAACGCAACCTGCAGGAGCAGGGTATCGTGCGGCAGGTACTGAACTTTGCCGAGCACTGCGGCAAGGAGGACACCGTGTTGCTGGAGCCCGTGCCAGATGAGTATGGCGTTGACGAGCAGGCCATCCATCAGACCGACCTGTCGCCGGAGTTCATCGCCATGATGGAGAAAATCATCCCCAAGGTGATGAAGAAAGACAAGGAGAAGATGACGATGCGCGACCTCAGTGCGGCAGCGGAGATGGAGCTGCAGCCGTTCTACCAGCTCGTGTTGGGCAATATCTTCAAGAGCCATCGTCCGCTGGCCAAGGCGATGATGCTGAAGAAGGCGGTGAAGCTGCTGACGATGACAGAGAAGGATTTGGAGCAGATTGCGAAGGAGTGCGGCTTCGTGTCGACCAACTATTTCATCGGCATCTTCTATCACCAGTACCGTATGACGCCGGAGGTCTATCGCCGTCAGAACAGCAACCTCCGAAGGAGATAATAACGACAACCAGGACAACCAAGACAACATTTATGGGCGATAACATGTCGCCACAGGCAGAAGCTCTGCCTGAAAAAGAGTTGTCTAAGTTGTTCTGGTTGTCGTTTATATTATTCAAGGATGATTTGGCTGTAAGCGGCCAAATGCCAGGTTCTTCCACCCACCTCTCTGAAATAAACCAGCGCCTGATAGCGGTTCTCGGTTGGGTAGAAGTTGCCCTCGGAGGGCAGCGGACGACGTGTGCCGTCTGGGTTTTCCAATAAATATTGATACGAGTAGTAACCCTGCTTCTGCAAGATGGCGGCGGTGTACATCTGCGCGTCCTCGTCGTAGGTCAGGCGGTACGTGTCGGGAGTCTCCGTTGTCCAGCGGCCGTCGATGATGATTCGTCCGTCGAGGCCAGGCTGAGATTTCAGCCGGTAGTTTACCCACACATAGTCGCAGGTGGTCTCCACCTGGATGTTGTCGCTGTTGCGGATGATGAAGGCGCCGTCGGCATCCTCGTCGTAGAGGTAGTTTGGGCGGGGTTCGCTGACGAAGGGGAATACCTGGTAGTTTTCGCCGTCCCAGCGGATGTAGTCGATGCCCATTGTGGGGTGGCTGGGATCGAGGATCTCGTACTTGCGGTACTCATTGCCTGCATCGAAGATGTAGTCGAGCGTGTGGCTCCACTCCACGCCGTTCTGGTTGACAAACGAGGGACGTACGTTGCGGCGACAGTTGTCCTCGCGGCCGTTCTGCATCACTATCGTGCGGAGCTGCTCCTCGGGGCGCGTGATGCGTTTGCTCATGAAGCTTAGCGCCATCGTCACCTGCTGGTGGCTCTCGTTGGTGTCGATGTCAGTATTGGTGGTGGCGCTCATGGCGAGCTGCATCGACTGTTCCGTCACCATGAACTCTACGGTCAGCACATCCTCGTCAGTGCCGTCTTCCATGATGTGCAGACGGTAGTTGCCACTCATCGTCAGCCGGCACTGGTCGTTGGGCAGCGAGAAGTGGTAGTGGGTGTAGGGAACGGTCGTGTTGATGGAGCGTTCATAGTCGTCGATAATCAGGTCGTTAAATCCGTTGAGCCAGTCGCTCTCGAACACCTCGGTGGCCGTCGTCCAGTCGGCCTCGCAGCGCTCGACGTGGCAGACGTAGCGGTGGAAGTCGTGAGAGAGTTCGTCGAAGCCGATGTTCAGACGGTCGGCTGAGTTGAGCTTCATTACGGGCAGCGACTGCCAATTCTGGTTTACCACGACCTGCAGCGACTTCACCTGCGGATCGTAAATCTTATGAAAACCTGCTGCTGGCAGCAATGCCGGCAGCAGGAACATGAATATCAGTGTGATGTGTTTACTCACCCTTGATAGCAGCTACGCCAGGAAGCACCTTACCCTCGATAGCCTCGAGCAGGGCGCCACCGCCGGTAGAGATATAGCTCACCTTGTCGGCGAGACCGAACTTGTTGACACAAGCCACAGAGTCGCCACCGCCGATCAGCGAGAAGGCACCCTCGGCCGTAGCTTCGGCAATAGCATCACCGATGGCACGTGATCCGGCGGTGAAGTTGTCGCACTCAAACACACCGGCAGGACCGTTCCAGAGGATGGTCTTGGCACCCTTGATGGCCTCCTTGAATGCCTTCTGGCTTTCAGGACCTGCATCGACACCCTGCAAGTTGGCAGGAATCTGGTTGGCAGGGCAGGTGATGATCTGGGCACCCTCCTTCACGGTCATCGTACCGAAGTCGAGACCATCGGTAGCTGTGCAGTCAGAACCGAGCACGAGCTCCACACCGTTCTTCTTGGCAAGTTCTTCAACGCCCAGAGCCACATCCAGTTTGTCGAGCTCAACGATAGACTGGCCGATCTCGCCGTCGTGAGCCTTAGCGAAGGTGTAGGTCATACCACCGCAGAGGATGAGCTTGTCTACCTTGCCCAGCAGGTTCTCGATGATACCGATCTTAGAAGATACCTTCGAACCACCCATGATGGCCACGAACGGGCGCTTGATGTTCGAAAGTACGTTGTCGACAGCCTGAACCTCCTTCTCCATCAGCAGACCGAGCATCTTGTTGTCGGCATCGAAGTAGTCGGCGATGACAGCGGTAGAGGCGTGCTTGCGGTGAGCGGTACCGAAGGCGTCCATCACGTAGCAGTCTGCATAGCTGGCCAGTGTCTTGGCGAACTCCTTCTGGCTGGCCTTCATGGCCTTCTTAGCTTCGTCGTAAGCGGGATCAGCCTTGTCGATGCCCACGGGCTTGCCTTCCTCCTCGGGATAGTAGCGCAGGTTCTCGAGCAGCAGGGCCTCACCCATCTTCAGGGCTTTGGCAGCGTCAGAAGCCTTGGCACAGTCGGGAGCGAATGCCACGGGCACGCCCAGAGCCTTCTCCACAGCCTCGCGGATCTGACCGAGTGACAGTTTGGGGTTCACCTTTCCTTTGGGCTTACCCATGTGCGACATGATGATGGTGGCACCACCGTCAGCAAGGATCTTCTTCAGGGTGGGGAGGGCACCGCGGATACGGGTGTCATCAGTGATCTTACCATTCTCATCGAGGGGTACGTTGAAGTCTACACGTACGATTGCCTTCTTACCGGCAAAATTGAATTCGTTGATAGTCATAATGCTTAATAATATTATTAATAATGTGAAAAATTTCGTTTTAATCGTGAGTGCAAAGTTACTAAATTTAAGGCACGAATGGTACGAATGACTTGTTTTTTTTTGATTTATTATCTTTTTTCGTGTTAATTCGCACGATTCGTGCCAGATTATCACTACCTTTGCAGCCGAAATGAAGAAAGATACAGTGATAATCCTGAGTGGTGGCATGGATTCCGTGACACTGCTTTACGACCAACAGGAGCGCATTGCCCTGGCCGTGTCGTTCGACTATGGTTCGAACCATAATGCCCGTGAGATCCCCTTCGCCCGTCTGCACTGTGAGCGGCTGGGCATCCGGCATATCGTCATCCCGCTGGAGTTTATGAGCCAGTATTTCCAGAGTTCGTTGCTCGCAGGGGCCGACGCGATTCCCGAGGGGCACTATGCCGACGAGAACATGAAGTCTACGGTGGTGCCCTTCCGCAACGGCATCATGTTGTCGATAGCCGTCGGCATAGCGGAGTCGAACGACCTGAAGTATGTGATGATGGCGAACCACGCAGGCGACCATACCATCTATCCCGACTGTACGCCGCAGTTCGTGAATGCCTTCGACGAGGCCGCACGGGCGGGGACGTATGTGAATGTGGGGCTGCTGTCGCCGTTCACCCATTGGACGAAGGCCGACATCGCCCGACGGGGGAAGGAACTCGGCATCGACTATGCTGAAACGTGGAGCTGCTACAAGGGCGGCGAGCGTCATTGCGGTAAGTGCGGCACCTGTGTCGAGCGCCACGAAGCCCTACTCGAAGCCGGTATCGATGATCCGACAGAATACGAAATTTAGCAAAAACTATCCAAATAGTTCTCGGAGCGCTTCCTCGACCTTGCGGACGGGATGCAGGCGGATGTGGAACTTCTTCGCATCGAAGCCCTGAAGATTGTATTTGGGAATGATCATATCGCTGAAGCCTAACTTCTCGGCTTCGGCGATTCTTTGTTCTATGCGGTTGATGGGGCGCACCTCGCCACTGAGACCCACCTCGCCGGCCATACACCAGCCAGACTCGATGGGAGTATCAACATTGCTTGACAAGACGGCGGCGATGACAGAAAGGTCCATTGCGAGGTCGGTGACGCGCAGGCCGCCAGCGATGTTGATAAATACATCCTTCTGCATCAGCTTGAAGCCGACGCGCTTCTCGAGTACGGCCAGCAGCATGTTCAGTCGTCGCTGGTCAAAACCGGTGGCGGAACGCTGGGGTGTGCCGTAGGCAGCGGTGGATACCAGAGCCTGCGTCTCGACGAGGAACGGCCTGACGCCCTCGATGGCAGAGGAGATGGCGATGCCGGAAAGTCCGTCGTGATCCTGTGTCAGCAGCAGTTCTGAAGGATTGGAGACCTGTCGCAGTCCGTTCTGCTGCATCTCGTAGATACCTAATTCTGACGTGCTTCCGAAGCGGTTTTTGATTGAGCGCAGGATGCGGTACATGTAGTGCTGGTCGCCCTCGAACTGGATGACCGTGTCGACGATGTGCTCGAGAATCTTCGGGCCTGCCAGCGTTCCCTCTTTCGTGATATGGCCGATGAGGATGACGGGCACACCGCTGGTCTTGGCAAATCGGAGCAGAGATGAGGCACATTCGCGGACTTGTGCGATGGAACCGGCCGATGATTCGACATCCTCCGTCATCATTGTCTGGATGGAGTCGATGACTACCAGTTCCGGCTGTACGTCCTTGATATGCTCGAAGACGTTCTCCAGGGAGTTCTCGCAGAGGATGAGGAAGTTGTCGTTCTTTGCAGAGCAAAGCGGCAAAGCCGAGCGGTCGCCTCCCAGACGATTGGCGCGCATCTTCAGTTGGTGGGCGCTCTCCTCACCACTGACGTAGAGGATACGTTTCTCCGGCAGACGGAGCATCGTCTGCAACGAGAGGGTAGACTTGCCGATGCCCGGTTCTCCGCCGAGGAGCACGATCGAGCCCGGTACAAGGCCACCACCGAGTACACGGTTCAATTCCTCATCGTGCAAGTCGATGCGCGGATCATCATGACTCGAGATTTCGCTCAGCCTGAGGGCTCGACCGACGGCAGCGGCGGACGATTGGGCGGAGCGGTTGTTCAGACCACCCCGTCCTGCGGACACCCCTCCTAACTTAGGAGGGGAAGCAGATACCTTGATCTCCTTAAACGTGTTCCACTGTCCGCAAGCCGGACATTTTCCTATCCACTTCGGCGACTCTTGGCCGCAGTTGGAGCATACGTATGCTATCTTGTCTTTTGCCATATTGATTGCAAAGTTACGACTTTTTTTGGAATTTGCAAAAAAATGTCGTACCTTTGCACGCGATTATGAAGAAATTATTGATAGTAATGGTGGTTGCGCTGCTGATTGTGGGCTGCGGACAGTCGTATGACGAGACGAAACGCCTGAAGCAGGAGAAGCGGACGCGAGAGTTGCGTGAGGACTCAGCGGCCTTGAAGGTGGCCGTGATGCCCACGCTTGATTGCCTGCCGTTGTTTGTTGCCGAGGAACGTGAGATGTTCGATACCATCGTGGATATCCGTCTGAAGTATTTTACGGCCCAGATGGACTGCGACACCGCCCTGCAGCGCGGTAGGGTGGAGATGGCCGTCTCAGACCTCGTGCGGGCAGAACGGATGAAGGGTGAGAAGCTGAAACTACACTATCTGACCTCGACCAACGCTTATTGGCTGCTCATCGGCAACCGTAACCAGCGCATCACGAACCTGTCGCATCTCGACGACCGCATGCTGGCAATGACGCGCTATTCCGTGACAGACCTGTTGGGCGACCTTGCTGTAGACAGTGCGAAACTGAAAACGGAGCGCGTGTTCCGAATCCAGGTGAACGACGTGAACGTCAGGCTGGATATGCTGGAGAACAATGAGATGGACGCTCTGCTGATGACACAGCCTCAGGTGACGCAGGCCTTGCTGCTGAAACACCACGTGCTGCTCGACACGCGCCAGCTCGACATGCAGATGGGTGTCATCGTTGAAGACAGCGTCGTAATGAGCCATCCGAACCGTCAGCGCCAGCGCGAGGTGCTGATTAAGGGTTACAACATGGCCTGCGACTCGCTGAATCAGTTCGGCATCAAGCATTATAGCGACATTATAAGGAAATACTACAAACTGTCGGAGCAGGCGTTGCTCCAGTTGCCTGACACATTGACCTATGAGCATGTTCAGGCGCCACGCGAGCAGGATGTGGCGAAAGCAAAGCAATGGCTCTCTAAAGGTGAAAAGGTGAAAAAGTGAAAGGGTGAAAAATGGTACATAACGAAGCACTTAACCTCATACTGACCCAGCTGCTGAGGCGCAATCTCGGCGAAGCCATCTCGGCGATGGACAATTTCCTCGCTATCTATCCTCATCAGGTCAATGCCGACCGTCTTTTCGCCATCAGGTCTGACTATCAACTGATGGCCGATTATTGGCGCAGGGGATTCAAGGACCCCCAGCTGCCCAATCTCTACGACACGCTGCTGAAACGAATGTATGTGCTCTACGCCAATATCGCCAACACCTACAACATCCGTCACACACCCCTTCTGTCGTCGCTCTACTATCGGTCGCATATGGCGGCCCGCGACTGGGCACCGCAGAATATCCGCGAGGAACTGGAGTCGTTTGTCTCTGAGGTGGCGATGCTCGAACTCGAAGCGCCCCATACGGCTGAGCCCAAGCGCAAGGAACTCTATGCAAGACACTATCGTTCGATGGTCGAATTGTTCGACTTTATCCTCACCTCAGGCATGTGGACAGACGGTTTCTCCTCAGCGATGGAAGAGATGCTGTTGTCGCCTACCGTCGATACAGGTGACCAGCAACTGATTGTCACTGCCGTGATGCTGGCGGCGATCAACAGTTTCGATATCACGAAGTTCCGTCTGCTGGTACATCTCTATCAGAAAGCCACCGACGAGCCGGTTCGCCAGCGAGCCCTCGTTGGCTGGACCTTCGCCCTTGACACAGGGATCGGGCAGAGTATCTACCCGGAGCAGAAGGAACTGGTGGAGAAGCTGCTGGAGGATGAAGCCTGTTGTCAGGAGCTGGTGGAGTTGCAGAAGCAGCTGATCTACTGTATCGATGCCGAGCGCGACCACGCCACAATCCAAAAGGAGATCATGCCCACCCTGATGAACCGTCCGGGTGGTTTCCGTCTGACGCGCGACGGGATAGAAGAGACACCGGAGGATGAACTCAACGAGATCCTGCATCCTGATGAGGCCGAAGCGAACCTCGAACGTGTGGAGGCCAGCTTCCAGAAGATTGTCAACATGCAGAAACAGGGATCTGATATCTATTTCGGCGGTTTCTCGCAGATGAAGCGGTTCCCCTTCTTCAACGAAGTGGCCAACTGGTTCGTGTCCTTTGACTTCAACCATCCCGACTTGTCTATAATCGCTGAAAAGTTCAAGAACAGCCGGTTCCTACATTCCGTCCTCACGGGTGCACCTTTCTGCAATAGCGACAAATATTCTTTCGCCTTGGCTTTCGAGCAGGTGGTAAACCGAATTCCCGCCCAATACATGGAGTTCATGGAGAGCAAAGAGGCCGTGTTCTATGAGTTTGTTGCTGAGGAGATGGTGACACCGGCCTTTTACCGTCGGATGAGTCTGCAGGACCTGTACCGTTTCTTCCGTCTCTTCAAGGAGCGCGATGCATTCAGAAACATCTTCGATCCGGAGGATCAAGACTATCTCATCCTGTCGAAGACCACGTTCAGCCAGACTCATGTCGAGGTCTTTTTCAACGAGGTGACAGCCTTCTTGCTGAAGAGGAACAGACGCTCTGAGGCGGAGGCGATGCTTGATAATTATGGCGAGCACCGTCGCGACTACCATTATTATATGATGTCGGCCTATCTGGGTCGTGCGCCCAAGATGAATTATGCTCAGGCGTTGGCGTTGCAGCCTGACAGCGAACGGGCGTTGGCTGGCTACGCAAGAGCCTTGTTCAATGAGGGTGCTTATCAGGAGGCATTGGAAAACTACGACAAACTCGTGACCCGCCAGCCCGACAAGAAGTCGTATCTGCTGAACAAGGCCGTCTGTCTGACCAATCTGAAACGCTATGATGAGGCAGAACGGTTGTTGTTCCGTCTGAACTACGAGACGGAAGACGATGCGAACGTGAACCGCGTGCTGGCCTGGACGCTCACCAGCAACGGCAAATATGAACAGGCGGAGAAACTGTACAATCAGCTGTTTTCTGACGACAAACCCGCTGCCGACGATCTGCTGAACTTCGGTTTCTGCCTTTGGTTCAGCGGACATATCGACGATGCCGCTGACTGTTTCCACCGTTATCTGATGGAGAGCGGTGAATCGAAGGAGTCGATGATCGAAAACGAATTGGAACTGATCCGTGAGAAGGGCATCACCGAACCTGAGATCCAGATGATGCTCTATATTCTCTGATACGTGCTTTGACCAACTCACTCAGCCTGGTTCCCAAGAGGGGAATGCCTACGCCGGCAATGGTGTAGAGTATCCAGAAGAAATCCTGTTGCGAGTAGTCGTGTATGACCATGTGGCAGCCGATCTGTCGCGGGTCAAGGCCGTAATACCAGATTTTCAATAGGCTCACCACCTTGTATGAGATGATGTGGAAGATGAAAATGTTCAGCGTGTGGTCGCCGGTATACACCAGGAACTTCTTCAACCAGCCTTTCGTGTGGTCTATCCAGCGGCTGATGTTATAGGTCATGAGGAATCCCAGCAGGGCAGGTACGGGCAGCGAGAGGAACTGCGTATAGGTGGAGCGCCAGTTCATATTGGCCGTCAGGTATTTAGAGAACAGGAAGACGACGACGGCACAGACGAGCGTCATCGGCAGCGAGACATACACGCGGGCTGTGGCTTTATGGTATTCCTCGACGAACTGGCGGAAGATGAATCCGCAGCCGAAGAAGAAACAACCCATCATGTCGCGATAGCCGCCCTGAACGAGATTGATAACGCGCAAGCCTTCATATGTCTTCCAGCCGCAGAGCAGAAGCATGATCAGGCAGACGAGGTAGGGTGTCGCTTTTCGCACCCTAACCCATCTTGCCCACTTCGCCCATCTTGCTAATCCGAAATCCACCACCTTATATATAATAAGGTATAGGATGCTGGCGACAAACAGTCCCCTGAAGAACCAGAACGCCCCACAGAGGAATGCATCGTAGCCAGCCATTGCGGTGACGATGGTCCACAGGTTCTGCTGCATCTGGTGCCAGGAGTAGGGGTGGGTGACGCCGCCAGCCTCGTTGCCGAAGGTCTCGTTGAGGATGCCCAGGTCGAACATCCAGTTGTGGATGATGAGAAAGAAGACTGCCCACTTGACGAACGGCCAATAGAGTCCCTTCACGCGTTTCTTGACGAATGTCGCCTCGTCGTTGAGGTATTTCAGCGAGAAGAAGTAACCTGCCGTGATGAAGAACAGGGGCATGTGGAACTCGAAGATGAACCTGCACAGCCATCCTGGGGCCTCTGCGTGGGCAATGACCATCAAAATGATGGCGATGCCTTTGGCGATGGATATGGTCGTGTTCCTCATAAGAACGGTGTAAGCAGATGTCCCAGCCAGCCTCTGAACCGTTTCCAGGTGCTGCGGCTGCGTTTGTATTCTTCTTCTGTCAGAAGGTCGCACTTCTTCGTGTCGTCGATGAACTTGTCGTCCAGTTGGCGTGTTACGTCCTTGTCGATGATGAGGGCGTTGATCTCATAGTCGAAACGCAGGCTGCGGGCATCGAGGTTCGTGCTGCCGACAGTACAATACTTACCGTCGACCATCATGATCTTCGAGTGGTGGAAGCCCGGGCGGTATCGCCAGATCTTCGCTCCACGTTTCATCAGTTTGCGGAGATTGTAATACACGACATCGGGCACCAGAGGCACATCGTATCTTGACGACATGATGATGTCCATCTTTACGCCCCGTTCGGCACAGCGCTTCAGTGCCTTGATGACAGATGAGGTGGGGCAAAAGTAGGGATTGACGATCTTCACGGAGTCCTTGGCGTTGTCGAGGGCACTGATGTAGAACTGTCGCATGATCTTGTTCGTGGTGTGGGGCTCACGGGTGGCGATGCCTACCATCTTATTACCGGCCTCAGTCCCACGGAAGTATTTCTCGTCCGTCAACTTCTCTTTCGTCAGCTTCTCCCAGAAGCGGATGAAGATATCTTGCAACTCGTTCACTGCCGGGCCTTCGATGCGACAGTGCATATCGCGCCATTCACCCACCTGTTCTGTGCCCACGAGATAGTAGTCAGCCACGTTCATACCGCCCGTATAGCCGATCTCCCCGTCGATGACCACAATCTTACGATGGTCGCGTGGCCAGATGTGGTTCACCCAGGGGAAACGGATGGGGTCGAACTCGTAGATCTCTATGCTGTCTTCGTGGAGTGCCTTCAGGTGTGTTTTCTTCAGCGGCTGGTTGTTCGAGTCGTTGCCGAAGCCGTCGAAGACAGCACGCACCTCCACACCCTCCTTTCTCTTCTCCCTGAGGATGTCGAAGAGCAGGCCTGCAATGGAATCGTTACGGAAGTTGAAGTATTCCAGATGTACGCTGCTC
This sequence comes from uncultured Prevotellaceae bacterium, assembly GCA_902776545.1. Classification (GTDB taxonomy): domain Bacteria; phylum Bacteroidota; class Bacteroidia; order Bacteroidales; family Bacteroidaceae; genus Prevotella. The sequence goes on along the minus strand of CACYQO010000004.1, from coordinate 186,726 downwards.
TTCGCCTGGCGGATGGCTTCGAACATATCTGCGAACTTCTCTTTGCCCGACATCAACAGTTTGACCTCGTTGCCTTTAGTGAAATGAATACCATATTCGCTCATCTGCTTGACGATGAGCGAATCACTGGTCTCAGATGCAGAGGTGAAAAGTGAGAAGTGAAAAGTGAAAAGTAGTGGCAGAATGGTCCGCCACCACTTCAACGAGTTCACTATCTTATACTTTTCAATCTTCTTTTTCCTATACTTTTCACTTTTCACTTTTCACTTCTTACTTTTCACTTCTTACTTTCTGTGTTTCAGTCTGTATTCGAGCGGTGTCATTCCGAACTTCTCCCTGAAGATGTTGATGAAGTTCTCAGCGGTCAGGAAACCGATGTTCGTGGCCAGCTCACTCATATTGATATTGGTGCGTTTCAGCAGGATGCATGCATGCTTCAGTCGCATGTCGCGCACGAGTTCTGCCGGCGTCTTGTTGGTGATGTTTCTTACGCGGTGGAAGAAGGGCACGCGTCCCATACCCATTGCAGAAGCCATCTCTTCAAGACTGATCTGTCCGCGACTCATGTTTTGCATCACGTACTGTTCGATGTTCTTCAACAGCTGCTGATCCATCGCGTCGAGCATCGAGTAGTCTGACAGTGTCTCCTGCTCCTCCTGCACTTCCTCGAAGACGGACTGCCGGGTGGCCAGCTGGGTGTCGTTACGCCTGATAACCTTCGTGTCCACACGGGCCATCGGATCGTCGGAGGCGATGGTCTCATCGTTGTCGTCGCCTTTCTTAATCTCGCCCATGTCGATGCTCTCGGTGGCCGTTGTCATACTGGCGTTGCGATCTTCGAGCATACGGGTCTCTGCACCTTCGATGAGGTTGTTGTTCATCTCGATGTGACCGAGACCGAGGATCTTGTTGAAGCGCATGGTGGCATCCTGCAGGTTGAACGGCTTCGAGAGGTAGTCGTCGGCAGAGAGCGTGATGTTCTGCGACCGCATATCCTGTGGCGTCAGCACACCTTCGGTCATCAGTACGAACTTAATCTTCTGCGTCCTCGGGTTCATCTTCAGTTGGTTACAGAGATCGCTACCAGTCAGTCCGGGCATATCCTGCTTACAGACGACGAGGTCGCACTGCATCTCCTCGAGGTCGGCTGCAGCCTTCTCACTGCTGTTGTAGGGGAAGAAGTTGTAGACATATTTGAAGCGCGAGGTAGCGAACTTCAGGAATTCATCGTTGTCGTCGATCATCACGACAGTGAACTTCATCGTCGGTGCGTCAAGGGCAGCCCTTGACATCGTGATCTCAGAGGTGAGGCTCTCGGTGGCGATGTCGGGCAGTTCGATCTCGCCGCGTCCGTTGAGTTCCAGACGGTCGTGGACAGCATTCTTCGCACGTTCCTCCGGATGCTCCAGACTGGTTTGCATATCACTCACGCGGGTGATGATCTGCAGCATCTGTGAGTGGAGAGCGTTGAGCTGTTCACGCTCTTCGAGTGTCTTCTCCTTCTCTGAGAGGTTACCGATGATGGAAGTCATGCGGGCCATCGGCTGACGCAGATCCTCACTGGCGGCCTTGATTTCCTCACGCTGCATGGCGAGTTCACGGATGACAGCCTTCTTACGGGCCTTGATGACACTCAGCTGCTTGATGCCGATACGCCAGAAGTAGATGATGACGAGCAGGATGATGACGTAGGCCAGGATCATCCACCACGACAGGAGCCAGTGGCGGGCGATAGTGATCTCGAGCGTACGTTCCTGGTTACTGACGGCACCCTCGGCACTGACGGCCTTCACGTGCAACGTATATTTGCCGCTGGCGAGGTCGCGGAAGGTGACACCGTGCGTCAAAGCGTTACCGTTGCGCCAGTCTTCATCCTTGCCTTCCATCCAGTACATGAACTGCAGACGCTCGCTCTGGTTGTAGTTACCGGCAGCGAACTTGATGGTGAATGTATTCTGGTTGTGTCCCAGTTCAAGTCTGTTGGTCTCGTTGAGGGCCTGTGGCAGCACGATACGCTCCTGGTAGATGTGACCTGTCAGAATCTCCTCTTCGCCGATGAACAGCTGGGTGAGCATCACACGTGGAAGGGCGTCGGTGTCGTCGTTGGCCTTCTCCAGCACCCAGTTCACACCATATAGACCGCCCAACAGCACGTTGCCGTCCTGCTGTGTGATGATGGAACCGGGATTGAACTCGTTGCTCTGCAGACCGTCGACCGTTGTGTAGTTGTAGAGACCATAGTTGTTTCTTCCCTCTTCATGGTTGCGCTGCACAACGATGCGGCTCACACCGCTACTGGTGGTCACCCAGATGTTATGGTTCTTGTCTTCTGCGATACCGCAGACGTTGTTATTGCTCAGACCCTGCTTCTCCGTTAGGTAGTTCAGCGAGTCGTTCTCAAGGTTCAGGATGTTCAGACCTTCACGCGTACCGATCCAGAGAAGTCCTCGGGAGTCTTGTATCACCTGTGTGATGAAGTTGTTCGTAAACGACTTCAGGTTCGACTTGTTACCTGTAAGAATCGTCCTTTCCGTTGTCGAGAGATTCAGGATGAGCAGTCCCTCAGCCGTTCCTACGTAGAGGTCGTTGGTCTTGCCGTTCTTGTTGTAGAACAGGCAGGTGATGTTGTTCGTCGTCAGTTTGCCATTCTCACGGGTGTACGAAGAGAACGTGTTCATCTTAGGGTTGTACACCTGCATACCGCCGTTGGTGGCGATCCACAGGTTACCGATTTTATCCGTGCAGAGGGCGTTGATATGGTCGTCGATGAGGGTAGCGGAACTGTCCGTTGCCAGCGAGTAGATCTTCGACACACCGTTCTTCACACGGGTCAGACCATTGCGCTTCGAACCGATCCAGAGGCTGCCGTCCTGAGTGGTGGCGAGACACGATACCTTCATACTAGCCAGATTACCTTCGTAGCCGATGACACCCTTGTCGCTGGTACCATACCAGATAGTACCGTTGGCATCCTGTGTGATGGCTGTGATGTCGCCTATGTGACGGGCGCCGAAACGGTAGATATACTGTCCGCAGAAGGCCACACCCGATTTCTCCGTACCTACCCACAGCAGGTCGGTATCATCCACATAGACACTCTGGATGCTGATCTTGTCAATCTCTCCGGGATTCATGTTGATGTTACGGGGCTTGACGCTCTCCACAGCATGTGTGTTGACATCCATTCTCAACAGTCCGAGCTGGTCGGAACCAATCCAGATGTTACCTGAGCGGTCGCCAGTCATGCCGTTGATGTTGCGGTCTACACCATAACCCGTCAGTCCGAGCGAAGGACCGATGTTGGTGTCCCACACGTTGGCACTCTTATTGTACATATACAGTGTTCCCTGTCCGTAGAGCCAGATGTTGTCCTGCTGGTCAGCAAAGGCACGCAGCGACTTCGTACGACGGTTTTTCAACTGTGTCATTCCCTCCGTTGCCCAGACGGTATGCTGCTGGTGCATTACGTCGCAGCACACGAGTTTACCGTCGTCATACACGATGACGGCACCATCCCGGCACTCACTGATCGAACAGACCACACCCTGCGGAATGCCCTGTGCATCGTTGGTATAGCCGAACTCATAGAGCAGCTGCTGTTGCTGGTTGTAGCACACGACACCCTTGTTGGGGATAGCGCCCCAGAGGTTTTTGTGACGGTCGATGTAGACGATGCTGGGGATGGTCTCGATACCCATACGGGCAAAGGTCTGCTTCATGTCGCGTTCGAAGGTCTCCGTCTGCGGATGATAGATGCAGTAGCCCGACGAGGTCTCGATGAGCAGGTTGCCGTCGAGCATCTCCTGGATGGAGTTGATGTAACTGTCGTTCAGCGATGAGCCGTCCTGTGAGTCGCTCTGGAAGTTGCGGAAGGTGTAGCCGTCGAAACGGTACAGGCCCGCAGGTGTTCCGAACCAGACGTATCCTCGCGAGTCTTTGAGGATACAGTTCACCTGGCTGGAGGTGAGTCCTTCACGTGCGTCAAGTGTCTTAAACAGGAAGTCGCCCGGTGCCGCATTCAACGGCTGCCTTTGCAAAACCGTCACTGCCACAAGCGGCAATGCCAGCATGAATACGATGAGGAGTTTCTTTATTTTCATATCCTTTTTTCACCTTTTCACTTTTTCACCTTTATACCATACACGAGTAGTGGTCTACGACGCCCAGAAGATGGTTGTCGCCGTCAACGACCAGCACAGAGTGTACTTTATATTTGTTCATGATCCTTTGTATCTCCGTGATCTTCGTGTCTGCCTTGACCGTCTTGGGCGTACGTGTCATGATGTCGCTAACGGTACGGTCGAAGAATTCTGCCTGCCATTTCTCCATCGCCCGACGGATGTCACCGTCGGTGATGAGACCCACCACGTGACACTTTTCACTTTTCACTTCTAACTCTTCACTTCTTACCGCGATGCCCAGTCCGAGCTTGCCTTTGCTTACGAGGATGATAGCCTCGCCAAGATGCATTTCCGGCGGCAGGACAGGCAGGTCTTCCTTGAACATCACGTCCTGAGCGGTGGTGAGCAGACGCTTACCGAGTTCTCCGCCCGGGTGGAACTGTGCGAAGTCCCTGGGCTGGAAGTTACGCTTCTCGATAAGGGCGATGGCGAGGGCGTCGCCCATCGCGAGCTGTGCCATCGTCGAGCTGGTGGGAGCGAGGTTCAGCGGACACGCTTCTTTCTCCACGCCTACGTTCAGGTGGCAGGTGGAGTATTTTGCCAGCAGTGAGTCGGGATGGCCGCTCATGCCGATGATGGGTATGTGCATGTGGAGCACCATCGGAATGAAGCGCAGCAGTTCGTCGGTCTGGCCGGAGTTGGAGATGGCGAGCACCACGTCGTCTGACGTCATCACGCCCAGGTCACCGTGGAACACGTCCAGCGGGTTGATGAAGAACGAGGGCGTGCCTGTCGAGGAGAGGGTGGCGGCGATCTTCGCGCCGATATGTCCGCTCTTTCCCACGCCGGTGACGATGATCTTGCCCTTGCAGTTGTACATCAACTCGACGGCCTGCTCGAATTTCTCATCGAGCTTCTCAATCAGTCCGAGCACGGCTGCTGCCTCGTCCTTGAAACACTGTATGGCGTAATCTCTTGCGGTCAATTTATTTACGATTTACGGATTTACGATTTACGATTTTATGAGCTGCGCGACTAATGGCTCGAGTTTGTCGAGTTCCAGCATGTTGGCGGCATCGCTGAGGCCTTTGTCCGGGTCGGGGTGTACCTCGAAGAAGAAACCTGTGGCTCCGAAGGCCTTGGCGGCGAGGGCCATCTGGGGAACGAAGCGACGGTCGCCGCCCGTCTTGTCACCGGCCCCGCCAGGGCGCTGCACGCTATGGGTGCAGTCCATGATGACTGTCGGCACAATCTCCAGCATGTCGGGGATGTTGCGGAAGTCGACGACGAGGTTGTTGTAGCCCATCATGTTGCCGCGCTCCGTGAGCCACACCTCCTTGGCGCCGGCTTCACGGGCTTTCTCCACAGGGAACCACATGTCACGGCCTGAGAGGAACTGCGCCTTCTTGATGTTCAGCGTGCGTCCCGTCTTGGCAGCGGCCACGAGCAGGTCGGTCTGGCGGCAGAGGAAGGCGGGAATCTGCAACACGTCGCAAACCTCACCTACGGGTTGTGCCTGCCACGACTCGTGGATGTCCGTGAGCACACGCAGACCGTATTTCGTTTTGATGTCATTCAGCATCACCAGTCCGCGCTCCAGGCCCGGGCCTCGGAACGAGTGGATGCTGGTACGGTTGGCCTTGTCGAACGAGGCCTTGAAAATGATGTCTGTGCCCAGTTTGGCGTTGATTTCCACCAACTTACGTGCCACCGTGTCGAGCAACTCTGCCGACTCGATGACGCAGGGACCTGCTATGATCGTTACCTTGCTATTCATAATAATGCTGCAAAAATACGCATTTTATTCAAAACCACCAAATTTTTTATAAAAAACTTACAGCGGTAGCAAATTCTTCACTCTTCACTTTTCACTTTTCACTTAATAATGTGTACGTCTCTCTGCGGGAACGGGATGCTGATGCCGTTGGCGTTGAGTGTGTCGTAGACACATTTCAGCACGTCGCTGATGACATACGACTTCTTGGGAGCCTCCGCCCAGACGAAGAGCTTGAAGTTCACGCTGGAGTCGGCCATTTCCGACACCACGCACTTCACCTCCTTCGAACGGTCCATCCACGTGTGGCGCATACTGTTGACGGCCTTCTCCACCAGTTCCGTCACCTGTCTCAGATTCGATCCGTAGGCGACGCCGAAGGGCACCACCGCCAGCACGTAGCCGTGATTCCTCGTCAGGTTCTTATAGTTGCTCTTGAACAGTTGTGAGTTCTGGAAGGTGATCACCTCGCCATAGAGTGAGTCCACCACCGTCGACGTGTAATTGATGGTGCGCACCTTACCCATCGTGTCGTTCACCTGTATCCAGTCACCCACCTTGATACGCCCGGCCATCAGCGAGGCACCGTAGTAGATGTTCTCGATGATGTCCTTTGAGGCGAAACCGATACCTGTGGAGAGTCCGCCGGAGATGGCTACGAGCCAGGTGACGCTGATGTTGAGGATGGAGAGGGAGAGCATGAGCCAGATGCCCCAGACGAACACCTGGATGACGTTCCGTCCCATCACCTCTCGCGAAGCCGCCGTCGTGGGGTCGCGGTGTACGTAGTGCAGCCGCAGCAGCGAGAGGATGGTGTTCGCGATCCAGCGGAAGAGGAACCACAGGCAGATGACAACCGACAGTTTCAGGATCGACACCTGTAGGTTCTCCATGTTGATGAACTGATAGTTGAAGATGCGCCAGCAGAGCTCGTTGAGGTTGAACACCTTTGCGGCCCAGTAGACGCTGACCATCAGCGACAGTACGCTCAGCACTGGCATCACCACCTGCTCTATCAGCCGGTAGCCCCACGTCTTCGTGGCGGGTTTGTCGGCCAGTCCGTGGCGCTGGGCATAGTTGTGGATATACTGGCTCACGCAGGTGATGGTCAGCACGCACGTCAGCTGCATGATCCACCAGATGAGCAGCTGCACGGCCAGCAGCGTATAGCCCGACCAGGCGCAGACCACAGAGGCGATGAACACCACTAACGAGATATACGAATAGAACATGTCCGACCGGGGGATGTTCTTGTTGTGCCGCCGGATGACGCTCCACTGCCACAGCCCGCAGCAGAGTAGGATGGGGGGCAGGATCATGTTCACCAGTTCGCTGGGCACCAGCACGATGCGGAACACGATGACAATGAAGCCGATGACGATCAGCGGCGAATAGACGCGGAAAGCGCTGCGGATCTGATCACCGTCGACGCGCAGCAGCAGCGAGATGAGAATGACGCCTAACAGCCACGCATATTCCACCAGCAGCGTCGATGCCATCACGAGGAAGTTCTGGCCTGTGTTGTTCACAAACAGACCCTGTATCAGCGCAAAGGTCACGGTGGTCGTCGCCATGATGATCGCAGGCCGTTTCTTGCGGTATTCGGGGGTGTCAAAGCGCTTGGGCAGCAGCAGGCGGAAGAACAGCTGGTTGAGCAGGATGGCGACGAGGATGAACGCGCCGATGGCGATGAATGTGCCTAAGATCCACTGGCTGCTCCAGTCCGAGTTCTCATTGGCGTAGAGGTTGTATTTCTTTTCCATCGCATCCGTCAAGTTTCTCCAGTTGCGGCTGAAACGCGACATCAGCGTGAAATAGTTTGAGCTGCCGTTGATGAAGATGTTCTGCTGGATGTCCGAATAGCGCTTCTGGGCGTAGTCGTTCAGTCTGCTTAGACGGCTCTCCGTGCGGTCATAATAAGAGATGTAGTGCTGCAGCTGGTCAGAGCCTTCCTGCAACATTCCCCGGATGTTCTCCGCCAGCATCACGCACGAGTCGCGCTTCTGCATGCCTTCCTTGCCCAGCACCCTGTCGGGCATGACCTTCAGGCTGTTGATGAGGCTGTCGTAACGCGCTATCTCACGATCGTTGTGTGAGAGGAACGTCTTGAAGGGCAGCTGGTGAGAGTGGAACTCATGGTACTGCTCTGTCGCCTCATGACAGGCATAGGTCAGGTCGAACACGTTCTCCTGCTGTTGCGAGTAGAGCATCAGCGCGTTCTGGTCTGCCCGCTTCATCGTGTTCACCAGCTCCTGGATGATGCGCTTGTTGTTCTGTTTCCTCGCCTCTGTACGCTCTTTCAGTTCGATGTTGTAGCGTAGCAGCTCCGTTTTCAGGATGGCGAGCGTCTGTTGCAGGTCTTTTTCCTTCAACACCGCCCCTGCCTCCGTCAGCATGAATGTGAGCAGCACGCCTATTATCAATAATCTTTTCATATTCCTTTTCCTTATAGTCTAATCATAAAGTTTTTCGTAAACTCAAGCATAAATGCAAAGTTCAAAGCTCAAAGTTCATCGCTCAAAGCTAAAAGTTCTTGCAAAAGTACAAAAAAATCTCCTTTCCCCGCATATTTTTCCCAATAATCTTGCAGATTTAGACAAATTTGACTACTTTTGCATGAGATTATGAACAAAATACCACGATTATGCTCACACTTATCGCCGACAGTGGCAGCACGAAGACCGACTGGGCCTTGACGGGTATCGACCCCTCACCGCGCCGTGTGCCAGCCGCCACGCGTTTCCACACACAGGGTATCAATCCCTTCCATCAGTCCGACAACGAGATCCGTCAGATCCTGCACCAGGAACTCCTGCCTTATCTCTCCACCGAGAACGTCAGTCATGTCTATTTTTATGGTAGTGGTGTCCGTCCTGAGAAAGAGGCCACGGTGGCGCAGCTGCTCCGTGAGATGTTCTCCTGCGCCGAGGTGGTCGAGGCTCACTCCGACCTCTTGGGTGCCGCACGGGCCCTCTGCGGACACGACTGCGGCATTGCCAGCATCTTAGGCACAGGTGCTAATTCTTGTCTTTATGATGGAGAGAACGTTCTTCTGCATACGCCTGCCTTAGGTTATATCCTGGGCGACGAGGGGAGCGGAGCCGTGCTTGGCAAGCGTTTCCTGCATGACCTCTATTGCGGACTTTTGTCGGAAGATTTGAAGGCTGAATTTGAGAAGAAAACGAAGCTAACGCTGCCTGAGATTATCAACCGCGTCTATCGTCAGCCGTTGGCAAACCGTTTCCTCGCGAGTCTGACGGAGTTTATCCACGATCATCTCTCCGATCCTGCCGTCGAAGACCTCGTGCGACAGAGCTTTATCGACTTCATCCGTATCTATATTGCCCCGTATGAGCATCAAAACCTGCCACTTTCCTTCGTCGGCAGCATCGCCCATTACTTCACAGACCAGCTCTCTGAAGCCGTAAAATCCGAGGGATATACCCTCGGAACCATCCTCCGTAACCCCATCGAGGGTCTCGTGGAATATCATAGTTAAAATTGAAACTTACATTCTTACAACATTACCACCCCATATTCACTTCCACCCCTCAAAACAGTAAAGATGTACCCTTCTGTAAGGTTGTAAGGTTGTAAGAATGTAAGGTTTCGCTGTATTCTTCTTTTTCTGTTAAAAAGACACAGAGGTGCCAGACCCCATTGTGCCCACTTCCAAATTTTTCCGCAACTTTTTTTGTTAAGTGTACGATAATTCCAGAAATCTTCGTACCTTTGCACGCAGTAGCGTGCTGTGTCCAAGGACACACATTCGGCCATAAACGAGAACAATAAAAACAGAAAAAGAAATAAATTATGAAACAAAAACCAAACAGATTGTTTTCAAGGGCGGCCATGGTGCTGCTCATGATGCTGCTCACCGCCACGACGGCGTGGGCGGAGGAAGTTATGGTGCCGTACGCTGTCACTTATAATACGACGACGAAAAAAACCACCCTCACCCATAACGGTGGCAACCACGAAAGTGTCACTTGGGATTACATGTCCGGCACTAACTCGACCCCATGGAATGGAGGCGCTACCCATGGTGTCGATGACGAATACGGCATCACGTTCATGCCAAACAAGTACCTTACACTTGTTGGCTCTGACATAAAGACCTCTGCCGAAACCAAGTTCACCGTCACCGTCGGCGATAATGCTTATTACATCAAATCCGTCGGTATAGACAATGTCACCGCCACTGCTGACCTTCACGCCAAGACGATCGAAGTCACCGTGCCTGACAATACCTATATACGAGGTTTTAACGTCACCCTCATCAGATACCATACCGTCACCCCTGCCAGCGGACTGCATGTGACCAGCGGCATCTCGGCCACCAGCGGCGGCACGACCTACTATAAGCCCGGCACCATCGTCACCGTTGCACCGACCAACACGCGCCACATCGTTGAGGGCGCAGGCGGCACGGGCTCTGCCTCTGTTTCCGTCGCTGCCGACAAGCGCAGCTTCTCGTTCACCATGCCCGACCAGGACGTCAGCCCCACGGCGACGCTCACCGAGGTATATCGGGTGTCACCTGCCAGCGGCATAACGCTCAGCCCCGCAGCCTATTTCACCTACGGCGGTGCCCAATACTATAAGCCTAACACCACCATCACGCTCAGCAGCACCGTCCCCACAGGCCAGCATGTCATTTACAAGGCCGGCAACAAGACCCTCGCCGGCAACACCTACACCGTGAACAGCTCCGACGGCGACGTGACCCTCACCGCCGAATATCCATACAACACCTATACCGTGCAGTTCAATGGCAACGGCTCCACCAGTGGCTCCATGAGCAACCAGAGCTTCACCTACGCCACAGCGCAGAACCTCAAGGCCAACGCCTTCACCCGCACGGGCTACACCTTTGCAGGCTGGAACACCCAAGCCGACGGCAACGGCACCTCCTATATCAACCAGCAGAGCGTCAACAACCTCACCACTACCAACGGCGGCACGGTGACGCTCTACGCCCAGTGGACGGCCAACACCTACACCGTGACGCTCAACAAGCAGGACGGCAACGGCGGTTCTGCATCAGCCACCGCCACCTACGACGCAGCGATGCCCGCCATCACCGTGCCTACACGAACGGGCTACACCTTCGGCGGCTACTTCACCCAGACCAACGGCGGCGGCACCCAATACTATAATGCCGACGGCACCAGCACACGCACATGGAACCTCACCGCCGCTACTACGCTCTATGCCAAGTGGGCAATTATCACCTACAACATTACCTACGAACTCAACGGCGGCAGTGTGTCCACAGCCAACCCCACCTCTTATAATATAGAGACCCCGACCTTTACGCTGAACAACCCCAGCAAAGAGAACTATCATTTCGTAGGATGGACGAAAGGTAACAACAACACGCTACTGCCCACCGTCACCATAGAACAAGGCTCTACGGGAAACCTCGACTACACCGCCCATTACAAGACGAACAACTTCACCGTGGGCGAGTTCTCCTATCAATGGACCAGCGGAACGGAGGTGAAGGTCACCGCCTGCAACAGCGACGCAACGTTGATCACCATCCCCGCAACCGTCACCAACGAGGACGTGATATACAGCGTCACCGCCATCGATGCCTCGGCCTTCAGCGGCTGCACCAACCTGCTTGCAGTCATCTTAGAGTCTGACACGCCGCCGACATTGGGCAGCAATGCATTTAGTGCTTGCACGGCACTCAACGCCATCGGCGTACCTGCGGGCACGGCAGAAACATACCAGGCTGCCGACGGTTGGAAGGACTACGCTGGCAAGATATATGCCATCAACGGCAAATGCGGTACCAATGTCTATTACTCATACAACAGCACCACCACAACCCTAAGCATTTTCGGTACAGGAGCCATGGCGGACTATACGTCTAGGAATATTCCTTGGGATGATAACTATCTCACAGAAATCACGACCGTCATCATCGGTCACGGCGTGACGAGCATCGGCAGTATGGCCTTCAACGGCTGTACTGGTCTGACCAGCATCGAGATCCCCGCCAGCGTGATGACCATCGGCCATGATGCCTTCAATAGCTGCACCAGTCTGAAAAGCATCACTATCCCCGCCAGCGTGACGAGTATCGGCGACTTTGCCTTCATCTACTGCACCAGCCTGGAAAGCGTCGAAATCCCCGCCAGCGTGACGTACATCGGCGGTGAAGTCTTCTACGGCTGCACCAGCCTGAAAAGCATCGAAATCCCCGCCAGCGTGACGAGCATCGACGACTTTGCCTTCGTAGGCTGCACCAGTCTGGCATCTATCTCGGTGGCAGAAGGAAATCCGACCTACGACAGCCGCAAAAAATGTAATGCGATTATCAAGACTAAAACCAATACGCTACTTTACGGATGCAAGAATACTGTCATTCCTGACGGCGTGACGAGCATCGGCGTTGCTGCCTTCGCGCACTGCACCAGCCTGAAAAGCATCACCATCCCCGCCAGCGTGACGAGAATCGGCGATAATGTCTTCGAACGTTGCACCAGCTTGGAAAGCATCGTGATTCCCGCCAGCGTGACGAGCATCGGCGATAATGTCTTCTGCGGCTGCACCAGCCTGAAAAGCATTGTGATTCCCGCCAGCGTGACGAGCATCGGCGTTGCTGCCTTCGCGGACTGCATCAGCCTGGAAAGCATCACCATCCCCGCCAGCGTGACGAGCATCGACAGCTGTGCCTTCTATTATTGCACCAGGCTGGAAAGCGTCGAAATCCCCGCCAGCGTGACGTACATCGGCGGTGCTGCCTTCGCGGACTGCACCAGCCTAAGCTCCGTCACCATCTATGCTCCCGAGCTGAACGAATACGGCTGGAAAGCGTTCGAAAATAATGCCAGCGGTCGCAAGATATACGTGTTCAACAAAAGCTTGGCTACCTACAAGGCACAGGCATCGAAGATGAGAGTCGACGAGAACGACATCCTGCCCATCGAAAGCATCAGCCTGCAGGACGCTGCCGACAACAGCGCCCTCATCGCGGCGGCAAACGACAATATCCTCGACGTCACCCTGCAGGGCCGCACGCTCTACAAGGACGGCGCGTGGAACACGCTGTGCCTGCCGTTCAACGTTGATCTGACCGCAGAGGGATGCCCGTTGGCCGGGGCCGACATCCGACGGCTGAGTGCCGACATTGTGTATGAGGGGAAGACCACGGGTTTCGACCCTGACGGCGGCGTGCTGACGCTGAACTTCACGCCCAAGACGGGCGATGGAGCCGTGACCACCATCGAGGCCGGCGTGCCCTACATCGTGAAGTGGGCCAGCGGCGACGACATCGTCAACCCCGTGTTCAGCGACGTCACCGTGAGCAACGCCACGACGACGCAGAGCTTCGACGGCGGGCGCGTGCAGTTCATCGGAACCTACAGCCCCGAGACGCTCACGGGCGGCGATTCGAGCAACCTCTACCTCGGCAGCGGCAATAAGCTATACTGGCCCAGCAGCGACATGACCATCGGCGCCTTCCGTGGATACTTCCATGTCAGTTCTCCTGCTGCCGCCGTCCGTGCGTTCGTCCTGAACTTCGGCGACGAGGAAACGACGGGAATCGTTGACATTGAACATGGAACATTGAACATGGAACATTCGGCTGACGCCGGATGGTACGACCTCAGCGGCCGCAAACTCCCGGCCAAGCCCACGCAGCCCGGCCTCTACATCAACAACGGCCGCAAGTTTGCGATTAAGTGAGTGAAGTGAGTTTCTCCCCCTAAGTTAGGGGGAGTTAGAGGGGGTCTGAACCGCCTCAGACAATACGCCTGTTCAGACCACCCCTTGCCCCTCCTGACTCAGGAGGGGAAGAGATTACCCTCCAGCTCCCGGACGCTCATCGTCGTCATCGCTCTCAGATGCTATCTATTACTTTTATGATGGTTTTATTTTTTTAGTATAGACCCTCAATTTTTCCTTTTTTATCTGTCACATCCGTCACAGAGAGAAAGAGTACTCTGTAATTTGCTCATTATCAGTTTGATAGACTCCAGTTTTTGTGTGACACATCTGTGACACATTTGTGACACATCTGAATTTCAACATCATCTGTCACACAAAATCGCCCGTTTAGCCGAATTTGCAATTCGCCAGAACCCTGCCATTTGGATAACCAGCCTCTATCACGCAATAAGGAACCCTTATTGAAAAATAAGCGTGCCTTATCGATAATTAAGCGCACAATGGGGACTGTCCCCGCTGTGATAATAAATGTAACAGGGTGCCATAAGACCTACAACCAACTCAGTATCAAGCATTTGTCTTTCAAGAATATTTGTAACACATCTGTCACACATCTGTCACACATTGCAATCCGTGCCAGCCTCACCGCCTGTTCAGCCGAATTTGCAATTCGCCAGAACCCTGCCAGGCGACGACATCGTCAACCCCGTGTTCAGCGACGTCACCGTGAGCAACGCCCCGACGACGCAGAACTTCGGCGACGAGGAAACGACGGGAATCGTTGACATGGAACATGGAACATTCGGCTGACGCCGGATGGTACGACCTCAGCGGCCGCAAGCTCCCGGCCAAGCCCGTGGCTGAAATTGCATTTTCTTTAGAAAACATTTGGCAGTTCCATTTATTTCTTGTACCTTTGCAGCATGATTTCAAATACTAAAAACTTTAAAGCAATGAAGTATCTTTGGGTGCTTGTGGTGGCGGTGGTAATCACTGCCTGCGGTCAGACTGTGAAAGAGTCGGCCAATCCTTTCGTGACGGTGGAGAATGGTCATTTCGTGAAGGACGGTAAACCGTATTATTATGTGGGCACGAACTTCTGGTATGGTGCCATCTTAGGCTCAGAAGGCCAGGGCGGTGACCGCGAGCGGCTCGCCGAGGAGCTTGACCTGCTGAAGTCGCAGGGCATTGACAACCTGCGTATCCTCGTTGGCTCCGACGGTGAGCGTGGCGTGAAGACGAAGGTGGAACCGACCTTGCAGATCGCACCGGGCGTGTATAACGATACGATACTGGCTGGTCTGGACTACCTGCTTCAGGAGATGGGCAAGCGCGATATGGTGGCTGTGCTCTACCTGAACAACTCCTGGGAGTGGAGCGGCGGCTACGGCTTCTATCTCGAGCAGGCCGGAGCGGGCAAGCAGCCGAGACCGGACGACGTCGGTTATCCCGCCTTTATGGACGCGATGGCGCAATATGCCACGAACGAGAAGGCCCACGAGCTGTTCTACGACTACGTGCGCTTCATCATCGGGCGGACAAACCAATATACCGGCAAGGCCTATAAGGACGATCCTGCCATCATGTCCTGGCAGATCGGTAACGAGCCGCGTGCGTTCTCCAAGGAGGCACTGCCTGCCTTTGAGAAGTGGATCGCCGAGGCTGCGAAGCTCATCCGTGAGCTCGACCCGAACCACCTGATCTCCATCGGCTCAGAGGGTGCCTGGGGCTGCGAGGGTGACTTCGACTGCTGGGAGCGCATCACGGCCGACGAGAACATCGGCTACGCCAACATCCATCTTTGGCCTTACAACTGGGGCTGGGCAAAGGCCGACTCGCTGATTGAGAACCTGTCGCGAGCAAAGACGAACACGAAAGAGTATATCGACCGTCACCTTGATATCTGCGCGAAGATCAAGAAGCCGTTAGTGATGGAGGAGTTCGGCTATCCGAGAGACGGTTTCCGGTTCGCCCTCGGCACACCGACACGGGGTAGGGACGGTTTCTACGAGTACGTCTTCTCCTTAGTGGCTGACAACGCTGAGAGCGGCGGCTACTTCGCCGGCTGCAACTTCTGGGGATGGGGTGGACTGGCCCGGCCGCAGCACGAGCAGTGGCAGGTGGGCGACGACTATACGGGCGACCCTGCCCAGGAGGCACAAGGACTGAACTCGGTGTTCGCCAATGACTCGACGACACTGCAGGTGATCCGCTCTCAGGTGGACCGCATGAGCAGATTGACGAAATAGTATCATCATTGGGCAAAAGAAAGTACGGGTGTTTGCGGGAATTGTCGTACCTTTGCACCGCAAAAGTATGGTTTACAGTTTATGGTTTACAGTTTACAGATGATTACATTAAAAAACAGATGGATGAGAGTATTGTTAGTGGTAATCTCTTACCTCTCACCTCTCACCTCTCACCTCTCAGTTCAGGCACAGATTCGCGGCTCTGAAATCCAGGTGCTCGTGCAGCCAGACCATCAGGACTGGACGTACAAGACGGGTGAGAAGGCCACGTTCACCGTCAGCGTGCTGAAGTCGGGTACGCTGGTGGACAACGTGAGCATCGATCTCGCCGCAGGCCCTGAGATGTATCAGGACGTGAAGAAGCAGACCGTACTGAAAGACGGGACGACGAAGTTGACAGGTACGATGAAGCAGCCCGGCTTCTACCGTGTGGACGTGACTGCCCACGTGGACGGCAAGGACTACAAGGGTGCCTGTGGAGCTGCGTTCTCCCCTGAGCTGTTGCAGCCGTCGACGGTGATGCCCAAGGACTTCTCGGAGTTCTGGCAGGGTGTCATCAGCGAAGCCCGCAAGACCCCTCTCGAACCCACGAAGCGACTGTTGCCCGAGCGTTGCACGAAGGATGTGAACGTGTATGAGGTGTCGTTTCAGAATCTGCAGTCGAACTACCGTACCTATGGCATCCTCTGCGTGCCGGTGAAGGAAGGCAAGTATCCCGCCTTGTTGCGAGTGCCAGGAGCCGGTGTGAGACCTTACGGCGGCGACATCTGGACGGCTGCCCAGGGTGCCATCACGCTGGAGATCGGCATTCACGGCATTCCTGTGACGATGGAGCAGAAGGTGTACGACGATGTGTTCAACGGTGCCCTGATGGGCTATTGGGAGTTTAACATGGATTCGCGCGACAAACATTATTATAAGCGCGTGATCGTCGGTTGTATCCGTGCCCTCGACTATATCGAGGAGTTTACGCCCTGGAACGGAAAGGAACTGGGTGTGACGGGTTCTTCGCAGGGTGGATTCCTCTCACTCGCGACGGCTGGTCTCGACAAGCGCATCACCTATTATGCCCCAGTTCATGCCGCCTGCTGCGACCATACGAACTCGTTGAAAGGCATCGCCTGTGGCTGGCCACACTATTTCTATAATAATAAAGGTGTAGGTCAGGAGAAGCAGATCGAGACCTCGCGCTATTACGACGGCATCAACTTCGCCCGGCTGATCACCGACCAGCAGGCAGGATGGTTCTCGTTCGGCTATAACGACGACGTGGTGCCTCCCACTACCGCCTGGGCGACCTATAACACGGTGAAGGGTCCGAAGACCATTAAGCCCTATCAGGCCACTTGGCACTTCTGGTTCCAGGAGCAGTGGGACGAGTGGGAGAACTGGCTGCTCAAGCAGATGAAATTGCGATAATAATTTAAAGCCTACGGATTTTACGGATTATACGGATTAATCCGCAGGCAAGTAAGGAAGATAATAATAATCCGTAAAATCCGTACAATCCGTAGGTAAAAATAAAAATATATAAAATGAAGAAATTGATAATGATGGCAATCGCGGCAATAGCAATCGCCGCCTGCACAACACAAAAACAGGCTGAACCCGAGAAGACGGTGGCACAGCAGTTGATGGAGCGCCTCGACACGCTTCGCAGTAAGGGATATATGTTCGGTCATCAAGACGATCCGTTCTATGGTCTGACCTGGGACTACGACCAGGATTCCAGCGATGTGAAGAACGTCTGTGGCGACTGGCCCGCCGTGATGGGCTTTGAGCTCGGCGGCATCGAGATGGGCGACGCCAAGAACCTCGACAGCGTACCCTTCACCCGTATGCGTGAGGAGATCATCAAGCACTATGAGCGTGGTGGTATCATCACCATCAGCTGGCATCCCCGTAACCCGCAGACCACTATCCCCGGTGGCGGCAACGCCGGACAGAAGTTCCCGGAAGGAACGGCCTGGGACATCAGCGACACGACTGTTGTGAAGAATGTGCTGTTGGGCGGTTCTCATGAGAAGTCCTTCTTAGGATGGATGCGTCGCGTGGGTGATTTCCTTGAGACATTGAAGACCGCCGACGGCCAGAAGGTGCCCATCATCTTCCGTCCTTGGCATGAAAACACAGGTTCTTGGTTCTGGTGGGGAGAAAGGCTCTGTACGGCAGACGAGTACAAAGGACTGTGGAACCTGTTGCAGGACTACCTGAATGGTCGTGGTTTCGACAACCTGCTCTGGGCTTACTCGCCCGGTATGGCTGCCAACCTCGACGAAGCGAAATATCTGGAGCGCTATCCTGGCGACGACCGTGTGTCGCTCGTGGGTATCGACGGTTATCAGTGGGGCACGAAAGAGGACTTCGTGGCACAGTTGGATGCCAACCTCGCCATGCTGACGAAGTTTGCTGCCGATCGTGGTAAGATTGCCGCTCTGACGGAGTGCGGACTGAAGAACCTCACGGACTCTACGTGGTGGACCTCGACGCTCACCCCAGTGCTCGACAAGTATGCCATCAGCTACTTCCTCGTGTGGCGCAACGCCAGGCATGAGTGGTTCGGTCCCTCGCCCGCAAAGCCCGACGCACCTTATTTTAAAGAGATGTACAACAAGAAGAATGTTTTATTTCTGAATGAGATTATAGAGTAATCTTTTCCCCTCCTAAGTTAGGAGGGGTTAGGGGTGGTTTGAACAGTCTCAGACAATGCGCTTCTTCTTGCGTCCCTTCGGTAGCAAGCGGCAAAGCCGAGCGCAGACCCCCTCTGGCTCCCCCTAACTTAGGGGGAGAAACAAATACAAAAAATAATAAAGATTATGAGCGAATTTGAACAGAAAGTGGCAGCCCTGCGCAAACACCATGAGGAGCTGCTGAGCCGTAAGAACGAACCCGTAGAGTGGGGTAACGGCATTTATGAGAAGTATAAGTATCCGGTGGTGACGGCTGCTCACGTGCCTCTGGAGTGGAAATATGATTTCAATGAGCAGGACAATCCCTACCTGATGCAGCGTATCATGTGCAACGCCACGCTGAACTCAGGTGCCATCAAGTGGCAAGGTAAGTACGTGCTCGTCGTCCGTGTGGAGGGCGCAGACCGTAAGAGCTATTTCGCTGTGGCTGAGTCGCCCAACGGCATCGACAACTTCCGTTTCTGGGAGGAGCCCATTACGATGCCCGACGACGTGATTCCTGCAACGAACATCTATGATATGCGTATCACACAGCATGAGGACGGCTGGATCTACGGCGTGTTCTGTGCTGAGCGTCACGACGACTCACAGCCGGGTAACCTCTCTGCCGCTACGGCTACGGCTGGTATCGCCCGTACGAAAGACCTGAAGACCTGGGAGCGTCTGCCTGATCTGAAGACGAAGTCGCAGCAGCGTAACGTCGTACTGCACCCAGAGTTCGTCGATGGCAAGTACGCCTTCTACACCCGTCCGCAGGATGGTTTCATTGATACTGGTTCAGGCGGTGGTATTGGCTGGGCACTTGTCGATGATATCACCCACGCAGAGGTGAAGGAGGAGAAAATTATCAACGCCCGTCACTATCACACCATCACGGAGGTGAAGAACGGTGAGGGCCCGCACCCCATCAAGACAAAGAAGGGCTGGCTGCATCTGGCTCATGGTGTTCGCGCCACAGCCGACGGCCTGCGCTATGTGCTCTATATGTATATGACGGCGCTGGACGATCCCACGAAGGTGATTGCACAGCCGGGCGGTTATTTCCTCGTGCCTGAGGGTGACGAGTATCTGGGCGATGTGATGAACGTGGCCTTTGCCAACGGCTGGATTGCCGACGAAGACGGTAAGGTGTTCATCTACTACGCTTCGGCAGACACCCGCATGCATGTGGCAACGTCGACCGTCGACAGGCTCATCGACTACTGCATGAACACGCCTGAGGACGGCCTTACTACCGCTGCTTCTGTCGAGACCATCAAGCGTCTCGTGGCCAAGAAATCTATGGCAAAGACTAAATTAATCGAAAAGATCGGTTACGGCTTCGGTGATATGTCGTCATCGACTTTTTGGAAGGTGTTCTCTTACTATCTTCCTATCTTCTATTCAAACATCTTCGGCCTCTCGCTGATTGATGCTGGTGTGCTCGTGCTCGTCACTCGTATCTGGGACGCTGTCTCCGACCCGATGATGGGTATCATTGCCGACCGTACGAACACGAAATGGGGTAAGTACCGTCCCTACCTGCTCTGGGTGGCACCGTTTTTCTCCATCTGTGGTATCCTCTTGTTTACCACACCCGACTGGGACTACGGCGCCAAGCTCATCTGGGCTTACATCACCTACATCATGATGATGACGGTCTATACGGGTATCAACGTGCCCTATGGCGCCATGCTGGGTGTGATGACGGACGATACGAATGAGAAGACCGTGTTCTCTTCATTCCGTATGTTCTTCGCATACGGCGGTTCGTTCCTCGCCTTGTTCCTTTGGGAACCCCTGACCAACAGTCTGGGTGGCTATAAGTCGCCTGATGGCTGGTTCTGGGCTATGTGCGTCATCGCGAGTGCCTGCTTCGTAATGTTCATCCTCTGCTTCCTGTTGACAAGAGAACATCTGAAGACCGTATCGACGGTGAGTGTGGGTAGTGACTTCAAGTCGTTGCTGTCGAACAAGCCTTGGTGGCTGCTCATTGGTGCAGCCCTCTGTTCTAACCTGTTCAATACGGTGCGCGGTGCAACGGTGGCTTACTTCTTCCTTGACATCATCGGTCCGGACGTACAGCTGACCTTCTTCGGTCTGATGTTCCTCTTCTATTCAGGTCTGTTCCTGGGTATCGGTGAGGTGGCCAATATGGCTGGTGTGGCGCTTTGTGTGCCCATCGCCCAGAAGTTGGGTAAGAAGTCTACCTTTATCCTGGTGAATGCCGCACTGGTGGTGTTCAGCATCTCCTTCTTCTTCGTGCCTTGCACCTCGGAGGGCTTCTGGATGATGCTGATCCTGCAGGTGATCATCTCTATCTTCACGGGTATCATGTCGCCGCTGATCTGGAGTATGTATGCTGACGTGAGCGACTACGCTGAGTTGAAGTACAACACCGCTTCTACGGGTCTGATCTTCTCCTCGGCCTCAATGGCTCAGAAGTTCGGTGGTGCCATCGGTGGTGCTGCTGTGCTGTGGCTCCTCTCCGGTTTCGGCTATATCACGGATGCTGCTCAGTTGGAGGCAGGCGTCACACAGCCTGATAGTGCGCTGATGGTGCTGCGCTGGCTCATGAGCTTCATCCCGGCTATGGTGGCTGGTCTGGCTATCATCGTGGTGTGGTTCTATCCGCTGACCACCAAGCGTGTGGAGGAGATCAACGCCAAGTTGAAGAAAGCACGTGAATTTGACGCATAACACATTGATGATGACAGTTAAAACAATGAGACAGGAGATGCAGGATGTGTTGGAAAACAACATCCTGTATTTCTGGCAGACCAAGATGGTTGACCGCGAGAATGGCGGCTTCTATGGCCGAATCGACGGCCACGAGGTGTTACATCCTGAGGCTGAGAAGGGGGCCATTCTGAATGCCCGTATCCTCTGGACGTTCTCTGCCGCTTATCGGGTGTTGAAGAAACCTGAGTATCTGGAGATGGCGACCTACGCTAAGGAATACTTCATCGAGCATTTCCTCGACAAGGAGTATGGAGGCGTGTATTGGAGTGTGGACGCTAAAGGTCAGCCGCTGAACACGCGCAAGCAGTTCTATGCCATCGGCTTCGCCCTCTACGGACTCTCTGAGTATGCTCGTGCTACAGACGACAGGGAGGCTCTCGACTATGCGCTGCAACTCTATGACTGCATTGAGGAGCATGCATTGGATCGTGAGCAGAACGGTTACATCGAGGCGACGGCACGCGACTGGCAACCTATCGCGGATATGCGTCTCTCTGAACTTGATGCGAACTTCCCCAAATCGCAGAACACCCATCTGCACATCATAGAACCTTACACGAACCTGCTGCGATGCTTGCAAGAAATGCATGCTCAGGAATCGTGCGACTATGTGCCTGTGCTTGGATCGGTGCTCCCCATCGGCGTGAGTGTGCCTATGGAGACGATGATCAGCGTGGAGGCATCATTGCGTAACCTGATTGACATCTTCACGGACAGGATCCTGAATCCTGAGACGCATCACCTCGATCTCTTCTTTGAGATGGACTGGACGCGTGGTGCCGGACATCTGGAGAGCTATGGACACGATATTGAGTGTTCGTGGCTGATGCATGAGGCAGCCCTTGTGCTGGGCGACGAAAAGGTGCTGAGGAAGGTGGAGGACATCGTGCGCATTGTGGCGAAAGCCTCAGAGAAGGGGCTGCGTCCAGATGGGTCGATGATACATGAGGCCAACCTCGACACAGGTCACGTAGATGATGATCTTCACTGGTGGGTACAGGCAGAGAACGTTGTGGGATGGTTCAATCTCTGGCAGCACTTCGGCGACGAAGAGGCCTATGAGCGGGCAGAGCGTTGTTGGACGTATATCAAGGAACAGCTGATCGACTGGGAGAATGGCGAGTGGCACTGGAGCCGTCGGCCTGACGGATCACTGAATCTTGACGATGATAAGGCGGGATTCTGGAAGTGTCCTTATCACAACAGTCGTATGTGTCTGGAAATTATAGAAAGGACGGAGGCTATGTAGTCTCCGTCTTTTTCTTCTTGCCGAACAGTTTCTTGAAGAAGCCTTTCTTCTCACCATCCTGAGTGTCGCCTTTCTGCTGCTTCTCCAGTTCCTTTTGTTGCTTCTCCTTTTCCTTCTGGGCTTTCTTCGCCTGCTTTTCCTGTTCCTTCTGGGCCTTCTTTGCCTCCTTTTCCTGCTTCTTCTGTTCCTTCTTTGCCTCCTTTTCAAGCTTCTTCTGCTGCTTGCGCTCTGCCTTCTGGGCCTTGTACTCTTCGGTCTCTTTATGGAACTTGAGGCCAGACTTGGTGACCTTCATCTTCTGCATCTGGTCTGTGTCGGTGAAGGAGAAGGAGAAATACAGATCCCTGATTCTGCCGCTCTGGTACACGTCGCCAGTGGCAACGGCACCGTCGCTGTTAAGTGTGGCAGTGAGGTTGCGGATGTGGATACCTAAATAGGATACGTCATTGACTTTCGCATTGAAGAAGCCGATGGGCAGTTTGCCGCCTTTCGCCTTTCGCATCTTGGCTGTACGCGGCTTGCTGATATCGACGGTGAAATCGGCTGAGGCATCCATCGGTCCCATCTCCTTGATGTTCATTACCTTGCCCAGTTCGATTTTCTTGGAACTGACCTTTCCGTTGACATACTTGTTCAGTTCGTCTAACGCGAACTCAAAGTCGAGATTGCCGGCAGCCGTCTTCAACAGTCCCCTGAAGATCTCCTTTTTATACAATACGTCGAAGCTGCCCGTATAGTTGATGTCGCCCAGGTTGTTGAGTTGGTTCATCATCAGCTTCTTGGTGGCAAACTGGTTGATGATCTTTTCTGCGATGCCCGTTTTGGCGGTCATACTGTTGATGTCGAACCTGACGTGGAGTTTGTATTTGTCTTTCAGATTGGAGATACCGCCTGTGGCAGCGACATGTAGTTTCTTGTCGTTGGAGCTGACCTTCACGTTGCGGAAGTGGATTGCATCGGCTGTGCCCTTCATCGTCAGGCTGAGGTTGAGGGGCATCGTGAAGTTCTTCAGCACAGGGGCGAACATTCTGGAGATGTCTTTCAGATAGGCCGTACCTGTGATGACACCCGTAGAGTAGGAGAACTCACGTCCTTCTTTCTTGCTGGGCAGCACGATTGCACCGCTGGTGATATTGAGGACGGTGCTCTTCTGTTGGAGAAAGATGTCACGCAGATCAATCCTGTCCTTAACATACATGAATTGTGCTTGGAGCTTGCGGACGTCGATGCCGGTGATGGAGTCTTTGGCCGTGAACTCATTCAGATGGCCCGTGATGCCATTCTTGCTGATGGAGTCGAGCACTACATGGAAGTTGGCAATGACGTCGAGGTGCTTGGCATCAAAGAAACCGCGCTTAGGTTTGCCTGTGTTCTTGCGGGGCAGATGGTTGTCGTTCTTGTAGCGCGCCTGTTTCACCGTTGCACTGTATCGCCCATGGCTCACATTGGCAGTCAGGTGGCCGATGCCTGCCAGGTTGTCCACCATGATATTACGCTTTTTCCAAAGCGACTGCCAATGGTATTCTGCATTGTAGATATCCAGCTTGGCGATCTGTTTTTCAAAATCCCCTTTGACCGTCAGACGGCCCAGGGAGGCCGTGAAGGGCTTAAGACCTTCTCTGAACGTGGTGTCGCAGACAAGGGTAATGCTTTCTATCTCAGCGGTCTGACCACTGATCCAGCCATTGTGATATTTGGCTTGTTGCAGGTGGATGTCGAGTTCGTTGTGCTTCACATGGATGTCCTTCAGCAAGAGGTCGCTGACATCAAGTTCCAATTTCCCCTTCGGCTTCTCTTTCTTTTCCTTTTTCTTTTCCTTGTCCTTTGGCTTCTTGAAGGCCTCGATGACGAATTGGTAGTTGGCAGGCTCTTCCTTTGAGGGCTTCAGGAGCAGGGCCTCGGCACCGATGAGTTCTGCTTTCTCAATGACAATCTTGTTTTGCAGTAGCTTCAGCAGTTCAATGTCGGCAGCTATTTTCTGAACCTTGAGCATCTCGCGCTTCTCGCGGTCTTCAATCATAATGCCGTAGAGGTTGAGATCCAGGTTGAACATGTTGATGCTGATACTGTCGATCTCCACCTTGGTATCCAGCTTCTTTCGCAATTCTTCCACTACATCGTCCAGTATTTTCTTCTGGAGAGACTTGTTGTTGAGGGCCACTAAGGCCGCTCCCAGCAGTATGACGACTGCTGCCAGCGTACCCCCAACGATCTTTAGTAATTTCTTGATTGTCTTATTCATTGCTATAGTTGTTGCTGCAAAGTTAGGTATTTATTTCCTTTCCACCAAATATTCTGCCAATTTTTTCGTCAATTATTTGCATGATTCGGGATTTTATAGTATCTTTGCACCATAGTTTACAGATGAATATAACAATCAAATGAGAAAATCCTTATTGATATTACTGTTGTTCGTGTGTGGCGGGACGCAGATGTGGGCCGGGACGAAGATGAATGAGCGTCCTAAGTTGGTGGTGGGAATCGTGGTGGACCAGATGCGATGGGACTATCTGCCCAGGTATTATGACCAGTTTGGCGACGATGGCTTCAAACGGCTCATCGAGGAGGGATTCTCCTGTGACAACTGCCTGATCAACTATCTGCCGACGGTGACAGCCATCGGACATACGAGTGCCTATACTGGTGCGACACCTGCCTTGCATGGCATCTGTGGCAACGACTTCTTCATCGACGATACACGTGTGTATTGTTGTGGTGATACGACAGTGAACTGTGTCGGCAGCGACTCCAAGAAAGGAATGATGTCGCCTCGCAATCTGCTCTCTACAACCATCGGCGACCAGCTGAGGATGCACACCGACTTCCGGTCTAAGGTGATTGGCGTGTCGTATAAGGACCGTGCTGCTATCTTTCCCGCAGGACGTTCTGCCAATGCCGCCTACTGGCTTGATGCGAAGAACGTGTGCTTCATCTCCAGTACCTATTATATGAATGACCTTCCTGATTGGGTCAAAGCCTATAACAACGAACTGAAGAAGAACAAGAAGGCGCAGGAGCTGAATAGGAATATCGGTGACGAGCCGCTCTGAAGGGTGAGCAGCTGGGTAAAGGTGACGTGACGGACATGCTCTGCGTCAGCTATTCCCAGACTGATGTCATCGGACATGCCTGGGGCACGCGTGGTGAGCATGCAGACGGTGCCTATCTGCAACTCGACAAAGACCTCGCACGACTGCTCAATGCTCTCGATGAACATGTGGGCAAGGGCAACTACCTGCTCTTCCTGACGGCTGACCACGGTGCTGCCCACAACTTTCAGTGGATGGCAGACCACAAGATGAATGGTGGCGCATGGAAAGTGAGAGATGATGTGCTTGATGACAGCCTTGATGCCTATCTTCGTGAGACGATAGGAGCTGACCTGTCTGTCATCAGCGATATCAATAGCTATCGCGTATTCCTGAACCATGCACGCATCAAGGAACTTGGCCTTGAGGTTCAGAAGGTGAAGGATGTGCTGATCGACTATGCCAGACGGTTGCCCCATGTGCAGTTTGTGATGGACTTTGAGAAGGTGAACACGTGGAGTGTGCCTGATGTCATCCGCAGTCGTGCGCTCTTGGGCTATCATCCCCATCGTTCTGGCGACCTGCTGCTAGTGCTTGAGGCTGGCTGGTATGAGTTTGGGCCAGGTTCATCGCCTGTGGGTACGACCCATGGCGAGTGGAATCCCTACGATGCGCATATACCCCTGCTGTTTTACGGCTGGAAGGTGGAACACGGCAGCACCAGCCGCGAGGTGCATATCACCGACATCGCCCCCACGGTGTGTCAGAAACTGCATATCCAGCAGCCGAATGCCTGCATCGGAGAGCCTATCACGGAGATAATTGAGGGGCATTAACAATTATTATTAATTTATTAATAATTATTCGCCTAATTTACAAATATTATTTGTACCTTTGCACCACAAAAGCGGCAAAGGTACATTTATTTTGATGGAACATCTGCTTAAGAACGAAACAATATTGTTATAACATTATATTAATTATTTATGAACTATGCTTTGTTAATTACCGTCTTGTTGACGGCTATTACATTGGTGGTGGCGGCTTACGTCGTAGCCAAGCTGATAGGACCCCGGTCCTACGCGAAGGTGAAAGGTGAGCCGTATGAGAGTGGTATCCCCACGCGAGGCACCTCATGGCTGCCCATCTCCGTGGGATTCTACCTCTTCGCCATCCTGTTCCTCATGTTCGATGTGGAAACGGTGTTTCTGTATCCATGGGCTGTAGTAGTGAAGGACTTCGGTGCGATGGCCTTGCTGTCGATCGGTTTCTTCCTGGTAGTTCTGGTTTTAGGCTTGGCTTACGCCTGGCGGAAAGGAGATCTGGAATGGAAGTAAAGAAGCCCTACATCAAGAGTATTCCCTACGAGGAGTGGAACGACAACGCCTCGCTGGAGAAGATTGTTGACGAGCTCCATGAGGGCGGCGTCAATGTGATTACCGGTTCGCTGGACCAGTTGATCAACTGGGGACGTGCGAACTCTCTCTGGTCGCTGACCTTCGCTACATCTTGCTGTGGTATTGAGTTCATGGCCTGCGGTTGTGCCCGTTATGACTTTGCCCGTTTTGGTTTTGAGGTGACGCGTAACTCTCCCCGTCAGGCTGACCTGATCATGTGTGCAGGAACAATCACCCACAAGATGGCTCCCGCCCTGAAGCGTCTCTACGACGAGATGGCCGAGCCTAAGTACGTGATTGCCGTCGGTGGCTGTGCCATCAGCGGCGGACCGTTCAAGTCGAGCTATCACGTGGTGAAGGGCATTGAGGAGATCGTGCCTGTCGATGTGTTCATTCCCGGCTGTCCCCCGCGTCCGGAGGCTATCATGTACGGCATGATGCAGCTGCAGCGCAAGGTGAAGGCTGAGAAGTTCTTCGGCGGTGCCAACCACAAGCAGACCGCTGAGGAGCGTGAGCTTGGCGTATCCAACGAGGAGCTGACATTCCGCAACAAGTTGGGCGACCATCGCCGTGAGCCACTGGTCATCACGGATGTTCCAGAAGACTTTAAGTTGGCCACAGAAGAACACGGAGACGCACGGAATAATGAAGTCCGTGAGAATCCGTGTCAATCCGATGCTAAAGAAAGAAAGGAGGCTGGCGTATGAAACTGACATTCTTAGAGTTTGAATTTGACAAGTTCCATCAGAAGATGCAGGACTTGAAGGAGAAAGAGCACTTTGACTATCTTGTGACGATCGTCGGTGAGGACTTCCCCAAGGTTCTTTCTGATGAGGGCGGTTTAGGCTGTGTCTATATCCTTGAGAATACGGAGAACCACAAGCGCTGCTCTGTGAAAATGATGGCCAGGACCCAGGAATGTGGCGATGGTATCGCCTCAAACGGCACAGGCGATACCGACGGCCAGATGATGGCTTATATCCCCACCGTTTCTGACATCTGGAAGGTGGCTGATCTGCTGGAGCGTGAGGTCTATGATTTCTATGGCATCGTGTTCCTTGGCCATAAGGATATGCGCCGCCTTTTCCTCCGCAGCGACTTCAAGGGCTATCCTTTCCGCAAGGACTGGAAGTTCAACGACGCATATACCCTGGAGGACGATGAGGAGCCCGACTACGGTCTGGAGTATTTCATCGATAAGGATGGCAATCTCCAGTCTAAGCAGAATAAGCTTTTCGGCACAGACGACTATGTAATCAATATCGGTCCCCAGCACCCGGCTACTCACGGTGTGCTCCGTCTGCAGACGGTGCTCAACGGTGAGACCGTGAAGCGCATCTATCCCCACCTCGGTTATATCCACCGTGCGATTGAGAAGATGTGGGAGGATATGACCTATCCCCAAACGCTTGCTTTAACAGATCGTCTTAACTATCTGGGAGCCATGCAGCACCGCCACGCGTTGGTCGGTGTGATTGAGGAAGGTCTGGGCGTGGAGCTCACCGACCGCATCAAGTACATCCGCACGATTATGGACGAGCTGCAGCGTCTTGACTCCCACCTGCTCTACACCTCTTGCGTAGGTCAGGACCTGGGCGCTCTCACGGCGATGCTTTATGGCATGCGCGACCGTGAGCATGTGCTCAACTGCATGGAGGAGACCACAGGCGGCCGACTGATCCAGAACTACTACCGCATCGGTGGTCTGCAGGATGACATCGACCCAAACTTCGTCAAGAACGTGAAGGATCTGGTGAAGTATCTGCGTCCGACGATCCAGGAGTACATGGATGTGTTTGGCGACAATGTCATCACCCACAACCGTCTGGAGAACTGTGGTCCGATGTCGCTTGAGGATTGCATCAACTACGCTGTGACCGGTCCTGCCGGACGTGCTTCTGGTTGGAAGAACGACGTGCGCAAGAACCACCCGTATGACATGTACGACAAGGTGGAGTGGGAGCAGTGTACACTCAACGGCTGTGACTCTATGGACCGTTACCTCGTCCACATCAATGAGATGTACCAGAGCCTGAACATCATTGAGCAGCTCATCGACAACATTCCTGAGGGCGACTTCTATGTGAAGCAGAAGCCGATTATCAAGGTGCCTGAGGGACAGTGGTACTACTCTGTCGAGGGTGTGGCCGGTGAGTTCGGTGTTTATCTTGACAGTCGTGGCGACAAGAGTCCCTACCGCATGAAGATGCGTCCGATGGGTCTCTCGCTGGTAGGTGCCTTCGACCCGATGCTCCGTGGTCAGAAGATCGCCGACCTCATCGCTACCTGTGCTGCTATTGACGTGGTGATACCAGACATCGACAGATAATTTTAAGAAACGAATGTGAATAATAAGAATAATTTATCCCACGAATATGAATAATAATTAGATTTATTAGTGAACAGAATTATTCACATTATGCAAATTCGTTTCAATAAATAAAGAATAAAAGAATATATGTTCGATTTTAGTTTAGTTACACAATGGTTCGACCAGCTGCTCAGGGTGACGATAGGCTGTCCTGACTGGTTGGCAATATTGATTGAGTGCGTGCTGGTGGGTGCTGCCATCCTTGGCGGCTATGCCCTGCTGGCCATCGCACTGATATTCATGGAGCGTAAGGTGTGTGCCTATTTCCAGTGTCGTCTGGGCCCGATGCGAGTAGGCTACTGGGGCTTGCTGCAGGTGTTTGCCGACGTGTTCAAGATGCTCATCAAGGAGATCTTCATCGTCGACAAGGCCGACAAGCTGCTCTACCTCGTTGCTCCGCTCCTGGTGATTATCGGCTCCGTGGGTGCCTTCTCGTTCCTCCCTTGGAACAATGGTGCCACGATTCTTGATTTCAACGTGGGTATCTTCCTGCTCACGGCCATCTCATCGATTGGCGTGGTAGGTATCTTCCTCGCCGGATGGGGCTCTAACAACAAGTATTCAGTCGTTTCGGCCATGCGTGGTGCCGTGCAGATGATCTCCTATGAGATGTCGCTCTGCCTCTGTCTGATCACGGCTGTGATCCTGACGGGCACAATGCAGATGAGTGGTATCGTTGAGGCCCAGACGGGTCCTTGGCGCTGGCTCATCTTCCAGGGTCATATCCCCGCCATCATCGCCTTCTTAGTGTTCCTCGTTGCAGGTAATGCTGAGGCCAACCGCGGCCCGTTTGATATGGCTGAGGCTGAGAGTGAGCTGACCGCCGGACACCATACGGAGTACTCCGGCATGGGCTTCGGCTTCTTCTACCTCGCTGAGTTCCTCAATCTGTTCATCATCGCCGGTATCGCCGCAACGGTATTCCTCGGCGGCTGGGCTCCGGTGAACATCGGCATTGAGGCCTTCGACAGCGTGATGAACCTCATCCCCGGCATCGTTTGGTTCCTGGGCAAGGCCTTCTTCCTGGTGTGGATCCTCATGTGGATCAAGTGGACGTTCCCCCGTCTGCGTATCGACCAGATCCTGAAGCTGGAGTGGAAGTATCTCATGCCGCTGGCACTCATCAACCTCGTGGTGATGACCGTCGTCGTGGCTCTTGGCCTGTATGTAAAATGAAAAAATTAAAAGATTAAAAAATTTGAAGCTAAGCATGAATACTATATATATAATAAGGTATGAGTCGGAGGCAGGATTTTTTAATTTGATAATTTTATAATTTTTGAATTATGGAAAAAGGATATTTTGAAGAGATAGGTGCTGGCATGAAGACTTTGGCCATTGGCATGAAGACCACCTGGAAGGAATTCTTCAAGGACTTCTTCACCAACAAGTCGACGGAGCAGTACCCTGAGAACCGCAAGACGACACTTCATGTGGCGAAGCGTCACCGTGGGCGCCTGACCTTCAAGCGCAACGCTGACGGTACCTATAAGTGTACGGCTTGCACATTGTGCGAGAAGGCCTGTCCTAACGGAACCATCAAGATTACCGCCCACATGGCTGAGGATCCTGAGACGGGCAAGAAGAAGAAGGTGCTTGACGACTATGCGTACGACCTTGGCGACTGCATGTTCTGCCAGCTCTGTACCAACGCCTGCAACTTCGACGCTATTGAGTTCACTAATGACTTTGAAAATGCTGTGTTTGACCGCAGCAAGCTGGTACTCCACCTGAATGAGGAAGTCTACAAGGGCGGTTCGCTGCCTAACCTCATCGACGGCGGCGCACCATTTGAAGTCGGTAAGTTTAACACCAAAACGAAGTAACGCGATATGGCAAACTATATAATGTTTTGGATTCTCGCCGTTGTCATACTCGGTTCTGCCGTGTTGTGTGTGATGACGAAGCGGATTATGAGAGCCGCAACGTTCCTGTTGTTTGTGCTCTTTGGCGTGGCAGGTCTCTATTTCCTGCTCGACTATACGTTCCTTGGTGCTGCCCAGATCTCTGTCTATGCCGGCGGTGTGACGATGCTTTACGTCTTCGCCATCCAGCTGGTGGGCAAGCGCTCGCTGCAGGGCCTGATGGAGCGTGTGAAGGGCAGCCGTGTCGTCTATGGGGCGATCCTCTCGCTCATAGGTCTGGTCATGGTCTGCGCCGTGCTGTTAAAGAACAAGTTTATGTATGCCGCCTGCCAGGTGGCCGACGTGGAGGTGCCGATGAAGGATATCGGCATGTCGCTCGTCGGTGCCGACAAGTACCAGTATGTGCTCCCCTTTGAGCTCATCTCGGTATTCCTGTTGGCTTGTATCATCGGTGGTCTGGCTATAGCAAGAAAGGAGGAGAAGTGATTATGGTACCAGTTCAGTATTATTTCATTCTCAGCGCTCTGCTGTTCTTCATCGGTGTTTACGGCTTCATTTCCCGCCGTAACCTGATTGCGATGCTCATCTCCGTGGAGCTGATCCTCAACGCCGTTGAGATCAACTTCGCCGCGTTCAACCGCCTGCTTTTCCCCGGCCAGCTTGAGGGTTTCTTCATGTCGCTCTTCGGCATCGGCGTGGCTGCGGCAGAGACGGCTGTCGCCATTGCGATTATCATCAATGTCTACCGCAACTTCAACAGTGACAGCGTGGACAGTATTCAGAATATGAAACGATAGAAAAGGTAAAAAGGTAAAAAAGTAAAAAGGTAAAATTATGTATAGCTACACAATATTTATCATGCTTCTGCCGCTGCTGTCGTTCCTCGTTCTGGGACTGGCTGGCATGAAGATGCAGCATAAGACGGCAGGCCTTATCGGCACCTGCTCGCTTGGACTCGTCACAATCCTGTCGTACACCACGGCCTTCCAGTATTTCACGGCCGACCGCGTGAACGGCGCTTTCCAGACGATCGTTCCCTACAACTACACATGGCTGCCGCTGGGCAATCTCCATTTCGACATGGGTATCCTCCTGGATCCCATCTCGGTGATGATGCTCATCGTCATCTCCACCGTGTCGTTGATGGTTCATATCTACTCATTCGGCTATATGCACGGTGAGAAGGGCTTCCAGCGCTACTACGCATTCCTGAGCCTCTTCACGATGTCGATGCTGGGCCTGGTGCTTGCCACCAACATCTTCCAGATGTATATGTTCTGGGAGCTTGTGGGCGTGAGCTCCTATCTGCTCATCGGCTTCTACTATCCTCTGAAGCCCGCCATCGCTGCCTCTAAGAAGGCGTTCATCGTCACCCGCTTTGCCGATATGTTCTTCCTCATCGGTATCCTGATGTTCGGCTACTACACCGACTCGTTCAACTTCACCTTCGCCGGTCACGGTGCCGAGGTGGTGATGGGCGAGGGTACGACGCCGTTTGTCCAGGGCAATATCAGCAAGGCGCTGGTAGCCGGAGGCTTCATCATCCCCACGGCGCTGGTGCTGATGTTCATCGGTGGTGCCGGTAAGAGTGCGATGTTCCCGTTGCACATCTGGCTGCCCGATGCCATGGAGGGCCCGACGCCTGTGTCTGCACTCATCCACGCTGCCACGATGGTGGTGGCCGGTGTGTTCCAGATCGCCCGTATGTTCCCCCTGTGGATCCACTTTGCTCCCCATGCGCTGAGCATCGTGGTGTGGGTAGGTGTGTTCACCGCTTTCTATGCCGCTGCCGTGGCCTGTGCCCAGAGCGACATCAAGCGCGTGCTGGCCTTCTCCACCATCTCGCAGATCGCCTTCATGATGGTGGCGCTGGGCGTCTGCCTGCCTTCTCACAACGGTGCTATCTACGACGACCACGCACAGCTGGGTTACATGGCCTCTATGTTCCATCTGTTCACCCACGCCATGTTCAAGGCTTGTCTGTTCTTGGGTGCCGGCTGTATCATCCACGCCGTCCACTCCAACGAGATGGCGCTGATGGGAGGCCTGCGCAAGTATATGCCTGTGACGCACATCACGTTCCTCATCTCCTGTCTGGCCATTGCGGGCATCCCGTTCTTCTCTGGCTTCAGCTCCAAGGATGAGATCATCTCCGCCTGCTTCCAGTACAGTCCTGTGGTGGGTTGGATCATGACCGGCATCGCCGCCATGACCGCCTTCTACATGTTCCGCCTCTACTACGGCATCTTCTGGGGTACGGAGAACAAGGAGGCCCATGCGCACCATACGCCCCATGAGGCTCCCGCTTCAATGACTATTCCTCTGATCGTGCTCTGCGCCATCACGATGATCGTCGGCATCTATTCCACCATCGCAGGCTTTGCAGGGTGGGGTGGTTCCTTCGGCCAGTTCGTCACAGCCAGCGGCATGGACTATACGATCCACTTCGATGTGCAGATCGCTGCCACCTCTACGGTGATTGCCATTCTGAGCATCTGCGTGGCTACTTATATCTACAAGGGTGAGTCGCAGCCCATCGCCGACCGTCTGTACAAGACGTTCCCCAAGCTGCACCGTGCTGCCTACAAGCGTTTTTATCAGGACGAGATCTGGCAGTATGTCACCCACCGTATCATCTTCCGTTGCGTCTCTACGCCGATCGCCTGGTTTGACCGTCACGTCGTCGACGGCACGTTCAACTTCCTGGCTTGGGGTGCCAATGAGGCGGGTGAGTCCATCCGTCCCTGGCAGTCTGGCGATGTCCGTCAGTATGCCGTCTGGTTCCTCACAGGTACGGTTGCATTAACATTAATCCTTTTATGCATCTAAAGATATGAGTATATTAAGTGTTTTCGTAGTGATTCCCGCCCTGATGCTGCTGGGATTGTGGCTTGCCAAGAATCTCAATCAGGTGCGTGGCGTGATGGTGGCAGGTGCGTCATGTCTGCTGGCACTGTCCATCTGGCTGACCATCTACTTCATCCAGGAGCGTGCCGCCGGTAATACGGCCGAGATGCTGTTGACCTACAGCGTGCCCTGGTTCAAGCCCCTCCATATTGCTTATTCTGTCGGTGTCGACGGCATCTCCGTGGTCATGCTGCTCCTGTCGAGCATCATCGTCTTCACGGGTACGTTCGCCTCATGGCAGCTGAAGCCGTTGACCAAGGAGTACTTCCTCTGGTTCACGCTTCTCTCTACGGGTGTGTTCGGCTTCTTCATCTCCACCGATCTCTTCACGATGTTCATGTTCTACGAGGTGGCCCTCATCCCGATGTACCTGCTCATTGGCGTCTGGGGTTCCGGCCACAAGGAGTACTCGGCCATGAAGCTGACGCTCATGCTGATGGGAGGCTCGGCACTGCTGATCCTCGGTCTGCTGGGCATCTACTTCTTCAACGGCCAGTACAGCGGCAACTACACGTTTGAGCTGACGGCCATCGCCGCCGCCCATGCCATCCCCGGCTGGATACAGAACATCTTCTTCCCCTTCATCTTCATCGGATTCGGTGTGCTGGGAGCCCTCTTCCCGTTCCACACATGGTCTCCCGACGGTCACGCCTCTGCGCCTACCGCCGTGTCGATGCTCCATGCCGGTGTGCTGATGAAGCTGGGAGGCTACGGCTGCTTCCGCGTGGCCATGTACCTGCTGCCTGATGCTGCCCAGGATCTGTCGTGGATCTTCCTGATCCTCACGACGATCTCGGTGGTCTATGGTGCGCTGAGCGCCTGCGTGCAGACCGACCTGAAGTACATCAATGCCTACTCGTCCGTGTCGCACTGCGGACTGGTGCTCTTTGCCCTGCTGATGATGAGTCAGACGGCTGTCACCGGTGCCATCCTGCAGATGCTCTCCCACGGTCTGATGACGGCCCTCTTCTTTGCCCTCATCGGTATGATCTACGGCCGCACCCATACCCGCGACATCCGCGAGCTGGCCGGTCTGATGAAGATCATGCCCTTCCTCGCTGTGGGTTATGTGATTGCCGGTCTGGCCAACCTCGGCTTGCCGGGCTTCTCTGGCTTCATTGCTGAGATGACCATCTTTGTGGGTGCCTTCGGTGCCAACCCGGTGTCTGGCGATCCCAACAACTCCTTCCGCATGGTGGCCACGATCATCGCCTGTACGTCGATTGTCGTCACGGCAGTCTACATCCTGCGTGTCGTCGGCAAGATCCTCTACGGTGAGGTGGAGAACAAGCACTATCTGGAACTGACCGACGCAACCTGGGACGAGCGCGTCGCCGTCATCTGCCTCATCTTCTGTGTGGCAGGCCTCGGCTGTGCTCCGTTCCTCTTCAGCGACATGATCTCTCCCGCCGCCGGCACAATCCTGCAATCAATAGGAGTGATGTAATGTAATTAAAAAATTAAAAGATTAAAAAATTAAAAGGCTGCGCGATGGTTGTTGAGAGTAGTGATAATATTATCCAAGACTTGAGCTTTAGCTTTGCGCTTCGTATCGTGAAGTTTTATAAGCATCTCACAGAGAATAAGAAGGTCTATGTATTATCAAAGCAGATACTGCGCAGTGGAACAAGTATCGGAGCAAATGTCCGTGAAAGTATCCACGCACAGAGTTCTGCTGACTTTATCAACAAATTGAGCATTGCGTTAAAAGAGGCCGATGAGACTGAATATTGGTTAGAACTGTTAAATGCCTCTGATATTATTGATGATGTGGAATTTAAGTCTATGTCAGATGATGTTAAGCAGATAATTGGCACTTTGGTGAAGATCATAAAGTCGAAGAAAGCCTCTGCCGAATAATTTTATAATTTTATAATTCTATAATTTTTAAATTTTACAAAATGAATTACGGACAATTCTTAAATATGGTTCCTGAGTTTTACCTCGTTCTCATATTGTTAGCAGTATTTGTGGTAGACTTCTGTATGCACAAGAGCGAGAAGAAGCTCGACTGTCTGTCCGCCGTCACCTGCGCCCTGTTGGTAGCACTGACGGCGCGCATCGCCCTGCTGGCAGAGCCTGCAGAGGCCTTCGGCGGACTGTATGTGGCTTCTGCTGCCGTCAACGTGATGAAGGTCATCCTCGCCTTTGGCACGCTCATCGTGGTCATCATGGCCCATCCGTGGCTGAAGACCTGCGAGCATCTCGCCGGCGAGTTCTATATGCTCATCATCTCCACCCTGCTGGGTATGTATATCATGATGTCCAGCGGCAACTTCCTGCTGTTCTTCCTCGGTCTTGAGACCGCCTCAGTGCCCCTGGCCTGCCTGGTGGCTTTCGACAAGTGGAAGAAGAACTCGGCTGAGGGTGCTGCGAAGTATATCCTGGTGGCCACGTTCTCCAGCGGCGTGATGCTCTATGGCATCTCGTTCATCTATGCTGCCGCCGGTACGCTTTATTTCGGCGATGTCGCTGCTGCGCTCGCTGCGCTGATGGGCGGTCAGGTGGTTGAGACGGCTTGTGGCGCCACTGCCTTCCAGTCACCCGCACTGGCCGTCATGGGTCTGGTGTTCTTCTTCAGCGGACTGGGCTTCAAGATATCCTTAGTGCCCTTCCACTTCTGGACGGCCGACACCTACGAGGGTGCTCCCACGCCTGTCACCGGCTATCTGAGTGTCATCTCCAAGGGCGCCGCAGCCATTACGCTGTGCATCATCCTCATGAAGGTGTTCCAGCCGCTGATCTACTACTGGGAGTATCTGCTCTACATCGTCATTGTGCTGTCGATCACCGTGGCTAACCTCTTCGCCATCCGTCAGTCGGAGCTCAAGCGATTCATGGCGTTCAGCTCTATCTCGCAGGCCGGATACATCATGCTCGCCGTGGTGGGCAACTCGCAGTTAGGCATCGCCTCGCTGACGTACTATGTGCTGGTCTACATCGTGGCAAACATGGCGGTCTTCACCGTCATCAACGTCGTGGAGCAGAACAACGGCGGCCGCACGGACATGGCAGCCTACAACGGCTTCTATCAGACCAACCCCAAGCTGTCGTTCCTCATGACGCTGGCGCTCTTCTCGCTGGCCGGTATTCCCCCGTTCGCAGGCATGTTCTCAAAGTTCTTTGTCTTCATGGCTGCCGCAGAGCAGGGTAGTGCCGCTGCCTACTTCGTGGTCTTTGTCGCCCTGGTCAACACGGTCATCTCACTCTACTACTATCTGCTGATTGTGAAGGCCATGTACATCACCAAGACCGACACGCCGCTGCCCGCCTTCAAGAGTGATGCCAACACCAAGCTCGCCATGGCCATCTGCACCTTTGGCGTTGCCCTCTTCGGCATCTGCTCCTGCATCTATGAGTGGATCGCCGCCGCATCTTAATCGCTACGATCATGAATGAAGAGACAATGACTCCCACGACAATGGGAATGACGGTGAACCAGGACATGAAAGACGACCTGCTCACGACAGCGAAGTGGATGAAGTTCCTGTGCGTCATCGGCTCCATCGGCGCTGCCATTATGGTGATTATCGGCATTGCCATGATTGCCCTCGGCTCCACCATCGGCGGCCTGGCCGGTTCTGTTGGTTCAACTGTCGGAGGCGCATTCCTGGGCGTGCTCTATCTTGCTATGTCCGCCCTCTACATCTATCCCATCATCAAGGGATTCCAGTTTGCCAGTGCCACCAAGGCTGCCTGTCTCTCCGACAACGAGGCTCAGCTGGCCCGCGGCTTCGCCAGTCTGCGTGCCATGGTCAAGTTCTTCGGCATCCTCATGATCGTCGTGCTGGTATTCTATGCGCTTGCGCTCCTCGGAGCCGGTGCCCTTTTCGCCGGTATGAGCTTGGTCAAGTAGCATACTAACAGAAAAAGACGTTAAGACGCTAAGACGTTCAGACGCCTGCTCTGAAACAAGAATCGCACAACAGGGACTGTCCCTATTGTGCGATTTCTTTTTTATGGGGAGATGATGTATCAGGTGATATACAGATATGGTTTATCAAAATAAATGCATAACACTGTCACGGTTTTGTCAAACCATGCCTTAGTTTTAATAAACATTGTCTGCGTTTTAACAAACATTGGCGTGGTTTTAACTTTACAAGCAGCTTAACTGCCTTTTAGTAGGCTTCAAGATGCCTTTTACCAGGCATCCTTCTATTTTAACAACTATGATCCAGAAACAGCCTTGCCGTTATGGTAGACAGACCAAAGTATGATTAGTATCAACTTTCTGGCCTTGTTTTGGCGAAAAAGTCGCAGAATGGTTGGGGCGAGAGGGAAATAGTCGTAACTTTGCAGCGTGAAAGAAGAGAAAACGATTCAAATAAAACGGATGAAGATGCAGGAGGTGGCTGCCCTGGTGGCGGCACCGTTGAACGAGGAACTGCGGCCGGAGGAGCGGACGGAGAGCTGTCTGGTGCTGTCAGACCTGGTGGTCAGGATGGTGACACACGTGATCTGTCATGTGATTGTGGACTATGAGGCGCAGTTGCAGGAGGAACGGCTGTCGGTGGCCAATGCGTTCCTGCAGCGGGTGACGTCGACGCACCTCTGCAATCATAAGCTGACCCGCGAGGGCATCACGTTTGAGTATAACGGGCAGGCGTTCGACCTGCATGAGGAATATAAGACGATGACGCTGACACGCTCGGTGTATGAGCATCTGGTGATGTTCTATTTCCTCTTCGCCCATCCCAAGTCGGACGAGGAGCGCAGCGTGGTGTGGAACTATTGGAAGATCAACAGCAAGAAGAACCTGATTGAGAGCTTATCGAGGAATGAGGAGCGAGGAACGAGGAATGAGAATAGTTCTTTGCAAGGCAAAGCGACAGAGCCGAACGCAGAGGCGGAGATGGAGATTGAGGCCCTGCGCCAGGAGATCTTCGCCACAGAGACGGGCAGGATATGCAAGAAACGCCTGGATGAGTGGACGCGTATCGACAAGCCCACGCAGAACGGCTGCATAGAGTTCTATCGGGAAAACGGAAAGCTGGAGGTGCGTCGCGTGTCGTACAATCAGGCGTGGAAGTATCTTTTCGACAAGGAGGGGATGACGCTGCTCTACCGTCATCTGAGCATGCACTGCCACCCGGTCTACAACGGTCTGCTGCAATACCAGACACAGGCCGAAACGGACGAGGGTTACGACGGCATGCCGCTCTACCTGTCGTGCTGCTTCTTGACGCACCTCTGCAAACTGTTCCTGCGACTGATTCCCGGCGGCAACAAGATGCTGCGCCAGGCATTCTCAGAACAGGAACGGTACGTCTTCAATACGTTGTCGCAACTTCCCGACGAGTAGTAATCTGTGGCTTAGAATTTAAGATACTTCGGTGTGTAGCCCTTCTTGGACTTGGCGACCTGGGCAGGTGTGCCGGCAGAGAGGACTTGTCCGCCCTTGCGGCCGCCCTCAGGACCCATGTCGATGATCCAGTCAGCCTGACGGATGACGTCGAGGTTGTGCTCAATGATGATGACGGTGTTGCCGCGGTCGACAAGGCGGCGGAGCACCAGCATGAGGATGCGGATGTCCTCAAAGTGGAGGCCGGTGGTGGGTTCGTCGAGGATGTAGAGCGTCTTGCCCGTGTCTTTTTTGGACAGTTCGGTGGCGAGCTTGATGCGCTGGCTCTCACCGCCGGAGAGGGTGGTGGAGGGCTGGCCGAGCTTGATGTAACCGAGGCCCACGTCCTGAATGGTCTTGATCTTGCGGAGGATGTCTGGCACGTTCTCAAAGAACTCCACGGCCTGGTTGATGGTCATGTCCAGCACGTCGGCGATCGACTTGCCCTTGTAGCGCACCTCTAATGTCTCACGGTTGTAGCGCTTGCCGTGGCACTCCTCGCAGGGCACCTGTATGTCGGGCAGGAAGTTCATCTCAATGGTCTTGTAGCCGTTGCCGCCACAGGTTTCGCAGCGGCCTCCCTTTACGTTGAAGGAGAAGCGGCCGGGCTTGTAGCCGCGGATCTTTGCCTCCGGCAGGTTGACGAAGAGGCTGCGGATGTCGGAGAAGACGCCTGTGTAGGTGGCGGGATTTGAGCGTGGCGTGCGGCCGATGGGCGACTGGTCGACGTTCACCACCTTGTCTATATTCTCTATGCCCTCGATGGAGTCGTAAGGCATGGGCTGCTTCAGGGAACGGTAGAAGTGCTGCGAGAGGATGGGCTGGAGCGTCTCGTTGACGAGTGTGGACTTGCCTGAGCCGGAAACGCCTGTGACGAGGATGAGCTTTCCCAAGGGGAACTCCACATCGATGTGCTTGAGGTTGTTGCCGGAGCAGCCTTTTAAAACGAGAGCGTTTTTAGAGGAAAGAGGAAAGGGGAAAGAGGAAAGAGAATTGTCTGAGGCGGAGGATACGGAAATAGATTCCTTAGTAGTAGCAGAATCTTCTGCGGAAGAAGTATTCTCTTTCCTCTTTCCACTTTCCACTTTCCTCAGACCGCTCAAGTACTGTGCGGTGAGCGTATCGCTCTTGAGGAGTTCGGCGGGGGTGCCCTGGAAGACCACTTCGCCGCCCTTACGACCGGCACGGGGGCCGATGTCGATGATCCAGTCGGCGCTGCGCATCATGTCTTCATCATGTTCCACGACGATGACGGTGTTGCCCAGGTCGCGCAGCTCCTTGAGGGAACGGATGAGGCGTTCGTTGTCGCGCTGGTGGAGACCGATGGAGGGTTCGTCGAGGATGTAGAGCACATTGACGAGCTGGGAACCGATCTGCGTGGCGAGACGGATGCGCTGGCTCTCTCCGCCGGAGAGTGAAGCAGACTGGCGGTTGAGGGCGAGATAGTCCAGGCCGACCTCCAACAGAAAGTCAAGGCGTGTGCGGATCTCCTTGAGGATTTCTTTGGCGATGGTGTATTGTTGGGAGGTTAGTTTCGGTGGCGCGGGGGTACGGGGGTGCGGTGGTGCGAGATTACTTTCTGCGCTGAGACTATTCTCGTACCCCCGTACCTCCGTACCTCCGTACCCCCGATTATCCTCTAACTCCGCTATCCACTCGCGGAGTTCAGAGATATCCATCGAGGCGAGCTCGGCGATGTTCTTATCCCAGATGCGGTAGGAGAGGGCCTCGCGGTTCAGACGCTGGCCGTGGCACTCCGGGCACTCGCACTCGGCAAGGAACTGGTCTGCCCACTTTTGTCCGGCGGCGGAGTCATCGTTGTCCATCACATTGCGCAGATACTTGATGATGCCGTCAAAGGCAATGAAGTAGTCGCTGGAGGTGTGGACGAGGTCTTTGCTGATGCGGACGTTCTCAAGCGAACCGTAGAGCACCTCGCGGATGGCGTCGTCGGGGAGGTCGGCAATGGGCGTCTTCAGCTCACAGTCGTACTTCTTGAGGATGGCCTCCACCTGCCAGAAGATCATCTGGTTTTTGTATTTGCCAAGGGGTACGATGCCACCCTCATAGATGCTCTGGCGGCGGTCGGGCATGACCTTTGCCAGGTCGATCTGGTTGATGATGCCCAGGCCCTTACAATGGGGGCATGCTCCTTGAGGTGAGTTGAACGAAAAGTTGTTAGGCGCTGGGTCTGAGTAGCTTATGCCTGTAGTAGGACACATCAGTCGCTTGGAGAAATGCTTGATGCTGCCCGTGTCTTTGTCAAGAATCATGATGAGGCCGTCGCCCTGTTTCATGGCGATGCTGACGGACTTCTTCAACCGCTCGGCGTCTTTGTCGCCGACCTGCAACTTGTCGATCACCACCTCAATGTCGTGGTTCTTATAACGGTCAACCTTCATGCCGCGGGTGATCTCCTGCAGCTCGCCGTCGATGCGGATGTTCAGGTAGCCCTTGCGGCGCATGGCCTCAAAGAGTTCGCGGTAGTGACCCTTACGGCTGCGCACCAGCGGGGCGAGGATCAGGATCTTGTGCCCGGCATAGTCGTGGAGGATCATCTCCAAGACGCGCTCCTCGGTGTACTTCACCATCTCCTCACCGGTGGCGTAGCTGTAGGCACGGCCAGCACGGGCGAAGAGCAGACGGAGGTAGTCGTAGATCTCTGTGGTGGTGCCGACGGTGGAGCGCGGGTTCTTGTTGGTGGTCTTCTGCTCAATGCTGATGACGGGCGAGAGGCCGGTGATCTTATCGACATCCGGACGCTCCATGCCACCAAGGAAATTGCGGGCGTAGGCAGAGAAGGTCTCAATATAGCGGCGCTGGCCCTCGGCAAAGATGGTGTCAAAGGCCAACGACGACTTGCCGGAGCCGCTGAGGCCGGTGATGACGGTGAGGGAGTGGTGCGGGATGGTACAGTCGATGTTCTTCAGATTATGTACCCGGGCACCATATACGTTGATGCTTGTCTCTTCTTTCATGTGTGATCCTATTGATTGTAGGAGTCTCCTTCTGTGAAACCGCGCAGCAGGTTGACGTCCTTGCGGATGAGGTATTCTTGTCCGTCGGCACCCTTCGCCCGGCACAGGAGGAAATAGACGCCATCTTTCACGTCCTTGCCCTTGTAGGTGCCGTCCCAGCCCTCGGCACTGGGATCAGTCCACTCATAGAGCTTCTGTCCCCAGCGGTTGAAGATATAGGCGTGAAACTCTACGATGCTCTGGTATTCCTTGACCTTGAAGGTGTTGTTTTCTCCGTCGCCATTATTGGGCGAGAAGGCATTGGGGAAGCTGAGCTTGCTCTCGCTGACGGTCACGTTGAAGGTGACGGGGTCTAATTCCATCTCGCCGTTGTTGAGCGTGGTGCGGAGGGTTACCTCAGTGGTGCCGGCGGTAGTGAAAGTGTAGTCGGTATTCTCCTCATAGCGCACCATGAAGTCCTTCTCTTCACCCTGCATGCGGAAGTGCCACTCGTAATATGGGATGTCGTCGTCCATGTTGACGGGGTTGGCGTAGAAGTTGACGGACAACGGAGCCTGTCCGGCGATGGAGTTATTTCCTCTGTCGGCTGTGGCGGAATTGCCGTCTTCGTCGGTGTAGGAGGCTGTGGGAT
Source organism: uncultured Prevotellaceae bacterium (assembly GCA_902776545.1). GTDB lineage: Bacteria > Bacteroidota > Bacteroidia > Bacteroidales > Bacteroidaceae > Prevotella. Next base: position 143,714 of record CACYQO010000004.1, on the reverse strand, counting down.
TCACATCGGGGTTGCCCGACTGCGCAGCGGCGGCCATCGGCATCAACAGGGCGAAAAGGGCTGGGATGAACTGTCTAATTCTCATTTTTAATCATTTTAAAGTGCAAAGTTAGTAAAAAATTGATAATTGACAATTGATAATTGATAATTATTTTGTACTTTTGTACGCGAAATAGAAAAATTTAGAATTTATGACACGACTTTTAAGATATTTTTTGCTGACAACCTTACTGGCTTTTACCGTCAGCAGCGTATCGGCGCAACAGAGTTCAACCATCCGTGGACAGCATAAGGTGAAGAAGAAGGAGACCATCTTCGGCATCTCGCGGGAATACGGTCTCACCATTGAAGAACTGGTCAAGGCGAATCCGGAAATGAACGTGCCTGGCTATGAGCTGAAGAAGGGTATGATACTGAACATCCCCTTCTCCAAGGACAGTCTGGAAGCGATGGCCAAGCGTGAGGCTGCGGCCAAGCAGGTGTCCGTCGTGAAGAAGGCGCCGGTGCCAGTCGATGTGAGGAACCGTGAGATCCGTCTGGGCATCATGCTGCCGTTGCATAACATCAATGGTGACGGACGGCGCATGACAGAGTATTACCGTGGTGTGCTGATGGCCTGCGACAGCTTGAAGAAACAGGGCTTATCCATCGACGTGCATGCCTGGAACACGCCTGAGGATGGTAATATAAATAAGGTATTAGAGGATCCCGCCGCTGCGAAGTGCGACCTGATCATCGGTCCGCTCTATTCCAAACAGATGGATGCGCTGTCGGCCTTCGTCACCAAGCATGACATCCGGCTGGTGATTCCCTTCTCCATCAATGCCCCTCAACTGACGACTAACCGCAACATTTTCCAGGTGTATCAGTCGCCGACGGAGCAGAATGATGTTATCATCGCCCGCTATCTTGAGCGGTTTAAGAACTATCATACGGTGGTCATCGACTGTAACGACTCGACAAGCAAGAAAGGTATCTTCACCTTCGGCCTCCGTCGGCAGATGGAACAGCGGGGATTGGATGTCGTCGTCACCAACCTGAAGACGACAGAGGGTAATTTCTCTAAGGCATTCAGCTGGACGAAGCCCAATGTGGTGATCCTTAATACTGGCCGTTCGCAGGAACTGGGCGTCGCCTTCTCAAAAATTGACGGTCTGAAGGCAAAAAGTCCAGAACTGGACATCACGATGTTCGGCTATACTGAGTGGCTGCTGTATACCAGGACCTATCTGGAGAATTTCTACAAGTACAACACGTATATCCCCTCGGTGTTCTATTATAATCCTCTGTCGGCTGGTACGCAGCACTTTGAGCGTAAGTACCGTCAGAACTTCCGCAGCGACATGCAGAACACGCTGCCGCGCTTTGCCATCACGGGCTTTGACCATGCCTTCTTCTTCCTGAAAGGACTGCACAAGTACGGCAAAAGCTTCAATGGCGCAGACGGTATGTTTGGCTATCCTCCTGTGCAGACGCCCTTGAAGTTTGAGCGTTATGGCAACGGCGGACTGAGGAACAAGACCATGATGTTCATACACTATCAGCCTGAACACACAGTGGAAACGATTAAGTTCTAAGGAAGAGTGAAAAGGTGAAAAAGTGAAAAGGTGAACATGAAACTAAAGGGATTAAAGGTAAATAGGTGCGTGGTAAGAGTTTTACTCTTTCACCTTTTCACCTTTTCACCTTTATATGTCTCTGCCCAGGTGGGTGAGTTCCGTAAGGATCTGGCTGTGGGCTTCAACGGCGGTGTCGTCATGAGCAATGTGGCGTTTGTGCCGACAGTGCCTCAGACGATGCTCAACGGTCCGACATTCGGTCTCACAGCCCGGTACACCTGTGAGAAATACTTCAGCAGTATCTGTGCCGTCGTGGCTGAGGTGAACTATACGCAGATGGGATGGAAGGAGAAGATCCTTGATTTGGACGACCAGCCCGTACCCCTGCATACCGACGAGACGCAGACACTCCACTATGCCAGGAAGATCAACTATATCCAGGTGCCCATGCTTGCAAGACTTGGATGGGGAAGGGAGCGCAGTGGCTTCCAGTTCTTCATCCAGCTGGGACCACAGTTGGGCTTCTATGTGAACGATAAGTCGGATAGTAACTTTGATGTGCGTGACCCGGCCTTCAATCCAAAGATTGAGAATGGCAAATACAGTCCAGACTATCAGTATGCCAACAAGCGTGTGTCGCATGTCGTGGCACAGGACTCGATGGCGATAGAGAATAAGATCGACTATGGCATCGCCTTGGCTGCGGGCCTGGAATTCAGTAACCGCCATGTGGGCCACTTCATCTTGGAAGGGCGTTACTATTATGGTCTGGGCAATATTTATGGCAATACAAAGCGTGACTACTTTGGACGCTCCAACTATGGGGCCATCATTGCGAAGCTCACGTATCTCTTTGATATCATCAGAACGAAAAATTCAAAAATTAAATAACTATAACTATGTTTGAAGGACAACCAAAAGGATTATTTGCGTTGGCACTGGCCAACACGGGCGAGCGATTCGGCTATTACACGATGCTCGCGGTTTTCGCATTGTTTCTGAGAGCCAACTACGGATTGTCGCCTGCTATGGCCGGCACGATCTACAGTTCGTTCCTGATGCTGGTGTATTTCCTCCCGCTGATCGGTGGTATCATGGCTGACAAGTTCGGCTTTGGCAAGATGGTGACCACAGGTATCATCATCATGTTTGCAGGTTATCTGCTGCTGTCAGTACCTCTGGGAGGCGACAGTTTCGCACTGGTCGTCATGCTGGCGGCACTGCTGCTCATCGGCTTTGGAACAGGACTCTTCAAAGGTAACCTCCAGGTGATGGTGGGCGATCTGTACAACGATCCGCAGTATAAGGACAAGCGCGATGCCGGCTTCTCCATCTTCTATATGGCCATCAACATCGGTGCGCTCTTTGCTCCGACGGCAGCCATCAGAATCAAGGAGTATGCCGAGACGACAATGGGCTATTCCAGCAACGACGCCTATCACTTCTCGTTTGCCGTGGCCTGTGCATCTCTGATTCTTTCCATCGCCATCTATTACATCTTCCGTTATACCTTCCGTCATACGGAGGGCGGCAAGAAAAAAGAGAAAAGTGGAAAGAGTAAAGTGGAAAGTGAACCTGAGCTGACGAAGGAGGAGACCAAGCAGCGCATCGTGGCACTCTGTCTGGTTTTCGCTGTGGTGATCTTCTTCTGGATGGCTTTCCATCAGAACGGTTTGTCGCTGACTTACTTCGCTGATGAGTTCACGGCACAGTCGGCTGACGGCTTGCAGGCGATGTGTTTCAATGTGTGGAACCTTGTGGCGGTGATCTTCATCGTCTATGCCGGCTTCTCACTGTTCCAGAGCAAGACCAGCAAAGGCAAGGCTATCAGTGGTGCTGTTATCGTGGCTGCTTTGGCATTCCTTTTCTTGCAGTATGATCCCAATGGCGGCGTGACGGTGTCTGCTCCTATCTTCCAGCAGTTCAATCCGTTCTATGTGGTAGCCCTGACACCTGTGTCGATGGCTATCTTCGGTTCGCTGGCTGCCAAGGGTAAGGAACCCTCTGCACCCAGAAAGATCGCCTATGGTATGATTGTGGCTGCCATCGCCTATGCATTGATGGCCTTTGGTTCATTCGGTCTGCCGATGCCTCAGACGGAGATGGGGGCCGATGGTAATCCTGTGGCTGTGCATGTGGCCGACGTGACACCGAACCTGCTGATTATGGTCTATCTGGTGCTGACCTTTGGTGAGCTGTTGCTGTCGCCGATGGGTATCTCCTTTGTGTCTAAGGTGGCGCCTCCCAAGTATAAGGGTATGATGATGGGCGGCTGGTTTGTGGCTACGGCTATCGGTAACCAGTTGGTTGTCGTCGGCGGACTGTTGTGGGGTGCTGTGCCTCTCTGGGTATGCTGGAGCGTGTTCCTCGGCGTCTGCTTGGTCGCAGCGCTGTTCATGTTTGCGATGATGAAACGTTTAGAGAAGGTTTGCTAAATGAACGCATTGTTTGCATTGCTGCTCTCGGTCTTCACGTTTGTGGAGTATAACGTAGAGAATATCTTTGATACTCGTCATGACGAGGGGAAGCAGGATGATGAGTTCCTGCCTGATGCCACGCGCCACTGGACGGAGAAACGCTATTGGAAGAAGTTGGACCGGATAGGCAAGTCTATCCTCTCCACTTCTGAAGATGGCATCCCTGATCTGATAGCTCTCTGCGAGGTGGAGAACGACCAGACTTTGACAGACCTGACCAAGCGCTCACTCTTGAGGAATGCTGGCTATGAGTATGTGATGACGCAGTCGCCTGATGCCCGTGGTGTGGATGTGGCGCTGATTTATTCGCCTTTCTCCTTTGGACTGATTCGTTCATATGGTCTGCGTGTGGATACTATTCCAGGGATGAAGCCGACGCGTGATATCCTCTATGCCTGTGGACAGTTGCAGTCTGGCGATACCCTGCACGTCTTTGTGGTCCATGCCCCAAGTCGTCATGGTAGTGAGAAAACTACTCGTCCGTTCCGTATGCAGGCAGCGAACCGTCTGTTGCAGGCTGTGGATTCCATCAGGGCCATCACACCCGATGCCCGGATTCTGATCAGTGGCGACTTCAACGACTATCATGACTCTCCCGCCGTTCAGCACATTGCCCGTCACGATCTGAAGAATATCTCCAAGGAGGCTCGTGGCAGTTATGGGGTGAAGGGAACCTATCGCTATAAGGGCGAGTGGAACAGTCTGGACCATATCATCGTGTCACCTTCTATATATAATAAGGTGGACACGGTCTTCATCCATTCCCCCAAGTTCCTGTTAGAGGAGGATAAGTTTTATGGCGGCTTCATGCCCCGCCGCACCTACAAAGGCATGAAATTCCAGAAGAAGGGCTTCAGCGACCACCTGCCGTTAGTCGCCCGCTTCAAGTTTGAGTAATTTTTTCTGTGGGAGTCAACCGTTATTGAAATCATGAAGTATTGTAAGTTATTAAGTGACTACAAATTATTATTACCTTTCCTGTTTATCTTGAATCTTTTTGGCAATGGCGTATGGCTCTTTATACAGCCATCAGTGTTGTCGGTTATACTTGTGATTGTGCTCTCAGCACTTTTTGCAGTGCTTGAAGTGCTCCTGTTCAGGATCATTCCAACCTCCTTTTTGAAAGCGGTCTATGCCGCTATCCTGATTATCTTGCACAATGTAGTTGGAATTGTTGACTATTTCCTTTTGTATCATTTTGGGTCTGTGATAGACCTGTATGTCTTGAATACAGTATTGTTGACAAACGAAGGTGAGGCCTCAGAGTTTGCCAATACTTATATAACTATCCCTACAATAGTTATATTCTTTGTAACAGTCGTACTTGTGAATGTCATAGCGTATAAGTTGACTAGTTATCTGAGCAAGCTCAGATATACACTCTGGACTATCCGTATCGCTGCTTTGCTCTCGATTGTTTTCCTCGTGGTCAATTCTGCTCTCTTTGTATTGTTCAATATTAGTGCCAATGCTCAGACACCGATGCATCAGGCTTTCTTGCGGGTTGGAAGGGAATATGCTCGTTTCATACTTGGAATCCACATTGATGAATTGTTGAAAGCATGTCAGGAAGTCAAGGCAGTCTCCACCTTGGGAGAACCTTTGAAAATGATTGTCATCATAGGTGAGTCGCATAGTGTCTATCATTCTTCACTCTATGGTTATGAAAAAGAGACCTATCCATTGCTTCAAGAGCGTGAGAAGAAGGGTGAACTCTTTGTCATGCAACAGGCAGCTTCGGCGCATGATGTGACCTCTCCGGCGATGTGGTCCATTTTCTCTTTGGACTCTATGGGCGTTAATACTAACCAGACACCTTTCTTTCCAGCGGTATTCAAGGCTGCTGGCTATCGTACATTCATGTATGATAACGAGTTCCTCAAAAACGATATGTTGCATGTCATGACTAACAGCACGTTGTCGGATGCCATGTATGACAAGCGGAATACGCACTACTATGACTATGATGGCAACATGGTGGATGACTTGCCTATGACAGAAGACAGTTTAGCCATGTATATTGTCCATTTGACTGGACATCATTTTGAATACGCCAAGCGCTATCCGAAAGAATTTGATATATTCAAATATACAGACTATAAGTCTTCTCACTCTAAAGAAAAGAAGGAGGTTATTGCATCTTACGATAATTGCTCTTTATATAATGATTTCGTCATAGACTCCGTAATTAAGAAGTTTGAGGCTGATAATACCGTTGTCGTTTATCTTGCTGATCACGGTGAAGAACTATATGAATGGGGCGACAACTTTGGTCATATGAGTTCCAAGACTTCACGAGATCCCAGTTATCAGTTGCGTATACCGTTGTTGGTATGGCTTTCTGCATCATTCCGCGAGTATCATCCTGATATTGTAGAAAAGCTGAAAAGCGTCAGAGACATGCATATCAAGACAGATGACATCTCTCATTTCCTGATTGATATCGCTGGGATAGAGACTGATTGGCTTAACAAGAATCGTAGTTTTATTACTAACGGTGAATATAAAGGATGGAATTCTTATCAGGAAATCATCTCTTCAGGCGGTATATATACTGAGGAAGGAACAAATATGCGGAAGTTCCCTTAAGCGCTTATTTTTTTATTTACGGATATTTGGTAGTTGTAGACCGTAGCCTTGGCGGCGGTCTACATACCACATGGCCAGGGCTGTGAGGGCGGCACCGAGGGCGGTGAAGCCGAAGATAAGCATGGAGGTCTCGTAGGTGGGATCGGTCTCGTTGGCCTTACCTACGAACATCGGGATGATGGCACGGCCGAAGTTTTGGATGAAGAAGATCATCGAGTAGGCGGTGCCGAGACATTTCAACGGTATGATTTTGGGTACGCAGGGCCAGAGGGCAGCGGGGGCTAAGGAGTAGCCGATGGAGAGAATGACCATCAGGGTGATGGCTACCGTGCTGCTGTGCATGGGGAGCGAGAAGCCGAAATGGACGGCAGTAAGCATCAGGGCTCCCGTGATGACTAATGTGACGCCCTTGCCATAACGGTCGTAGATGAGGCCGAAGAACGGAGTCATCAGGATAGTGCCGAAGGGCGCTATCGATGAGAAAAAGCCTGCCACGTCAGTATCTACGCCATACTTCATCACCATCAGCTTTGTGGAGAACTTCAGGAAGGGCGAGACGGCGGAATAGAACAGCACACAGAAGAGCGTAATGAGCCAGAACCCCGGACTGCGCAACGTTGTGCCGATGTCACTCCAACGGAACTCGTCGGCATCGGATTTCTTTTTGGCATCGGACTGACTCGGACTGACTCGGACTGATTTTTCTTGGAGTCCGTGTAAGTCCGTGTTAGTCCGATGCAGATCTAAGCGGCGGTCCATGACGCAGAAGACCAGGAAGGCCAGAAGGCCGATGATGAGGAAGGAGAGTGATAGCAGTAACGGTGTAGAGAGGGTGAAATGGCGGGCGACGGGGGCAGAGATGCTTAGGGCGGCAGCGGTACCAAGGCGTGCCATTGCCAACTGGATGCCCATAGCGAGGGCAAGCTCATGGCCCGTAAACCAGCGCACCATAGCCTTAGATACGGTGATGCCAGTCATCTCATAGCCTACGCCAAAGACGGCAAAGCCGAAGGAGGCGACTGCCACAGAGGTGGGGAGAGAGAAGTGAAAAGTGAGAAGTGAAAAGTGAAAAGTGTCCGTTGGAGGGAAGCTGGTTGTGATGGCATAGTACTTAATAAGCGTTCCTATGATCATCAGCGAACAGGCGAGGGTGCCAGTAAAGCGGATGCCCATCTTGTCGAGGATGAGTCCTGAGAAGAAGAGCATGAGCAGGAACACGTTGATGAGTCCGCTGGAGCCAGAGAAGAATCCGTAGTCGCCTGGTGTCCAACCAAGTCCGCCTTCCGCTGGCGATGTCTCCAGGAGTGTCTCCAACGGCGACATGACGTCGTTGACGAAGTACCCCATCATCATAGCCGTAGCCACGATGAAGAGCACAGACCAGCGTGCAACGGGCGAATCGTTCAAACGACCAATCATCTATTTCTTTTTCACTGGGTCGCAGGTGAGGCCGCAGCCGAGCTTCTTAAAGATCTTACGGTCTACCTCGCTGAGCATGACTGTGGAATGAACCTGGCAGTCGCGCAGCTTAGGCAACTGCTCTAATGCCAGACGGCAGTTCTCATCGTGCTGCGACAGCACAGAGAGAGCCACCAGCACCTCGTCGGTATGCAGGCGCGGGTTCTTAGCTCCCAAGTATTGCGTCTTCGTCTTCTGTACTGGCTCGATGAGGCTCTGCGAGATGAGCTTGGCCTCATGGTCGATGCCTGCCAGATACTTTGTGGCATTCAGAATAAGTGCTGCCGAACAGCCGAGCAACGGAGAAGATTTTGACGTGATGATCGTACCGTCTTCCAGTTCAATGGCGGCAGCGGTATGTCCGCTTTGGATCTTCTTCTCGTAGGCAGCTACAGTCACTTTTCGGGTGGCGGTGGATATCTTCGCCTGATTGAAGAGCAGGCGGATCTTGTTCACCTCACTCTCATTGTCTGCGCCGTCGGCCATTTTATTCGTGGCGTCATAGAAGCGGCGGATGATCTCATTACGGCTGGCCTCACAGCATACCTCGTCGTCAGAGATGCAGAAACCAATCATGTTCACACCCATATCCGTTGGCGACTTATAGGGATTCTCGCCGTAGATCCCCTCAAACAGCGCATTCAGCACGGGGAAGATCTCGATGTCGCGATTATAGTTGATGGCGGTCTTGCCGTAGGCCTCCAAATGGAAGGGGTCGATCATGTTCACATCGTTCAGGTCGGCAGTGGCTGCCTCGTAGGCGATGTTTACGGGGTGCTTCAGCGGAAGGTTCCACACGGGGAAGGTCTCAAACTTTGCATAGCCTGCACGGACGCCCCGTTTGTTCTCGTTGTAGAGCTGCGACAGACAGGTGGCCATCTTTCCGCTTCCAGGACCAGGAGCTGTCACGATGACCAGCGGCCGTGAGGTCTCCACGAAGTCGTTCTTGCCGAATCCATCGTCAGAAGCGATGAGCTCCACATTGTGGGGATAGCCGTCTATAGGGTAGTGGAAATAACTCTTGATGCCTTCACGCTCCAGACGATGCTTGAACTGGTCTGCTGCATGCTGTCCGTGATAGTGCGTGATGACCACAGAACCCACCATGAAGTCACGACGCATGAACTCGTCGCGCAGACGGAGCACATCCTCGTCGTAGGTGATGCCGAGGTCGGCACGTACCTTGTTCTTCTCGATGTCGTCGGCGCTGACCACAATCACGATCTCTATCGAGTCTCTCAGTTGGGCGAGCATACGGAGCTTTGAGTCGGGCTTGAAGCCTGGCAGCACACGAGAGGCGTGATGATCGTCGAACAATTTACCACCTAACTCCATATAGAGCTTTCCGTCGAACTGCGCAATGCGCTCACGGATATGCTCAGACTGTATCTTGAGATATTTCTCGTTATCGAATCCTATCTTCATTTCTTTATGTGGTATTTGTTTCCCCTCCTGAGTTAGGAGGGGTTAGGGGTGGTCTGAACAAGCGTCTCTTCAGACCCCCTCTAACTCCCCCTGACTCAGGGGGAGAAGTGATTACTTGATATTCGGCAGTTCGAGGCCGATGCCTTTCTTCTTGTCGACGGCTTTCAGGACGAAGCCGAGGATGAGGGCAGCCACACCAAGGCAGGCGAGCATCACCAGCGGAGCGGTATAGTCGAACTGCGTGGGGTCTGTCACGCCTGGGTTCGTGGCGTCGAGCACCTTACCGATGAGCAGGGGGAACAGCCAGAGGCCGATATTCTGGATCCAGAAAATCAGGGCATAGGCCGAACCAATTACTTTAGCATCGACGAGCTTAGGCACTGAGGGCCAAAGACTTGCAGGCACTAAAGAGAACGATGCACCCAGCACGAGAATGGTTGCGTAGGCGATGATGATGCCTCCCACAGCATTGCCCTTGAACATCGGCAGCACGAAGGCGAACGTCAGATGGCAGGCAATCAGTAGCACAGAGCCTAAGACGAGCATTGAGGCAGCCTTGCCGTGATGATCGAGATAAGAACCTAAGATTGGCGTAATCAGCACGGCCAGCAACGGGAACACGGCGAAGATCGACTCAGCCGACTGCCGCATGTATCCCATATAACAATAGGTGACGAGCGCAATAATCGAAAGCGCCAGCAGACCGTATTTCATGTTCGCCTTTTTCTGGAAGTTCGATGCGAAGCCGGCAGCAGCCACGATGAGCATGATGATGTACTGGATGATGGTCACAGAAGACGATGCCCAGAACGAATCAGCGTCAGGAGCTGTCAGTGTGAGGTTGCATTGCAGCATGTTCACGGCGTACTTCTGGAAGGGGAAGATGGCCGAATAGTAGAGCACGCAGAGCAGCGCCACGAGCCAGAAGCCCAGATCGGAGAGGATCTTGCCGATGTCTGACACCTTGAAGGGATCGTCTTTCTCCTCGGCCTCGCCTGTCTGCGAGTCAAGTTTCTGGTCCATGAAGAAGTACACGATGGTCATAATCAGGGCGATACACATCAGCACCACACCAAAGGCGACGCTGCGGGTGACGCTCACCTCACCACCCAAACGGGCGAAGAACGGCGAGAAGATCATACACGTAGCCACACCCAGACGGGCCAGGGCCATCTCCGATCCCATCGCCAGAGCCATCTCACGGCCCTTGAACCACTTCACGATTCCTCGCGAAACGGTGATGCCGGCCATCTCACAGCCACAGCCGAAGATCATAAATCCGCAGGCAGCAAACTTCGCCGAGGCGGGCATGCCCTGATAGAAGGGCGAAACGCCCAGTTCGTCGAATACGGGGATGTAGTTCAGATTCTCTGTAAACCACGTCTCCAAGCCGCTTCCCATGAACGATTCGCTGACGGCATACCACTTCACGCAGGCTCCTACGAGCATGACTGCTGCCGAGAGGACGGCTGTGAAGCGCACACCCATCTTGTCGAGGATGATGCCGGCGAAGATGAGGAAGAACACGAAAACGTTGAGGAACACCTCGGAACCCTGCATCGTTCCGAAGGCAGTCGAGTCCCAGCCGCGCGTCTCCTGCATCAGGTCCTTGATGGGGGAGAGGATGTCCATGAAGATGTAGCTGCAGAACATGGCGAGCGCCAGCAGCAGCAAGGCCGTCCAGCGCATCGCGGCAGAGTCTCTGAGGGTCTTTTGAATTGCTTGTGTCATTTTAATGGGTTATTTTCTTAATTTGGCTGCAAAGTTACAAAAAATAGAAGTAAAAGCCAAACATATATGGAAAAAAGGTGTGCAAAACAAAAGATTTATACCTTTCGTCTCTGTACGAAATGTAAGGTTGCTGATAGAAAGAAACGTTGTGACTGGCAGAAAGGTGGCATGAAACGGATAAAAACTACGGTTTAAACTGACCGTGAAGGCCGTTTAAACCGTTCGTTGACTTTAGTCAACGCATTCGTCGACTTAAGTCAACGAACCATTTGACTCCAGTCAACGAATAAGTTGACTCTGTGTCAACAAGTGATTTGATGATATATCTACGCTCCCGTAAACTTGCCGACGAAGAGGATCACGCCTGAGGAAGCCTCGCGAATCACATAGACAAAGGGTCGATTAGCGTGGAAAGTGGCCTTGGGGTATTCGACAGAGCTTGAACCCATTGACTGGTTTGTCTCACCAGCTACAGTCACAGCAGCAGCCTCTGAGCCCTCTTCGTTGACTTTGATCTTGGCCTTCTGGCGCATGATCTCAATATAGACAGGCAGTTCGCACATATTGGGAATTTCGGCCAAGGCATCATCAAAAGCTCGTTTGATGCCCATCTTCTTCATCAGTCCGATGAGGCCGTCCTCTAAATCGTCCGTATCTGAGGATGTCTCATAGCGTGGTAGCTTCAGGTCCACCTCGTAGGGGCCGAAGACCCAACTGGCGAGACTTCCATCGATGTCATCGTATAACATGGGGTACACTCCGAACATCTTCAGATGGTCGATGATGTCATTGGTGGTCATGCCCTCCTCTGGCATCATAACGACCATGTTCCACAATCCGTTGCCGTAGGGCATCTCGATGGCTGAGTAGGTGTTGTTCTTCATATAGTTGATGAGCACGTTCTGATGCATCATGGGCATTTGGGTGCTGCTATTGCCATTCTCTGTGGTGAATGCCTCGTCCTTCGTGTTCTGAGGGTCGAACTTCGAGGCCCAGTCTGCCTTGAAATAGATGGCGTTAAGCAGGTAGGATATGATCGCGGGGTCTATTTCATCTAGGATGGTAGGTATCATGCCGTTGGTTTTCTCGCTGCACCAGCCGTTGATGTGGCCAAGTGTCTCAGGAGCCTTAAAGTCGAGGGCTTCGGCTTTGGCATCGTAGTAGGTCTGCATGTCCTGAGTGAATTGTGGCTTCAGCGTGAAGCTCTTGTTCAGGAAGATGGCGTTGGCGATGTTGAGTGTCACCTTGTCATCCACTTTTGGCAAGCCGTCGATCAACTTCTTACAGTAGTCATTCACAGCCTGAATGCCTCCCTCGTGGAAGCCCAGCGTCTCTTCTAACTCATTCTCTGTCAGGCCCGTAGCCGCATCGTTCACCATTCCTAAGACGTAGGTGATGCTGAGCGGTGAATAGATAAAGCTCTTCCCGCTGCGATCCGTCTCATTGACGGTATTCAGGAAATTGAGCGCAAATTGGTTGTTGTCATAAGCAAACGTCCTTTGCTCTGTGGTCAGATTGATGGGAATAGGCTCCGACAACATGTTAATCACTTGCTTGGCCTTGCCAAGATCCACATCGTCATCTGATGAAGAGCATGATTGCAGCCCTAAACTCAGCACGACTGTCATTCCTAATAGTTGGCAGATTCTTTTCATTGTATCATTTGTTATTATTGAATATGATTATTTGTATGGCATAGAAGTCATTTTTTTAAAGACCTCATCAAATCCTTCTTCGAGTGGGGTTCCTGCAAGGCCTCCAAATACGCGGATTACCAAACGGGTACTGGTCAAGCTTGTAACAGCATAATATGATTCATCGGGATTTGGAGAAGAATCTTTTGTACGATTTTGTATATGTATCGTTCCCTCATCGTCAAACCAGAAATAACCCCAAAACCTTTCTGAGTATGTAAGTGGGCCAGAGTCATCGGCAGATCGGATAGCGTATTCCCATAACTTGATTTCACCATTTGAGGAAAACACTAACCCTCCTGTGCCCCATTCTTTGTCACTTTCCCGTTCCCAATAGCCCAGGATGTTCTTGTCATTGATAATGATTTCATCATCATCGCTGCTGCATCCTGCCACTATCAGCAGAAGCATGCTCATACATAGAATACTGATCTTCTTCATATACGTTTTGTTGAATGATTCCACCCTAATAATGACAGAAAACGGGAAATCTTGGAAAGAATTGTGTTAAAGAATCAAAAAAGAACGCGATTCTTTACAAGATTTCCGTACTTTTGGTATTATAAAGGTAGAAAGAACAAATAATTATGGTCGAGAATCTCGTTGAGCGCATACGGCAGAAAGACCAAAGGGCGATGAGCCAACTCTATCAGATGTATATCCGTGAGTTGTCATCGGTCTGCTACCGCTTTGTGCCTTCCCAGAGTGATGCGAAGGACGTGCTGCAGGAGAGTTTCGTGAAGATCTTTGCATCGATTCCGACCTTAGACTATCGAGGCGAGAAGGCGTTCAGGACTTGGATGAGGAAAGTGGTGGTGAACGAAGCCCTCCTGTTCCTCAGGGAACGCAAGCGACTGAAGGCGTCGCTGAGCATGAGGATCGTGGATCCTGACATGGAAACATCGTCAGACACGCTGACGACAGACGAAGAATCCATTGATACTGAGACGCTTACACCTGATACATTGCATCGGCTGATCAGCGAACTGCCTGACGGATGTCGTATCGTAGTGAACCTCTACGTCTTTGAGGGCTATTCACACAGGCAGATTGCAGAGCTCCTGAATGTCAGCGAAAGCACCTCAGCCTCGCAACGAAAGACTGAGAAAGCGCTTGGAGAACTATGAGGTGGAACCCCCTCCAGAGCTTTGGGAATCCATCTGCGAGCGGCTGGGGATAGACCCAGAGCCTGCTCCAGAGCCTGTTCCTGCCAAGAAGCCAGCCCAAATCAAGCGTTGGATTTGGGCTGTGGCAGCAGGGGTATTGGCTCTGGTGGGTGTCTTTGTGGCCTACCAGTGGGGAGATGACGAGGTTGTCGCTGAGGCAGAAAAGGTCTCAAACGATGCCGCAAAGGAGCCTGTATCGTCGCAGATCCAAGAGAAATCAGTTGTCGAGGAAGGACCTTCTTATCAGTTGTTGGCTGTTCAGACTCATAAGCAGAATCAGGGGGACAGGTCGCTTGATTCTGAGGCAAAGCCTGAATCAAGGACCTGTCCCCCTGATTCTGCGGAGGCAGAGACCTGCCAATCAGACAGGAATCTCGAAGAAAACTCTCGTGATTCTGTTCGTCAGAATCATGATACAGAGCCTATGATTTCTGAGTTATACCCTGAGCCAATGTCAGTCCCCGCTAAGAAACAGACCTCAGATGCTGGCAAATGGACTATTGGCCTCAATGCCTCTGGAGGATTATTGGCTTCGAACAACTCTGCTTATACTGATAGGCTGTATCATCAAAGCGCTAAAATCGGCATAGTGGATGAAGCATATGCCCAAATTAATTATAATTATAGAGAGAATGATGCAACATCCTATACCGTCACTGAGCATCTCTCAAAGCATCGCCTGCCTATACGTTTTGGCCTGAGCCTGCACTATCAGTTCCGTCCTCGTCTGGCCTTCATGAGCGGCATTAGCTATACCCGTCTTTATTCAGAGTTCAGCTTCCCGCTTTATGGGAATATCAGCTATAGCCAGCGGTTGCACTATATCGGTGTGCCTCTTGGTGTCGCCTGGCAACTGTGGGCTGCTAACCGTTTTAGTGTCTATCTCGCTGGTGGGGCGATGGTGGAGAAATGTGTGAGTGTCAGCATAGACGGAGACTATACGGGCAAGAAACCTTGGCAGTGGTCTGTCAATGGGGCTGTTGGCGCAGAGTATGCCTTTACCTCTTTATTAGGTGCATACATAGAACCGTCGCTGGGCTATTACTTCAGCGACGGCACTCAGTTGGAACATTATTATAAGGAACATCCGTTGGCTCCCTCCATCGAGTTTGGCCTGCGGATGCACTTTGGTCGTTAATTTACTGCTTCAGCCAGCGATCGAGCCAGTTGAAGAAGGTGCGCTGCCAGAGGATTCCGTTCTGGGGCTTCAACACCCAGTGGTTCTCGTCAGGGAATATCAGCAGTTCTGCAGGGATGCCCTTCATGCGGGCAGCATTGAAGGCAGACATTCCTTGAGTGGCATTGATGCGATAGTCCTTCTCTCCGTGGATGCAGAGGATGGGGGTATCCCAGTTCTCTACGTACTTATGGGGAGAGTCGTGGTAGGTCTTCTTGGCGTTGGGCAGCTGCGGACGATGCCAATAAGCCTCGTCGTACTCCCAGTTACTGAACCAGTTCTCCTCTGTCTCCAAGTACATCGCAGCGAGGTTGAAGGCACCATCGTGGGAGATGAACGCCTTGAAACGCTTGTCGTGATGACCTGCGAGGTAATAGACGGAGAAGCCTCCGAAGCTGGCACCTACGGCACCAAGTCTGTCCTTATTGACGTATGGCAGGTTATTGGCAGCATCATCGATGGCAGCGAGATAGTCCTTCATACATTGACCCGTCCAGTCTCCGCTGATCTCCTCCAGCCATTCCTGTCCGAAGCCAGGCAGACCACGACGGTTGGGAGCCACGATCACATAGCCGTGAGCAGCCATAATAAAGAAGTTCCAACGGTAGCTCCAGAACTGTGAGACAGGGCTCTGTGGACCGCCCTCGCAGAAGAGCAGGGTGGGGTATTGCTTGGTCTCGTCGAAGTTCGGCGGCAGGATGATCCAGGTGAGCATCTCCTTGCCGTCGCTGGTCTTCACCCAACGCTGCTGTATGGTGGGCTTTGCCAACTGGTCGAGGATGTGCTTGTTCTCAAAGGTCAGCTGGGTGATGGTCGTCTTTTCTGGCTTCTTGAAGTTGGGCGTTACGATGTAGAGGTCGGCAGGAGCCAGGAAACTGTGACGCTCCATCAGCAGTTGCTTGCCGTTGTTCATCAGACTCAGCGATCCGAAGTCTGCCCAATTGTCTGTGATCTGCTTCAGTTCACCCTTCCAGTTGATGGCGTAGAGGTTCTCCGTAGCGTGCCACACACCGATGAAATAGATCATGGCATCCTTATTGTCGCTCCATACGAAGGCATCGACATTCGAGTCGAAGGTCTCAGTCAGATATTTCTTCTCACCTGTTGCTAAGTCATAGCAGCACAGGCGGTTACGGTCTGCCTCATAGCCGTTGCGCTCCATCGAGAGCCAGGCGATATACTGGCCGTCAGGAGAGAATTGGGGATTGGTATCATAGCCCACATTATTGACGAGATTCTCTTTGGCATTCACCTTCTGATACTTCATCGTGGTGGTAGGATCAATCTCTGGCTCAACGTATCCTTCCGGCTTGCAGAGGTTCTTTGTCTCGCGCGTACCTATTATATATAAATATATATCTGAGTCAGTGGAGATGGAGTAGGCCAGACCTGTCTTCTTGCGACAGGTGTAGGCGATACTCTTCGAGTCAGGACTCCAGGCCAGTTGTTCCATTCCTCCGAAGGGCTCCATCGGACACTCGTAGGGTTCACCCTCAAGGATATCCGTCCCATTTGCAGCGATACCATCGCTGCTTACCTCATATACATAGGGATGCTGGATGCTCTCCACATAGTGATCCCAGTGGCGATACATCAGGTCTGTCACTAAACGGCCCGTTGCCTTTGGTAGGTCATCAGGGTTCTTCTGGATGATCTCGTGGAAGTCGATGGAGTGTAGGAGAATTACCTTACTGCCATCAGGCGAGAACTTGAATCCCTCAATGTCCTTTGCAGTATTGGAAATCAGCTTGCGGTCTGAGCCGTCGGCATTCATCGTCCAAAGCTGTCCTCCTGAGAGGAAGGCGATCTTACCTTGATACCAAGTGGGATCAGTCTCACTCTTCGTGCCAGTGGTCAGGGTAGTGTTGCCTGTACCATCGGCATTGATGATGGCGATTTTCTGCTGGCTCTTGTTGGCCTTCACACTGTAGTAGCCAATCTGATAGACTATCTTGCTACCGTCGGCACTGGCCTCGGCAGTTCCGATACGTCCCATCGCCCAAAGGGCTTCTGGGGTCATTAGGTCACTTGTTAGCTTGATGTTCTGCTTTCCGATCTTCACGTCGTCTTGGGCTTTTGCGCTGCCTGTTCCTAAAAGGAATGCAATGGCAATTGTTGTTACTGTTTTAATCATTGTCTTGTTGGTATTTATTTCCCCTCTAAGTTAGGAGGGGTTAGGGGTGGTCTGAACAAGTGCTTCTTCAGACCCCCTCTAACTCCCCCTGACTCAGGGGGAGAATGTGATTACTTCTTTTGGTTCTGACGCTGGCGCTGCAGCTCCTCTGCCTGCTTCTGCATGGCAGCAAGACGCGAGGCAAGGCCACTGGTCTTCTTTGTGGGGTTGTTCTTATTCTCCTTGTACTTGGCCTCGAGAATGGCAAGCAGCTTCTCGTCGTTGGTAGTCTTGCGGAGGGTCCACATGATGGCGGCGGAGAAGAACAGGGAGATGAAGTAGTAGAAGTTCAGACCACTGGAGTAGTCATTGAACATAAAGAAGAACATGATGGGCATGAGGTACATCATCCACTGCATCATCTTCATCTGCTCAGCCTGGGTTCCTACCATCTGGTCCTTCTGCTGGCGCATGGTCATATAACTATATAACACGTTTGCTACGCAGAAGAGTATACAGGTCAGTGAGAGGTGATCGCCGATACCCCAGATATTCGTGCCCCATTCGATAATAGGATCGTAGGTGGAGAGGTCGTCCATCCACATGAATGACTCGCGACGCAACTGGATAGCGTTAGGAACAAAGAAGAACATAGCCATCCAGATGGGGAACTGAATCAGCATCGGCAGACAGCCTCCGAGTGGCGAGACACCATACTGGGAGTACATTTGCATCATGGCCTGCTGCTTCTTCATGGCATCCTCAGGCTTGTTATACTCTTTCGTGGCCTCGTCGAGTTTCGGTTTCAGTACACGCATCTTGGCTGATGACATGTAACTCTTCTTCACCATTGGGAAGGTGATGACCTTCAGCAACAGGGTTATCAGTATCAGCACGATACCCATCGAGAAGCCCCACGACGTGAGCCAGTCGAAGACATAGATGGTAAACCAGCGGTTGATCCAGCGCACCAGCCACCAGCCGAGGTTGACGAGTTGCTCCAGATCGAGGTCTTTGCCGAACTCACTCTGCTGCTCTACATCCTTAATAAGACGGAAGTCGTTGGGACCGATATACATCTCAAACTCAGAAGGCTGGGCACCTGTGGGGTCGAAAGCGGTCTTGAGTTTGGCATTGAACTGCTTGAGGAATCCGCTTCCCTTCTCCTGTGGGATGCTGGTGAGCAGCGATCCACCACGGAAGTCATCCTTGGCGATGAGGGCTGCAGAGAAGAACTGGTTCTTGAATGCCACCCAGTCGAGCGTCTCTTCAATCTTCTCGTCGATCTTCTCGGAGGTCTCGTTCAGATAGTCCGTTCCGCCAAGTTTCTCCTTATACGTCACAGAGGTATAGCGGTTCTCAAACGTAAAGCCCTTCTCCTGCTGACGGGCCAGGTCGTTCCACTCGATGTCCATCTCCTTGTAGTTGGGAGCGAAGACACCAGCCAGACCGTTGGCGGTCAGTGAGAAGTGGAGCAGATAGTCCTTGCCCAAGCGATAGTCGAACACGATGCTGCCGCCATTGCCTGCCTCGGCCGTCATCGTAACGGTAGAGTCGCTGACATTGGAAGGCGTGAAGTAGAGGTCTTGCGTGATGATGTTATCCTGCTTGCCTGCCAACATGAAGTTCATCTGCTGGGTTTTCTGGTCAAAGAGGATTACACCCATGTTGTTGTCACGGTCTTCAAAGTTCTTGATGAGTGCCTTCGAGATGGTGCCGCCCTTCGTGTCGAAGGTCAGTTCCACCTTGTCGTTCTTCAGAACAATCTCTTGGTTAGTGCCGTTAAGAGCAGGGAAGAAGAGCGATGTGGTGTCACCCTTGGCAACACTATCGGCCTTGGCCTTACGGGCTTCAGCTTCTGCCTGCTGTTTCTTGATGGCGTTTTCCTTGATGACAGCCGCGATGCTGTCTTCCTTGCGCTGGGCCTCAATCTGCTCGGCAGAGGGTTGGTTGAACCAGCTGAAACCGATGAGCACCACCGCAATCAATACAAATCCGATAATAGTATTCTTATCCATAATTTAGTTTGTTTCCTTAAAATCAAGGTGCAAAGGTACGAAAAAAAGTGAAAAGTGAAGAGTGAAAAATAAAAAAATACGATGGCGGTAGCAAATTTTTCACTTTTCACTCTTCACTTTTCACTTAAATTTGTAACTTTGCACTCAGTTATGCGTAAACTGATTTTATTATCCGCGGCAGTCATGACGCTCAGCGCCAGCGCCGCACAGCCCAATGACAGTCTTGACGCAAGGTACTATCGTTTGTTTGCGCCAGTGACTTTCTATCACAATGTTGCCGACAAGGCTTTGGCACTCAATTCTGATGCTGCAGGCAAGGATGCTGTGGCCGATGAGGTGGATGCCACCTTGCTGAATGTGTATCTGAACCGTCCCGATCTGGTCAGTGCCACAGAGACGGAACTTCGTGAAACAGGCACTATCCGTGATGACGTAGACCAGCCTATTGAGAACCAGGTGGTGCTCGTCGATAGGGTAGAGGCTCCCGTTATTGATCTGCCAGAGGACGCGCCAGACTCCGTGGTGGTGCAGAAACCCAAGTTCTGGACTTACAAGGGTGACGGTTTCTTGCAGTTCATGCAGAACTATGTGACGGACAACTGGTATAAAGGTGGTGAGTCGAACTATTCGATGGTTGGTTCAATTGTGTTGGAGGCCAATTACGACAACAAGAACAAATGGAAGTGGGACAACAAACTGGAGGCTAAGCTCGGTTTCCTTCGCTCCCCTTCAGACTCCATCCATAAGTTCAAGGCTAACGAAGACCTCATCCGTCTGACCTCTAAACTTGGACTTGAGGCAGCCAAGAACTGGTACTATACCTTGCAATTCCTGGCCTACACGCAGTTCACCAGAGGTCTGAAGGCTAACGATCCTGTTGTCTATTCAGATTTCTGTTCTCCGTTGAACCTGAACCTCGGTCTTGGTATGGATTACAAGGTCAACAAGCTGAAAGAGCGCCTGACGGGTACAATCAACATCTCTCCGTTAGCCATCAATTACCGCTATGTGGACCGTCTCGAACTGGGACCCTCTTTCGGCCTGGAGCCTGGAAAGCACTCTTTGTTGGACTTCGGTTCTCAGCTGACAGCCGACCTTGAGTGGAAGATGAATGAGAATGTCACGTGGAAGACGCGTTTTTATGCCTTTACATCATATAAACGTTTCGAGTTAGAGTGGGAAAACACCTTCGAGCTTCGTGTGTCGAAGTACATCACAGCCAACCTGTTCCTCTTCCCACGCTTTGACGATTCCAGTGTGAGGGATGACGATCATGGCTACTGGCAGTTCAAGGAGTACAGCTCCATCGGCTTCGCCTATAAGTTCTAAAAAAGCAAATCGCCCGTCAATTTGGCGGGCGATTTGTTTTTATTCAGCTTTTGTCATTTCACCTTCTATATAAAGGCGTGTCATCTCAACGGCGCCGTTGGTCCTCACCGTGATGGATTTTTTGAAATGACCAGGGAACTTACCCGTACCGTTATAGGTCACCTTGATTTCTCCCTTCTCACCTGGTTGGATAGGTTCCTTGGTGTACTCAGGAACCGTACAGCCACAGGAGGCCACAGCCTGATTAATCACCAAGGCGGTCTCACCGACATTGGTAAAGGTGAACGTGCAGCTGACCACAGGATTTTTCTCGGAGAATGTTCCGAAATCGTGCGTCAGCTTATCAAACTTAATCTCTGCGGGTTTCTGAGCCAGTGCGACATTCATTCCGCAGAAAAGCAGCATTGTAAATAACAAAAACTTCTTCATATTCCTAATAGTTTAAATGATTTCTGCGGGCAAAGGTAATAAAAAAAGTGAAAAGGTGAAAAGTTGAAAAGGTAAAAAACAAGAAAAGTCAAATAGAATAAAAGAAACATCAATATGTATAGAAGTAAGACTTGTGGAGAGTTACGACTCTCAGATGCCGGCAGCGTTGTCACACTGGCCGGATGGGTTCAGCGAAGCCGTAAAATGGGTGGTATGACCTTCGTCGATCTGCGTGATCGTTATGGTCTGACTCAGTTGGTTTTCAATGAGGCTAATGATGCTGAATTGTGCGAGCGTGCCAACAAATTGGGACGTGAGTTCTGTATTCAGGTAAAGGGTGAGGTCAGTGAGCGTCAGAGCAAGAATCCCAAGATGCCTACGGGTGATATTGAAATCCTTGTCAAGGAACTGAACATCCTGAGTGAGAGCCTGACACCTCCGTTCACCATTGAGGATAATACCGACGGCGGTGATGATATCCGCATGAAATACCGTTATCTGGATCTGCGTCGTGCAGCAGTCCGTAAGAACCTCGAACTGCGTCACCGCATGACCATCCTAATCCGTAACTTCCTCGACGGGAAAGACTTCATCGAGGTGGAGACACCGATTCTGATTGGTTCGACACCAGAGGGAGCCCGTGACTTCGTGGTGCCCTCCCGTATGAATCCCGGACAGTTCTATGCACTGCCACAGTCTCCCCAGACTTTGAAGCAATTGCTGATGGTCAGTGGCTTCGACCGTTATTTCCAGATTGCCAAGTGCTTCCGTGATGAAGACCTGCGTGCAGACCGTCAGCCAGAGTTCACACAGATTGACTGTGAGATGTCGTTTGTCGAGCAGGAGGATGTGCTCCAGCTTTTCGAGGATATGGCGCGTCATTTATTTAAAGAGGTACGAGGCATCGAACTTCCTCCATTGCAGCGGATGACCTGGCACGAGGCTATGCGTCGTTTCGGTTCTGATAAGCCCGACCTCCGCTTTGGCATGGAGTTCGTGGAACTGATGGATCAGTTGAAAGGCACAGGTACATTCCCCGTCTTCAATGAGGCTAATTATATCGGCGGTATCTGTGTGCCTGGTTGTGCTGACTACACGCGTAAGCAGTTGGATCAGTTGACGGACTTTGTGAAGCGTCCGCAGGTGGGTGCCAAGGGTTTGGTCTATGTGAAGTTCAATACCGATGGCACGGTGAAGTCGAGCATCGATAAGTTCTATGAGCCTGAGGTTTGGGTCAAGGTGAAGGAGGCTATGGGTGCCAAGGATGGTGACCTCGCGCTGATTCTCTCTGGCGATAATGCCAACAAGACCCGCGTGCAACTCTGTACGCTCCGTCTGGAGATGGGTGACCGTCTTGGCCTGCGTGATAAGGACAACTTTGTATGCCTTTGGATTGTAGACTTCCCGCTCTTTGAGTGGAGTGATGAGGAACAGCGTCTGATGGCTACGCACCATCCGTTCACGATGCCTAATCCCGATGATATTCCCCTGCTCGATACGGCTCCTGAGAAAGTTCGTGCCGTGGCCTATGACTTCGTCTGCAACGGAGTCGAGGTCGGTGGTGGCTCTCTCCGTATCCATGATTGCAAATTACAGGAAAAGATGTTCCAGATTTTGGGCTTCACCCCCGAGCGTGCTATGGCTCAGTTCGGCTTCCTGATCAACGCCTTCAAGTACGGTGCACCTCCCCACGCTGGTCTGGCTTTCGGTCTCGATCGTTTCGTGTCGCTGATGGCTGGTCTCGACAGTATCCGTGACTGTATTGCCTTCCCGAAGAACAACAGTGGACGTGATGTGATGCTGGATGCACCGGGTGAACTGGATCCTAAACAGTTAGAGGAATTGAACCTGCAAATTGATATTCATCAAGAATAAGTACTTTCCTGTCAAAAATACTTAAATATTAATAAGGTGTCTGAAAAAAAGGTCTTACCTTTGCACCCGTTAAAAAGAAATTTACTTCACAAAAGTATTAATATTAAAAACTATGGCAGAAAAGAAAGCAACAGCTAAGAAGGCTACTGAGACAAAGGCAGCCGCAGCTAAGAAGACAACAACCGTAAAGAAGGCCGCTGCTCCTAAGGCAGCTGAAAAGGCAGTTCTCGCAGTTAACGCTGAGAATGCTGGTTTCAAGGCTGGTGATGTTTATCAGGCACTGGCAGCAGAAGGTAAGGCTCTCACCGTTAAGGAGATTGCCAAGGCTGCAAAGATTTCTGAGGAGGAGACTCTTCTCGGTCTCGGCTGGCTCTTCAAGGAGGGCAAGCTCGCTAACGATGGAGAGAAAGTTACATTGGCTTAATCCGTTAACGTACTATAAAAAAGGTCGGTAAAGAGATTACCGGCCTTTTTTAATCTTATGACATACGACAGGCAGATTCTGAGAATACTTTCCGATGTGGGTGAACAGGGCATCAGCGTGCAACTGTTGGCCAAGCATGTTTTTAATCAGAATGTGTCTCTTTTTTATACGCCTGATATAGATGAAATCCGTTCGTATGTCCAGCAATACCTGCTGAAGAATTCCAAGTCAGCAGCCTCTTTGGTCGAGAGTATGGAACGTCGTGGTTATTATCGTCTGAACACGCAGAATAATGCCGATGCCCGTCAGTTGATGATCACCTTCCGTGAAGAGACCAATCCCGAAGAAAAAGAGGAGAAGCCCGCGAAGGACCTCTCCCTTGATTTGTTTGCCTGAATAGGGAAACCCTTATCTTTGTTTATACACATTCTCGTAAAGGTTGAGCAGATGTTCTGCCGTCTGTTTCCATGAGAATTGCTCGGCCCGTACGAGTCCTATCTCCTTTTGTTTTGAATAGAACTTGTCATCTTCTTCCAAACGGATCATCATCTCTGTAATCTCGTTAGGATTTTCCGGATTGATGAGGATGGCATCAGGTCCTCCTATCTCCGGCATCGACGATGTGTTTGAGGTGATGACAGGTGTTCCGCAGGCCATGGCTTCGAGTAGGGGAATGCCGAAACTCTCCCGGAGGGAAGTGTATAGGAAGGCAAAGGCATTATTATATATATAAGGTAGGTCGCTGTTTACAATATAACCAGGCATGACAACGTGTTGCATCATCTCTTCCAAGTGGTTACGTTTGACAATGTCATCCAGATACGCCTTGTTGAGATCAGCCATCAGCAACTTACGTTTCACACTCGATTTCTCAAGATATTTGGCGTAGGCAATCAGTGTCCGCTCAGTATTCTTCTTGGGATCGGTGTTGCCTAAGAAAAAGAAATAGCCGGGTTCTTCGATGTATTTCTGATAGATATGTTCGGTATCTGCAATGGGCTTGAACCATTCGTTATAGCCGTTGTAGATCATCGCCATCCTCTCCTGGGGGATGTTCAACTTCGACATGATATTGTTCTTCTCAAAGTTGGACACGGTGATGATACGTTGGCATTTCTTGAGAATTCTGGGCACGACCAGTCTACGGTAGAACCATCCCATATTCTGATAGAGCGATTTATTGTTCTTGTCCCTCGGTTCCAGGAAGATGATGTCGTGGAGTGTCAAAATCAGAGGAACCTTGCAACGGATCGGGGCGGTATTGCTCGTACAGTGTAACATGTCGAGGCTCAATTCCTTAACCGCCTTTGGAAGGGTTATCTGCTCCCAGACAGGATAGAAGGTGCCTCCGATTTCGATGATGTGGAAATTCTTCGTGTCTTCTAAACAGACATCCTCTCCTGGAGCAACAAACACGAAATATTCGTTCTTCGTATCCATCTTCTGCAGTTCCTTGATTTCCTGCAGCACGACATAGTCCATGCCGTGTTTGTTCTTGCGGAAGATGCGCTGAGCTTCAATACCTATTCTCATAACTGCTTAATTACTTTTGCGGGAACACCAGCCACCAATGAGTGTGGTGGAACGTCCTTGGTTACTACTGCACCAGCTGCTACTACCGAGTGAGTGCCGATGCTCACACCTGGTAAGATGACCGCATTGGCACCAATCCATACGTCGTCATCTATCGCGACGGGTGTTGTACTGACACCCTGCTCGTCAATTCGCTTATCGGTTTCTGAGAAGTTGTGATTCAAGGCTGTAACCGTGATGCCTTGGGCCAGGTTGACATGACTTCCGATAGTCACAGGTCCGATGATGGTATTATGCAGTCCCACTCTGGTATAGTCACCGATGATGACATCTCCCACAGCATTATTAATGCAACTGTATGATTCCACCACACTATAGTCGCCAAGTGAGAACTTTCTGTACGGAGGCGTATCCATTCTCACAGAACGATGAATCACCGAGTGTCTGCCGCGGTGTTGGTAGAGGGGAGCCAGCAAACGGACATACCATCGTGGTCGTGTTTCCACTTGGTTCATGATGAGCCAGTCCACAAGCCGTTTCAGCTTCGGATTGCCCTTGAACTTTTGTCTGACAGATTCGTTATTCATCTGATTATTCAGTTTACGACGACAAAAATACGAATATATTTGCATATATCCAAATTTTTTTCTATTTTTGCAGAAAAATAAGCGAATTATGGATAAACAGTATGACTATTTGATTGTCGGCGCAGGTATCTATGGTGCCACTTTCGCTTGTATGGCACACCGTCAGGGTAAGCGTTGCCTGGTCATTGATAAGCGCAATCATTTGGGCGGAAATATCTATTGTGAGAATATCGAGGGCATCAATGTTCATAAGTACGGTGCCCATATTTTTCATACCTCCAACAAACAGGTATGGGAATTTGTAAACTCCATTGTCGAGTTCAACCGTTATACCAACTCGCCCATTGCTAATTACAAAGGCAAACAGTATAATCTGCCGTTCAATATGAACACCTTCTATCAGATGTGGGGTGTGTTGACCCCGGCAGAGGCTCAGGCAAAGATTGAAGAACAGCGTCAGGAGGCTTTGGAACGTATGAAAGCTGACGGTGTTACCGAACCCCGTAATTTGGAAGAACAGGCACAATTGTTGATTGGAAAGGATATCTATGAGATCCTGATTAAAGGCTATACCGAGAAACAGTGGGGACGGAAATGTAGCGAACTTCCGGCGTTTATCATCAAACGTCTGCCGGTTCGTTTTGTCCATGATAACAATTATTTTAACGACCGTTTTCAGGGTATTCCAATGGGAGGCTTCAATAAACTCATTGATGGTATGCTCAAAGGTGTGGATGTAATAACAAATGTTGATTTCTTCGATTGCCAACGGAGCTTTGATGAAACTTTGGGTGTCTATAAAGTTCAAAGTTCAAAGTTCAAAGTTCAAAGTTCAAAGATTCTTTATACAGGGAAATTGGACGAATATTACGACTATCGTTTCGGCAAACTGGAATATCGCACCGTACGTTTTGAGGAGGAAATCCTTGATATGCCCAACTACCAGGGAAATGCTGTTATGAACTTTACCGATGCAGAGGTACCCTATACCCGTATCATTGAGCACAAGCATTTCGAGATGTTTGGCGACGATGTCTATAAGTGTCCAAAGACCGTTATCTCCCGTGAATACTCATCTGAATGGAAAGAGGGTATGGAACCCTATTATAGTGTGAATGACGAACGGAATATGTCTCTCTATCAGCAGTATAAGGAACTGGCCGACCAAGAGCCGAACCTTATCCTCGGAGGTCATCTGGCTGAGTACAAATATTACGATATGGCCCCGATTGTGGAGAAGGTAATGGGACTTAATATTCAATAAGATCAGGAGAGTTATGAAGGTCCTTTTCTTAGTTTATCACGGTTTTTCAGAGGTTAGTGGTATTAGTAAGAAGATCCATTATCAGGTTAAAGGACTTCGTGAGAATGGCTATGAAGTACATCTCTGTTATTATGATTTCGATAAAAACGATCATCGCTGCCGTTTTGTTGATGGTACTGTAATCAAAGATTATGGAACAGGAATGCTCGCAGGTCTTCGTCAGAGGATAGATCTCGATTGTGTGTATGAGTATTGCAAAGACAATGGAATAGAGTTCGTATATGCGCGTTGTTTCCAGAATGCTTCACCATTTTTGATTAATTTCTTTAAGAAACTTAAAAGTTTAGGGATAAGAACGGTTACTGAAATACCCACATATCCGTACGACCAGGAGTTTACAACATTCTCCCGCCAGGAGCGTTTAGGACTTAAGATTGATCAGATGTTCCGGAATAAACTCTATCGTCAGATGTCTGCAGTTGTTACATTCTCTGATGCTGAGAGAATTTTCGGTCAACGGACAATAAGAATCAGCAATGGTGTTGACTTCGATAGCATTCCCCTGCATCAGTTCAAACCTGTCGATGATGCCATTCATCTTATAGGTGTTGCCGAGGTTCATCTTTGGCACGGTTATGACCGCTTGATAGCAGGTATGGGTGAATATTATAAGAAGGCTCAATCACCTAAAAAGGTTGTTTTCCATATCGTTGGTGGTATTGATCCATACGATCTTTATGGAGAAGGGGACTATAAGGGAATCCAGACAAGAATAGATGAATATGGATTGAAGGACAATGTAATATTTCATGGTCAGTTGTTTGGGGAGGAGCTTGATAAAGTTTTTAATATGAGCTGCTTTGCTATAGGCAGTCTTGCCCGTCATCGCAGTGGTATAACATATATCAAGACTCTAAAGAATCGTGAGTATGCTACGCGAGGCATACCATTTATATATTCTGAGATAGACAGTGATTTCGAAGACAAGCCATATATTATTAAAGCACTCCCAGATGAGTCACCTATTGATATCCAGAAAATTGTGGATTTCATAGAGACTCATAACTTCTATCCAGCAGAAATCCGCAAAACGGTAGAGAATCTTACATGGAAGATTCAGATGAAGCGAGTTGTTGATGAGGCTTAACTGTGTTTTAGCCAGAATACGAGCGATGTCTTGAAACCGATATATTTGTAGTATCCCGATTTTATAGCCCTCCAATAAACTCCCCATTTCTCATGGAGAGGTATCAGATGTCCTGTGTAGAACACCTTGCTTAATGTATATTGGGCAAACTTTTTTGTAATCGGGCACTTTTGCCATTTTAGTAATTCGTCAATTACCGTCAGATAGCAGTTGATGTTTCGTTTAGAATAGTGTTTGCCCATTGTTGATGCAGGTCTTACACGGTGCTTAACAAAACTCCTTCTCAAACAATAGATATTGTTGCTTTGTAAGGTCAGCTTTGTTGTATATAGTTCATCCTCATGGATGATTCCAGGATAGAAATCTAATGCGATTCTTTTGAGATAGTTATGATTAATTAGTAGTAGCCATACCACACAATTATGCTTACTATTGTCAAGCATCATATTCAGCAGGAACTCTCCTACATATGCTTTTCCCTCTTCTAATTCCTGAGTTCTATGGTAATTCCATGAAATCGGTGCAGCACCTTCCTCTTGGAGAGTTTCTCCATCGAAGAAGATAAAATCAGCCTTGCATTTTTCTGCATAGTCATAACAGATTTGTAGAGCATCAGGATTATCCAGCACATCATCAGAATCCATCATATAAATATATTCACCAGTGGCATATAGTAATGCATGGTTTCTCGCAACCGACTGTCCTTGATTTTCCTGATTGTAATAGCTGATGCGTGTATCCTGTTGGGCATACTTTTTTATAATTTCTTCACTTTCGTCTGTTGAACCATCATTCACTGCAATAATCTCAATCTCTTTTAGTGATTGATTCAGCAGTGAGTGAAATGTCTCATCCAGATATGGCGCCACATTATAGACAGGCAGAATAACACTGATTTTTACCATTTCTTCACTTTATGGATGCAAAAATACGGAATAAATTTGGAATAATCAAATATTATCCGTAAATTTGCAGAAATTATTAGAAATTCATGCGAGACCGACCTCTTAAAATTGTCTATTGCACACCAGCTTTGTATATGGCTGGTGGAGTTGAACGAGTTCTCACCCTGAAGGCTAACTACTTTGCAGAAAACTATGGATATGATATTACCATAGTACTGACAGAGGGAATAAATAAACCTTTGTTTTATCCACTCTCTGACAAGATAAAAATAGTTAATCTTAATATTGGCTTTGAAGAGCTATGGACATGTTCCTTTCTAAAGAAAATATTTGTGTATCTTCAGAAACAGAGAATATATAAGAAAAGGTTAACGACAGAATTAATGAGACTTCGTCCTGATATTACGATTAGTCTGTTGCGTCGTGAAATCAATTTTCTCACTTCAATCAAAGATGGCAGCAAGAAGATAGGTGAGCTTCATGTTAATCGGACTAATTATAGAAATTTTGAAGTAGGTGAGGCCAATGTGATAAAAAATCTGTTTGCAAAGTTATGGATGCAAAACTTAGTGTTTCATTTGAAAAGGCTTGACCGTTTTGTGGTCTTGACAGAAGAAGATAAGGCTTCTTGGACAGAAATAAATAATATCAATGTCATACCAGACCCATTGGCCTTCAATATTGGCGAGGTCAGTCCATTAACAAATAAGCGTGTCATTGCCGTTGGGCGTTATGTCTATCAGAAAGGTTTTGATCTCCTGTTGAAAGCATGGTCTAAGATTGAGAATCAGCATACTGATTGGGAGTTGGTTGTCTATGGAATGGGCGACAGAGATTCTTATGAGCAGATAATTGATAGATTGCATATTGATAGAAGCCGTTGCCATTTATATGGTAGTACTCCTGATATTAAGAAAGAGTATTTGAATAGTTCTCTATTTGTATTCAGTTCTCGTTTTGAAGGTTTTGGGATGGTGCTTATTGAGGCCATGGCTTGTGGATTACCTGTCGTATCCTTTGATTGTCCATGTGGCCCTAAAGATATAGTACGTCATGAAGAGGACGGGGTGCTTGTCCCTTCTGGCAATACATATTCTCTTGCCAATGCCATGCATAAGTTGATGTCCGATGATATCCTTCGTAAAAATATGGCATCGGTGGCATTAACAAATGTCCGTCGTTTTCAGTTAGATGATATAGGCAAACGATGGAAGGACTTATTTTATTCTGTAAGTTATGCTAATGAATAAGATATTTCGCTTTTTGTATAGAAAGGATGTGACATTCACTGCAGCTTTGTTTGCGAGTGATCGACTGGCTATGGATGTTTTTGACGAGCAGCATCTCATTTTAAAACTCCCTTTGACTGGTCTTTGGAAACCCAAGCCGCGTAGATTCCAGGCAGATCCATTTCTGTTTGTGAAGGACGACGAGTTATTTCTTTTCTATGAACTTCAGCATTGGGATGATCCAGGTTGTATAGCAATGATGAAAACCATAGATTTGAAGACCTGGTCAAAGCCAATAATTGTACTTAAGGAACCTTTTCATCTTTCTTTCCCATTTGTTTTTGAGGATCATGGAGCCATATATATGATACCCGAGTCTCAAGAGAATGACTCTATACGTCTTTATCGTGCAAATGATGATTTATCTTCTTTTACCTTTGTTCGTATTCTATTGCAACAAGAGAAAAAAGAAGGAATTCATTTTAATTATAATGATAGTCATATATTTAAAAAAAATGGCAAATACTATTTATTTACTTCATATCAGAAAAACTGGATGTACTATCAGGAATTGTATGTTTCTGATGATTTGCTGCATGGGGATTTTGTAAAACACCCGAAGTCTCCTGTCTGTATGAGCAATGAATATGGACGAAATGGCGGTTCTCTGATAAAGTATCATTCCCATTTACTTCGAGTGACTCAAGACTGTCATGCAGATTACGGTGATAATATTTCCTTAATGGAAGTTATGGTGCTGAACGAAAATGATTATGAAGAGAAGCTGTTTAAGCACAATGTGTTTTCAAAAAACAACATCTTTATTGATGGTGGTCATCAGCTAAATATCGGCAAATTCCTTGGGAAGTATATTTATGCTACGGATTACAAAATTAATAAATGGACGTGGTATCAGCTTTATGCATCCGTAATGATGAAGATAGGGTTGCATAAAAGTAAATAAAGATGATACTAATGCTTTATCAGGTTATCTTCACTATCCTCATAATGATCATTTTTGTAGAAAATCCTACTTATTCCCTTCATTTGCACCTTTATTCTATAGAGAAAACTTTGCCAAAGACTCTCTTCGTTAAGTGTACCATAACCAGTAACAGGTCGTGCTTTTCTATTATATAAGAAAGCAATCTTACCGTACTTCTTCAGTGAAAGTGCTAATGATCCGTCCTCTCCTCTTCGTATGTCTGTACGGATTTTTACTTGTTTTGCATAATCTGCATTAAATGCAAAAACCATACCGCGCACGCATAGTTCTGGCCGTTTGAAATGTTGAACAAATAGAAATGTATCTCTAATGAACTCAAACAAAGCAAGTCCCAATGCAGAATGATTCTTGTCTGGATAGAAACTCCAAAACGAGCTGACGCAGGCCACATCAGGCTTTTGGAGTTTAGTCATCATTAAATCTACATAGCAGGGGGGATAGAATGTATCAGCGTCTATGCAGAAATGATACTTCCCCTTGGCATGGGTCAGTCCGCATTGTCGCGCAAATCCGGGACTTTGTTTTGTCTCATTAAAATAGGGAAGCCCCAATCGCTGATACACTTCTTCAGTCCTGTCTTTTGAGTTGTTGTTAACGCCCAATATTTCAATGGGATAATGTGTTTGTAACTCACTGAGCGCCCATAAGCAGGCGGGAAGACGTCGTTCCTCATTATAGGCTATAACCACTACCGACACCAATGGTTTTTTGTGTTGTGTTGAGGCTAGGTTGGTCTTGATCTTTTCAAGTATTTCAGAAGGAATCTCATCTAATCCTTTGCCGTAAATAGTTAGATATTTGTCGTACCAATGTGCCATAACTAAATTATTTTTTTTATTTTACCAATACACCATATAGTTTTTATACAGAGTAAAGACGGTAGTTTCCCAATAATAAACAAAAATACATTCTGTACTCTTTTTGTTTTGAACTTGCAGATTTCCGAAAATGTTGAAGGGTGTTTCAGATAAGTCTTTAATTCTTTGTATAAGAAAGAGGGGGTAATATATTTCCACCTTTTTAATATGTTACAGATAATATAGATGTCAGACATGATGGCAATAAAGCATCTGTTAGGATAGTAAGGCCTGTTAGTTAAATCACTCTTTCTTTTTTTGAGCTCCTCGACTGTTATGAAATATTGAATAATCTCATTCTTGCTGATAATGTCTTTAGGACGAACATCGGAAAGAGATCCCTTGCGGCAAAGATATGAATATGTAATCGCAGATAGAGTTACTGCCTTTTCTATATAGGTGACCAAATCAAGAGTGAAAATGGTATCTTCCCAAAATTTTGAATTACAGAATTTTAGCTGATGGTCTCTTAAAAGTGAAGTTTTGACCAAATAATTGCAGGCAGAAGCCTGAATGCCAAAATATTTTCGGTAGGCAAAACATGCAAAATCCACATTATTCTGATATATAGCATCAGGATATTGGTAGATACTTTTTTCTCCGTTCAACTCCGTTTTTTCATATGACCCAAACACTATTTCTGCATCGTATTTCTTGATGTGGCTCATTAGTAATTCGATAGTATATGGAGCGATGATGTCATCAGAATCCATAAAGTACAAGTATTCTCCTTTAGCTTCACTGATGATTTCGTTTCTTGCTTTAGCCACTCCTTGGTTGTCAGGATAGGATATGATTCGAATATGACATCCTCTCTGATGAGTGCATTGTAATTGGCGGATTTTCTCTAAAGAATTGTCTTTACTCCCGTCATCAATAATGAGATATTCAATATTAGAATAGGATTGCGCCAAGGCAGATTCCATCGTCCTGATAATGAATTTTTCAACCTGGTAAACTGGTATCCCTATGGTAACGTTATAATGCATGTTATACATTCTTTGTTGTAATCCAATATTACTATCGTATCCATCTAAATTGTCTCAAATAGGTTTATCCATTCTTGCATAATAATATCTTTATTGTATCTCTTCATATTTTCACGAGCATTTTTTCCATACAATTCCCTTTCCTTTTCATGACTGATGAGATACATCAAACCTTCAGCTAATTTTTGAGTGTTACCATTTTCAACCAAGATACCATCAACTCCATCTGTTACTATATCCGATGGGCCTTCTGGACAATTAAATGCTACGGATGGCAATCCAGTCGCCATAGCTTCTGCTAATACTAACCCGAAACCTTCATGGCGGGAACTGAGAACAAAGATAGAACAATCCCTGTATCTCTCATATATATCCTCTGCAAAAGAATGACACGTTACTTTGTCTTCAATTCCTTTTTCTCTCGCTAATTTCTGGTAGAATTCTTTGTCTCCTAATCCGTAAATATGAAGAGTCCACTCTGGGTATTTTAATGCAACGCTTTCCCATGCTTCAATAAGAAGATCAAAACCTTTTTCCCAGCTATATCTTCCAACTGCAATTACTTTTTTGTTTTTAAGTAGTGAATAATGGTTGGGAAAATTAGATATGAAATTTGGTATGACAGTTTTATTGTATATTTCTGGCCATTGTTCATAGTCATTTTTAGTTAACACAACAAACTTGTCTAATTTCTTGATGTTCTTAATTAATTCCTTAGACCAAAGATATGTTATAAAAGAATTGATGCTCTTAGGAAAAAAACGAAGATTAAAATACCTATAGAATCTCTTGCTGAAATGTATTTCACCGATTTTCTTACTTCCATCTTTGATGTCATTGATAAAATTAATCTCCCGTCTTAATGCAGATACTGTAATGTCTGGGTGTATCATCATAAGATACTCCTTAAAAGCTTTTTTGTATTTTCGTTGTTTGATGAAATAGAAAAAAACTTTCATATAGATAGGCATGGTATCCAGTTCGTCAAAATTGATGTTAAAGTTTACCCACTTTATTTTGGGATTCATCTTAAAACACCAAGGCTTTTCCGGGCTTTCAGTTAATATCATATACAAATCATAATCTGTATGTTCAGCCAGATAATTAATTTTCTGGCTTAATATGACAACCATTCCCGTTGGGGCATATAACCCACCAATCACGTAGACGATTTTTTTTGCCATAATAAATAGCTATAGAAATAATATCATTCTGTGTGCAAAATTAAAAAAAAAAATATAAAATGCAAAATTTGCATAGCAAAATGATGAAGATTTTGTATATTTTTCGTATCTTTGCACAAAAATATGACGGGTCAATCTAAATTGGATGAAGATTTTTTATATATATACTGCATTGGCCACAGTTGGTGGTGCGGATCGTGTTTTGATTCAAAAGGCCAATTGGTTGGCAGATCATGGCTATGATGTGACTATTGTGACAGAGTCGCAGGCTAATAAACCAATAACCTTCCCTTTATCAGAACATACACGGCATATTGATCTTGGAGTGGATTTTGATAAAGAATACGGTCATATATTGCCTGTACGAGCATTGATTTATTATCAATTGATGAGATCATATAGAAAGAAACTGAAGCAATTCATTATGGATGAGAAACCAGATGTTGTTATTACTACTTTAGGAAGAGATCTCAGCATACTGATAAGCTTGAAAGATACAAGTATTAAAATAGGAGAGACTCATACCACCCAATATCATTTAAGAAATTTCCATTTGATGGAACAGCGAGGTGGTCTCTATAAGTGGATGGCAAGATATTTCAGGTGGAGGCATATTTCACTTGCTTCAAAGTTAAAGGCATTAGTAGTGTTGACTCCTCAAGATGCTGAGGATTGGAAGGACGTTACTAATACGTTTGTTATTCCTAATGCGTTATCGTTTTATCCAACCGAATCTGCAGAATTGGAGAACAAGCAGGCAATCATGGTGGGTAGGTATAATGATGCCAAAGGATACGATTATCTGATACCTGCTTGGGAGAAGGTACATCAGCGATATCCAGACTGGACGTTGCACGTTTATGGCTCAGGTGAGTTATATAATGATGTTGTTCGTTGGATACAAGAACACCATCTTGATGGTTCTATGATTCTTCATGAGCCGACAGAACATATTATGGAGAAGTATCTTGAAAGTTCAGTATGTGTTTTGAGTTCCAGATATGAGGGCTTCTCCTTGGTCATTTTAGAAGGAATGGCTTGTGGCGTTCCTTTCGTTTCTTTTGACTGCCCTTATGGTCCTAGAAATATCATTCATAATGGTGAGGATGGCATCTTGGTTGATTATCTGAACTCAGATGATTTAGCTGACAATATTTGTAGACTCATTAAAGACCCCGTGCTTCGCAAGAAGATGGGTGCAGCTGCTAAAAAGAATGTTAAACGTTATAGTCAAGATGAGGTAATGAAAAAATGGACAGGTTTGTTTGATTCATTCCGCTAAGTTTTTGATGAGTATTTGGTCTTTGTCTACATCAACCCTAAGGACGATGTGCCTCGACTGAGACTGGGTGTTAGGGATTACATCGAGTATTACAACAACCGTCGATCTCACCAGAGCTTTGTCTACTTGATACCGATGGAGAGATATAATTTGGGATTGTCGAATGCTTACCAATAACCCTTATTTATGAATAAATATACTAATCGAGCAGGAGGAAAATGAAGTAGTTTTCCTCCTACTCGATTGATTATACACTATTGGTGTTTATTGCCAACAGGTATATAGTTCCATAAAAATATATCACATTGAGAAACAGATAGTTATAAAGATTCTTGATATTTGCGACAGTCCCTACATTAGGGCTCAGATTAAATCAATTGTGGTAATAGATTAGGTTTCTTTGGAAGGAATATGGCTTGGCAAATTGGAAAAGTAACATATACTTAAACTTATAACAAAGAATGCCATTGTGATTGAGAAAAAATGATATCTGAAATCTGGTGTTGGTGTAAACACGAGAAAAGACATTAAGTGGCCAATTTCTAACAAACCACACCATAGAATCCATTTTTGCATGCTGGTAATTTTTCTTCGTTTAATAAGATAAAAGGTTATATGGTATGACATGCATATGAGAGAAAGAATATAAAATATTTGAATTGTAGTAGCAATGATAGACCAGTTATAGTATAAATCATAATTAAATAGGCTTCTTTTGAAAAGCGCAAGTTGATTCCCAAAGTCGCTTAGAGGATGAATATGCTTAGAACCTTCAAAACGTTGTCTTGGATTATTTATAAAGTCAACTATTGTGCAGAAATCATTTGAATTCGGAAAATAAACATATGGATAATTCGCATGAAGATGATCAATAACAAAATCAGGAAGGCATCCAAGAGAGAGGAATTGTATATAGTTGATAACCCTAACCTTAAAGAAAAGAGAGGGAGTATTTTTTATCTCATTTAGCCATACCTTTTTCATGTTTTCACTAAAGCCAAAACGCTCGTAATATTGCATAAAAAGATATTTGTCATCTTGTTTAAAACCATTAATACTATCTAAATTAATATTTTTTTTCTCAAGTAAACGCATACATGCATAATCACTTGACATAAATACTTCTTCACCATGAGAGTTACTAATATTAAATATAGGCATTAATAGTGGAGATGAAAAAGGTAATGCTAAGAAAACAGATATGAGAATTGATAGTGCATAACTTTTCCTGGGTTGGATAGATTTCGTTTTATTATATAGTTTTAGAAACATGTATATGAAAATCGGCATGAGAATAACAGCGTTTCTGCGAAAGCCTATGGTAAAAGATAAAAAAATGAGAAGTAATATAAACGTACTTGTATTAAATAATTTTTTGTTTGTATAATACTTGAATGCTAAACTAATAATGAATAAAGAGCAGCTACAGAAAAATAAATCTGTATTTTTGACAAAAATCAGAAAACTTACAACTGGTAATAATAGTATAATGAATATAATAGATAATTTGTTATTTCTATATGATGATTGGATTGTATTAATGATAGAGAGAATACTATAATAAAATAGAAAAGAATGAAATAGGGTAACAATACATGCACCAAGATGATATACGAAAGTACGTGATCCATTAACAATTAATTGAGGATCCATGATCGAATAGCATAAATCACTTAGTCTTGAGCCAATGTCGGACTGCATCATCCATTCCAAAGGTGCATATATCGAACTAAATAGAAAAAAAACACTAATTCCCCATTGGTTTGTTGATGCCCCATAGGGATCGGGACCTGGCAAGAAAGGGAAGCACAAATACCATATCCATAGGAAAAGTACTGTTACTCCGATATGGAATAAGTATTTAGATAGTTTGTTATTTTGACTCATGATAATCCTCTTCTGTATTAACACTCCATATGGCAGTTTTATCTTTCTTGTTTGCCATAATTGATTTTACAACCTCCATAGATGTCAACATGGAATGATCCATGTTGTTGTATCGATGTTGCCCATTCCTGCCAACGCAGTAAAGATTTCCAATGTCGTTTATAAAATTAACAACTTTGTTGAGACTATAATATGATCCAATGTATGATGGATATGCTTTTTTAACTTTGACTTGAGTTGAATCAATGACATCCGTATAGTCTTTAATTATATCGATTTCTATTAGTTCCTTAATGGCCATTTTTATAAAGTCGTCTTTTTCCATATTCCATAAAACATCACCCTCAGAAGCAAAATACTCTAAACCTATCCAAATGTTGTTTTCATAATCGTTAACAAGATAAGGGGACCAATTGTTGAATATCTGTAGTCTTCCAATTTTCACTTCCCTTTCTTGTATATAAATCCATGTGTCTGGGATACGGTTCTTGTATGTTTTTATTATGGATTTGTTTGTAAGATTTAACTTTTTGACCAACAAACCAACAGTGATAAAATCTCTATATACAAGTGAGGTTGCGATTTTCATGATTTCATTAGGAATCTCAATGCCTTTTATGGCAGGTATAAGTTCCTTGATGGGCATAGATGATATGAGATAGTCGCATGATTCCTGACTGACAGTTCCATCTTTATGTGTAATATCTACATAGTCAACTTTATTGTCAATAATATGGATACCTGATATTGTTTGTTCTAACCGAACTTCTCCTCCCCGTTTTTCGATATCCTTTGCGACAGTCTCCCAAAGTTGACCTGGGCCGTATTTGGGGTATATAAAAGATTCTATTAGTGAAGTTTCGATATGCCTTGAATCTTTAGGTCTTATTTTTTTACTTAGTACATCTTTAATCAATTCATATATTGATAAGCCTTTTACACGTTGCGCTCCCCAGTCTGCACTCAACATTGAAGGATGAATACCCCATACTTTTTCTGTATAGTTTTCAAAAAACATTTCATATAATGGCCTGCCGAAACGGTTAATATAGAAATTTTCCAGCGAATCCTCCTTTTTGGGAAAAATACAAGAGTAGATGAAGCCTATACCAGCAATTATTGTGTTCTTAATTCCTAAGTTGGCAAAGGTTTGCCATTTAACACTGATAGGATAATCGAAAAATTTCTTTAAGTAGAAAATACGTGATACTCTATTCCTAGATAGCATAACACGGTCCTCTTTTTCTGGGTCTGGTCCATTTGGATTTAATTCAATACTACGATTTAAAAGAATGTCATCTTTTGATGGTGCTCCCTGTAAAGGCATAATGCGGTTCCAAAAGTCTGTGACTTCTTTATTCTTACTAAAGAAACGATGTCCTCCAATATCCATTCTGTTGCCTTTGTAAACTATCGTACGAGAGATGCCTCCAACGGTATTGTGTTGCTCAATCACAATAGGATGGATATCCGTCTTTTCAATGAACTCATAGGCTGCAGTCAGACCAGCTGGACCAGCACCAATAATAATAGCTTTTTTCCCCATAATTAATATTTTTAGTCAATATGTTTACTGAATAGGATTAGTTTCCTGCAAATAAAATTCCAAAGCATAATAATACCTGCAACAATTATTTTGGAAACCATATAGTATATATGCAATAGATCTGTCGCAATCCATAGTAATAAAGCATTGAGCCCCAATCCAATAATGCCAATTATTCCAAAGATGATAAATTCAATGGCTTTGTTATCATATTTTGAAATTGTGAATACCCATTTGACACTCAACAAGTAGTTTACAATTAGTCCTACTATGAAAGAAATTGATGCTGATAATAGATAATGTATTCCAATATATTCTGTAAAAAAATAAAGTAATGAATAGTCTATGATAAAAGCAAACCCGCCAACAAAAAAGTAACGTAATAGTTGTAACAGCCAACTAGATGGATTTACAAATATGGCTAAATATAAGAATTCTTTTATTCTCATAATAGTTTTGCATTAGATGTTAATACATAATTCTGTTTTTTTAATTATTCGTTGATAGCTTCTTCTACTTGTTCTGTACATTTTTTTATATTAAACAACTTCTCGACGAGCACTCGGCCTTTCTCCCCCATCTCTTTGGCTTCTTCTTTGTGAGTATAAATATATTGAATTGCATCTTTCCATGTTCTTTTTTCATCAACAATAAGACCGATGCCTTCTTTTTCGATATCAATAGGCGAATAGGGGTTGTATGTACTGACAATAGGTTTTCTCATCGCCATAGCTTCTACAATAGAAGTGAGACCAAGACAATAATTTACATGATCCTTATTGAGTGGGACAACCACACATAAACATTCAGATGTTCGTTTGGCAAGTTTGACCGTTGATTCATTTGTACGTTCAACGAATTCTATCTTGATATTATTATATTTACCAATATTTTCATCTAAAAAGTCATAGTGATTTTCATAGTTAATTCGATTTGTATATATCTCTAACGGGATGTTATTGTTATTGAATGCATCAATAAGAGATTGGTAGTCTCGCTGTTCACGACCTGTGGAAATGAAAAAATCTCCCATTGTGGGGCTGGGATAGGTTTTATCAATATAATCCAAATCATCGCCCCAATATAAGAAACGTGCTTGTGAAGACTTAATAGATTTATTATTTATACTTTCTTCCAGATTCTTTTGAGAATGGAAAAACACAACATCCAATGTGCTATAAATCATTTTGTATATGATTCTGCTTATTGCTCCATTTCCTTGTTTCAAGGTAGCATGGCTAATGGCAATAATTCTCTTTTTGCTTAACTTTAAGTGTCTCAATATTGATAGAAAGAAAAATGGTGTTACAAATAGATATGGAATGAAAATAATATCAGATTCTTTAAGCATCATGAAATTATTATGAATAGATCCCTTTAAATTTTGTCTGCTATCTAGAGAGATGTTCTTTATATCATATTTGCCACTTTTCTCTAATTCAATGCTTCCATAGAAATGGCGACTAGACATGTTGCCTTTATAGTATTCTGCAACAAGGGCGTTTTTTCCATATCCTACATTTAGTACTTTTTTTTTCTCCATTTTGTTATTAATTTAGAAATAGTAAATGAGATAATATTAGAACTTATATTTGATGTTTTTTATGATACAACACATATACCGAAGGAAAGAAATGCCATGTTTCTGACGATGCCAGAGCCAAAACCAACTGCGAGTCCAAAAGTGCTTGCGGATATCAAATTCCACCATATCGTCAATCTCTTGATTACCACTCGCTATAGCACTCTGTTTAATAAGTTCTATGTACCGTTTGTCTTCTTCGTTATCTGGATGCTGTTTGGATATAAAGTTAAGTCGCCACTTTATTGCGAAACGGACTGCTTCAATCTTGTCTGCTATGCAGGTAAGATCATGGCTGATGGATAGGCCATTGCCACGATATTGAAACCCAACCTCTTGTGTATTCGCAACTCCATGACTCGCAGCAGCAATAAATGCTGTGATGTCGTCGCTTTGCCAACCGTATGGCAGTTTGTAGAAACCGCCGTTTTTCCTTAGCACTTCCGTCCTGAAGAGCCAGTCTCCAAGATGGGTGTTACGGGGATTGTACATCAGTGAATACACAGATTCCCACTCGGGCCTTTTTTCTAAAGTACAGACATAGTTGGAATCATCGTCAATAATTGAACTACGTGCATGATACAAATCTAAGTCAGGATATTTTTCGATCAAATCAGCGAAGTCTTGCAGGCATCTTGGTGTCAGCTTATCGTCATCACCGATACACATCACAAATTCTCCTATGGCATGACTGAGACAGATGTTCCAGTTGTCAACGACATCTTTTGCTCCGCAGTTTTTTTCATTCTTAAAATAACGGATGCGAAGGTCGTTATACTGGTTGACGATGCAGTCGAGGTTGTATGGTGAGGCATCGTTTACAATGACTACCTCATAGTTAGGGTAGGTCTGTGCCAGTACACTATCAATCGTTTCCTTGAGATACTTGTCCTTGAAGGCTGGTATTGTTACGCTAAATTTAATGTTATTAGCCATGTTTCGCTTTCTTTTGGGCAAAAGTACGAATTAATTTTGTAACTACCAAATTCTGAATCATTTTTTTTCTCTTTTCATGCCAAAGAGATAGTGGGCCATAATAGGATCGAGACGGATAATATTGCTTGCCATCAGGCTTACAACAATTATACAGAGTGATAATAGTAGGATGACTATGACTTCCAAAGCCTTGTTGTCATAGTGTATGAGCCATGCTCCGAAGTCTTGTAAACAATGATAAGGCAGGAAGAAATAGTGTAGTAGATAAATGTCGAGTGTTCGCCTTCCAATGAATTGAAGTTTTTTCCCCAACCATTTGTCTTTGGTAAATAATTGTTCGTTTTTCCTGAAGAAGGTCAATACAAGTATTGTACTTGCAATGCCTGATATCGTATAAGCAGGATATTCAAATCCTGTGGTATGATATACAGAAGGGAATATGATCATGGTGATAAAGAGACACCCGATGGTTGCTATGACATAATAATTGTTTGTTATTACTATGAATCTTGTAAAATACCTTCTGACGATTGTACCAAACCAGAAGAAAATCATGTGCCTGAACTTAACATAGCTTAGGATTCCTAAGAAGGTCTTCCAATGACCTAATTCATCGGAGTACCTTGTGTAGTATTTGGCATAGTAG
The DNA here is from genome assembly GCA_902776545.1 of uncultured Prevotellaceae bacterium. GTDB lineage: Bacteria > Bacteroidota > Bacteroidia > Bacteroidales > Bacteroidaceae > Prevotella. The sequence continues at coordinate 101,670 of CACYQO010000004.1, read as the reverse complement.
AAGGATGAAAGGGATATTAATAAAACTGATAGGAAAACGAAAAACTCTCCCTTGGTGGTTTTGTCTTTATTAAAGATTGCCTCGGCTACGATATATAAAAAAAAGTATTCAAATAACACAAATGTATACCAATATCCTTTTTTGTCGCTACCGAAAGATGCCGGTTCCATATAGTCAAACAGAATTAAGAAAAGAGTCATGAAGACAGCCATTGGTATAATCTGTATCATGAATTTCTTCTTCAGGATTGTGACAATGGTCTTTGAGTCCCATATTCGGTCTGCTTTATAGAAAACAAAGCCGCTGATAAAAAAGAATAGAGGCATTCTTACCCATTCAAGAATATCGTTGAATCCTATGTATGCATTCCCCAGACAATAACTTGGTATATGGAAATATATCACAAGTATCATCGCAAATCCTCTCAAAGCATCGATATATTCAATTCTTTTGGCCAGTTCCATGTTCATTATTTGCATAGCAAGTCAAACTGGTATGCCCAGTTATGTACGGGGTAAGTAGTGCCTTGGACAGTCATCTTTGCTGTTTCGCCTTGAGAGTCTCTCAGATTTCCTCGAGGTCCGTGTAGACGACCACTTTTCAACTTATCGCCATTTACGGCATATCGTACTTTGCAATTAATGGGCGAATTATTACAAATAAGCCTCACATGATCTCCTTCAAGTGAAACATCTGAAATAATGTTTTCTCCAACACAGTTTATTACGCTGAAGCCATAATGGTCTGTATATTTTACATTGACGGTATCTATGACAAGGGGTGGACAAGGGACGCGGAAATTAACAATAACATCATTGCCTTCAACAGATAGTGACTGCGGTATCAGACCGTAAGTTTTTCCTTTTCCTTTGATGATGTTCATTACCGTTATCGCATCGAGATATCCGATATGTTGTTGTCCGATTGCATCAATATGAAGATATTCACGCATAAAATTATATGGATATGTTGGCCCGCTTGCATCAAATAGGGAATCTTCGTTAATAAAGTCAACGATGGCTTGAGAAGGCTTCATCTCAATGCAATTATAGTCTAAAAAATTGAATCTATCAGCAATTGAGACTGCATTTGATTGATAACAGACAAAGTGAACGTCCATCTTCTGATGAGTTATGACTTTTACAGCCTTGTTCAGGTCGGCATGTAGCTGTTTGAGGGTTTCTTTGTAGTCTTCTTTTGTATATTCCCTGATGTCCGACTCTCCTTGCATCCAGCAAATGGCTGGTACACAAAACTCCCAACCTCTTTTTTTTGCTTGCATGTATGCCTCGTTGATATCATATATAAATCTTGGATATAGTGTCGCCCTCTTAGTTAAATTCCGAATAGGAGATTCTCCCATGCCTCCAGGGAAAATGCAGATGATGGTGTCATTTCCAAGTTGGGTGGCTAATTCTTCTGCCATTCTGTATATGGATAGTTCAAAGGATCTTTTGTGAATACCGAATAATCTTTTGATAGTACGTCTCCATCTTTGCTCAGCGTATCCTCCAAACTGATAATTAAGATGTTCATTTACAATTCGCCCATCGTAATTGATTCTCAGTGAATCAAAATCAGTTATTCTGGCGGCCTCTTCTCCTAAAGCCAGACTTTGCCCATATACGGGAATGCAGATGACGGTCTTGTGTCCCTCGAGTGTGCAATGGTAATGGGTAATGACTGCAACAATATATACGGCAAAACCCATAATTAAGATACCCAATGCTATCAGAATTTTACGAAAATGCTTCACAATCTTAATCTTTTAATTTTCTATGTTAATCTGTGTAATCTGTGGCTTCAGATCGTTACATACTTTTTTAGAGAAGATGACGGCACCTTCCCTGTTCAGGTGTCCATAGTCATAGAACAATTCGGCATGTCCCATAAACTGCGGGTCACGGAAATAGTCAAAGAAGGGAATGTTGTATCTCTTGGCCAGATCACGGGGTACTTTATACACATCTTGTTTGGTACAGATATACATCGGCGATACGATGAAACTCAGTCGGATGCCTTTGGTCTGACAGTCTTGGATAAATCGCTCTAATAACTTGAGTTTCTCCTGATGAATAGGGAAAGGGAACTCTTCCGCAACAAGACCTGTGGTTTCCATTTGCCCGTCGAGCGGTTTCCACCCCTTTAAACTCCTGTCCATAGCGCCCCAACGACCAAATAGCAAGGCAGGCAGACTACCCGTATACCGATAGACTGTTGAGAGTTTATAGGGCCAGTAATTGCCGGAGATTTTCAGCATCTCATCACATTCTTCGCTCATCCCGCAGAAAGGTGCCAGGGATCCTGCCCGTTCTATACCAGAGTAGGGCGTGTCAAGATAATCGCATGGATGTATTTCAAAGACAATAACTTTCGGCGTATAACGGGAAAGAATATTTCCTAACAAACCATAGTGGTAGTAAATGTTCTTGATGCCCCAGTCGGCTGCATTAAAACAGGTCATGCCGTAGGCCTCTTCAAAGACCGATGGCACAAAATGGTGCAGGCATCTGGAACTGCCAAAAAAGAGCATGTCGTCGGTGGTCTCGGTGTTGGAGTAACCAATCTTATACTCACTCGTGGTATTCGACTGACTATATAGTTGTCTCAGTATCATTCCTACAGTTCTGTCGATGACAAAGAACAGACCTGCGATAATGACGATATGGATTAATAACTTCTTCATCTTCATAATCTGTGTATTCTGTGGCTTAGAACTGGAAATAGATGAACTGGTTATTATCGAAGACTCCGAAGAGCAGGATGGCAACAATCTCCACGGCGACGGTCAGTTCCCAGCGCCAGCGGTTGATCTTTTGTGGTAAAGGCAACTGATATTTGGGGAACCATTCCTCTTGGATGTCGACGTAGATAAGGACGATGAGACAGATGGCTCCGTTGGCCATGGCTGATAGGTCAGTAAACAGTCCTCCTTGCCAGTGGGTGGCTATGCGCCCACAGATATGCCAGAACTCGCCGATGGTAGCGGAATGGAAGAGCATCAGACCGAAGGTGACTACCAAATAGATACCGATCATCTTCCATACGTATTGCTGTTTGGGCCATCCATGGGAATTGACCTTGATTTTTCGTTTCTTAAAGAAACCGCCTCCTACCATTAAAGGAATATACCATAGTCCATGGTAAATGCCGAAGAGGAAGAAAGTCCAGTTGGCACCATGCCACATGCCAATAAACATCATGTTCAGCATGATGGCTGTAATGGTACCATAGACACCCCAGTCCCGGAACTTGATGTTCAGTGGCAGGAACACATAGTCTGTCAACCAACTGGTCAACGTCATGTGCCACCGGCTCCAGTAACCAGCGATGTCGAGTACGAAGAAGGGACGCTTAAAGTTCTCTGCCACCTTAAATCCTAACATCAACGCCACACCGATGGCCATCTCACTGTAACCGCCAAAGTCGGCATACATCTGCAACGGATAGAGTAGGGAAGCAAAGAGAATCGAGATGGCAGAATGATGCTCATAGTTGTTCCAAACGGCACTGACATAGATATCGAGACGGTCGGCGATACACATTTTCAAGAACATACCCCATAATACCCGACGGAATCCTGTCATCAGTTGGTCTGGATTGAATGTTCGTGCTATGTTCGTTTGAGTCAAAAATGGCTTGGGACGGTCAATCGGGCCAGACAGTATCGTGGGGAAGAAGGCAATATAGTTCGCAAAGCAAATCAATCCGTATAATCCGTTAGATCCGTTGTCTGGAAGAATCTTCCCATGGTGGATATCGAGCACATAACTCATCAACTTGAACGTAAAGAAACTCAGACCGATAGGGACTACCAGATGGAGTGCCGTCCAACTCATGTGGATTCCTAAGAGAGATGCGAATGAGGCAACGGACTCAGCAAAGAAGTTCAGGTATTTGAAGTAAAATAGTGCACCGATGCCGATGGTCACACCGAGACTTGTCAACAATCCTGCCTTTCGCTCGTCTTCTTTTTCCATAAAATGATAGATACCCTTGCCTAATAACCAAAAGACTAAGGTTAGGATGACGAGCAGAATTGTCATCTTGATATTGACCTGTGAGTAGAACCAATAAGAGCATCCTAATAGGAACACATTCTGTACTTCCTTCTTCGTCTGGCATAGGTAGTAAACTACCATGACGAACAGGAAGAACCATAGGAATGTGAGTGAATTGACGACCATCGTTGTTAATTTTTCTGCAAAAATACAAATAATCTACGAAATCTCCAAATTTTGCGATTCTTTTTATTCTTTCTGACCTATATCAGATTCAATAGGCATGTCAAATTGATAACACCAATTATGTATAGGATATGCCTTACCTCGAATGGTTTTTGTGATAGAATCACCCTGAGAGTCACGCAGGTTTCCTCGTGGTCCGTGCAAACGGCCACTTACCATTTTGTCTCCATTGATGGCATAACGTACGCGACAATCCTTGGGAGATTCACTACACAAAAGATGTACACAATCTTCTTGTAGGATGACATCCTCCACGATATTCCGGTTATCAGGAGTGATGACACTAAATCCATAATGGCCGGGATTGGTGACTTGAATAGTATCAATAGTTAATGGTGGACATGGAATGTTAAAGTCGATAATCACCTCTTTGTCGTGGCATACTGCTTTTACAGGAAGCAGTCCGCGCTGATGCTTTTGTTGTTTAAGTATGTCTAAAGCAGCAAGTGCCACCAATACACCATGCCTCTTTTGGCTTGTTCCATCAATATGGATGATTTCATTGACGAAGTCGTATGGATACATGGGACCACTGGCATGGAATATGGGATGGTCACGCACTAACTCTAACTGAGATTCTGGAACAATGGTCTCAGGACAATCGTATGCTAACGGATTAAAGTCCTTGGCTCTGGTGACAGGATTGGATTGGTAGCATATCACTTCTATGTCCTGCTGTTGTCCTATTATCTGTTTGACATCTTGATTAATGTCTTTGACAAACTGGAGAAGGAGTTCACGATAATTGGTTCCTGGATAACTGGTTACATCCGTCTCTCCCTGCATCCAGCAAAATGCAGGCATCACAAAATCCCATCCGCGTTTTTGGGCCGACTGATAGGCGGTTTTAATATCATGAAGGAATTTGTTATAGGTTATACTCCCCTTACCCAGATCCGCAATAACGGTACCATCTTGTCCATCTGGAAAAATGCAAATCAAAGTATCTTTCCCCGTGTTATCAGCAAGTACTTCAGCCATACCATAAACAGTCAGTTCATAAGACCGTTTCTGATAATGAGTGATTCTCTTGACAAATTGTTTGAAGGGGCTGATGTCAAAGTAGCCGAAGTGATGATCCATATTTTCCGTGACAATACGTCCGTCAGCATAATCCGCCAACGAATCAAAGTCCGTGATACGGATGGCATCCACCCCAATCGCCAAACTTTGTCCATAGACGGGTATGCAAATAACAGTCTTATGCTCGTCAGCATCATGGCATGCTACAAATGCCATGACAACCAAGATGGTGAATAGTATTTTTACTTTCATGGATGCAAAGTTACGAAAATCTCATGAAATCTTTTGTATTCTTACTTTTTTTTTCTACTTTTGCATCAAAATAGACATAAGTAATGAGAAGAGAACCCAATTTTGAGGTAATGAGAACCGTCGCTATGTTTTTCATAGTTGTATATCATTGTCTGACGCATGGCGTTGGTGATGGGTATGGCTTTAGTCTCAGTAATCCTACCACACTATCCAATCTTGTGTTCTCTGATTTCTTGTTGGTCTTTAGTAGTATTGCGGTAAACCTTTACGTGATGGTTTCTGGTTATTTCCTTGTGGATCTGAATTTTAAGATGAGTCGGATGGTAAGGACATGGACGTATGCCTGTTTCTATTCAATAGCCATCACGCTATTGTTCATGTCTATGCAGTTGGTACCATTCAGTATCGTTGCATTGGGCAAGAGTTTCTTCCCGATCAGTACAGATGCCTATTGGTTTGTGACACAGTATATTGGACTTTTGATTCTCTCGCCATTCCTGGCCATACTGGTCAAGCAGTTGTCATATAAACAATACCTTTGGCTTTTGATTGGTGGCGCTTTTATCTGTCTGGCCCTCATACCAGACATCCCTTTGGCGAAGCGTTTCCATGTGGCTCATGGTAATTCTGTGTGGTCTTTTGCTTATCTGTTCCTGGTTGCGGGCTTCATTAAGCATTATCTGAAGAGGATTCCAATGGCATGGTTGATGACGGCAGCTTTGCTTGTCACGCTGTTGACAATGGGTTGCGAAATCTTCTTTGGCTATCAGAATGACTCGGTACATCTGTTTTGGTTTAATTATAATGGCCTTCCATTTGTCCTTTCTGTAATCGTCTTTATCATTATTCGGCAAATGCAGATGGCAGAGTTTGGAATCTGGAAAATCTTGGTCAGATTGGCACCTTATACGTTTGGCGTTTACCTGATTCACGACCATCTGATGATGCGAGGCTGGTTATGGGATACAGTCTCATTGACTTCTGTCTGTGATCAGTGGACATATCCCTTCATTGTCGTAGGCTTGTGTTGCATGATTTTCTTAGTCGCTGCCTTTATCGAAAGCATCAGAAAGAAACTCTTTACCTTCTTGAGGATTGACAACCTCATCTCGAAGGTTGACCGATGGTCTTTCTATTCATAAGGCTCAAAACAGAATCCCATTTCTTTGGCCATTGTTAAGACTTCCCGCGTCTTTTCTGTAGAAAAGATTTCTGGGATGGATGAATGGGTACCGAAGATGATAAATGCCTTCCTATCGTATGCTTTTTGAAGCATTTCTCGCATGGCGCCTAAGTTTGTGTCAGGTCCGATACCGATACGACCAAATTGAAAAACATGTCTGTCAGGATTCACCAGAGTCGCTCCCGAAATCATCTGACAACCTTCTTGAGCAATGACTTTTCTGATAGTTCTATTATTACATCCATGGGGTGGAATTACAATTTTAATGATTTGGGTTGTGTCAAAACCCTGTTCTTGAAGTCTTTGGTAACTTTTTCGGATGTCATTCTCTATTTGTGATGCATCCCAGTCCCACCACCGCTCATGGCGTAAACCATGTAAGACAATACCAGCCCCTTGACGTTGCCAACTTGCCAAGGAGTCTGCCACTACTTGTTCCATCTTATCTGCGATAACTGCAAAATATGGGTGTATGCCAACTTCATCAGCTATTTGCTTAACTTTGAAGACCCCGATGGTGCTATCATCATCTATCCATATGGCATAGGCTTTATCATCCGTAGATGAGCCATACCATATGTCAAGTAATCCTACATAGATAGTCTGTTTGCTCCATTCATTACCTATAATGGGAGCCCGCAACCATATGATTATGGCCGCGATGATTATCAAAGAGATGATGATTGCACCCTTCTTCACTTTTTACTCTATCTCTTTTGTACTGAAATAATTGCTATAGACAATCTTATCAGATATGCCTTGTATTTCTGAAGTGACAGAGTTCTGATATTCTTTATTCAGAAGGGTATGGCCTAAACCTCGCCATTTGCTGTCAACGCCCATGATGTCAAGAATGGTCGTGTAGACATCCAACTGGTTACATTCGCCATCCCATGCATCAGAAGGGTTAAAGCCTCCATTGATGATGTAGATGGGTATGTCATCGGAAATCTTTCCTTCCATATCCAGATATCTTGGGCGTGCATCATGGTCTGATACGATGACAATCAGACTATTGTCATAAAGTCCCTTTTCTTTTAGCTCTTCAAGGTATTTCCCTATCTGCATGTCGAAGAAGTGACAACTGTTGAGATAGTTCTTATAACGCTGAGGTAGATTCTTGTCAGTCACTTCAAAGCCATGCTCTTCGAATGCATCGTATGGCTGGTGCATGGACATGGTCAATATCAAGGAGAAAAACGGCTGTTGAATGGATTTGTCTTTATACGATGCGTATTTGAAAATCATACCGTCTGTAAGAAAACCATCATTATTGTGATCTATCTCAGCCTGATAGTCTATCATTGAATATAGATTGTCGAATCCGTATGCTTTGGTCATGGGCTGTTGTTCCCATAATGACGGGTTCGTGGGGATTAATGTATAAGATTTAAGATCTGGAAAAACTTTCTTCATCTGTTCTGGTAACCCTATGATGGTATCTCGTTTAGCCTTGCTGACAGTTATCTCTGAATGCAATGGCAAGAGACCTGCCATATAGATGAACTGTCCGTCGGCAGATTCTCCAATAGAGACATTGGGCCTCATGTGACTATTGAAGTAGACAGTACTGTCGTGTTTGAGTCTGTTCATGTTGGGGGTAATCTCTTTTCCTTCAATGACTAAGTCGGATGTGACGGAGAGGTATGACTCCACCAAAATGAAGATAACATTCTTGACATTGGCAGGTGCTGTGCGTCTTGTGACTCTTAAGCTATGGTTAGAATAGGCTTTTTCTATTTCCTCTTCTTGTTCCTTAGTGAGTTTCATCTCGCTGTCTCGTGTCAACTGGTCTAAAATCATTTTCCTGAAGAATCCTTTGTGGAAGACTGTCCAGTTTGGCCACATGGAATCCATTTTCTTAGGTGTGAACATCGTCTTCTCAAGAGCGTAGACAACTCCATAATGTGGGTGGAAAATATAAAGAGAATGAGCGAAGATGCCTAATGCAGCAAAAAGGATCCATGTAATGATCAATGTTCGTAAACTTTTGTGTTTTATGTCTTCTTTTCTACTACGGAAACATATCCAAATAAACAAGACAGCCATTAAGGGATAATAGAGGTCGATGGTATGGAACTCGGCCAACATACTATTTATAACTGATGTGTCAGAAAGATTCCCTGCTTGTCCAATGGATGACCAATTCAGATATTGATGGAAAAACCTCGCGTAGAATGCATTGACAAAAGACCATATTAGTGTAAACACAAAAGTGATAGTAAGGCTCATTCTCAGTCTTCTGAATGTGATAAACCATGAAAATAGAAAGATGACTGTTGCATCCAACAGACATGCAATGAGATTATCTACGATAGACGATTTGAAGCATCCTACCTCTAATCCTATGGTTTGTAGGAAATAGTGATGGACGAAAAGTAAGTTTACGACTGACATCATAAACAACGTCAGGAAATAAGAATTGATATGCTTATTATTATTTCTCATAATTGTTACTTGCCTAAAAGGCTTGGTATATGATTCTTACTGTATATGATGAGAGGATAGAGTATGGCCGTCATTAACATTGCTGTTGGGAGTGCCTCGTACCATTCATAACAACTGATCTTTAATATGTAGTTGTAAGCACCGATAAGAGGGAAATGCAGTCCGATTATCAACAAGGTTCCAATAGAAATATTAGTGATGATGTCTGACCAGACATTTGACAATAGCTTGCAGACAAATAAGAATCCGAATAAGAAGCAGATGTTGAATGGATAGAATAATGTCACATGTGGCAAAGCCCTTTCTTCATGCAAATGCAAATAGAAAAAGAACATACTTATGGGAATAAGGCATGCAAATCCAATAACGTCTTTTTTGAAGTTTATGTCCTTGAATAATCCATTTCTTCCCATTACATATCCTATATAATAATAAGGTAGGCGTCGGAATATCCCCACAGGTGTCATTGAGTGGATGAATTCCCACTGTTTGTTGGCGGCATATAGTATAAACGATATAATGCTCAGGACGATCATTATGACTTGCGGATACTTGGTCTTGCGACAGAAATCTATGGTGACATGCATGAAGAGTATGGCTGGCAGATACCAAAGTGGTCCGTTAAGTGGTTCTGCAAACGATCCTTCGTGCTCGAAGAGTAAAGCTCCTATTATGGGCTTAAGTGCAGATAAAAGATCCGGCATTCCACCATTGAGCAAATAGTATCTGATAAGCCAGTAAGGATAGACTATTACATTATATATAATATAAGGTAGTATGAGTCCATGCCAGTATTTCTTCCAATTCTCCTTGTCGCTGCCTCTGTCTTTCTTGAGATAACCCGATATAAAGAAGAATATGGTTATAGTGGATGCTTGCAAATACCGATAATAGAACCACTCCTGAGATTGTGGCAGGTGGCAAAACACCACACTGCACACAGCCATTGCCTTTGCCCAGTCTATCCAGTTGATTCGCTCTTTCATATTGCAAAAGTACGAAAAAAAGTGAATAGTGAAAAGTGAATAGTGATTAATTTGCTGTAGGACGGCATTTTTTTTTGTTTCTTATTTCTTGTTATCATTTTTTTTGCTATTTTTGCAAATGAAATGAACAGAAGTCATTGCATCTCCCAATACGAGGTCTTTCGGCAGCTTCGCTTCCCGATGATTGTGCTCGTCACCTTTGCCCATAGCTACGGCGGGGTGGAGGAGGACTTCTCGCTGCTGATGTCGGACTGGAGTACGTATGAGTTTTTGAAGCTGTTGATAAGCCAGACGTTGGTGAAAGTGGCAATGCCAGTATTTTTTATCATGTCGGGTTATTTGTTTTTTGCCAATGTCGATGTATGGAACTTCAAGGTCTATAAGACGAAGATATGGCGGAGGATAAAGACTTTGTTGATTCCCTATTTGATTTGGAATCTGTTGATGGCGATCAAACTGAAGACGTTCAGTTGGAGCATGTTCTGGGTGTATTGGAAACCTGCAGGTGTACAGATTGACTGGTTCGGCCAGGAACAGCTGATGACGGCTCCTGCCAATATGCCACTTTGGTTCCTACGTGACTTGATGGTTGTCTCATTGCTTACACCTATTATATATATAATACTACGCAAACTGGGCCTGTGGTTGATGGGATTGCTAACCGTTCTTTATCTTTCCGGTATCTATGCCTTCATCCCTGGTCTTTCAGCTTATGCCATTTATTTCTTTACTTTCGGTGCTTTCCTGAGTATCCACAAGATGGACTTGGTCGCATCGCTCAAACGGGTTGAGGTTCAGGCCAATGTGCTGAGTTTATTGTTCGCCATTTCCATGTTGCTGTCCTACGGCACGCCAGTTTTTTCCTCCTTGATGCTCTGCTTCCGACTTGTATGTGCCATAGTCGTCTTCTGTTTATTCTCAAGAATTCTTGCTTCAACTAACAGACGCCTCCCTGCTATTGTATGTGATTCTTCCTATTTCATCTATCTGGCTCATTACGTCTTCTTCTTCTCCTTCATCGACACCGCCTTCTTTGCCGTTTTCGGCACCTCCAACCCGGCCTTGTCTATACATTATCTCCTTTGCCCATTGATCAAGGTAGTTATCTTTGTAGCAATCTATTTCATCTATAGGATTCTTCGCAATTTTACTTTTGGTTTCGGTTATTTTTTGCGAAAGTAATTTTTTATAGTGAATTATCCAAGAATGTCACTTTATTTTTGTACTTTTGCAGAAAGTTTTAAAGAAAGAGCTATGCCAAGGAAGAAAGATGGAATGCCGTTTGAGGTCTACCCCGGCCCCAACAAGGCTGAAAACGGTGAGAAGCTTCTCTATGTGAAGCCGAAGAGTGGAATGAAGCGGACACTTCAGGAACTTGAAGATTTCTATTCATACAAGTATTCGTTTAGGAAAGGCGACATGACCCGTCTTTTCGAAGCATTCATTGAAATGTCTGCCAAAGCGATGGCTCAGGGTTATCGTATTGAGACACCGATAGGCACGTTTGCTCCCAAACTGAGATTTAAGCGTAATCTGGTGGATAAGCTGACCAATCCGGATGAAGTCAAGCATAATGACGTAGAGTTGGAAGGTATCGACTGTAAACTTTCGAAGAAATACAAGAGAGAACTGAAAATCGAGATTGGCACAGATGGTTTCCGGTATGTCCGCAAAGCCATGTCCAGCCGTATCCTGATTAATCAGCAACATTTGGAGGAGGCTCTTCGGAAGAGTCTCAAATACAATAAAGGGTATACTACCGTATATAGCTTTGCTATATACAGCGGCCTTACGGAATATTCGGCCCGCAAGCAACTGAATCACTGGTGCAATGGTGAGCATCCGAGGCTGCAACGCTCCAGGGTAAGCAGAGCTGTCATATACACAGAAATATGATATTTATAACCAATCCCGTGACGTAGGACAAACCAATATGTGACGATGGGCAAACATTCACGTGGCGAAGGGCGCTTGGTGACGTGGCGGACGCAATTCTCCCAATTAGCATAGGTGATAGTCCGATGTATATTGACCCAATGTCCGTTTTTTATTGGCTTAATTTCCCTTTCGTATGATTAGCATATATTAATCTTGTAAAGATGATACATTATATTCAATTACTCCGTCCGCTGCAATGGCTAAAAAACGTCTTTGTCTTTGCACCGATATTTTTCAGCAATCACTTGCTGGAGATGGAGTATCTTATTCCAACGCTTGTGCTGTTCGCATCGTTCTGTATGGTATCCAGTTCCATCTATTGTTTCAACGATCTGAGGGATGTCGAGGCAGACAGGATACATCCGAAGAAATCGAAACGTCCTATCGCATCAGGGAAAGTCACTGTGATAGGCGGTTACGTGATGATGATTCTTTGTCTGACGACTGCTTTTGCTTTGATTCCTCTAACCAAAAGTATCAATACACCTTATTTATATATAATAATAGGTGGATACTGGTTGATGAACATCGCCTATTGCATAAAACTCAAACAAATCGCTATCCTGGACGTGTCGATTATAGCCGTCGGATTCGTGATGCGAGTGCTGACAGGAGGTGTGGTGGTGGATATATGGGTGTCTCACTGGTTGGTGATGATGACGTTCCTCGTTACATTGTTCCTAGCTCTGACGAAGCGTAACGATGACTACCGTTTATTTGAGCAGACCGGACTGAAACCACGCGTCTCGATCACAGGTTATAACAAGACATTCATCAATGAGGCAACCGCCATTGTGGCATCTATCACATTAGTATGTTATTTTATGTACACCATGTCGGAGGAGGTGATTGCCAGGATGGATACCCGTTATGTCTATTTGACCTCTGGTTGGGTTCTGGCCGGCCTGCTCCGATATCTGCAAAATATGATTGTCTTCGGTCTGAGCGGTAGCCCGACGAAATCTCTCGTCAAGGATCATTTCATCCAGTTCTGTGTTCTGGGATGGATAGTCTCGTTCTTTGTGATTATTTATCTGTAAGAATCTGTGTAGTGGAAAAGGTTTATCGTTATGATTTGGATTTGCTGAAGGGACTGGCAATTATTGCTGTGGTACTCTATCATGCAGGTTGGTGCAAGAGTGGCTATCTTGGCGTGGATGTCTTTCTTGTGATTAACGGTTATCTTGTTGTGCCAAAGGTAATGAACGACATAGCATCAGGACAATTCCGATATTTTAATTTCCTGGAGAAGAAACTATTCCGGCTTCTTCCTTTGGTTTTATTGGTGAGTGCCTTTGCCCTATGTATTGGCTATATGGATATGTTGCCATTCGACTTCCGGTTCCTTAGTGAGGAAGTTGTGGCATCCTCAGTTCTTGCGAACAATATCCTTCAGTCTATTACCACTCAAAACTATTGGGCTGCCATCTATCATAAAGTTATGATGCATACATGGTTCTTGGGCGTACTCTTCCAGTTCTATATCATCTTCCCTTTGTTGATAATGGCTTTTCGAAAACGGATGAAGAGTGCTTTGATTGTTTTGACAGTCCTGTCACTTCTGCTTTATCTGAGTCCCATTGATACCATTGCTAATAAATACTATCTCATACACTATCGTTTCTTTGAATTGTCAATAGGCGGCTTAATTGCCCTTAAAACATTTAGAGGGTCATCTTTGTTGAGTTACGCATCCTTTCTTGGCATATTGCTGATGATCTTCTTAGGTGCCTTTACGATAGGGGAGAGGGCAACGCCCTATAATCTTGTTGGCGGTACGAATACGATTCGCGAAAGTTTCCTGCCTCGTGAACTTATTCTCATTCTGACCGTATCGTTCACGGCACTATACCTTATTTATTTTATACAAGAGTCCCTACTGTCATCCATTGCTCAACGCTCTAAGGTATTTGTACCGTTAGGCCGTATGAGTCTGAGCATCTTCCTCTGGCATCAGCCGCTCTTTGCATTCTATCGCTATTTCTATGCAGACGAGATATCTTTTCCGGTTTTGCTTAGTATTATAGCAATCACTCTTTCACTTTCATTCTTCACCTTTAATATAATAGAGAAGAGAATTCGACCCAATATCCTCTCTCGCTGTAGTCTGCTTATGTCTTTTATTGCAATTAGTACATTTTCTCTATGGATTTATAGCATAGGTGGAGTTGTAAGAGATGTTCCCGAACTTGATATACGCAAAGGTGATGTCGATCCCAAAGTCTTTGAACGTTATACGGATCGGATTTATGATTACGATAAGAACTTCGCTATAGAATCTACAAAGAAAAAGATTCTGGTTATAGGAAACAGTTTTGCTCGAGATTTTGCCAATATCCTGCTCGAATCCTCAATCTCGGACAGCATCCAACTTTCATATCATGTTGGTCTTAATGATTGCCCATTAAACCGTATTCGTCAATGTGACCGCATCTACTTCTTCGGGTGGAAGCATCAAGTACCTGATGAGGTCTGGCAGAATCTTAGACCACAGGCAGAGATATGGGGTATAGGCACCAAGAATCATGGCACGAGTAATGGCATCTTCTATATAAATCGTCATCGGGAGGACTATTTCGCTCAAAGAACATCCATAAATCCTGATTATTTTGCTGTCAATCGTCTCCTTCGTGAAGAGTGGCAGGCACAATATGTCAATTTGTTAGGTCTTGCATTACAACCAGATAGTACTGTCCCCGTGTTCACTTCCAATAATCATTATATCACTTATGATGGTCGTCATCTCACACCCGACGGGACCCGTCTCTATGCATTTCTGATAGGTTTTTCTTCCCAATTAGATAATAGATGCTATGGATTTCTGCCACGCTGATTGGTGTTGGTATCAATTGTTTTTGCGATTAAAGAAATATTTCTTATAGAGCACAACGGGCATTATGCAGATAATTGTAGAGAGTGTTATGTACAGAGAATGATGGACAGAATAATTTGTAAACAATGATAACAATTTGTTTACGTATATATTTATGGTTGCATAATAGAAAATCTGAAAGAGAAAAATCTCGAATGAGTATTTGCCAAGATCCTCAATAAATGTTCGTATCATAGTGAATCTGTATATCTTTTCATATGTTTGCTTTAATAACCAAATGAAGAAGTATGCGATGTATATGTAGCATATCCAATGGCAAATTCGCCAATTGCATATTGATGTGTAAAAAACTGGTTCCAAGTTAATATTTGTGTAATTAAAGATATAGATAAAAACAATGCTAATAATAATGGCACAAATGGATAGTTTGTTAATAAACATTCCTTTAGTCGCCAAAAGATAACCAATATAAACAAGAAATATATATCTTATAAACAATATGCGGTAGATAAAGTCCGGACAATGTGATATACTTGTGATGAACTCTATTATTTGGGATAGGATGATGAATATTACAAATAAGCATTTGTTAGAATGTTTTTTGAATAGAGGTGAAAGTAATGGTATTATAAAGGCAAGTTCCAAATAGACGAAAATATAATAAGAGCCAGGACCCCGTTTATCCCAGTATAAAGAAGGAGAAAATGCTCCTTCAGTTATATCATAATAGATAAAGAATTGTGATATAAACATCAGGGCAACCATAATGATGAAAGGACGTATTATCCGCTTCCAAAGTTTAATTGTATCGGGCATTCGTAAGTCAATGCCTTTTTTGTAATAATGGAAAACCTGAATGATGAGGAAAATTGGAACTGCCGTATCTCCCCAATATGGGAAAAGTATAATTCCTAGTTCTTTACGATCCATACAGTGGGTCCAAATAACAAAAAGAATGCATATCCCCTTTATATAGTCAATCTGAGAATCATATCCCGTAGTTTTGAACCTGACGATTTGGGAGAAGTTAGTTTTTTTTGTATTTTGTACCATTTATATTTTTAAATTTGTGCAAAGTTACTGATTTCTTCTGAAAATTATTGCTATTTCTCATTTTTTTTGTAATTTTGCAGAAAAATAGTATTGCAGACATGAGAATCCTATATGTAACAGATGCTTTAGCCGTTTGGGGAGGGATAGAGAGAGTGCTCAGCGACAAGTTGAATTATCTTATCCGAGAATATGGATATAAAGTCTATGTTATTACATCAGACCAAGGTGAACATCCTATTCCATTCCCGCTTGACGAACGTATAATAGTTAAAGACCTTCATATAAGGTTTCATCAACAATATCGATTCCGGGGAATAAAGCGTTGGATGAAAAGCAGGGAATTACAGAAACAGTATAGAAAAGGTTTAAAATCATTTATAGAAGAAATAAAACCTGATGTGATATCGTGTATTCGCGACGGATGTGCAAGTGCTGTGTTGGATCTGAATACTTCAATACCAGTAATATTTGAATCTCACGCAATGTATAAAGATGTGGAATTTGAGAATTCAACAATCTTGCATCAGCTTTCCATTTATATGGATAGAAGGAAGTTCAAGAGGCTGGACAAAATAGTCACATTGACTCAAGGGGATGCCGAAGACTGGAAACGTGTTTGTAATAATGTCTGTGTGATACCTAATGTGGTACACCTCAATGAAAGCGGGCGGTATAGCCTTTGTACTGAAAAAAGAGCCATTTTCGCAGGGCGCTTTGACTTTCAAAAGAATTTCGGTGCTATGATTGAGGTATGGACGCTTGTTCAAAAACGCCATCCAGACTGGGTTTTGGATGTATATGGTAATGGTGAACTAAAACCGCATTATGAGAAAGTCGTTTCTGAAAGGAATCTCAATATCAACATTCACCCAGCAGTGTCAGATGTTTTTGACAGATATCTGAATTCATCGATGTTGTTGATGACATCGCTATATGAACCATTTGGCCTGGTATTGGCAGAGGCGATGAGTTGTGGGCTTCCCGTTGTGGCATTTGATTGTCCATATGGGCCAGCAGATATCATAAAAAACGGTATTGATGGTTTTCTCGTAGAGAATCGGAATATAGGGGTCTTTGCAAATAGAATATGCCTGTTGATTGAAGACGAACAACTGCGTAAGAAAATGGGTAAGGCTGGGGTGCAATCAGCACAAAGATATAAAGCAGAGAATATTATGCCATTGTGGAATTGTTTTTTTTCTGAATTTCCCCAAACCAAATGATTCTTATGTACTCTTTGACTTGCGGTACATCAAATATAGTTTACTTGGCAGATAGGAAATCAATATAAAACCAATTTTGCTCAATCCACACCGTTTGTAGTACTTGTTGAGGGTTCCCCTATTTTGCCTCATATACTTGAGGATTCCTTTAATGCGATTATCGGAGTGAAACTCAGGTAATGTTGCCACTCTTCCGATTAGTTGGTTATGGTATAGCAGAATGTGTACATTACTCCACTCTTTAACAATGTCGCTCTCATCAATTACTGATTTCTGTGTTATTTGAACTCTTTTGAGACTGTCGTCAATATATTGATTGGTGTGTTTTAAATAATACTCACCATGGGCCAGTGAGTTTCCTCGAAGTGTATATTCATATAGTGGCTCATCTATGATGACTGTTGTTTGTGCATATTTGAATGCTCTGATATTATATATGATATCTTCATCAAAGCGCAAAGTGGAGTCATTTTCAATGTGATGATCTATTAGTAGTTGCCGCTTAAAGAGTTTTGTCCAGCATTGGGAGAATATTTTGTCTTTTGAATAGAAATGAACAAGAGCATCTTCGTGATTCAAAATATAGACTTGATTCGAATAGTTGCGTGGTGTAATGTTTCCTTCTTCATCTATTTCTTTGTAATTACAACAAATGATGTCTGCATTGTGCTCTTTTCCTACTGTAATCATCTTATAGAGCATTTGTGGCTCCATTTTGTCATCACTATCTGTAAACGTGACATATTCGCCTTGAGCAACATAAAAACCTTTATTCCTTGCCGTCGCAGGACCTGAGTTCTTGATATGGTATACTTTTATGTTTTTATATTTTTTAGCATAATCGTCACAAATGTTGGGCGAAGAGTCAGAGGATCCATCGTCAACAAGAATAATCTCAAAAGAGACATTGCTTTGACTGAGGATACTTTCAATGCATGAAGGAAGGTACTTTTCCGTATTATAAACTGGTATGATAACACTGATATCCATATAACTAATTATGTATTATTTGAATAATTCCGGAAATCTTCTTAAGAAACGGTATATAATTTTAACCGCTAATGTAATGTATTTACATCCTCTTTCCTGATCCAACAAATTCAGAAGTTTATAAAGAGTACTCCTGTCTAAATGGGAGAGCGATTTGTAGTCTTTGTAGATACCAGGTGGTAACAGACTTGTCAAAATCAAATTGCGTTCTTCTGCCATTTTGTCTAATTGAACATTGCTTATGCCATCCTGTTCCCGATTACAAATAACTATATCAAGCAACTTGAAACTACATCCTTCATACACAATTTTCTCCATGAAGAATTTCCAATCTGATGAAATCCTCAGATTCTCGTCATATAAAGAATTCATAAAAAGAGTACGCTTAATAAAAGAACTTTGATGTGGAAGTGTCCATACGAAAAACATCGCCATAGATATCCGCGAAGGTAAAATTGTGACGAAGTCTTCTCCTGTCTCTGGATTGACATTATAATCTTTGCCGATATAAAAATCACTATCATCTATTAGTTCGTTTGCCTTTGCTAATGTTTCGCTATTATAAAACGTATCTCCGGAATTCATAAAATTCAAGTATTCACCCTTTGCTTGTCGTATACCTTTATTCATGGCATTGAAGATACCGTTGTCAGGTTCTGATACCCAGTAGTCGATATTTCCAGAATAATGCTCTATGATATCTCGGCTTCCATCAGTAGAACTACCATCGATGACGATGAACTCATAATCCTTGTAACTCTGAGAAATAACACTTTCGATGGTCTTGCGCAATCCATCGCAATTGTTGTAGTTGATTGTGATAATTGAATATTTCATATTGAGTTATATATTCTAGACAACCTTTCTGCACTTTTCTTCCATGAGAATTCTGCAAGTCTTGCACGTTGCTTGGCTAAAAGAGATTCTTTTTCGTATTTGCTCATTGATAAGAAATCTTCTAGGCTCTCTGAGAGATTATTGTCATTTGAATTAATGTTGAAATAGATTGCAGCATCCTGTGCGATTTCAGGAAAACAACTTGCTCGGTTCAGTAGGACAGGGCAGTCAGCCTGATAGGCTTCTAATATTGGGATTCCAAAACCTTCATAATCACTCGGATATATAAAACACTCTGCGTGATGGTATAAAGAGTATAATTCTGAGTCCGTTTTCACCCAAGTATTGATGAACAGATTGTTGACTCCCCAGTCCTTAAAAACTTTTTTTTCCTCTTTTTTGAAAGGCTTCCCGGTACAGACAACATGCAACCCTTTATATCGTTTTAGTACGGGTGTAATTTGTTTTACAAATGGAATAAAGTTTTTATAGCCTGACCTATCTCCGACATAAAGGACGTAAGGGAAATTGTATGGAGATCGGCTACTTTGAATAGTTGGGAAAGAACACCCATGGTACACAACATGCACTTTCTCTTCTGAGATGTTTAATAGACGAATAATGTCCTTTTTGGTGTTTTCACTTACAGCAATAATTGCCCTTGCCAAAGGAGCAAGTTTACGTTTCATGATAATTTGGATATCCTCAGTTCCGAAGAATTGTGGATATAATTCTGGTACCATGTCATGAATGGTTAGGACAAAAGGCTTTCCTTTAAGGTAAGGTAGAAAATAATCGTCAAAAAAGGTTGGATGGAAAATGTCGTACTCTCCTTTCTGTAGCTTCTCAATCGAATATTTAAGATTGATATCTGTATAGTTTTTTTTCCCCCGAATCTTCTGATATAATTCATAGAGATGCCATTTTCCAGGGAAAGGGCGACGACAAATAAAATGATTAAAACCATCTCTTTTGAAATGTGTTCCAGCGAGATGCATTTCTTTAATATATACGTTCTCTGACTCTTTCAGAGAGATACTCGCACTTATTTCCTTAGGCATGTTCTTATATAGTTCTGCGAAACAACGCGAAACACCTCCATGATTTTGCATCTCAAATGCTTGATGGTCGTATAGAATGCGCATACCGAAAAGTATTATATGTTTCTAATTAAAAATGCTAAAGAATCTCTTCGTAACTCAGAAAGTTTTTTTTCCACTTCATACCAGTCTATTTCTCTTGATAGTATATATTCAATGTCTGTATCTGATGATATAATTCTGTAATCAAGATATAAAGACGTTAACAATGTAGTTATTCTGTCATTTCCTGCAAGCATGCTCTCCTTACGTAAACAGGCAACAAAAGGGACATGGAATAAAATAGAGAATACGATTCCATGAAAAGATGATGTCAACACATAATCAGCATTCTTTATCCATCCAAGCCATTGAGGAATGGTTGGATATATATATTCTGCACCCATCAGGATTTCCATGTCAATATTGTCTTGGGGATTAGCAAATGTGGCATAGGTTCTAATGTCATGTCGTTCATTATACTTGCTAACAAACGCCCATCGTAGTTCTTCCGATGTTGTTATATTTACATGATATGCAAAACAGTATTTATTATTGGTTGTTGCAGAAACAAAGTTGTAATCATCAAGTGTAAGTAGAAGTGTTGGATCCAGTACCAATTGTGCATGAATGCCAACTTCTTGACAGATGGATACGCCCGTATTCTCGCGGACACTTACGGCATCAAAATGATTGAGCAGCAGTCGTAACTCATCCTGCAATTCTATGGGGTATTTTTCAAGGGCAAAACTGGGGGCATAGGCTATCCTTTTTACGGAATTCTTCCCGAAGTCTAAGAAAAAACTCCGGTTGTTATATGAACTAATTAATTGAGCCCATACCTGATCGCTTCCTGTGATGTATATGTCTGCTTTAGGTGGATTCCTCTGTAAATCTTCTAATGAATTATAGCATCGACGAGTGAATTTGATGTAATTATGTTTGAAACGATAGAATCCCCTGTTTGGATATTTTGCCCTTATACTTTCATGATAAATAGATTTAATTTTTTTACGTAAAAGATAGAAACCAGTTTTGGAAAACAAAATTCTCCATTGTAGCCAAAGGAAGTATGGTCTATGAAAACCATAGCGAATCACACATGGGGATGTGCCTAACTTCTGCAGAGTTTTCTGTAAGGCAAAACATTGCAGAAGTTGGCCATAATTATCCTGACTTTGGAAAAAAGTTATTACAGCAACTTTCTTCATTTTCTCTTTTGAATTGACATTATTGCAAATAAGGTTGAAACCCTTTTTGCTATAAAACTAATCTTTGTACATATCAAGAAACTACTCTTAATCTTAAGGGAGAGATTGGCGTGTAAAAAAAAGAACAGTTTGGAATATCGATTTTGAGGCCAATCTCTTGTAAAAGCAGGATTTCCTTTGAGGGCTGATACTACCGAGGTTTCTATTACAGTACAATGCTGTTTGATACGTGACGGGATGCTTCTTGGTTTATCGTATCTTAATAAAAGGCTTATCCCTCTGTCATCATCAAATTCCGCATTAACATTTTGAATTCCCCAATAATCTCCTAAAGTATAGTTGGAACCGCTTTTCCCTTTCCTAAACATGCATGAATAACAAGAAGGACGAAGAATGTAATTGTCTAAAAATAATCTCATATAGAGATTGTCTTGATGGTGGCAGATAATGTCTGTAGTCTGATTACCCTCTACTGCTGAATCTGCAAAGTTGATAACGAAATGATAATTCTTCCACCCTGTCACTTTATTCCTGAAACAAATTTTTTCAATGGGACGTTTGTGTTGATTAATCATTTCTGATAGATAATCTTTCCATATTTTTGGACTTGGAACCCCATGGCAAATAAGATCTATTGTTGTAAGGTTCTGGTATTCCTTCTGGAGATAATACTTCAAACCAGCTACTTGACATGGTGTTCCAGTGAATAAAACACTGATACCTTCCTGTAGTTTTTGTTTGATATCTTTGTAAATGCCGAAGGTATTGCTTTGTACATATTTCGAACCTTGGAGATAATGCAAATCTTCCTTTTTTGTAATACTGATATGCTTTACGTTCCATTGTTCATCGAAGGATGCACCATATACAATACCGCCTTCTTCTATTGTTCTTTTTGCAAATGCAGAAAAAACACCTCCAGAACTACTATTTTTTCTTACCTCCTCGTCATTATTCTTGATTGCATATGAATAGGTAGGTATTCGTTCCTTATTCTCATGAAGAATAGGGCAGACTTTTTCACATAGTCCACAATTCGTACATTTTTTTTTGTTAATAACAATAGGATAGAAAAAGCCACTCTTATCCACTTCCATCGTTAATACTTGATGTGGACATATTGTAGCACAAGCTGCGCATCCGCAGCATTTTTTTTTCTCTTTTATTGTTATCATTATCCTTATCTTGTTGGTTTATGATTTCAATGACCATTCATGACTGCAAAGAACTATTTTCCCTCTCAGGTGAGGAGCAATGACACGTCCTTGACCGAAGTAGTCATCGTCATATACATCAAACTTAATGGTATTAAGTAGGAAATCTGCAAATTCACCATCAATACCAGCAGATAATGAAATCCTGTAACTCCCACCTGTCAAAGGTAGTTTAGGAATTACCAAGTCCATAATATGTTCTCCTATTTTAAAAGTCATATTACCGATTGTCATGTCTGTAGGAAATGACATCATTGGATTTCCAAACATATCGCGTATACCTAACCCAATAAGGCAATTTCTAACATCTTGATTGGCAACTAATTTGACCCTTATTTTCAAATAGGTTCCACAACGAGGGGATATCGGATAATCAGATTCGTTCAAAAAGGCTACATCAACAAATCTAACTTTTCCGTTGCATCGGCCTTCACGTTTGGCATCAGCAAGAGAAGTATAAGATTCACCCTTATTGCACAACTGCATGTAATGATCAATACATTCATCAACCTGACCTATATAATCTAATTTTCCATTATTTAATACTACACCATTGTGGCACAGGTTTCTTATTGCTGCCATATTATGGCTTACAAATAGTACTGTGCGTTCACCACCTCTACTCACGTCCTGCATTTTGCCAATAGCTTTTTTCTGAAACTCTGCGTCACCAACGGCGAGGACTTCGTCGACAACGAGTATTTCTGGTTCCAAATGGGCTGCAATGGAGAAACCTAAACGAACTGTCATACCTGAAGAATAGCGTTTGACAGGTGTGTCGATATATTTCTCAACACCAGCGAAATCGACAATTTCCTCTAACTTTCTTGTAATTTCGGTCTTGGTCATTCCCATAATGGAGCCATTCATATATACATTCTCACGCCCTGTCATTTCGGGGTGGAATCCTGTTCCGACTTCTAATAATGAAGCAATTCTTCCTTTTACACGTATATTTCCTATAGTTGGGCTAGTTACTCGAGACAATATTTTTAATAAGGTGGATTTTCCTGCACCATTTTTCCCGATGATACCCACCACATCACCTTGCTCTACCTTGAAGTCAATATCTTTCAAAGCCCAAACATAATCGCTACTTGCCTTTTGGGAGCGATTGTTCTCGTCTCCGATTCTAAGATAGGGATCTTCTTTCCCCCGAAATAGTGCCCACCATCTATTCAAGTCTCGGCTGAGCGTGCCGGTGCCTATTACACCAAGTCTGTATTGCTTACCTATATTGTTAAATTCAATTGCTACGTTTCCCATAATTATACTCATTTAGATGGTATCCATAAAACTGCGTTGAACTTTATTAAAGGTAACAATTCCCCATGTCATGATAACAAAGGTAAATATTAGTGAGTAGATAAGGTAAGTCCAACTAAAAGTACCTTGTCCTAAGAAACCAATCTTAAAAGTCTCAATGACTGCTGTCAGAGGATTGATGACAATAGCCCAGACATATTGAGGGTAATTGTTTTTTAACACTGAGAGTGGATATATAACAGGGGTTATATACATCCATAATTGTACACCAAAAGACACTAAAAACTTCAGATCACGATATTTGGTGGTCATTGAAGAAATGAGAAGTCCAAAGCCTAATCCCAAACCTGCAAGCATGATAATTAATACAGGGAATAATAGAATATACCATGTTACCTGAGGCGCATAACCTTGGAATATATAAAATAAATAAATAGCAATGAAAAGGGCAAATTGAATGGCCATTTTCAATAAACTTGAAATGGCGATGGAGAGTGGCACGACCAATCTAGGGAAATATACTTTTCCAAATATATTTTGGTTCGCATTAAAAGTCTCTGAGCACCTTGTTAAACATTCAGAAAAATAATTCCAACATAAAATGCCTGCCATATAAAAAAGAGGCTGTGGTAATCCGTCTGTGGATATGCCGGCGATGCCGCCAAAAACAAACATGAACATAATGGTTGTTGTTAGTGGCTGGATAATGTACCATATTGGACCAAGAATGGTCTGCTTGTATAATGTCACAATATCCCTCTTAACATACATGTTAAGTAGATCTTTATATCTCCATACTTCTTTCAAATTTAAGTTGAAGAGTTTGCTGTTAGGTTGGATAATAATATCCCATTCTTTTTGATCCATTTTGATATTATTTGTCATGAATAGTACATTCTTTAGTCATATGAACCTATTTTTTTTGCAAAGGTAGTAAATATGTTTGAAAAAACCAAATGTTTTTAGCTTTTCTTTAAAACTTAACTAAATGCTACGAACAGTGTTCTGTATGAATGAAATCTGTATTCTTGTGGTCAATATGTAAAATGTTTTTTACCATTCTTAGAACTAGCCCTGGGATGGCAAGGGCTTTCTTGAAGGAATTAAAACGTATTTCCTTTGGAATGGCAACAAACAGGGATATAGCTAATAGCCCCCAAAGAATCCACCATTTCTCACACCAAGTTGACATGGTGATTGTAATGAATATTGAAATAGCCGTTAGCAATACTATGAGAATTGAACGAGGAATCAAAGCCTGTTGGATAGTTTTGTCGATGAAATTAATCTTACCATGAACGATGGCATTTGGAATCTTAGGAAGATTACTTAACAGACTTTGTACCTGGGCAGTCATCCAACGCATGCGCTGGCGTTGGAAATTGTCCTGATTGCTGACCTTCTCGTCGAAAACATGAATGTCTGGGGCATACTTGATAAACACCTCCTGATGGAGCAGGAGTGCCTCCATCTCCCGATCCTCTCCGGCAGTGGATAATTGGAAGACATTTTTCTTAAAGAGTTCATATTTGAAACACATGCCTGAGCCAATAAGGGCAGAAGAAAGACCAAGGCGGTTGTGAGCTTTACGGAAGATGGTGTTGTTGATTTCCTCACTGGCACCATCGAGCACAGCCACATCGTTGTTGGCATTCTTGGCACAACGATGACATTGGATGGCGTCATAGACCGTACAAAGGATGTTCAATTGAGACAAGAAATCGGGACGAACCACATTGTCCGCATCGAGTACCACCACTTGGTCAAAACCGTCATTAACTACGTTGATGGCATACTGCATCGCCTTGGCCTTAGAACTCTTTTCAAAGACTGGTTCGAGCAGGGTGATGGGCAATTGACGTAGATAGTCGTTCGTTTCTGGCTGCATATGGTCGGAGATGACGGCCACTGTATAATGTGTTGATGGATAGTCTTGAAGCAGGAAATTTTCCACAGCATTAATAATAACCCGGTCTTCTTTGTATGCAGGATAGAGAATAAGAAATTTATTCAGCTTGTTACTTAGGGCTGCTGCATGGGTTGCCAATTTATCTTCTTTCTCATAAAACAGGGATATAATGGCAAAAAACACCACATAGGCCACAGAGCTTGCGATGATTACCCAAAGTATTATGTCGATGCTATGCAGGATAGTCCAAATCATTTCTTTCTTATATTAGATGGCTTGCAATGATTCCACAGACGCTTGAAAGGATCACGTAAAAACGTTTTTTCCCACATCTCTGTCACTAAATAGTCAGGTGTGGCCAGAGCAAAAATAAAGAGGGCTAATGCTCCGAGGGTCCACCATTTGATGACCAGTGTCATATAAATAAATGGGAGAAAGATACTCATGAGCAGGATAATGGCAACCATAGTAGTGCGGGGTATAAGCATCCACTGTATGATCTTGTCCGCCAGATCATATTGTTTCCTAAAGATGGCTCCAGGAAGAAAATTAATGTTGCGTATGACGTTATGGAATTGTTCGGCTGCCCAACGACCACGTTGTTGATTCAGTTTTGCCGTGGTACGTTTCTTCTCTCCATATACATAGATGTTATCGAAATAATCTATAAAAAAATCTTGCCGGAGAAGCAAGGCTTCTAATTCTTTGTCCTCTCCTGCAGTCTTGGCCTTCATGACATTGGTTTTGAACCAGGTAAAGTCGTAGGCTACGCCTGAGCCTGCTAAAGCAGAAGAAAACCCGAGATTGATATGCCCACGACGGAAGATTGCATTGTTGATTTCTTCGAATATGGATCCTAATATGGCGACAGTTGTATCTCTGTTTCTGGATATACGATGCATTTGGATGGCTTTTGTTGCAGCCGTTTCAAAAGCATCATTCACTTTGGCGAGGAAATCTTGTTCAACGATGTTGTCTGCATCAAGAATTAAAGCGATATCATAAATTTTGAACTCTGGTAGGTTTAGTATGGCATATTGTAAAGATTTTGCTTTGGTACTCTGCTCAAAATTAGGCGTGAGGAGCGTTATAGGATATTGGGCGAGGCGCATGTTGGTCATCTCTTGCTGATGATCGGAGATGACGGTCACGTCGAACATGCGTTGGGGATATGCTTGGGAAAGGATGGAAATGACGGCCTGTTCAATGACGGTATCTTGTTTGTAAGAGGGTATTAGAACGACAATTCTCTTTTGCTTCTTTGATCTGGGGGAATCATGGTGACGGTTGAATAAAGCGGCGATAGCAAAGACTCCCAAATAGAGTACTGTCAATGCTACTATGATGAACAGGAACAAGTCGCCCCAAATCATTATGTCCCAGAAATTGATGCTCATATCTTTTTTTGTTTATAGTTTAATGTTTAGAGTTTATAGATGTGTTTCGTTTAAAGATGAAATCCCAGAGGCCTAGGATTGTAGCTTTCAAGAGATCTAAACGAGCAGAGAATGTATATTTCAGGATGTCACGTAGGGCAACAATGCATATGAGGTAGATGTATGCTAACGTTTTGTTAAACTCTTGAGGATTGCGTTGAACCAACAAAAGTCTATTACGTGTGAGATAATAAGTGCGAAGGGGGCTCCCCTGGCCAGTGGACTGACTTTCCTTATGGTATATAGTACATTTCGGTTCGTACCAGATTTGATAACCTGCACGGGTGAACATTATAGACCAGTCGAGTTCCTCATAGTAGAGAAAGTAACATTCTGGCATGAGGCCTACTTTTTCGATGGCATCACGGCGAATCATCATGGCGGCGCCATGGGCGTATGGAGTAGGGTGCGCTATTTCATATTGTCCATGGTCTTCCTCATTACAGCCAATGGCGTGATTGCGAGCGGTGACTCTGGATAATCTGGAATATCCAGTATACTGGATGGGATAGTTTCCCCATGCAAATCGAATCTTCGGACATACGATGCCTATAGCTGGCGAGGATTCCATTCGACCTATCAGCGCCTGGATATTAAACTCCTTAATGATAGTGTCATTATTAATCAGAAGTAGGTATTTACCTTGAGCAGCCTGAATGCCCAAATTATTACCACCTGCAAAACCAAGGTTTTGTTCACTTTTGATAACTTTAACCTGATGATATCGTTGGGCAATCGTGTCTGCTTCTTGATTGTTTGAGGCATTATCAACTACAATCACCTCCAGATTTTCATTGAAGGGGATGGTCTCAATCAATGCACAGGTGTCTTCCAATCCATTGTAATTGATGGTGATAATAGAAATTTCAATACTCAAAAGAATCTCTTAATTATTAATTGTTAACTCTTAACTCGGTTAGGCTCTTGATGCAAGTTTTTTCTCGAGTTTTAGTCGTTTCTTTTCTTCTTGTTTTGCCATTCTTTCTTGCTCGTATATTTCCCAATCCTTTTCCAGATACGGTAGTACATAAACTATAACTAATCCCCCATAGAATATCAATCCATTAGGATATTGAAATAAGACTTGATTTAAATATCCTCCAAATTGTATAGCTGCAAATGCACAACAAATGCCCGCTCCTATTCCTATTAAGGTTTTGTTTCTTAGCCTAAACAGCACAATCCAGCAACCTCCTGCAAACATGAGAAACATGGAAATAGCAAAAACAGATACGCCAATTCTTCCCGTGTGAATCCACATATATACATACTCTGAGTCTGGAGCAATATTTGATAATATGACATATTTGTTATTGGCTGGCACATCTCCACTTCGTATAGCAATTCCTATACCCCAAGGTGCATCTTTTAGGTATTTTGCCATGGTTGCCTTATTGATGTCGCGAACATTAGCTGACGCATCATTCTTATTAAGAGCAGATCTCATTCGGCGGATTTGATTATTGCCTTCGCCAATGTTCGTGAATGCTAAAAGAAAGAAAGAAAGAATGCCAAATACAATAATGGGCACGGCAAATTTTACTGATTTAGATAAAAACACATAAACTATTAGGCCCACAAAAAAACAGCCCATAGCTGTTCGTGTACCCGATTGGAACATTCCCCACAAAACTGCAAAGCTTGTAACTATAAAGAAAATGCGGTCTATTCTAAACTTAGATGTAAGGCCAATTAATAGAAATGCTACAGATGTTGCCGCTGCATTACAACCATAATTGGCAGCATCACTAAAGGTGGACCAGTAACGTATGATACCGTTTACGAAATGTGTACTCCCCCATGCATGAATACGTGCTAATTCGTGTGGATTCATACCAATATATTTTTGCTTGATTGTCCAATATACTGAAAATAAAGCTAAACATGCCCATACTTTCAGATATTTTGTCAGGATTTCAGGAGAGTTAATGTATATAGAAAAGATCAGTAAAAAGTAAACCAATTGAAACGCTATCAATCTGAAACCTGTAAACCAAGCACCCACATTGATACCTAAACTACATGTGTCATTAAAAACTTCTAATGCGCATAACAAAAACCATAATAGGATGGCAAACCCCATTAGGTTTATAGACCTTCCCCAATGGTGGTCTTTCCTAAAATCAATGAGTGCAATTGCAATGAGTGCAATCTCAAATAATTCGTTGTATAAAGATAGTGGAATTCCAGATGGTAACCACTCGTTAAAATTGAAAAATTGTAGGATGTAGTTAAAGAGAATGAGACTCCAAAAAACTAAGTAGGGCCATTTAAAAGCTACATATACTAATAATACAACAAGAGGTAGGACACATACAATAGCAAAGCTATTAAAACCAGATGTGACAAAATTGTAAATGGCCAGCAAAAACAGGAGAAAGAGTAAAACAACTCTTCCTCCATGTTCATGGGTGTATGTTTTTAATGTGTTTGTCATTATTTTGCGTGAGTGTTCTCAACAGCAGTCAGACCCATTTGAGAAATCCGATAGACGAAATTATTAAACTTCGTATATGGCGGTAACTGACCAACAAATTCCTCGACTGCATAACGCTGAGCTTCGGTGAGATACATGTAGAGGGTGCTTTGGTCTGTCAACTGGGACTGAAGTTCTTTCAATGCCTTCTGGTCTACATCCTTCCATGTGCGATTTGCACGAGTGACCATCAGGCTAATTGTACCCATGTTCAATAATCCAGAAGGAATGGAGTTGTCGTCCAAGTTTGGATATTCGATGATGGCAATTTCATTGGGCAGGATGTCAGGACAGATATCCTTGATATCCTTAGCCATGATATAACGGCTATCTTCTGCCAAAAAGTCTTCATCGTAGGTCAAACGACGCACTTGCAAACCAATAGATATCCAATAATTTTCCAACTCTTGGGCAATGTAACTCTTACCATTGGCGGCATCTGTTGACAGTAAGTTCAGGACATTCTGCTGACCTTCCTTGAAATGGGGAAGCAGTGACTTGCTCAATTGGCGGAGTGCCATGTCTGCAATAGTCTTATTAAACCGACGATAGCGTAAGGTACTTTCCTTCGGGAAACATCCCATGACAGGAATTTTAGTGATCTTCTCAGAACGCATACGATCTCGTAGGGTACGATCTAACAATTCGATGATTAAGAAGTACAATGCTGTCATTATAAATGCCAGCATAAAGGCACCAAGCAAAATCATCATGCGATTGGTTGGCTGAGCATTCATAGGAAATAGTGGCGGGTTCAGCACACGGAGCGTAGCCGTGGTCATCTGCAGATTCTTCTGACGCAGACGTGCTGCATTCAGGGCTTTCAACATCTCCATATAGTTTCCTTCTATAAAGCCTATATGGCGATCTTTTCTACCCAAAGTGGCACCAATTGGTGCATAATATAGCATCTGTTTGTCAATATTTGCGCGCATGATGTCTTGCGCTCCTAATTCGGCCTTTGTTCTTTCCAAAAGTAATACTTGCTCTAACCATCTGTTAATCATGTCATTGGCTTTGACACCAGTTTCGGTACTGTAGGTACCTGCCTCAATGTCCTTAATAAGTGATCGTACATTATCAGTCGCATTTTGCAGCATTTTCTCTGCCTTAGCCAGTTCCAACTGGGATTCTACTCCACTACCTCCACCTTCACTGCTCATTAGACGAAGGTTTGAAATACGAGACTGAATACGAGATATGTCTGTTACCTGATTGGTAAATTCCTTGTTGGCCTTAATGATTTTGGCCCGGTCACCTAATTGGCGCTCTAAATAATCCATCAGAGCACGTGTCGTTGCTTGATTTTTTAATAAAGTGTTGTCTGACTTCTGTTGATCTCCATCCATTACAGCCAGAACCTTGGTCTGTTCTCCATAATTGATGATGCGCTTCTCCACATTGTAGCGAATGAGATCATCTTCTGCATGGGTCAGAATACGATAGAGACGGGCCACCTCACGCTCAAAG
Organism: uncultured Prevotellaceae bacterium; assembly: GCA_902776545.1. GTDB lineage: Bacteria > Bacteroidota > Bacteroidia > Bacteroidales > Bacteroidaceae > Prevotella. The sequence continues at coordinate 70,596 of CACYQO010000004.1, read as the reverse complement.
AACTTAATCACATTATTGGTTTCGCCATAGCGAAGCTGGGCATATTGGCGGGCAAAAACTTCGTTTAGAATATCCAATGTATTATAGGTAATACCTGCATCATTGGCAGAGTAACCAATATCAATGATATCACTGCCCTGTAGTTGTACTACTTTTAATCGGCTTGTGATGTTATTGATACCAAAATAATTATGATAATTTGTCAAGCCAAATAAAAAATTGTCCTGAGTTGGTTTTTCGTAAGCTTTTAGATTGGCGTATGTGGCATTCTCACTATTGTGATTAATGAGGGCTTTCACATCTGCAGGAACACTGTTATTTAACTGGCGGAAATGCTCAGCAGAAATGTAATTGTTGTCCTTATTCGTATTGCCATACATCATACAACGGGCAAACAATCGAAGGGATACTTCATGTATCGTAACATCCGTGGTAATCAGTAACATGAGGTTTTTCATGTTGGTCTGGGCATTACCACCAGCAGTTCCGGATCCGCCTTCAATATTATAGGCGGTAATCATACCTGTATAGATAGTTGTGTTGGCATCATACACACGTTCCATATTACGCGTCATAAACCAAGCTACTACCAGTGCAATGAAGGGTAGTATAATCAAATACCAACGAATCTTGTATAAGAACCTGACAATATATCTAAATAAATCCATAATGCTACAATTTATTTCGTTTTACTTTCTTTCTTTGCGGCTTTAGCAGCTGCTTTTTCTGCTTTCTTTTCAGCCTTTTCTAATGCTTTTGTTTTCTTCTCATCTTCTTCCACAGCCTTTTTAATCCGCTTTTTGACAACCTTGTTTTCTTTGGCAATTTCCTTGTCGGATTTTGTTACGTGAGTGTCTAATGTGATTTCTGTCGTAGAGTTGGTTATAATCGGCGTATGAGTAAGTATTTCCAAAGTTATGATGTCCGTAGTAATGGAGGTCTGCATATTTTGATAGCCACTTACTTGGCCACTTTCATATAATTTGGTATGGGCAAAATCTTCAATTTCCATATTACCGTTTTCAAATTCTTCCCTATTTAAGGCGCCAGCTCCTTGATATGCCGCTGCTGCTTCACCCAATGTCTTTAAAGAGACAAGGTCATTTGTGATTTTTACATAAAGGCTTGCAATCTGCAATTTCAGTCGATCGTATGCAATATCTTTCGCGATCACTGCTTGATCTGCTCCGAGCCTTGAACGCCTGATAGAAGGAACATAATCTAAGATGTCCTCTACAGAAAGTGAAGCGCTTACACCAACATTCCAATAACTCTGTTCTGTACCTTGAAATTGGTATATCATATAACTAGTCGTGGAAGAATTGTTACCCCACATATCGGCCCTACCATAACTATAACTGGCATGACCACTAATATGCCCAAAGATGCTCCTTTTTGTTTTTGCCACCTCTGCCTCTGCAATCTGCCTGGCTTTCTCCAATGTCATAATCTGTGGAGTAGATTTGGCATTCTCAAACAATACCGACAATGGTGGCAGATGGAACTCTGAAAAGTTAATATCCTTCTCCTTGCTGGAGTCAAAAAATCCGGCCGAGATACCACTTTCGTCGAACTGGGCGAAAGCGGAGGAACCGATACCCGTGGCCGCTACGATCATTAATAGTCGCTTAATCTTATTCATTACGCTATGGTTTATGTTTGTCTTATACGTTATCTTTCTGGATGAATGCTGTCAGAGTGCGGAATATGATCTTCATATCCAATGTGAAGCAATAGGTCTGTCCGTAGGTGATGTCAAGCTGTTTGCGCTCTTCTGCCGACATCATGCCACCCTTGCCACGCTCTTCGACCTGCCAGAGGCCTGTGAGGCCGGCTGGTGCCATGAAACGGTCAATGCTGGAATCTACGGTGAGTTTTTCGGCCTCATAAAGAGGTAGCGGGCGATTGCCCACGATGGACATGTCGCCTTTCAATATGTTGAAGAGCTGTGGCAGCTCGTCAATACTGTACTTGCGGATGAACTGCCCCACCTTAGTCACACGCGGGTCGTTCTCAATCTTGACAAAGGCATTGTTGTTTTCAACTTCTTTCTCTTTGTTGAAATCAGACTCGGACACCACGAAATCGTCACCGACCAGCATGACCTCATCGTCGCTGATCATCATGTCAGACTCCATACCCATGTCCATCATCATCATCTCTGCTTCTTCGCCTAAAGGTGCCGTGATGACACTCTGGTGATCTTTTTCTTCCTCATTGTCCTTCTCCGCATACTGGTTACCTGCTTCCTTGGCGACTTCCTTCAGTCTCTGCTCTGCATCGGCATACATGGAACGGAACTTCAGGAAGTCGAAGACAGTATAGTTCGTACCGACGCGCTTGGACTTGAAGATAATGGGGCCCTTGCTTTCCAAGCGAATGGCGATGGCTGTGATGATGAATACCGGTGAGAGGATGATGATGCCCAACAGGGAGAAGAAAATGTCGAAAAGGCGTTTCCAAAGAGGAATCTTAAAACGCAGGATACGATGCTTGGATGGAGCGTCGTCGAACAACATCATCTCACGGTCGGAGATGAATGTAATCTTCTTGTTGAGTTCTGTAATGGAAGAATTGTCGTCAATCGTGTCGTTGATGCCGCATTTCTGGTACATCTTCCGGTCATCCACGGTTAACTGACGGGTGAGCAGGATGATGTAGACACTCTTGCACTTCTTCTTAATATAGGTAATGGCCGTAATATCTTCTGCCTGAACGCTCTGCTCGTAGAACAAGATGAAGTGCTCGTTACGAACATGAGGGGCACAGGCAGAGGCGGCATCCTTATAGTTGGTCGTAAACTGAACCAACCGTCCGGGAATGTATCTCAGTCGTTCCTGGGTTTCTGGATTCTTGCCAAGATATACAATGCCTATCATATTATATAATATGTGTATACTTCAAGACAACTCAGGGAATAATCTTCTTAACCCTGATCTTAAGCTCCATCGGATTAAATGGTTTGACAATATAGTCCTCGGCGCCAATTTCCAAAAGACGAATTCGCTCGCTCGTGGAATCCTCGCTGGACAGCATAATGACGGGAATGTGCTTGAACAACTCGTTCTGCTTGATCCATTCCAAAAAATCGTCACCACGCATGCCTGGCATACGGATGTCGGAGATGATAAGGTCGGGCGTGTTTCCAGCCTGGAGCCATTTCACTCCTTGCAATCCATCTGGCAACCACTGTACGTCGTAGTCGCTCATGAGATAGATGGAGAGCACCTTTGCGATGGTCTCTTTGTCGTCAAGTATTAGTATTTTCTTCTTCATATAAGAATGGTTTTTTATTACGTAATAATGCTATTCTGACGTGCAAAGGTAAACAAAATATTTTAATTGAACACAAAATATGGTAAAAAAATAGCATTTTTGCTTAAAATAGTTGGAAAAGTGGAAAAAAATGAGGAAATTTGCACATAAAGTACATTATTTATAGATAAATTGTTCCAAATTATGGCAAACAGACTTTTGTTAGGTTTTGATGTCGGTAGCTCATCAGTGAAGGCATCGCTTGTTAATGCCGACAACGGCAAGTGTGTAGCAACAGCTTTCTTCCCCGAGAAGGAGGCGCCCATTACGGCTGTCAAGGCCGGATGGGCAGAGCAGGATCCCCAGATGTGGTGGAATAATGCGAAGTTGAGTCTCAAAAAAATCATGGCTGACTCAGGAGCCAAGGCCGAAGAGATCAAGGCTATCGGTATCTCGTACCAGATGCACGGACTGGTGTGTGTTGACAAGGATCTGAAGGCTTTGCGTCCGGCGATTATCTGGTGTGATTCTCGTGCAGTCCCCTATGGTGAGAAGGCTTTCAAGGAACTCGGTGCTGAACAGTGCTTGAGTCATCTGCTGAACTCTCCGGGTAACTTTACCGCTGCCAAACTGGCTTGGGTGAAGGAAAATGAGCCGGAACTTTACAGCAAGATCTATAAGATCATGTTGCCCGGTGACTATATCGCCATGCGACTGAGTGGGGTGGCCAATACTACAGTCAGTGGTCTGAGTGAGGGTATGTTCTGGGATTTCAAGAACAACCAGGTGGCAGACTTCCTGATGAAGTATTATGGTTTTGACGCTTCGTTGGTTGCCGATATCGTTCCGACGTTTGCTGAGCAGAGCGTGGTGAGTACAGAGGCTGCTGAGGAACTGGGCCTGAAAGCAGGTACCCCGATTACCTATCGTGGTGGTGACCAGCCCAATAACGCCCTGTCTCTCAATGTGTTGAATCCGGGAGAGATTGCTGCTACGGCTGGTACTTCTGGAGTCGTATATGGCGTGCTCGGTGATGTGAACTATGACAAGCAGAGTCGTGTGAACACCTTCGCTCATGTGAATCATACTGCCGATCAGACCCGTCTGGGTGTGCTGCTCTGCATCAATGGTACGGGTATCCTGAATGCTTGGACGCATCGTAACATCACCCCGGAGATTGGTTATGCTGAGATGAACGACTTGGCTGCCAGTGTGCCCATCGGCAGTGAGGGCGTGACCATTATCCCGTTCGGAAATGGTGCAGAACGCGTGCTGGAGAATAAGGAGATCGGCTGCTCGATCAATGGTCTGAACTTCAATAAGCACAACAAGGCTCACTTGGTGCGTGCTGCCCAAGAGGGTATCGTGTTCTCGTTCTGCTATGGTATGGAGATCATGCAGCAGATGGGTATGGACATCAAGAAGATCCACGCCGGAAAGGCTAATATGTTCTTGAGCCCGTTGTTCCGTGATACACTGGCTGGTGTGAGCGGTGCTACTATCGAACTCTATGACACCGATGGTTCTGTAGGTGCTGCCAAGGGTGCCGGTATCGGTGCTGGTATCTATGCCAATGCCGATGAGGCCTTTGCTACGTTGGATAAGTTGCAGGTGATTGAGCCGAAGGAGGCTGACCGTGCTGCCTATGCCGCTGCATACGCCCAATGGAAAGAGTCTTTGAAGAAGAATATGTAATAAAAATGAACGATAAAGCCCGCCAACCGGCGGGCTTTATTATTGCAGACTGTTTTTATACCATTCAAATAATTTCTGAACACCATCTTCAATCTCAACCTTATGAGTCCAGCCCAGTGAGTGGAGTTTAGAAACATCGATGAGTTTGCGCATTGTTCCGTCAGGCTTGGAAGCGTCGAACTCAACTGCTCCCTCAAAACCGACAGCCTTTACAACCAGTTCGGAGAGTTCGCGGATGGTCAGTTCCTTACCTGTTCCCACGTTGATATGGCAGTTGCGGATCTCGCCTAATGACGGGATGGCTCCACCGCGACCGGCTGAGTGGTTTCGGTCTACAGCACCATCGGTCGATGCGCCATAATGAACGGATGAGTATTTCTCAACACCAATGACGTCCTTGAAATCAACATTCAGCAGGACATGCACAGAAGCATCGGCCATATCTTCACTCCACAAGAACTCGCGGAGTGGGGTACCTGTACCCCAGAGCACCACCTTATTATTATATATACCATATTTTGCCAAAATGTCAAGGATTTTTTGGCGAGGTGAGGGGTGAGAGGTGAGAGGTGAGAGAAGGCCTTCGCCGGTGACGCCTTCCACAGGACGCTTGTTCAGATCGATGGCGATTTTGTTCCACTCTTCATCGTGGATAAGTTTGGCGAGATAGATCTTGCGCATCATAGCCGGCATCACGTGGGAGTTCTCCAGGTGGAAGTTGTCATTCGGGCCATAAAGGTTAGTCGGCATCACGGCGATATAGTTTGTGCCATACTGCAGATTATATGACTCACACATCTTCAGGCCAGCAATCTTGGCGATAGCATATTCCTCGTTGGTATATTCCAGTGGGGAGGTGAGCAGACAATCTTCCTTCATCGGCTGGGGCGCATTTTTCGGATAAATGCATGTACTGCCTAAGAAGAGCAGCTTCTTCACCCCATGTGCATAGGCCTCGCTGATGACATTACACTGTATCTTCATGTTCATCATAATGAAGTCTGCGCGGTAGAGTGAGTTGGCCATGATGCCACCCACGAAGGCTGCTGCCAGGACAACACCTTCCGGACGTTCTTCGTCGAAGAACTTCCTGACTGCCACCTGATCCGTGAGATCCAGTTCCTTATGACTTCTACCAACAAGGTTATTATAACCTCTACTCTTCAGGTTATTCCATATTGCTGAACCAACTAATCCGTTATGCCCAGCCACATATATTTTACTTTCTTTACTTAACACGGATTTTACGGATTAAACGGATTATTTAACGATTCCCTTCTCCAGATACTCGGCCAGGTTGGTTCTTACCTTGGTGGCTGCATCCTCTGCTGCAACCTTGGCCATATCTGAATCGACCATAATGTTTACTAATTCCTCAAAACTGGTCTTGGCAGGATCCCAGCCAAGTTTGGCTTTGGCCTTAGTGGGGTCTCCCCAAAGGTTCACCACATCCGTAGGACGGTAGAAATCCGGGGACACCTCTATCAGTATCTTGCCTGTGGCCTTGTCGATACCCTTCTCGTTTTCGCCCTCTCCTTTGAATTCCAGCTCGATGCCTACACGCTTGAAGGCATGATAGCAGAACTCACGGACAGAATGCTGAACACCTGTGGCGATGACGAAATCCTCCGGCTTGTCCTGCTGAAGGATCAGCCACATACATTCCACATAGTCCTTAGCATAACCCCAATCACGCAGTGAACTAAGGTTTCCCAATAGGAGTTTGTCTTGCTTGCCCTGTTTGATTCTGGCTGCTGCAAGAGTAATCTTACGTGTGACGAAGGTTTCACCCCGACGCTCAGATTCGTGATTGAACAGGATGCCAGAGCAGCAGTACATGTTATAAGCCTCACGATATTCTTTTACAATCCAGAAACCATATTGTTTTGCAACAGCGTATGGTGAATAGGGGTGGAATGGGGTGTTCTCGTTTTGCGGAACTTCCTCAACTTTTCCATACAATTCAGATGTCGATGCCTGGTAGATACGACATGTATTTGTCATGCCAAGTTGGCGAACTGCTTCGAGGATACGCAGTACGCCTACAGCATCCACATCTGCCGTGAACTCCGGCGAGTCGAAGCTTACCTGCACATGACTCTGGGCTGCGAGGTTGTAAATCTCGTCGGGACGCACCTTGCCAATCACCCCAAGTATACTCATCGAGTCGCCAAGGTCGGCATAATGGAGATGGAAATGAGGCATGCCTTCCAAATGGGCAATACGCTCACGGAAATCAACAGAACTACGTCTGATCGTTCCATGAACCTCATAACCTTTTTCGATTAAGAATTCTGCCAGATAGGAGCCGTCTTGGCCGGTGATACCAGTAATGAGGGCAACTTTTTTATCCATATTGAATTATTCGTTTCCTGAAAATTGTTTGATGCGCTGTTCCTCCGAGAGTTTGCAGATGAGGAGCGTATTGTCCTTTTCTGCAACGATATAACCGTCCAGTCCCTGAATGACCACCTTTTTCTCCTGGGTGGTGTGGACGATACAGTTACGACTTTCGAAGATATTGATGTCATTACCGATGCTTACATTACCGTAGAGGTCTTTCTTGCTCTGTTCGTGAAGAGAACCCCAAGTGCCGAGATCACTCCACCCGAAGTCTGCCGGACAGACGAAGATCTCCTCAGCCTTCTCCATAATGGCGTAGTCGACGGAGATGTTCTCACATTCGGGGAACAGGCGGTTGATCTCTTCTTGTTCCTTAGCTGTTCCGTAGATTGGCAACATGGATTCAAAGATCTTAGCCATTGCGGGCTGGTAGACGCGGAAGGCATTGACGATAGTATTCACATTCCAGATGAAGATACCGGCATTCCAGAAAAAGTAATTCTTTTTGATGTATTCCTGGGCAGTTTTCAGATCGGGCTTCTCGCGGAAGGCGTCTACACGGAAGATCTCCTTGTTGCGAAGGGAACTGTTGCTCAGGTCTGCCTGGATATAACCGTAACCTGTTTCCGGGCGATTCGGTTTCATACCTAAGGTGACGATAGCGTCAGTCTCACTGGTAAACAACATGCATTCCTTTACAACACGCTGGAACTCAGCCTTGTCCGTTACGATGTGGTCGCTGGGTGTCACCACGATGTTGGCCTTCGGATCAGCCGACTTGATGCGCCAGCTGACATAGGCAATACAAGGAGCGGTGTTTCTGCGACAAGGTTCACAGAGGATGTTGCTTTCCGGCATGTCTGGCAACTGTTCTTTGACGATGGCTGCGTATTTCTGATTGGTGACGACCCAGATGTTCTCCGGACGCACCAGATTGCCAAACCTTTCGACTGTCAATTGTAATAAGGTTTTCCCGATGCCGAGCACGTCAATGAACTGCTTCGGCTTTTCTGTTGTGCTCATCGGCCAGAAACGGCTGCCTACGCCGCCTGCCATGATAACCAGATGATTGTTCGTTCTTGCCATAATCTTCTAAGCTGATAATAATCGGCAAAGATAAGTATTTTCTCCGAAATAAACGAATAATTTCGGAAAAAAAGTTGTTTTTATGCAAGTTTCTTTATCTATTTCTTCTTCAGCACCCATTTCTTGACCACAAAATAGAGTATGGCGAGTGCAAGAAGACCTAAGATGAATATTTTGATATACTCTGCATATTCTATGATTTTGTCGTTTAGCTGATCCTCGGGAACGATTGCATGCAGATACCATCCCAAAGCAGCCAAAACGCTATGCCAGCCTCCGGCACCAATGGTGGTGAACAAAAGAAATTTCCCGTAGTTCATCCGAGCCAGTCCTGCAGGAATGGAGATCAGGTGACGGATGACGGGTACGAATCGTCCAGTCAGCGTTGCCGCTACACCGTGATCGTCAAAATATTTCTCACTCTTCTCTACCTTTTCCTGATTCAGCAGACACATCTTGCCCCATTTGCTGTTTGCGAACTTATAGACAACAGGTCTGCCGACATAAAGAGCCATAAAATAGTTGATGCTGGCACCGACGTCGGCTCCCAACGTAGCGTATAGGATGATGAGAAAGACGTTCAGTGAGCCGCTGGCCGCATGATAGGCTGCCGGAGTGACGACAAACTCAGAAGGTACGGGGATGACGGTGCTTTCCAGCAGCATCAGAATGAACACAGTAGGGTACCAACCCAGACTGTTCAGAATATTAGTGATGAAATTCATATTTCTATGCTATGTTTGTTTGATTGATGATATATTGATAGTATTCTTTAGGATCCATTCCGCTGGGAAACAAACCACTGAGAACAGTTTTCGCTTCCTTCGGGTTCTTCTCTGATGCAAGCTTCAGGTAATGTAGGAACTCCTTCCCCTTGCCAAGATCCCGACAGCAGAGTGCCATATAGGAAAAACCTTCGTTCCAGTCGTCCCCCATATCCTTGAACAATCGTTTGAGGAAGATATAAGAAGTCTGAGTGTACTGATTGTCATAGAGTGAGACGATGATCCGGAGCATCGTCCTGGGTGAGTCTTCAGACATTTTGAGCGCTCCTTTGAAAGCCTCTGCTGCTTCTTCTGGACGTTTGTTGGCCAACAGGATGTGTCCTTTGATAATCTCCATACTGGCATGATTGCATTCCAATGACTCCGTCTCACAAAGATAATAGAGGGCCGTCTCAGTCTCTCCCAGTTCACTATGCCCGAAGGCCAGTTCCTGATAGATCTCCGGTAGGTACTGTGAGTCGGGTGGAGCTGCCTCCAATGCTTTGTTGAGAATTTTGACTGCTTCCTGATACCGCCCGAGATTGATGAGACAGGTACCCTGATACAGGTATCCGAACTCGTCTTCATCCACTTGCTCGGAGTATCTCCGGAAGTAATCGAGGGCATCCTCGTAGTTCAACAGGTTATAGAGGCAGTTAGCCTTCGACAACAGACTCTCCGGGTCTTTCGGATCGATGGCAATAGCATATTCGCTGCTGGTGATGGCCGCATTATAGTCTTCTCTCATGAACTGGGCACTGGCCAGCGCGTTCCAGTATCGGATAGAGTAGGGGTCGTGATCTATCAGTTCGTTGAAGATGCGTTCACTGTCTTTATATTTCCCGAGACCAAACAGCGTGTGCGCCATCAGTTCCTTGAAACTGTCGGAGTCGTCTCCCTGTGAACGGGCCATCCACTGGAAAGCCTTGTCGTGCTGTTCGTAGTCAGAGAAGATGTTGGCCACATCATACACGTAGTCCATCAGCTCGTCTGTCATGATGTCCTTCATCTGTTCGATGAAATACTGGTCGGCCTCTTCCGTCTTGCCTTGACAGACCAGAATCTCGCCTTTCAGATAGACGGCTTCCATCGTATCAACGGCTTCAATCCTCTCCGCATATTCCCTTGCTGTCTCAAAGTCATTGTCCACGAGAGCCTCCCTCGCCTTGAAGAGCAGGGGACCTACGGCCTCGGGATTGTATTCCAACGCCAGGTCGACAGCAACCTTTGCCTTTTCGGGGAAACCGTTATACTGATAATAGTCGGCAATATCGGCCAAGTCGTCAGCATCGATATAGATTGGATGCTCCGACTCGACCGACTCCTCGTATTGATTCAGGATCGTACGGAATTCTTCGCTGTCGAAATATGCGAGATCGTCTGACTGCATATTGTTTAATTATCTCCCTTAGGCTTACGCCGCTTCCCGATGAACGGGAACGCTCAAACTTTAAGCCCGACGGTCTTGTTGAATACGGGATGCTCTGCCGTCGAATCAAGGTCGGGCGTGAAGTAACCGATGCGCTGGAACTGTAGGTGACTCAGTGGAGCCATCGTGGCAGCAAAGGGTTCGATATAACAATCTGTCAGGACCTTCAGGTTGTCGGGATTCATCATCTGTTCCCGGGCCTGGGCATAGGTGAGACCTTCGTCCTGCAGACGGGCCAGTTCATCACGGGGATTCTCCACCTTCCACAGACGGTCATAGAGACGTACCTCAGCCTTCTTGGCATTATGACAACTCACCCAGTGCAGCGTCTTGCCCTTGATCTTACGGTCAGCACCAGGCTGACCGCTGCGGGTCTCAGGATCGTATGTACAGTATATGGTCGTAACACGACCATCGGCATCTTTGTCGCAGGGATGTTCCTCATCGCACTTGATGATATAAGCGTTCTTCAGGCGCACCTCCTTTCCGGGAGCCAGACGCATAAACTTCTTCTCGGCCTCCTCCTGGAAGTCATCACGCTCAATCCAGATCTCACGTCCGAACTCCACCTCATGGGTACCGTCGGCCTCGTTCTCAGGATTGTTGATGGCCGTGAGGGTCTCATTCTGTCCTTCGGGATAGTTGGTGATAACCACCTTCACGGGATCGAGGACGGCCGACACACGGATGGCCCGACTGTTCAGATCGTCACGCACCACACTCTCCAGCAGTGCCATATCGTTCAGAGCGTCAATCTTCGTGTAGCCGATCTTGTCGATGAACTTCACGATACTCTCGGGAGAATAGCCTCTGCGACGGAAACCACAGATCGTCGGCATACGGGGATCATCCCAACCGCTGACAATACCGTCTTCCACCAATGCCTTGAGGTTACGCTTCGACAGAAGGATGTAGTTCAAGTTCAGCTTGTTGAACTCCGTCTGACGGGGACCCTGATAAGTGGAGAGTGAAGCAAACAACTGTGCAAGTCTGCTGCCGCTCTCTGCATCAGCACCGCACTCTGCAGCCCATTCGCGCATCCACTCCACGAAGAGATCATACAGGGGACGATGCTCCACAAACTCCAACGTACACCACGAGTGGGTGACACCTTCCAGATAGTCACTCTGTCCGTGGGTGAAGTCGTACATCGGATAAGCATTCCATTTGTTGCCTGTACGGAGGTGGGGGATATTCAGTACACGATAGATCAGCGGATCACGGAACAGCATGTTCGGATGGGCCATATCTATCTTTGCACGAAGTACCAGCGTACCCGGCTCACACTTACCGCTGTTCATAAACTCAAACAGCTTCAGGTTTTCTTCCACAGGACGATCCCTGAAGGGGCTGTTCGTACCCGGACTGGTGGTGGTGCCTTTCTGCTGGGCAATCACCTCAGCACTCTGTTCGTCCACATAGGCGCGACCTTTCTTGATGAGCCACACGGCAAAGTCCCAGAGCTCCTGGAAGTAGTCGCTGGCATAGTAGACGTTAGCCCATTGGAACCCGAGCCACTTGATGTCGTGCTCGATGCTCTCGATATATTCCGTATCCTCCTTCTGGGGGTTGGTGTCGTCAAAGCGCAGGTTACACTCGCCACCGTATTTCTTGGCCAGTCCGAAGTCAATAGCGATAGCTTTTGCGTGACCGATATGCAGATAACCGTTAGGCTCTGGCGGAAAACGTGTCTGAATCCTCTTGGCGTTCTTGCCTGCTGCCAAATCGTCAATCACCATCTGTTCGATGAAACTCACCGACTTTCTCTCCTCACTTTCGTTTTTGATTTTCTCTTCCATATCTTAATTTTTTACCTTTTTACCTTTTTACTTTTTTACCTTTTTACCTTTATCTTTTCACCTTTATTTGATACCTCTTTCATTCAATGCCTTGCTATATTTGGCGGCATTCTTCAGATGTTCCGAATAGCTGCTGGCAAAGTTATGGGTGCCTGAGAAGTCCTCTTTGGCACACATATAAAGATACTGATGATTCGGTGCATTCAGCACCGCATCGATACCAGCCACAGACGCCACCTTGATGGGACCGGGAGGCAGTCCTGTAAATTTGTAGGTGTTATACGGGCTGTCGGTATTCAGCATATTGTGGTAGATGCGTTTCAGTGCAAAGTCTTTCAACGCAAACTTCACCGTGGGATCTGCCTGCAGGGGCATATCTTTCTTCAGCCGATTCAGGTACATACGGGCAATCATCGGCTTCTCGGGATTGTTGGAGGTCTCTTCGTCGATGATGCTCGCCAGCGTGCATACCTCATTGGGATTCAGCCCGAGGGCAGCAGCCTTCGCCTGACGATCGTTGTTCCAGAACTTGTCGTGCTCTTTCTTCATACGGGTCAGGAAGTTCTCGATGGGCGTGTTCCAGTACACCTCGTAGGTGTTTGGCACAAACAGACAGACGATGGTGGCCGTATCATAACCCATCTTGGCACATAGGGTGGAGTCCTTGAGCAATACCGAGAGTGCCAGACTGTCCATCATCAGCTTTCTGGAGAGTGCACCTGCCAGCCTGTCGGTGGTCCTGCTCTCGGGAATAGTTAGCCTTACTGGTATCTGATGACCATTCTTCAGTTTCCGTAATACGGTGATGATACCTTCTTCCGGCTGGATGGCATATTTGCCGGTCCGGATGTTTTTGCTGTAACCGGAATGTCTCGACAGCAACTTGAAGCTGAGCAGTGCCTGTTCGTTGGCTATCGGCTTGAGTTTCGCTGCTACAGAGTCCAGGTTGTCGTTGTCATCGATATAGACATATTCACATTTATCCGACTTGGACAGACTGCCCGTCAGATAGAAAAACACCAAGCCTGCCAATGCCAGCACGCAGATGATGATGGGTATGATATATTGCTTCTTCTTGATGGCTTTCATAACCCTGATGATTAAAATTGCTGCAAATTTACGAAAAATCTGTGATAATCTGTGTAATATGTGTTTTTTTTTGTATCTTTGCAGTAAAATAGTGATATATGAAGCTAAGATTTACCATTCAATACGGTACACAATGGGGTGAAAACCTCTATGTGGCCATCACTTATACGAGTAGGGATGCCACCGAGAAAGTGCGCCGTCTGCCTATGACGACAGACGACGGATGGCATTGGACTCTGGAGACTTCTGCCGTAGAGTCCCGTCAGCATCCTGTAGAGACCTTCACCTATTATTATTATGTCGCCGATGCCGACGGTGTCGAGTTGAGGAGGGAATGGACGGGTGTGCCAAGAACCTACTATTTTGACGCGACGAAGAACTTCATCATGCCAGACCTCTGGCGGGAGGTTCCCCTGCAGTACCACCTTTTCAGCAAAGCTTATCAGGTGACGTCCGGACTGTCTGTTGATGAGACGCTTCATGTCCGGCGTGTGCCGCTTTATCGCAAGACCATCATCTTCCGCGTGTCTGCCCCGCAGTTGAAGAGTGGTCAGTCTGTGGCCATCCTCGGCAGCCATCCTGCTTTAGGCAGTTGGAGTCCGGCTCGTTATCTTCGGATGGAATCCTTGGGACTCTGTGAGTGGCAGCTCTCCGTGAATGTCGATGCCATCTTGTTGCCTTTGGAGTTCAAGTTTGTGATCGTCGATGATGCCACCCATGCACTCCTGGCCTGGGAGGAAGGCGACAACCGTTCTGTCGAGGGTATGCTCCCTCCCGAACAGACCGCTATTCCAGACGGGACGGTATTAGTGGTCAATGGTGAGAGCCTGCGGGTGAAGGAGGATACGTGGCGCGCTGCTGGTGTCTGTGTGCCGGTGTTCTCACTCCGTAGCAACCATTCCTGCGGGGTGGGCGACTTCGGTGATCTCCGCCTGCTCGTAGACTGGGCTGTGACGACGGGTATGAAGGTTATCCAGCTGCTGCCAGTCAATGATACTACCGCCTCTTGTTCCTGGAGCGACTCCTATCCCTATAACATCGTTTCCGCTTTCGCCCTGCATCCTCAGTATCTCGACCTCGAAGCCCTCGGGCCGTTGCGTGACAAGAAACGGATGACGGCCTTCCTGCGGCAGCAGAGAGAACTCAATGCCCTGAATTATACCGACTATGAGGCAGTACAGCGTGTGAAGTTCGACTATATCCGAGAGGTATTTGAAGATCGGGGGCAGCAGACCTTGGACTCTCGGGAGTTCAAACAATGGTTTGAGGATAACCGTGAGTGGCTTGAACCTTATGCTAATTGGTGTTTACGGTTTACAGTTTACAGTTTACAGATGAATACCTCTGCCGATTCTGAAGGGCTTGCTCGCAAATCATCTGTAAACTGTAAATCGTCAACAGTAAACTTAATATATTATCTCCAATACCACCTCCATCTCCAATTAAAGGCTGCTGCCGACTATGCCCGCCAGCACGGAGTGATCTTGAAGGGAGATGTTCCCATCGGAGTCAATCGTGACAGCGTCGAGACGGCCATCCATCCGAATCTCTTCTGTCTCGACAGTTCTACAGGCGCGCCGCCAGATAACTTCTCGCAGAACGGACAAAACTGGGGCTTCCCCACTTACAAATGGGAGGAAAGAGGAAAGAGGAAAGAGGAAAGAGGCTTGTCTGCAGCAGAGTATTCTCCTTCCACTTTCCACTTTCCACTTTCCACTTGGTTTAGGAAACGCATCAAGTGGATGGAGCAATACTTCGACGCCATCCGCATCGACCACGTATTGGGCTTCTTCCGCATCTGGGAAATCCCCAACGAAGCACTCTTCGGTCTTCTTGGCCATTTCTCTCCTGCGCTGCCTATGACACAAGGAGAGATCGAATATTTCGGATTGTCGTTCCGTAAGGACCTCTTTACGCGACCATTCATTAACGACCGTGTGCTCCAGCGGCTCTTCGGACTTCACGTCGGCTTTGTGAAAGAAAATTTCCTCATTCCCCGCAGCTACGGGCTCTACGACCTGAAGTCGGAATACGACACCCAACGGAAGGTGTGTCAGGCGTTTGAGGGTAAGGGTGACGAGAACAGCCTGTGGATACGTGACGGCCTCTATCGTCTGATCAGCAATGTGCTCTTCCTCGAAGATCCCCGTCAGCCGGAGATGTACCACCCGCGTATCGGTGCCTGGCAGGAACCGGTCTACGAGGCACTCACCACCGAAGAGAAAGATGCCTTCATGAGGTTATACAACAACTATTACTATCAACGTCATAATGTGTTCTGGGGTGCTACGGCTATGCGACGTCTCTCGGAGGTGTTCGGTCACACTCACATGCTCTGTTGTGCCGAAGACCTCGGTATGCTCCCCGAATGTGTGCAGCCGGTACTCGATGCTCTCCGCATCCTCACGCTCGAGATCCAGTCGATGCCCAAGGAGAGCGGTTTCGAGTTCACCCATCTTGAGGGTAACATCTATCGCAGCGTCGCCACCATCTCCACCCACGATATGCCGCCTTTGCGCCTCTGGTGGGAGGAGAGTCCGGAACGCACCCAGCGCTACTATGTCTCGATGCTTCAGAAACAGGGTCGTGCCCCGGAGCACCTGCCTGCCCATCTGGCTGAGGAAATTATCGCCCGTCATCTCTACTGTCCGTCGATGCTCTGCATCCTCTCGCTGCAAGACTGGCTGGCGATGGACACCGAACTGCGCGCCAAGCATCCCCGCGACGAACGCATCAACGTGCCCAGCGATCCTTACAACCATTGGAAGTATCGCATGCATCTGCCCTTAGAGGATCTCATCGCCGCCTCTAAATATAATAATAAGGTACGTACGATGATTCAACGAAGCAAACGCTAATACCCCTAAGTTGGGGGGTAGGGGGTCTGAACCGGCCTCCTTGCTAATGATGAAGTTGACGATGAAAGATTCTAAATATGATTGTTCAGACCCCCAGCCCCCTAACTTAGGGGGCTTGTACAAGGCATACATTTTTGATCTCGACGGGACGCTGCTGGATACCTTGGGTGATCTGGCGGCATCTGTGAACTATGCGCTAAGGACGCACGGGATGCCTGAACACACGATCGACGATGTGCGCCGTTTTGTGGGCAATGGGGTACGGAAGCTGATGGAACGGGCAATCCCCGATGGTGCCTCGAATCCAGACTTTGAGGCCACCTTCGCCACTTTCCGTCAGCATTATATGGCTCACTCGCTCGATACGACCAAGCCTTATGACGGCATCCCCGAGACACTCGAAGCTTTGAAAGCAAAAGGCTGTCATCTGGCCGTCGTCAGCAACAAGATGATGGCTGCCACACAGGAACTCTGTCGTCATTTCTTTCCCGACACCATCGAGGTGGCCATCGGTGAAAACGAAGCAGAAGGCATCCGCAAGAAACCCGCACCGGATACCGTCATTGCCGCACTCCGTCAGTTGGGAGTAGGGCAGGAGGGAGCCGTCTACGTCGGTGACAGCGATGTGGATATCGAGACAGCCCGTAACAGCGGTCTGCCTTGTATCAGTGTGCTTTGGGGATTCCGTGACCGAGATTTCCTGCTGCAACACGGTGCCGAGACGTTTATCTCCGCTCCATTTGAGTTGTTATTGTAGGCACGGATTAACACGGCCTTAATGAATTAAGGACACGGCTCTTGAGGCGGATAATGAGGTGGTTCAGACTACCCCTGGCCCCTCCTCGCTCGGCTTTGCCGCTTTGCTTGCAAAGAACTCAGGAGGGGAAAGCTGCGCCGAGAAAGCCGTGTCTTTGATAAAAGCCGTGTAATCCGTGCCTAATTTATAACTGCTGCAATCTTGCGATGTATTTTCCGAGGATGTCGAACTCGAGGTTGACGACGGTGCCGACCTTGATATCGCAGAAATTCGTATGCTCGAACGTATAGGGGATGATGGCCACCTGGAAGGTATTACTCGTGGGATTGCAGACCGTCAGTGAGACACCGTTCACCGTCACCGAACCCTTATCCACCGTAAAATAACCCTTCTTCGCCATCTCGCGGTTCTCCGGATACTCGAAGGTGAAATAGGTTGAGCCGTCGGCATCCGCCATCGCGATACACTTCGCCGTCTCGTCCACGTGGCCCTGTACGATATGACCGTCCAGCCGTCCGTTCATCAGCATCGAACGCTCCACGTTCACCTTGTCGCCCACCTTCAGCAGACCGAGGTTTGTGCGGTCGAGTGTCTCCTTCATCGCGGTGACGACGTATGTCGGGAATTGTGGATCCCCTCCAACGGCCCCTGCGGGGAGAATTTTGACCACCGTCAGGCAGACGCCGTTATGCGCCACACTCTGGTCGATGCTTAACTCATCGACAAACGAACATGTCAGCGTGAAGTCGATATTCTCGCGGTCTTTCTTTATCGCCACAACAGTTGCAAACTCTTCAATAATTCCAGAAAACATAATACAAGTCCCCTAAGTTAGGGGGATGGGGGTCTGAACAAGCGGACTCAGACCTACTTAATTGTTAATACTCGGGATTCTGCGCTTGTTCAGACCCCTGTGGCCCCCTAACTTAGGGGGCAAGAAAAAACCGGGTACGTGCCGATGTAAGGGTGCTCCCTGCTGTTGTAATCCACCGGCATTACTGCTCTCCCGAAGGATAACTGTGGCCCGCCATTGGCAAGGGAAACAGTCCCAATGAATTTTTTAATGTAGAGTATCCCGATCTATGCGGCACGACCCGTATTTCTTTCAATTTTTTGGCAAAGATACAACTTTTTTGTGAAAAGTGAACAGTGAAAAGTGAAAAGTTGCTGCGCCTTGTTATTTTTTAACGATTCACTTCTTGCGCCTCTTCCTGAACCACACCCATAGCAGCACTGCCAGCACGATGAGACCGATGATCCAGTACATCGCCTGTCCGTAGCCCGTGAACGCAGGAACGACAACCTCCACCGTGCGCAGGTCGAACTTCTCCGGCGACTCCAACAGGAAGGCTTTCACCTTAAAGGTATAGGTGCCGGCCTTCAGCTTGTCGTAGGTGGCTATGCGGTTCTTCTCTGCGTTGTGCCAGTCATCTTCGTAGCCTTCCAGCATATACTGATAATGTACACGATGCTGCAACGCATAGTTCATCGCCGCAAATCGGAAGCCGAAACTCTTACTGTTGATAGGCAGCTTGATCCTGCGGGCCATCGGCGCATAGAAGTCGTAGTTGTCGTTAAACCTCGGACTTTGCAGCTCTCCGTTCACGAAGAAGTCGGTGATCTGCAGTTTCAGCAGTGAACCCTTCTCCGCCATCAGTTTATTGCGGTCCACGATATAGTAGCCGTTGATGGTTCCGAAGAGGATGTCGTCGTTCTCCAGCGTGATGGCACCGCCCTCGGAGATCATCGTCTCGTCCACACCGTCGAGGTTGGAGAATGTGGTAAAGATTTTCTTCTCCATATCGAGGGTAGAGATGATATGCTCGGTGGCGAACCAGGCATTGCCGCGCTGGTCGAAGGTGATGCTGCGGATCTCCTCCGAGGGCAGACCGTCCTTGGCACCGAAGTTCTCAAACAGCCAGTTGCCGTCCTTGTCCTTGCCGATGCTGTAGGCGATGCCGCCACCGTTCGAGCCTACCCACATGTGTCCCTTATTGTCGCGCTTCAGGATGATGATGTCATTGCTCATCAGCACCTGATCACCCTCCGAAGGCATCTTCAGTTTCTCGATCTTCACCTCCTTGCCCTCATACCTCATGATGAGCACACCGTCGGTGGTACCAGCCCATACGTTTCCTTCAACGTCAAGTTCTATCGTTCTGACTTTCAGATAGGTATTGTTCTTCGGATAATTCTTCATTCCGTTCTTTGGATGCTGGAATATGAAGCCTCCCCTCGAGTCCTTTATCATGAGATTCACACCGCCGCCATAGGTGGCTATCCAGATGTTGCCCTGTTTGTCCTCTATGGCGTAGTAGGCGTTGTTGTCGCTGAGGCTCTGCGGGTTGCCCTCCTCACTGCAGAACTTCTTGATGTCCCAGCCGCCGTTGGCTTTGGGCGACATCAAAAACACACCGTAGTCCTTCGAGCAGATCCAGTAGTTGCCCTTCGAATCCTTCGAGATACCGTAGATTCGGCCGAAGCTGTTGCCCTGCGAGTCCTGTGTGATTCTCTCCTGACGGCCGTTGTCATAGTTCATGAAGATACAGCTGCTTTTGTTGCCGAGCATCAGCACCTTCCTGTCCTTGTCGTAGTAGAGGGCTCTGATCTCGTTCTCTAATGTCGAGATGGCGTCGGGCACAGGTCTGATGCGCACGATGTTGTCCTTAAGAATGTCGAGTTTCTCCAGTCCTCTGCGGCTGGTCGATTCCCACACCACACCCTCTTTGATCACCAGCGCCGCATTGACGGTGTTCGACAGGTTCCAGGGGTTGCTCGGGTCGTTGTGGAAGTACTCCACCTGATCCTTCTCGCGGTTATAGTAGCCGTAGCCGCCGTGATTCATGCGGATCCACACGATGCTGTTGTGCTCGTTGAACTCTCCGCCTCGTCCGTCCTGCTCCGGCACGAGCACTGTCTGCTGGAAGAACTTCTCGTTGCCCGTCTCGGGATTCAGTCTTGACACACCCATGCGGTCGTCGCAGAACCACACCAGCCCGTGACTGTCCACATAGGCGCTGAAGATACCCATGCCGTTGGGCTTCCTCAGCAGCTTGGGCTCTTGTCCATAGGCGAAGGAGTAGATGCTGCCGTCCTTCGTGGCGGCGAAGATGTTGTAGCCGTTGGAGTAGAGGCACGAGATGCGCTGGTCGGGCAGGATGGCATCCCTCTCCAGCGACAGGCTCCGGCGGTTCAGACGGTGGATGCCCTTGTTCGTACCTAACCAGATGTCGCTCTGATAACCCTCGGCCATGCTGGTGATGCTCAGTTCGCCGGCGGTTATCTTCTCACTCTTCAGTCCCCGGCGGTCCAGCGTCATCATGTAGATGGTATTGTTGCCGGCGATGCTCACGAGCACCTCGCCCGAGCTCGTCACGAGCAGCGGTGCGTTCGTGCGGTATTCCTCGAAGCCGTCGTAGCCTTCGAAGGGGTTGATGATCTGGTCGGTATTCCTGTCCAACACGAACACACGGTCGTCGTACATATGCATCCACACGTTCTGCGACTGGTCGATCACGATGTCAAGGATGCGGTTGTGCAGGTTCTTGATATGACTGGAGTTGCCCGTCTTGTAGTTATAGAATTCATAGCCGTCGAAGCGCGACAGACCGTTCCAGGTAGCGAGCCACATGAATCCGAGGTCGTCCTGGCAGATCATCGATACGGCATTGCTGCAAAGCCCGTCTTCGGTCGACAGATGTATGCGCGACGCCTGTAGCTGTTGGGCGGAAATAGTCTGACAGTTGAGCGTCAGCACGACACTCAGAAGCAGTTGTTTGTAGTATCTGAAATAGCTCATAATTCTGACCGTTTTAGTTTTTACCATGCAAAATTACATATTTTCTGCAAAATATCCAAATTATTCGCGGAAATTTCCTATCTTTGCACAAAAATTAAGGAATTATGACAAAGAACATTTGTATTCTTGTCGGCGCACGGCCGAACTTCATCAAAGTGTCTCCCCTGGTGCGGGCCATCAGCCAGCGTCCCGAAGCCCGCTGCCTGCTTGTCTATGCCGGCAGTGCCGACGATCCAACGCTCGAGGCCTCCCTCTTCGACGACCTCCAGATCGACCGTCCGCAGTATTATCTCGGTGTCGTCAGCACGAGCCTCAACGAGATCACCAGTCAGGTGATGGCGCAGTTCGACAAGTTCCTCGACGAACATCCCGTCGATGTGGTGATTGTCGTCGATGACCTCGCCTCGACGATGGCCGCCGCTATCGTCACGAAGAAACGGGGCATCCGTCTCGCCCACCTCGTGGCTGGCACACGTTCCTTCGACATCAAGATGCCAAAGGAGATCAACCGCCTCGTCATCGACGCGCTGTCCGACTACCTCTTCACCGCCGGCGTCCGCTCCACAGGCGTCGCCACCCGCGAACAGTCCGAGCAGTCGCAGACCTACATGGTCGGCAACATCCTTATGGACACCCTCCGCTTTAATCACGACCGCCTCATCCGTCCGTCATTACTTCCTGATCTTCAAGAGAATAGCTATCTTGTGTTCACGCTTAACCGCAAGGCTCTTCTCGCCGATGAGGACAATCTCCGCAAGATGCTCACCGCCCTCGTTGAGGCTGCCAACGGTACCCCCATCATCGCCCCCTTGCGTCCTTCCGCCTCCAAAGTATTCTCATTCCTCATTCCTCATTCTTGCGTTCCTTCGGTAGCAAGCGGCCTAGGGCCGAGCGCCTCATTCCTCGAAGTCATTCCGCCGCTCAGTTACCTCGAGTTCGGCTGGCTGACCGCTCACGCCAAGGGCGTCATTACCGACTCAGGTAACGTTGCCGAAGAAGCGACTTTCAACGGCGTCCCCTGCATTACTTTAAACAACTACACCGAGCATCAGGAGACCGTCACCATCGGCTCCAACGTCCTCGTGGGTGAAGATCCCGAGAAGCTCCGTGAAGCCGTCACCCAGCTCGTTTCCGGCCAGTGGAAGCATAGTGCCTTACCCGACCGCTGGGATGGTCGCACCGCCGACCGCATTCTCCAGATCCTCCTTGCGTAAAGTATCTAACACGAATTACCATGAATAGCCACGAATGGTCATTAATATTTTTGAATAATTCGTGTTCAATTCGTGATAATTCGTGCCAAATAGAAAAAATTATCTGAAAATCTCCCTCAATTCCAAATAAATGCTTAACTTTGCAGCGTGAAATAATCAGATTAATAACCACTTAACAAACAGAAAACGTATGAAAAAGTTAATGATGATCGCTTGCATGATGCTGTTCTCAACAGCTATGTTCGCAGAAAAAGGTGACACGTGGCTCGGTGGTGGGTTCTCATACGGATTGAGTTCCGACTACAAGAATTTCGGTATTGGTGTGAAGGGCCAGTATGAGCTTCTGGAGAAGTTCCGTGCCGATGCGATGGTAGACTATTTTTTCAGGCATGAGGATGTCTCGTTCTTCGACATCAATCTCAATGCCCAGTATCTGTTGGGTGAAGACGACTTCCACTACTATCCGCTTGCAGGTTTCTGCTTTCTGGGCCACAGTGAGAATGCCTTGGGCTTCCCCAGTACGTTCAAATTTGGCTTTAATCTTGGTGCTGGCGCAGAGTATAACTTCTCCGACAAGGTGAAGGTATATGGTGAGCTGAAATATCAGATTGTGTCTGGTTGGGGCCGTATTATTCCATCCATCGGCGTGATGTTCGCCCTTTAAAAGACGTGACACAATGAAAAGAAACGTATTCATGTTATTGATGGTGGTGGCCTTTGCCGCTACTGCCGATGCTCAGGGCTTCCTCAATCGCCTGAAAGACCGGGCCGTCAACGCCGCCGAGAGTGCCGTCACCATGCAGGCCGAGCGCAAAGTGAGTGATGAGGTCAACAACGCCGTTGATGATGTCCTCGATGGGAAGAAGTCCAAGAAATCCAAGAGCAACGACGCTGCCGACGACGAGGAGGCAGTCGCTGAGGATGAAGTGGGAGAGGCTGCTCCTTCCACCGCTACTTCATCAGACTTTAAGCGTGGCGACGTCATCTTGTTCCAGGACGATGTGACAGCTGAGACCGTTGGCGAATTCCCTTCCAAGTGGGATCTTTTCCAAGGTACGGTAGAGGTCAAGACCTTGGGTGGTGTGAAGGCCATCAATCTGACTGACAATGCTCAGGTACAGCCGCTTATCAAGGAGCAGGGAGCCTATCTGCCGGAGGAGTTTACTATTGAGTACGACTTCTATTACTGGCCTACTAGTAGTGTTCCTGGCAATGATGGTATCGGCCTGAACGATATGAAGTTGATTCTTGCCGTCACCAAGGACCGTTCAGAATTCCCGGGCGAAGGACATGATGAGGGCGACCTGACCGCATTTGTCTTGAGACACGGCGTTAGTAGCGATGAAGGACATTCCTATGCTTTCAATGGAAATCATCCTGGCAGCTTCGAATACAAGTTCAAGAAGGGGTGGAACCATGTGGCACTGTCGTTCAACAAGCGGGCCTTGAAGGTCTATTTCAACGACAAGCGTGTGGTGAACCTGCCGCGTGTCAACCAGCCCACATGGCTGTGCTTCCAGGTACCCTTTGAATATATTAATCTCACATTTATCCGCAACGTCGTTATTGCCAAGGGTGCTGTGGCGCTTTACGACCGTAATGCACAAGATCTCTCCGCCGTTGAGAAGGCCATTGCCGAGACGGGTAAGTTCGTGACCAACAACATCCTCTTCGAGACCGGCAAGGCCACGCTGAAGCCCGAGTCGATGGCTGAGATCCAGAAGGTCGCCGACTACATGAAGAAGAATCCCGGTGCCCGCTTCGAGGTGCAGGGACATACCGACAATCAGGGCTCCGACGCCGTCAACGACCCGCTCTCCCAGCAGCGTGCTGAGGCCGTCGTCAAGGCCCTCGAAGGTCTCGGCTGCGATCCCTTCAACCTCCGTCCCGTCGGTAAGGGCTCTCACGAACCCGTTGCTGACAACTCCACCGATGCCGGCCGCG
The DNA here is from genome assembly GCA_902776545.1 of uncultured Prevotellaceae bacterium. Taxonomy (GTDB): domain Bacteria; phylum Bacteroidota; class Bacteroidia; order Bacteroidales; family Bacteroidaceae; genus Prevotella. The sequence goes on along the minus strand of CACYQO010000004.1, from coordinate 46,564 downwards.
CCAAGAACCGAAGAGTCGAGTTTATCAAGAAGTGATTTTTTCCCCTCCTAAGTTAGGAGGGGTAGGGGTGGTCTGATCCGCCACAAATAGCCCTGACACCAATCGGTATCAGGGCTTTTAGCAGATGTATGTTACACAGAATACGGTGATATTTTGTTGATAAAATTCATAATTTTTTATTATTGTTCGGTGCTCTTGTATCTACTTGATATACAATACTTTATGAACCTCAAATTTTACCCTAAGTGAAATCAAAATTTACTGGCACTAAACTCTGACTTTACCCAAACTAAAGTCCTACTTTATTTAGCCTAAAGTCCCTCTTTTATTCTACGAATGCTTCAATCGTAAAATATTTTCATTGTTATATTCTCACAAAAGGGCCAGACCCTATTGTGAGATTTCGCCGCGGAGGCTCTGCGTCATGAGGGAGCGGACGGTGTCGGGGGAGTCGGGATAGTGCGACTGAAGGAACATGAGTTTGGTGACGGCGCTCTCGACGGTCATGTCGCGGCCGCTGATGACGCCAGCCTCCTGGAGATGGTAGCCGCAGTCGTAGCGCGACATCTCGACGGCGCCTTGCAGACACTGGCTGACGTTGACGATCACCTTGCCGTTGCGGGTGCCCTCGCGGAGGGCGTTGAGGAGCCAGGGACTCTGGGGCGCGTTGCCCGAGCCGAAGGTGCGCATGACGATGGCCTTGAGGTTCGGCGTGTGGATGATATGTCGGATGAGGTCTTCGCGGATGCCGGGGAAGAGGGAGAAGATGATGACGTTGTTGTCGAGCCGGAAGTGGGGCGTCATCGGCTTAGCCCAGTCGGGTCTGAGGATGCGCTCGCGGTGGTAGGTGATGTTGACGCCGGCATTGACGAGGTGAGGGAAGTTGAACGACTCGAAGGCATTGAACTCCTCGGCGCTCTGCTTCGTGGTGCGGTTGCCGCGCAGCAGGTGGCCTCCGAAGTAGATGCCCACTTCGGGCACTAATGCATGTCCCTCGGCATCTTTCGCGGCGGCGATTTCGACGGCGGTGATGAGGTTCTCCTTGCCGTCGGTGCGGAGTTGTCCGATGGGCAGCTGCGAGCCGGTGAAAATGACGGGCTTGGTGAGGTTCTCGAGCATGTAGGAGAGGGCAGAGGCGGTGTAGGCCATCGTGTCGGTACCGTGCAGCACGACGAAGCCGTCGTAGTCTGCGTAGCGGTCGGCGATGCAGTGGGAGATGTCGGTCCACCGGGCGGGCGTCATGTCGCTGGAGTCGATGGCGGGCGAGAACTGGAAGGTGTCCAAAGTGAGAGGTGAGGAGTGAAAAGTGAAAAGTTGTTCCAGCTCGGGCACGTTCTGGAGCAGGTGCTCGAAGTCGAAAGGTTCGAGGGCGCCGGTCTGCGGGTTGCGGTTCATGCCGATGGTACCGCCTGTATAGATGAGTAATACTCTGCTTCGCATAGAAAAGAAAACGTTTACGTGTATATTTTCTGCAAAGATAGTATATTTTTGCGAAATAATGAGTAACTTTGCGGAAAATTTGAAATCAGTAGCAGAATATTATAACAAACAAACTTAATAACTCACAAAACTTATGAAGCAGTTTAATGACGATAATTTCGTTCTGGAGACCAAGACGGCACAGGACCTGTATCACAATCATGCGGCAAAGATGCCCATCATCGACTATCACTGTCACCTCATCCCCGAGATGGTGGCCAACGACCACCGTTTCAAGTCAATCACCGAGCTGTGGTTAGGCGGCGACCACTATAAATGGCGCGCGATGCGTACGAACGGCATCGACGAGAAGTACTGCACGGGCAAGGACACGACGGACTGGGAGAAGTTTGAGAAGTGGGCCGAGACGGTGCCCTACACCTTCCGCAACCCGCTGTACCACTGGACGCACCTGGAGCTGAAGACGGCCTTCGGCATCACGAAGCAGCTCTCACCGAAGACCGCCCGCGAGATCTTCGACGAGTGTAACGAGAAACTGAAGCAGCCCGAGTTTTCCGCCCGTGGACTGATGAAGCACTACAACGTGGAGTGCGTCTGCACGACCGACGATCCTGTAGACGACCTGCACAACCATATCGAGTATGCCAAGCACAAAGCTCAGGACGATCCGATGATGATTCCCGCCTGGCGTCCGGACAAGGCGATGAACATCGAGAAGGCCGAGTTCCCGAAGTATGTGGAGCAGTTAGAGAAGGTGAGCGGCGTGGAGATCAGGAACTTCGCCGATATGGTGGATGCGCTGCAGAAGCGTCACGACTTCTTCGCCATCAACGGCTGTAAGCTCTCCGATCACGGCATCGAGGAGTTCTACGACGAGGAATATACCGACTCGCAGATCGAGACCATCTTCGAGAAGGCGATGCGCGGGCAGCAGCTGTCGAACGAGGAGGTGCGCCAGTTTAAGAACTGCTTCCTCACGGTGATGGCCGAGATGGACGCCGATGCCGGCTGGACACAGCAGTTCCACTACGGTGCCATCCGCGACAACAACACGGCGATGTTCAACCAGTTAGGTGCTGACACGGGCTTCGACTCGATCGGTGAGTTCAACACGGCGAAGGCAATGTCGAAGTTCCTGAACAAGCTGAACATGAAGGGCAAGCTCACGCGTACCATATTATATACGTTGAATCCCTGCGCCAACGAGGTAATTGCCACGATGCTGGGTAACTTCCAGGGTGGTGAGCCGGGAAAGATACAGTTTGGTTCTGGCTGGTGGTTCAACGACCAGATGGACGGCATGATCAAGCAGATGAACGCGCTGAGCGTGCTGGGACTGCTGAGCCGCTTCGTGGGTATGCTGACGGACAGCCGTTCGTTCCTGAGCTATCCGAGACACGAGTATTTCCGTCGCATCCTCTGCAACCTGCTCGGCAACGATGTGGAGAAGGGCCTGCTGCCCGAAGACATGGAGATCCTCGGACGGATGGTGGAGGACATCTCGTACAACAACGCCCGCAGATACTTTAAGTTCTACTAAATATTATTAAGCCTACGGATTTTACGGATTTTACGGATTAATTTGTTCCCGGTGAAGAAATCCGTATAATCCGTATAATCCGTAGGAGATTATTAACTATGCATTACAATTCTGGATTAAATCGTGAAGGGGACTACGAGCACTATGTGGTGCAGGAAGAGAAGCCGCTGTTAGAGTGGCTGATAGAGAATGTGCCGCAGTCGAAGTCGAAGATCAAGGCGACGCTGTCGGGTCGCGGTATCAAGGTGAACGGGAAAACGGTGAGCCAGTTTGACTTCGCGTTGAAGCCCGGGATGAAGGTGTCGGTGAGTAAGACGAAGCGCAATCAGAAGGGATTCAAGAGCCGCTGGGTGAAGATCGTGTACGAAGACCGGTGGCTCATCGTCGTAGAGAAGGAGGCGGGCATTCTGTCGATGGCTGGCGGTCACGCGAGCCTGAACGTGAAGGCGGTGCTCGACAACTATTTCAAGAAGTCGCGTCAGAAGTGTACGGCGCATGTCGTGCATCGTCTGGACCGTGATACCAGCGGCCTGATGGTCTATGCCAAGGATATGGAGACGGAGCAGATACTGGAGCACAACTGGCACGATATCGTCTATGACCGCCGCTATGTGGCCGTCTGCTCAGGTGAGGTGATGGACGACGAGGGGACGATCGCGAACTGGCTGAAGGACAACAAGGCCTACGTGACCTATTCGTCGCCGGTCGATAACGGCGGGAAGTATGCGGTGACGCACTTCCATGTGGTGGACCGTACGACGGAGCACTCGTTGGTGGAGTTCAAGCTGGAGACGGGCCGCAAGAACCAGATCCGCGTGCATGCGGCAGATATGGGACATCCGGTCTGCGGCGACACGAAGTACGGCAACGGCGACGATCCGCTGGGCAGGCTTTGTCTGCACGCGTGGCTGCTGTGTTTCCACCATCCGGTGACGGGTGAGCCGATGGAGTTTGAGACACCCATTCCAACTAACTTTAGAAAACTGTTCAAATAATGGGAAATATAGGTGTTTATGCTGCGATGCTCGCAGCGATCATTATCGCCTTCTTGATCATCAAGCGGGTGGTGTCGTGTATGGTGCGTACGGTCGTGACACTTGTCCTCATCGCCGTCCTCGCATACATATATTATACGTTTCTGAGGTAAGAGGTAAGAGAAATGCCTGAGGGCGGAGTCTGCACTTGAAGTATTCCCTTACCTCTTACCTCTCTCCACTTACCTCTAAAAATATTCTGTCGAAGGCTTTGCGTAGTTCGGCGGGCTGGGCGATGAGGTTGCGTAAGTTGTTGAGCCGTGTGGCGTTCGGCGAGTTCGGAATCCACAGTTTGATGTAGCCGTCTTTCGAGTATTTATTGTCCATGTGCTCCTTGAAGCGGCGGTACTGCCCCTCGTAGTCGAGTTGCGGGTAGTGGGCGAGGCCGAACTGGATGGTGCGGCGGATGACGATGTCGGTGTCAAGGTCGCGGTCGGCTTCGGCGACGATCTTCCCGTAGATGCTGCGTGGCGAGCGTGAGGCAGAGGCTCGGTGGTCTTCGACGGCCTCCCGCATCACCTTCAGTTGCTCGGCGGTGAACCATTTCTTCAGCCGTGCGTCGGTGGCGAGGATTTTTCCGCCCGTCAGGTGATGGACGGCTCGGGGTCCGGACATTCCGAGGTCGTGATAGGCGGCGATTGTGGGCAGCGTCGAAGGCAGCGTATTGAGGCAAGATCTTTGTCTCAATGAACTCTACTAAATCCAGACTTGGGGCGTTTTGAATCATAAATGTTGGTTTTCTGCTTGCAAAAATACAAAATATTTCACAAATAACCATCAACTATTCAAAAATCTTTTGTACTTTTGCACATAAATTAAAGAAAAGAACGATGGAAGAAGCAATAATCAAGACCAATTCGCTGAAGGCGTGGCTGTTGGCAGCCCGTCCGAAGACGCTGTCGGGGGCGGCCGTCCCCGTGATGATCGGTGGTGCGCTCGCCTGGCAGGATGCCAAACAGTATGACGGCGACGTGTTCTCATGGACGGCGGCGCTGCTCTGTCTGCTCTTCTCCTTCGCGATGCAGATCGACGCGAACCTGATCAACGACTTCTTCGACTTTGTGAACGGCTCTGATGATGCTGAGACGCGTCTGGGGCCGCGCAGGGCTTGTGCCCAGGGGTGGGTGACGCTCGACGCGATGAAGAAGGCGATTGCGCTGACGACGTGTGCGGCTTGCGTCATCGGACTGCCCTTAGCGTGGTACGGGGGACTGGAGATGATTCTGATCGGTGTGCTGTGCGTGGTGTTCGCCTTCCTCTATACGACGTTCTTTTCTTATGAGGGCTTGGGCGACGTGCTAGTGCTGGTGTTCTTCGGACTGGTACCGGTGGGCTGCACGTACTATGTGCAGATTCACGACCTGACGTGGGAGGTGTTCCTGGCGTCGGTGGCCTGCGGACTGGTGATCGATGCGCTGCTGATCGTGAATAACTTTCGCGACCGGGACAACGACCGTCTGGCAGGCAAGAGGACGCTCATCGTGCGAGTGGGTCCGGAGGCGGGACTGCAGCTGTATCTCGGTGTCGGCGTCGGAGCAATAATCCTTGGCGGCACATTCTGGATGCATGGTCATCTGCTGGCAACGGTGTTCCCGCTGCTGTATTTCGTGCTGCATGTTTTCACGTACCTGCGCATCAAGAAGATTTATCAGGGAAAGGCGCTGAATCTATGCCTTGGGGAGACCGCTCGTAATATCTTTATTTATGGCCTCTGTGTATCAATCGGACTATTATTGGCTTAATTATAGAACACCCACGACACACCGAAGTGCAGTACGTTACTGTTAGTGGGGTAGTGGGGTGCGAGGAACCGCATCCTGTTGCCTGAGTCGGCATTCACGTGACTCATCATCAAGAAGAATCGCACTTTCTTCAGCACCATGTTCGCATAGACATCCACCCAGGGATAGCCGCCGAGTTCTACGCGGCTGTCGGCGTTCTGCTGAACGGCGAACGTGTTGATGGCCGGACAGAAGTCGGGAGCGTAGTATTTGCTGAACCAGATGGCATCGGCACCGAGTTCGACGCCGAGCACTTTGGCAACCTTGAACTTCAGGTAGAGGTTCGTGAAGATGTTCCAGGTGGGCAGGGGCAGTACGTCCTTGTTGCTGGAGTTCTGGTAGATGATGACATTCTCCCAGTTGAGCGGTCCGAGACGGAAGTTCTGGTGGAGCTGCGCCATCATCACGTTGATGTTGCCCGAATTCTGGAAGACGCCTGCGGTGAGGTTGGTGACGTTGTTTTCCCCTTTGTCGTAGTTCATGCCGAAGTAGGTGTAGTTCTGCATCTCCTCGATGCCTACGCGCAGGGTGGTGTTGGTCTTCTCATAGGTGAAGATACCCTCGAGGCGTGTGCGTGTCTCGGCTGAGAGGTCGGTATTGTCCCACCACACGTGCTTACCGTGATATCTGCGCATGAAGAATTCGGGGTTGTCGCGGTGGAAGTAGGCGTTGGCTGCCAGACGGACGGTATCGCCGAAGAGGGCGAAGTTCAAGTCGGTGCTGAAGTCGAGGTGCAGCTGTCCGACGTTCTCACCGGCGATCCACGCTTCCACACCGGTGTTGAAGTGGAGGGTGCGGCCCTGCGTCTTCGTGAGCCGCGCGCCGATGGTGAAGTCGTTCTCCTTCCAGCTGCTGCGGGTGATGAGTGATCCGACGGTGTCGGGAATCTCGAACGAGCGGTACTCGTGCGAGGCAAAGATCTTCAGTCCCGCCTTCACGTATTTATTGAAGCCTTCGAGCAGTCCGATGCCGAAGACATTCTTCAGCATGCGGTGGTCTGACTGGTCGTCGATGGAGTCGTTGTTGAGCTTAAGGTAACGGTTCTTGTAGTAGTTCTCAGGTGTGGTGTAAGCAACGTGGATATGTCGGTAGTTGTTCCATTCGAGGGTGTGGATGAAGCTGGTGACGGGCACGAACTCGTCTTTCATCGTCGCGTCGATGGAGTCCTGAATGGCCTGTGCGCGCAGGAGGCTGTCGAGTGTCACCTGGTCTTCGATTTTGATGCGAGTGGTGTCGATGGCCTCTGCGGCGATGGAGTCGAGCTTCTCCTTCGGTTCGGCACCGACGATGCGGGCGTCGTCCGGACGGCCGCTGGGTCGGCCAGACGGCTTGGGTGCAGGCTCCTCACCTTTCTCCAGCGCTTTCTTAGCCTCACGGTCTTCCTTCTCCTTCTGCGCTGCTTTGGCAAACTCACGGGCCTTGATCTCCTCTTCGGTCATCTTCACCTTGCGGTAGAAGCCGACATTGTAACGGTGGGTGAAGAAGAGATGCTGGTGGTCGTTGCGGTTCCAGACATCAGAGAGAATCGTGGGGATCTCGTTCTCGCTGTACGACTCAGAGTAGAGCTCGGGGTGTACGATATAATTGTCGTTTTGGATACCGCCGTTCTCCTCGGCCTTCTGGTGGCTGGTGGTGAAGAAGGCGTGCATGCTGTACTTGTCGCCGGTATAGGAACTGAACAGCGTGGCGTTGAAGTGCGACACGTTCTGGTTCATGAAGTAGCCGCGTGAGTAGGCGTATTCGAGGTCGAAGCCTATGTTCAGGCGTTTATTCGCATTGACGGCGAACTTCGCGTCGATATGGTCCTCACCGCTGGTTTTGTCGCCGCAGTTGTCGTAGAGGATCGTCGTATAGGGCGAGAGGGTGTTCATGAAGAGGAACTTCTCCGGCCGTTTCTCGACGAAGCTGTAGGGCTGGGAGAAGAAGTAGACCTCAGAGGCAGGACGGTTGAAGAAGATACGGCTCAGGCGGCTGGTGTAGTTGCTGCCCGTGTGGTTGTACTCCCCGTACATGCCGCTGTTGAACGTGGTGTTCATGAAGAGGTGGGGTAGAGTGTCGGGCACCGCAGGCGTCATATCGCCGAAGGTGCGGTCGATGGTCCATGTGTGGAAGCCTTTGGGAATCTCCTTGTTGCGCGTCGTATCGTTGTTGTGCTTGTTGAAGTTCTCGTTGCGCCGTGAGACATTGCCGTCCTCGTCTATCTGGTTATAATCCTGGGCGAAGGAAGAGGTGGAAAAGTGAAAAGGTGAAAGGGTGAAAAATAATGCAATCACCCTTAGTCCGATCTTATTATGCACTTTGTTCGCTTGAAACATATCTCTTACCTCTTACCTCTGTCCACTCACCTCTTATTTATTCAGCATCCTCAACGACGACTCTGCAATCTTGAAACACATGGCAATCAAGATGATGTACGTACCCACCATCCGATCCTTCGTCAGATAGTAGATCACACCGATGACGGCCAACACCATGAAGATGATGTTGAGACAGTTGCGAATCTTGTCCTTGGTTGACATTAACCGTTAATCAGCGTGTTGAACTTGTTGAAGATGAAGTCCTTGCGGTCGATGGTCTTACGACGGAACTTCGCTGAGATGGGGTAGAGCTTCGTGTGCTTCTTGTTTACCGCATACTTGTCGGTGATCCACTCCTCGGCCTTATAGTGCTGCGGCTTGCGTTCCAGGTCGTAGTCGTAGGTGATGTGGTCGATAGTGACATCACACTTGCCGTCGGTGACGGCTACGCGGAGCTGGAAGTTGAAATGCGTGCGGTCGAGCGAGAACACTTTGTCCTGGAAGACCAGCCACTCGTGGAAGACGGCGCCCAGCTCGTGCTTCTCACGATCATTTAAAACCACAGCGCTGCCGCCGATTTGGTTTGCTTCGGTGGTCATCTTTGTGAGCTGCTGGAGGAGGATGTCGTAGATCTCGTCGGCAGTCTTACCTTCAGCATAGAGGGTGGTCTCCCATTTCACCATACCGTCAATCTCTGGTACGGCGTTGGGTGCCAGGTACTTGGCATCGGGATTATCCTTCGGCTGTTCTTCTACTTCGATGCGCTCCCAGGTGTTGTCCTGAGCGGATGCCAACAGCGGCATCATCATCAACAGGGCTATCAAAATCTTTTTCATCTTTACCTATTTTTAATGTTTATGGCTGCAAAAGTACAAAGAAAATGTGACATAACGAAATGAAATCCCATAATTAACCTTATTTTTGACACTGATCATGTCACACAGATCTCACAGATCCCATAGATTTCCCCTTTGCAATGATCTCACAGATTATCTCTGCGCAGGCGCAACTTTAGCTGCATCTATCTGTGAGATCTGTGTGACTATAATTACTTCAGTTCCAATTCTTTCTGCAGGCGGATGATTTCATCACGGTACTGGGCAGCCTGGAGGAAGTCGAGGCGCTTGGCGGCCTCCTTCATCTGCTGCTGGATCTCGGCGATATACTTCTCCATCTGCGGTCTCGTCATGCGGGCCACGATCGGATCAGCCGCCATCGATACACCATCGGCCGCGATGCCATACTCCCGGCGCAGTTCCTTCGTGTCAGCGCGGTTCTCCTTCTGCAGGGCCGCCTGACTGATGTTCTTCACGATCTGCTTCGGTGTGATGCCGTGTTCCTCGTTGTATCGTATCTGCTTCTCCCGCCGGCGCAGCGTCTCGTCGATGGTGAGCTGCATCGAGGCGGTGATGGTATCGGCATACATGATCACCTTGCCGTTCACGTTTCTTGCCGCACGGCCGGCGGTCTGCGTCAGACTGCGGTGACTGCGCAGGAATCCCTCCTTGTCGGCATCGAGGATGGCCACGAGCGACACCTCGGGCAGGTCGAGACCCTCTCTCAGCAGGTTCACGCCCACGAGCACTTCGTAATTACCCAGACGCAGGTCGTTGAGTATCTGCACCCGTTCGAGCGTCTTCACCTCACTGTGGATATAGTTTGTCTTTACCCCGTGTCTCATCAGGTAGTCGGCCATCTCCTCGGCCATCCGTTTGGTCAGCGTTGTCACGAGCACGCGCTCGTCACGCTCCTTGCGGATCTGTATTTCGTTCAGCAGGTCGTCGATCTGGTTCTCGCTGGGACGCACCTCTATCTCAGGATCCAGCAGGCCCGTCGGACGGATCACCTGTTCCACCACGATGCCCTCGGCCTCCTGCAACTCAAAGTCGGCAGGCGTGGCACTCACGTAGATCACCTGGTGTACCTCCTGCTGGAACTCCTCGAAGCGCAGCGGACGGTTGTCGAAGGCAGCAGGCAGACGGAAACCGTACTCCACGAGGTTCTGCTTGCGGCTGCGGTCACCGCCGTACATGCCGTTGATCTGCGGCACGCTCACATGGCTCTCGTCGATGAAGAGCAGATAGTCGTCGGGGAAGAAGTCAAGCAGGCAGTAGGGCCTTTCGCCAGCCTTGCGCCCGTCGAAGTAGCGGCTGTAGTTCTCGATGCCCGAACAATGTCCTAACTCCTTGATCATCTCCATATCGTATTCCACGCGCTCCTTGATCCGCTGCGCCTTGATGCCGTCGCCCAGCTCCTCGAAGAAGGCGATCTGCTTCATCAGATCGTCCTGGATATCGTGGATGGCGATGTTCGTCTGTTCCTGCGAGGTCATGAAGAGGTTGGCGGGGTAGAGCTTATAGTCCTGGAACTTCGCGATGCGGTCGAAGGTCACACCGTCCAGTTCCTCGATGGCATCCACCTCATCGTCCCAGAAGGTGATGCGCAGCACCACTTCCGAATAGGCCATCGCGATGTCCACCGTATCACCCTTCACGCGGAAGTTACCGCGTTGCAGGTCGAGGTCGTTGCGCACATAGAGAGACTGTACTAATTTCCTTAACAGCGCGTTGCGGCTCAGCTTCTGTCCCACCTGTAGCTCGATGACGTTCTCCTGCAAGGCCACCGGACTACCCATACCGTAGATACATGAAACCGAAGATACAATGATCACGTCGTTTCTGCCTGATAACAAGCTTGATACGGCCGACAGTCTCAGTCGGTCTATCTCGTCGTTGATGGCGAGGTCTTTCTCGATATACGTGTCTGTCGTCGGCAGATAGGCCTCAGGCTGGTAGTAGTCATAATAGCTGACATAATACTCGACGGCGTTCTCGGGAAAGAACTCCTTCATCTCCATATACAACTGGTGGGCCAGCGTCTTGTTGTGGCTCAGTATGAGGGTAGGGTGGTTCCAGTTGGCGATGACGTTCGCCATCGTGAACGTCTTACCCGAACCCGTCACGCCGAGCAGCACCTGGGCCTTGTCGCCCCTCTCAAGACCCTCCGTCAACTGTCGGATGGCCTCGGGCTGATCCCCCGTCGGCTGATAGTCGGAAATCAAATGATATTTGCTCATAGCGTGCAAAGTTACACAAATAATTCATAATTCGTCCGCTGTAATACATAATTTTTATAAAAAACTTTGTTATTTGGCTGAAATGTTGTAACTTTGCACCCCGAAATGAAGAAAACAGTCATTATAGCATCTATCTCAGCCCTGCTGATGTGCAGCTGCGCATCGGAGTTCCAAGCAGTGTCAAAGTACGGCGACAACGAGATGAAGTACGAATTTGCCAAGGAGGCGTTTGCCCGTGGGAAGTTCCAGCAGGCATCGCAGTTGTTGCAGGAGGTGGTGACGATGAAGAAGGGTAGTGATGAGGCTCAGGAGTGTCTGTATATGCTCGCGATGGCGCAGTATAGCAACATGGACTACGAGGCTGCCTCTGAGACGTTCAAGAAATATACGACGAGCTATCCGCGCGGTCTGTATGCGGAGCCGGCTTTCTTCTACATCGGACAGTCGCTCTACCAGAGTTCTCCGGAACCGCGTCTAGACCAGTCGCCTACCAATGGTGCCATCTCCGCCTATCAGCAGTTTATGGACCTCTATCCCGATTCCCATCTGCGTCCGCAGGCTCAGGAGCGGTTGTATGAGTTGACCGACAAACTGATCCAGAAGGAGTTCCTGTCGGCACAGCTGTATTATAACCTGGGCGGCTATTTCGGCAATATCAATTCTAACGACGAGAGTAATTATACTTCCAGCATTATCACGGCTCAAAATACGTTGAAGAATTATCCGTATTGCAGTCTGCGTGAGGATTTTATGCTGCTGATCATGAAGAGTAAGTTCCAGTTGGCTGAGAACAGTTCGGACGAGAAGCGCCTCGAGCGTTACAGAGATGCTGAGGATGAGTGCTACGGCTTCATCAACGAGTTCCCAGAGTCGAAGAATGTCTCTCTGGCAGAGAAGTATATCGTCAAATGTAAGAAAGTAACGAAAGATTAAGTGTAAAAGTAGTTAAGAAATAAATAATATGGATTACAAGAAATCAAAAGCACCCGTAAACACAGTGTCGCGTAACATCATGGATCTCTGCCGTGATACCGGTAATATCTATGAGAGTGTGGCCATCATCGCCAAGCGCGCCAACCAGATCAGCATGCAGATCAAGGAAGACCTGAGCAAGAAACTCGCTGAGTTCGCCTCATATAATGACTCGCTGGAGGAAGTGTTCGAGAACCGTGAGCAGATTGAGATCTCGCGTTACTATGAGAAGCTGCCGAAGCCCACACTGCTGGCTACTCAGGAGTTCGTGGAGGATAAGGTTTATTGGCGTGATCCCGCTCGTGAGAATCAGGAGAATTAAAAAATTAGAAAATTAAAGAATTAAAGGACTGTGTGGCAGCGTAAACAGACCATTTATCTGGTGGTGGCAGTCATCTTGACGGTCATCTGCCTTTGTATGCAGATAGGTTCCTACAATGCGGCCGGACTGGATGTGTCGCGGGTTTATAACCTGTGGTTTACCGATCCGCTGGGACATAGGCATTTCGATGTGTGGCCGCTGTTCGCCATTCTGTTGCCTACCGCCGCCCTTGGCGCATATACCATCTTCATCTTCCACAACAGGAAGATCCAGGCGCTCTTTTGTGCGCTGAACGCTCTGTTGATCGTAGGATGGTATATATGTTTCTTTGTGGTGGCCCAGATGGTTGATGATAAGTCGTGGGGAACGGTGGACTTTGTGCCTAAGTGGCCTGCCGTAATGCCTGCGATAGCATTGATTTTCTATCTGATGGCAAGACATGCGATCCTTGCTGACGAGAAACTCGTCAGGTCGATGGATAGGATTAGGTAAGGCGGTTCAGACGATAAGGTGGTTCAGACCACCCCTAACCCCTCCTAACTTAGGAGGGGAAAAGGAAGACCAGACAAGCCCAGTCGTGGTATTCTTTTTGTTGTTGGAGGGTGAGGCCGAGGGAGGCGGCCTTGTCGATGAGCATCGGGCAGTCGGCGGTGTAGAATCCGCTGAGGATAAGGGTGGCGTCAGGCGCCATCTTTTGTTTGAAGGCAGGCATGTCGGCCAGGAGGATGTTGCGGTTGATGTTTGCCAGCACCAGATCGAAGGTTCCTTCCACCTTATTTAATATAGAAGCATCGCCGAGGAGGGAGGTGAAACGGTCGTCAACGCGGTTGATGACCGCATTGTGGCGAGCGTTGTCTACTGACCATTCATCGATGTCGTAGCCGACGGCCTCCTTAGCGCCGAGCTTCAGGGCACAGATGGAGAGAATGCCGGTGCCGGTACCGCAATCCAGGACTCTTAGAGGTGAGAGGTGAGAGGTAAGAGGTGAGAGATTACTGAAGAGATCGAGTAGGGTGGTGCAGATCATGCGGGTGGTTTCGTGGGTGCCGGTGCCGAAGGCCTGACGGGCGTCGATCTCGATTTCGAGGAAAGAGGAAAGAGGAAAGTGGAAAGAGATTACATCTGTCGGCAGGTGGCGGCCGTCGTGAATTATCAATGCTTGAACATTTCTCTTACCTCTTACCTCTCTCCACTTGCCTCTAACAACTATCGGTTCAAAGCCTTCCTGTTCCCATTGCTCGTTCCAGTCACGGTCTTCAGCCTCACGGATGGTGTAGGTGATGTCGACGTTATCGAAGGGGAAATCGGCGAGGGCGGTCTGCAGGGTAAACTGGTCGAACAGCTGTTGCTGCACATAGCCCTTGAGTCCTGTGGGAGTCTCCTCAAACGACTCGAAACCAGCCTCTCCGGCGACGGCTGCCAGAAGGTCTGTGGCATCGGATGAGAGGGGAGAAATGACGAATTCTGCTTCAAAATACTTCATAAGGATGTTAATTTTACCGCAAAATTACAAAAAAATAGGGAAAATCCTATTATAAGTTAGGGTTTTTCCGTAATTTTGCATTCAAATTCACCGTAAATTTGCACCGTGAACCCTAAAAATTGTGTAAAGATGAAGAGACTGTTACTGATTTCCATGATCGCCAGTATGCTGCCGCTGTCGCTGGTGGCACAGGATGATGACCTCTATTTCGTTCCGAAGAAAAAGAGTTTTGAGAAGGTGACGGACGATTACGGCATCCCTGCAGGTGTGTATTACTCGGGCAGTGACCGTAATATAGATGAGTATAACCGTCGCACGAAAAGCTATTATGAGGTGATCGGTGCCGATTCAACGCTCAATGATACCATCAGCTTCAGCGCCGAGAAGGGTGTCTATCCCGATTCCATTTCTGATGAGGATTTCAAGTTGACGAAGAAGATGAGCCGTTTCGACGACTACAGACTCTCGGACTATGAGGCCTTCTGGGCTGGTTATAATGCCGGCCGGTATGACTGGGCGTGGCATTCTCCCTGGTACTACAGCCGTTATGGCTGGTATGATCCCTGGTATTATGGCCGCTGGGCCTGGTACGATCCTTGGTATTATGGCTATGGATGGTATAATCCCTGGTACTATGGTTATGGATGGTATGATCCCTGGTATTATGGCTACGGCTGGTACAGCCCCGGGTATTACGCCTGGTATGGTGTCGGCAGCGTCGGACGCCGTTATGTGAACACCATCGGTGCGGGTACGATCCGTCGTGACGGTATGACACACGCCAACTACCGCAGGGCTGGTTCTTCAGGGCACTATGCGAACGGCAGTCGTTCGAACGAACTGCGTAACAGGACTGTGAATGGCACCAGCCGCAACGGTAGGGTGAACCGCAGCACAGCTTCGCGCTCTTATGAGAACTCCCGTTATAATAGCGGTAACTATAATAACTCCAGTTACAGCGGTTCCCGCAGCAACAGTGGCAGCAGCTTCGGCGGCTCTCGCAGTGGCAGTTTCAGCGGCGGCGGCTTCAGTGGTGGCTCCCGTGGTGGAGGCGGCGGAGGTGGCAGCCGTATGGGAGGAAGAAGATAGTTTTACAGTTTACAGTTGACAGTTTACAGTTTTCAGATGATTACTTTGTAGGATATAGTATATGAAGATGAAAAGGATATATATAGCAGTATTGGCTTTGGCAGTAGTCCTGCCGGCAGCTGCGCAGGATACGTATGAAAGCGGTCGCCTGCTGATGAACGACCTGAACGGTACAGCCCGTTATGTCGGTATGGGTGGTGCGATGGAGGCACTGGGTGCCGAGATCTCGACAATCTCTACGAACCCCGCAGGTATTGGATTGTTCCGCCATTCTACCTTCAGTGTATCGGCAGGCTTGGTCTCCCAGCAGGATGCGAAGGAGTTCGGCGGAAAGAATGGGACGAAGATGAGTTTCGACCAGTTGGGTCTGGTCTATTCTTCCCGCGTCAGTCGTACCTCGTTCGTGAACGTGGGCTTCAACTTCCACAAGAGCCACAACTTCAACCAGATCCTTTCGGCAGCCAACAGTCTGCGTAATGCGTCGTTGAATATGCTGTCGTATCATAAGGCTGATCTTGAAGACGTCAGGAGGGGTGGTTATTATTGGGATTTCAACGACCGGGGTAACGTGATCGGCTATGAGAATGAGACCAGTCCGTACAGGGCTCAGACTTTCAGCCAGACGGACT
This sequence comes from uncultured Prevotellaceae bacterium, assembly GCA_902776545.1. Taxonomy (GTDB): domain Bacteria; phylum Bacteroidota; class Bacteroidia; order Bacteroidales; family Bacteroidaceae; genus Prevotella. Next base: position 30,901 of record CACYQO010000004.1, on the reverse strand, counting down.
ATCTGAACATGAATGCTCTGAATCTCGAATTTGATGGCGAGAATAATGCTCAGATGTTCTATAATGCAGCCGACTATTATATGTTTGACCGTTCTCAGCGCGGTTGGATCAGCGACTTCGATTTCAATGTGAGCGGAAACCAGGGTGACCGTTTCTACTGGGGTGTTACGGTCGGCATCCACGATGTGAACTACAAAGGCTACTCCATCTATACGGAGCGTCTGGTGAATGGTGAAGGCAGCGATGTCGGTTATGACGGCAATGAGGACTATGTGGACTATATTGATACCCGAAGGATCGAGGGAACCGGTATCGACGTAAAGGCCGGTATCATCGTAAGGCCCGTTGCAGAGTCTCCTTTCCGTTTCGGTCTGTATGTCTCAACGCCTACGTGGTATGAGCTGACTGCCGACAACGATACCGATTTCAACAATGACTCTGAGTATGGTTGCGAAGACTCCTGGAATTCCGGGGAGAGCTATAAGTTCCGCTACTATACTCCCTGGAAGTTCGGCGCCAGCCTCGGACATACCATCGGAACCAATATAGCAATGGGACTCACCTATGAAGTGTCAAACTACGCCTCTGCCGTGAACCGTATCATCTCAGACGATCCGGACTATTACGACCGTGAGCGTTCGTATGTGGACGGCCCGATGAAGGATAATGCAGAGAATGCCCTGAAGACTGTCCATCTGTTGAAGGCCGGTGTTGAGTTCAAACCCGATACTGATCTGGCCCTGCGTGCCGGTTATAACTACCAGTCGTCTGCCTACAATAAGAACGGTGTGCGTGATATGAAGCTCGACTCTCCCGGTGTGTCCTACGCTTCGACGACTGACTACGTGAACTGGAAGGATACTCATCGTATCACTTTCGGTATGGGCTATAAGCTGAGCGGTTGGAATTTCGACATCGCCTATCAATACCAGCTGACAAGCGGTGACTTCTATCCCATGCAGAAGTTCGAGGCTGACCAGAATGTAGGTTCCACCAAGGTGGACTTCAAGCGTCATCAGGTGCTGCTGACTGTCGGATATACGTTCTAAAGGTGAAAAGGTGAAAAGGTGAAAATAAATTGTAATTAAGATAATAGTCAATGAAAAAACTTTTATTAGGCGATGAGGCGATAGCTCAGGGTGCCATTGATGCAGGCTTGAGTGGTGTGTATGCCTATCCCGGTACTCCCTCGACGGAGATCACCGAGTATATCCAGGAGTCGCCCATTGCCAAGGAGAGAAAAATCCACAGCCGCTGGTCTACCAATGAGAAGACGGCTATGGAGGCAGCGCTCGGCATGTCTTATATGGGCAAGCGGGCGCTGGTGTGTATGAAACATGTAGGACTGAACGTCTGTGCCGATCCCTTCGTGAATTCGGGAATGACCGGTACGAACGGCGGTCTGGTGGTATTGGTGGCCGACGACCCGTCGATGCACTCTTCGCAGGACGAGCAGGACAGCCGTTTCTATGGTAAGTTCGCCATGATCCCCACATTGGAGCCCAGCTCACAGCAGGAGGCCTATGATATGATGCAGGAGGCCTTCGACCTGTCGGAACAGCTGAAACTCCCTATCCTGATGCGTGTCACCACCCGTATGGCTCACAGTCGTGCCGTCGTGGAGGTGAAGGATACGCCCCGTGAGCAGAATGCGCTCAACTACGATGCGCCCGCCAGCAACTGGGTGTTGCTGCCTGCCTTTGCCCGCAAGCGGAACAATATCGTCACTGCCCAGCAGCCCCTGTTGGAACAGATGGCCGTCGACAGCAAGTATAACAAGTATATCGACGGTGCCGACCACAAACTCGGTATCATCGCCAGCGGTATCGCCTTCAACTATCTGATGGAGTGCTATCCCGACGGATGTCCTTATCCCGTGTTGAAGATTTCACAGTATCCGATTCCCAAGAAGTTGATCCGTCAGATGACCGACGACTGCGAGTATGTGCTCATCGCTGAGGAGGGACAGCCTTTCATCGAGGATCAAGTGCGTGGTGTGATGCCGGGTAATGCGGTGATCAAGGGACGTCTGACGGGTGAACTGCCTCGTACGGGGGAACTGAATCCCGACTTCCTGAAGAAAGCGCTGGGTATTGAGAACGGTGAGAACTACGCTCCTTGTGAGGATGTGACACCGCGTCCGCCGGCACTCTGTCAGGGATGTGGTCATCGTGATGTCTATACTGCTCTCAATGAGGTGCTGCGCGACTATCCCAATGCCCGTGTGTTCGGTGATATCGGTTGCTACACCTTAGGTTTCCTGCCACCGTATAAGGCCATCCACTCTTGTGTGGATATGGGTGCTTCGATCACGATGGCCAAGGGTGCTTCCGACGCTGGTCAATGGCCCGCCCTCGCCATTATCGGCGACTCTACTTTCACCCATTCGGGAATGACGGGTCTGCTTGATGCCATCAACGAGAATGCAGATATCACCGTGATCATCTCCGACAACCTGACGACGGCGATGACGGGCGGTCAGGATTCTGCCGGCACGAATAAGTTTGAGGCGATCTGTAAGGGTCTCGGCCTCTCTGAGGATCATCTGAAGGTAGTGAATCCCATCCCGAAGAATATGCCCGAGATCACGCAGGCCATCCGCGATGAGATCAACTATCACGGTGTGAGTGTCATCATCCCCCGTCGTGAGTGTATGCAGACTCTCCAGCGCCATTTGAAGCAGAAGAAAAATACTAAAAGTTGATAGTTTAAAGTTTATAGTTTATAGCTGATATGTTCTATAGGCGGAATGGCTTGCTGGGTAATCAACTATAAACTATAAACAATAAACTCTAAACAAAAAAGAATATGAAAACAGATATTATATTATGTGGTGTAGGCGGCCAGGGTATCCTCTCTATCGCCACCATCATCGGTGAGGCCGCCATGAAGGAGAACCTCTATATCAAGCAGGCCGAGGTACACGGCATGAGTCAGCGTGGTGGTGATGTGCAGTCAAACCTGCGCATCTCCAGCACTCCCATCGCCAGCGACCTGATTCCCCTCGGTGGTGCCGACGTCATCATCTCTATGGAGCCGATGGAGGCGCTGCGCTATCTGCCGTTCCTCGCGAAGGACGGTTGGATCATCACGTCGAGCACGCCGTTTGTCAATATCCCCAACTATCCTGATATCGAGAAAATCAAGCAGGATCTCAATGAGATCAAGAACGTGATTGTACTCGACATCGAACAGGCGGCCAAGGACAATGCTGTGCCCCGTAGTGCGAACGTCATCCTGCTGGGTGCTGCCCAGAAGGCGCTCGGCATCGAGTACGATAAACTCGAAGAGGCTATCCGTCGTGTCTTCGGACGAAAGGGTGAGGCTGTCGTTGATGCTAACATTAAGGCCCTCGCCATCGGCAAGGCCGCCCAGAAGTAGAATTTAAACACAGAGGTACAGAGATACAGAGTTCTTTCTCATTACTTTTTCTCTGTACCTCTGTATCTCTGTGTTGAATAATTATGAAAATATGAAAGAAACTCCAATTAAGAAAGAGATTGTCGACGGACTGGTGGCGGAGCTTGGTATCAAGGATTTTGCCAAGGCAACGATCCGTGAGGTGAAGCAGGTGGCTGCGAAGTCTGAGAAGGCGAGTGGGGTAGAGTTCATCAAGATGGAGATGGGCATCCCCGGACTACCTGCCGCACAGGTAGGTGTCGACGCACAGATCAAAGCCCTCGAAGACGGCATCGCCCATTCGTATCCCGACATTCAGGGTGCTCCTGTGTTGAAACAGGCTGCTTCACAGTTCGTCAAGGCCTTTATCGGCATCGACATCAAACCTGAGGGCTGTGTGCCCGTCAGCGGTTCGATGCAGGGAACGTTTGCTTCGTTCCTCACTTGTTCACAATGTGACAAGAAGAAGGATACCGTCCTCTTCATCGACCCTGGCTTCCCCGTACAGAAGATGCAGTTGCAGGTGATGGGTGTGAAGTATGAGACCTTCGACGTCTATGACTATCGTGGCGATAAGCTCGGTGCGAAACTCGAGAGTTATCTCTCGAAGGGAAACATCTGTGCCATCGTCTATTCCAACCCCAATAATCCTTCGTGGATCTGTCTGCGTGAGGAGGAGTTGCAGGTGATCGGTAAGCTGGCGACGAAATACGATGCCATCGTGATGGAAGACCTTGCATACTTCGCGATGGACTTCCGTAAGGATCTCTCCACACCGTTCCAGCCACCTTATCAGGCTACCGTTGCCCGCTATACTGACAACTATATGTTGCTCATCAGCGGTTCGAAGGCTTTCAGCTATGCCGGTGAGCGTATCGGTGTCACGTGTATCTCTGATGCCTTGTTCCATCGTCATTTCGAGGATTTGGCTAATCGGTACGAGGGTCTGCCGTTCGGTCCGGTCTTCTCTACCCGTATGCTCTATGCCTTGAGTTCCGGTACGAGCCACAGTGCCCAGTATGCGATGGCTGCTATGCTGACCGCCGCCTATGAGGGACGTTACGACTTCCGCAAGGAAATCTCGATCTATGGTGAGCGGGCCAAGAAACTGAAGGAGATCTTCTGCCGCCATAACTTCTATGTGGTGTATGACAAGGACCTCGACGAACCTATTGCCGACGGTTTCTATTTCACCATCGGTTATCCTGGTATGACGTCGGGTGAGTTGGCTCACGAGCTGATGTATTACGGTGTCTCGGCCATCTGTCTGATCACCTGTGGTTCGGAGCAGGAGGGTTTGAGAGTATGTACGTCGTTCATCGAGGATCACCAGTATGCAATGCTTGAGGAACGCATGAAACTCTTCGAAATAAATAATCCTCGGTAAACGAACCGAGGATTATTTTATTTCTTTGGTGGAGGTGGCATCTTGCCGTCTTTTTTCTTGTCCTTAGGAGCCTTTGGCCTCTTCTGAGGCATACTTTGGACGACATTCTCTTTGCCTTCACCGATGTATGCCGTCACGAACTTGAAGTCTTCCTCCGGAATGAAATGGACGTCGTAAGTAGCCTTCTTGTTCTGGGTGTACATCTTCTTCATCTTCTCATACTTCTTCTCCACCTTCTTCAAGCTCTTATTGCCAACGACGATACAGGTACGTTTGGGCTGGTTGAGCTTGTCGTTGCAGTAATCGCGTAATTGGTTGGAATAGTTGCTGCGTCCGGCAAGCATTTTTTTCTTCTGGGTGAACCAAACGCTGTCTACCTCCTGAATGGTGGTGAAATAGACGGTGGAGTCGTTGAACGAGGCGGAGAATCCGAACATATATGCTTTTTTCTCTACGACGTTCTTTGCCTGTGCGGCAGAATATGACAATGCGAGCAGCATGGTGAGTGCTGCACCGGTAAAAAAGTGTCTGATGGGTTTCATTATCCTAAATATGTCTTTAATATCTTATTCTTTGTGCAGCCGCGCAACTTCCGGATTGCTTTCTCCTTGATCTGTCGGACGCGCTCCCGCGAGAGGCCGTACTTCACACCGATCTCTTCGAGTGTGAGTTCCTGACCGTTGATGCCGTATGAGTCTTCTATGACTTTTCGCTCCCGGTCGCTGAGGATGCTCAGCGCATGTCGGATCTCAGACTTCAATGACTCCATCACGAGGTCCTTGTCTGTCGATGGGATGTCTTCGTTCACCATCACGTCGAGCAGACTGTTGTCTTCGCCTTCGGCAAACGGTGCATCGACACTCACGTGGTGTCCGCTGACGCTCATTGCCTCGTCAATCTTGTCTGCGGGCAGATCGACGTGTTCGGCAATCTCATCCAACGAGGGGCGGCGCTCGTTCAACTGTTCGAACTTGCTGATCTCACGGTTGATCTTGTTGTACGATCCTACCTGGTTCAGCGGCAGTCTGACGATGCGGCTCTGCTCCGAGATGGCCTGCAGGATGCTCTGACGGATCCACCATACGGCGTAGGAGATGAACTTGAAGCCTCGGGTCTCGTCGAACCGTTCTGCGGCTTTCAGCAGTCCCAGATTTCCCTCGTTGATGAGGTCGGGCAGACTCATGCCCTGATTCTGATACTGCTTAGCTACAGAGACAACGAATCGCAAGTTAGCCTTAGTCAGTCGTTCGAGGGCTTTCTGGTCCCCCTTACGGATGAGCTGGGCAAGTTCTGCCTCTTCCTCGGCAGAAATCATCTCTTCTTTGCCGATTTCCTGCAGGTACTTCTCCAGCGAGGCACTCTCGCGGTTAGTGATCGATTTTATGATTTTCAGTTGTCTCATTGGTTGGTTCTTGTAGCCAATATGCAAAGGTATGGCATTTTTCTGATACAACCAAAGAAAAATGAAAAAATTTTTGTTTTTTGTTTATAGTTTAATGTTTATAGTTTATAGATGATTTGCTGGCAAGCCATTTTAAGCCTCCAATGTAATCATCTATAAACTATAAACTGTCAACTATAAACCAAGTTTAGTCGTTCTCGAGTGGCACAGCGAAGTAGCCCTTCTTACCGGTCGGATAGATACCCTGCACGTAGAGCACAGGCTCCTTGCTTGTGGAGGCTTCCTTCACAGTATTCTGCAAATCTTCGATGCTCTTGATGCTCTTGTCGTTGACACGCTGGATGATGAAGCCCTTCGGTACACCGGCATCCTTCAGCTTACCTCCGCTCACCTTGATCACCTCGAGACCGTAGCCGATGTTCAGCTGTTCCTTCTGGGCGTCGGTGATGGCGCGGAAGTTACCGCCCAGCACGTCGAGATCGGCATTCTTCACCACCTTTGTGTTGCCCTGTTCGTTCTTCAGTGTCAGCGTGGCAGTCTTCTTTGACTTGTTGCGCAGGTAGTTGACGGTGATCTTGTCACCCGGGCGCTTCTGGGCGATGATGTTCTGCAGCTCACCGAACTTCGTCACTTTCTGACCGTCGATGTGGGTGATCACATCGTCCTTCTTCAGACCGGCGTCAGCAGCAGCACCGTCTTCCACAACCTCAGCGATGTAGATACCCTCCATCGTGCCGAGATCGACTTCGTTGCCCTTTTCCTTCTCAGAGTCCACATAGACGTTCACGTCCGAACCCTTGATACCTATCATGGCACGCTGCACATTACCGTACTTCTTGATGTCGTCGACCACCTTATTCATAATCGTGGTGGGGATGGCGAAGCCGTAGCCGATGTTCGAGCCAGTCTGTGAGTAGATCATGGCGTTGATGCCGATCAGCGCACCGTTGGTGTTCACCAGCGCACCGCCGGAGTTACCCTGATTGATGGCGGCGTCGGTCTGTATCATCGACGAGACACCCTGTCCCATCGAACGGGCCTTGGCCGATACGATACCGGCGGTCACGGTGTTGTTCAGACCTAAGGGGTTACCCACGGCCAGTACCCATTCGCCGATCTTCACGTCGTCAGAGTTGGCAATCTGGATGGCGGGCAGGTTCTTGCCGTCGATCTTGATGAGCGCGAGGTCGGTCGTTGCGTCGGCACCGATGATACGGGCAGAGTATTCCTTGTTGTCGTTCAAGGTTACCATCAGTTCGTCGGCACCGTCCACTACGTGGTTGTTGGTCACGATATAACCGTCTGTGGAGATAATCACACCACTACCGGCAGCCGTGCGCTTCGGGGTCTGAATCTGACGCTGGCGGCGTCCGTTGTTACCACCCTGTCCGCGACCGAAGAAGCCACCGAAGGGATCGGAGAAGAAGTCTTCAAACGGATCGTTGTACTCAACGGTCTGCACCTTTGAGTTCTGCGTGTTTTTGATATACACTACCGACGGCAGCGCTTTCTCGGCTGCGTAGGTCAGGTCTACGGGCTGCACGGCGGGAGCCGAGCTCACGATGGGATTGGGAGAAGTGGGATTGGCAGCATTGGTGTTGGTGAAAGCTGCTACCGAGAGTACCAAAGCAACGGCGCATACTGCCGGCGTTGCCACATTGATGATTTTTTTCATATTCTCTGTCATTTTTATTATAATGTTTAATGTTTGACTTTTGATGTTTAATGATCACGTTCATTGTTTTCGAGTGCAAAAATAGGTGCTTTTTTTCGGATAGTGACAAAATGTCGTGAATATTTATCCCGATTTAACAATTCGCCCTTAAGGCTTAACGGCTCTTTGCGGTTAACAGTTGAAATCTTAAATTACTGACAATTTTAAGAAAATGGCATATTTTTGATTGCTTATTTGCAATTATCCCATTCTGATACTTTCATAATTCAATAAAAATGCGTATCTTTGCACTCGAAAGCACTGCCACGGTCTGTCGCTGGTGTCATTTCGGCACGAGAGGAAAGTCCGGGCAGCATAGGGCGCCCCACTTCTGAAAGTGGAAGCTATTGGTGACAGTAGGTGAGGGCAGAAGAGAACGACCGCCACCTCTTCGTGAGGGGGTAAGGGTGAGAAGGTGGTGTAAGAGACCACCAGCCAATGGGTGATCATTGGGCTGTGCCTGCTGGGGGCTGCAAGTTCATGTAAACCGTCCCGAGAGAGGGTTGCCCGCCCGAGTTGACGAAGGTCTGAGCAGCGATGCAACAAGGCCGGGGCTCATGCGGCGGAGGGTAGAACGCTTAAGCCCTGAGGTGACTCAGGGATTAGATAAATGACAGACGCCGTGCAAACGGTACAGAACCCGGCTTACAGGGGCAGTGCTTTCTTTTTTTCTGAATTTACACATTATTAGATATCAATATGGCTACAGTAGACGACAAAAAAGTAATCTTCTCGATGGTGGGCGTGAGCAAGACCATCCAGCAGAACCAGAAACAAGTGCTCAAGAACATCTATCTCTCGTTCTTCTATGGAGCGAAGATCGGCATCATCGGTCTGAATGGTGCCGGTAAGTCCACGCTCATGAAGATCATCGCCGGCATCGACCAGCAGTATCAGGGCAACGTGGTGTGGAGCCCGGGCTATTCTGTCGGCTACTTGCCGCAGGATCCTCCGCTTAACGAGGAGAAGACCGTCAAGGAGAACGTGATGGAGGGTGTGCAGCATGTCTACGACGCCCTTGCCGAATATGATGACATCAACGTGAAGTTCGGACTGCCAGAGTACTATGAGGATGCTGACAAGATGGACAAGCTCATGCAGCGTCAGGCAGAGTTGCAGGATATCATCGACGCCACCGACGCCTGGAACATGGACTCGAAGCTCGACCGTGCGATGGCCGCCTTGAATTGTCCCCCGGGCGATTGGAGTGTGAAGAACCTCTCTGGTGGTGAGCGCCGTCGTGTGGCACTCTGCCGACTGCTGTTGCAGAAGCCTGATGTGCTGTTGCTCGACGAGCCCACCAACCATCTTGATGCTGAATCCATCGACTGGCTCGAACAGCATCTGCAGCAATACGAGGGTACCGTCATCGCCGTTACCCACGACCGTTACTTCCTCGATGATGTGGCCGAGTGGATTCTCGAACTCGACCGTGGTGAGGGTATCCCCTGGAAGGGCAACTATTCGTCTTGGCTCGAACAGAAGTCGCAGCGTCTGGCCCAGGAGGAGAAGCAGGCTTCGAAGCGCCGTAAGACGTTGGAGCGTGAGCTGGAGTGGGTGCGCATGGCCCCGAAAGCCCGTCACGCCAAGGGTAAGGCCCGTCTGAACTCTTATGATAAGATGCTCAATGAGGAACAGAAGCAGAAGGAGGAGAAACTGGAGATCTACATTCCCAACGGTCCGCGTCTGGGCAACAAGGTCATTATTGCCGACCACGTCGCCAAGTCCTATCCCGAGAAACCGCTCTTCAGCGACCTCAGCTTCAACCTGCCTCCCAATGGCATCGTCGGCGTTATCGGTCCCAATGGGGCTGGAAAGACCACGCTCTTCCGACTCATCATGGGTCTCGAACAGGCTGATGCCGGTACCTTCGACGTCGGCGAGACCGTCAAGCTCTCCTATGTCGACCAGCAGCATAAGGACATCGATCCCGATAAGAGCGTCTATCAGGTGGTCAGCGGCGGCAATGAAACCATCCGTATGGGTGGTCGCGATGTGAATGTCCGTGCCTATCTGAGCCGGTTCAACTTCAGCGGAGCCGATCAGGAGAAGAAGTGCGGCGTGCTCTCAGGTGGTGAGCGCAACCGTCTGCATCTGGCTATCGCCCTCAAACAGGAAGGCAATGTGCTGTTGCTCGACGAGCCTACGAACGATATCGATGTCAACACCCTCCGTGCTTTGGAGGAAGGTCTCGAGGCCTTTGCCGGCTGTGCCGTCATCATCAGTCACGACCGCTGGTTCCTTGACCGTATCTGTACTCATATCCTCGCCTTCGAAGGGCAGGGGAGTGTATTCTATTTCGAGGGCAACTACTCCGAGTACGAGGCCAACAAAGCCCAGCGCCTGGGACTTGATGAACCCAAGCGCGCGCGTTATCGCAAGTTGATGGAGGAATAAAAATCAGATGAGTTTGAAATGGCGGAGGGCATGACGTATGCCGTCTTCGTCGACAGAGGTGGTGGTATAGTCGGCTTCCTGTTTCAGGGAGTCAAGGGCGTTGCCCATCGCCACGCCGATGCCGGCTCTGCGGATCATCGAACTGTCGTTGCCGCCATCGCCGAAAGCGATGGTGTATTGGGGATCAAAGCCCAGATGCCGTGCCATATCCAGGATACCTTCGCCCTTGTCGGCACCGAAGGCGGTGATGTCAGTAAAGGCTGGATGCCAACGGCCTGACGTACAGGTTGGTATGCGGGCCATCAGTTCACGTTCGTAGTCGGCAGAGAAGAAGGGCGTCAGCTGGAGGATGCGCTGCTGCATGACCTCGTCCATAGGCTTCACCTGGTCGAGGTTATCCACGGCAATCTCCTGTTGGAACACCTGATCCACTTCTCCGTGCGGATCATACACCGCCACATCGCGTTCACCCACCACGATGACACCATAGTCTTTCTTCCGGGCATCATCGACCACTAACTGAGCTGCCTCGTGGGGGATGTCCTTACAGCTGACGATCTCGTCGCCGACGAAACACAGGGCACCGTTGATGGTGATCCAGCCGTCAATGAGATGTTCGATGGCTCCTAAGTTGGTAATGATGAGAGGCGGGCGGCCGGTGGCGATATACACCTTGTGACCGTTGGCCTTGGCCTGCGTCAGAGCCAGGATGGTGGATGGGGGGATCTGGTGGGTGTTGAAACTCACCAGCGTACCGTCGATATCGAAGAACAATGCGTATGACTCCATGCTGTATAGATAAAAAAATTGAGGAGGCTTCGTGCCTCCTCTGTTCTCTGGTTGCGGAAGGAGGGGGATTCGAACCCCCGGTACGGGAACCCGTACGGCAGTTTAGCAAACTGCTGGTTTCAGCCACTCACCCATCCTTCCAAAAGGACCTAAGAGTTCGAAACCTTGGGGTTATCTCCTCAAATGCGGGTGCAAAGGTACAACCTTTTTTTCAATCCTGCAAATATTTCGCCAACTTTTTTCAAAAAAAGTTATTTAAAGGCTACCACCTCCGTCAGCTCGGGATTGAGGTAGAACGTGTTTTGCAGGGTGTCGCCCTGATGTACGTAGCTCATTCTCAGATAGTAAAGCTCTCCGTCGGGTACGTCGGGGTAGGAAATGCCCTGTTTGAAGAGTGGAGCGCCGCGATGGCGCATCAGCTGGATTAGCGAGTCGCTGAGCAGACGTGTGGTGCCGAGGTCTGCGAAGTCACGGCCGCTGATATCGTCACCGCCGTTCTCCATATTCGCCTCTATGAAGGCCTTGACGGTCTGTTCGGCACTGTGCTGCCGTCCGCACGAGGCGAACAGCAGCACCAGGCCTACACATATTATAATACACGCGCGCGAAGTCATTGTTCAGGGATGTTACGGAGTACGTCGACCAGATGATTCCAGACCATCTGTACGGTGGGTATGTGAAGTCGCTCGTCGGGGGTATGGACGAAGCGCAGGGTGGGGCCGAAGCTCACCATGTCGAGCTGTGGATAACGCTCGGAGAAGAGTCCGCACTCCAGTCCGGCGTGGATACCGCGCACAATGGGATCCTTGCCGAAGAGTTTTTTGTAGGAAGCGACCACGATCTCCTGCAGCTTCGAATTGGCACGCATCTTCCAGGCAGGGTAGCCGTCAGACGAAATAGCCTCGGCGCCTGCGAGCTCGAAGACTGCCTGGATGGTGGCACACATGTTGTCGAGGTTCGACATCACGTTGCTTCGCTGGGAAGACAGGATGTCGATGGTGGTCTCAGAGGTGTGTACGCTCGCGATGTTACTTGATGTCTCGACCATACCATTCAACTCGGGATCCTGACAGATGGCATAGATGCCGTTATCGACAGCCTGCAAAGCCCAGATAAACTTCTTGGCCACTGAGGGTTCGATGATAGGCTCAGCATCGGTGCTCTCCATGGCGAACTGCATCTGCGTATCGGTCACATGGAACTCGTCCTCCACCTCGGCGGCGAACACGTTCCAGTCGGCACGGATATTCTCCTTGATGTCGTTGGGCACGGCAATCACGAAATAACCGTCGCGGGGGATGGCATTGTGCAGCTTGCCGCTGTGGAACTGTGCGAGCTGGATGCCCTCGTAGCGCTTCATCTCCTGGAAGAGGAAACGGGCGAGCAGCTTGATGGCGTTGGCACGCTTCTTGTTGATGTCGTCGCCCGAGTGTCCGCCGATAAGGCCTTTCAACGAACCCTTGATGAAGAACGAACCTTCGGCTGCAGCCTGACGCTCGAAGGTGAACTTGGCCTGGGTGTTCCGACCACCGGCACAACTGACGAAGATCTCGCCCTCATCCTCAGAGTCGAGGTTGATCAGGTAGTCGCCTGTCATGAAACCGGCCTTCATGCCTTCGGCACCGCTGAGTCCTGTCTCTTCGTCGCGGGTGAAGACGCACTCGATGGGACCGTGCTCGATATCGTCCGAGCCGAGGATGGCCAGTTCGATGGCACAGCCGATACCGTCGTCGGCACCGAGGGTGGTGCCTTCTGCCGTCAGCCACTCACCATCCACATAGGTCTTGATGGCATCCTTGTCGAAATCGAACTCCACATCGACGAGTTTGTCGCACACCATGTCCATGTGACTTTGCAGGATGACGGTCTTGCGATGCTCCATGCCCTTTGTGGCAGGCTTACGGATGATCACGTTGCCCGTCTCGTCCACTTTCGTCTCCAGTCCGTGGCTCTCGCCCCAATTCTTCAAATACTCAATCATCTTCTCTTCGCGCTTCGAGGGACGCGGAATCTCGTTAATCTTCGCAAATTCGGCGAAGACAATTGCCGGTTTTAAATCGTTTTTATTCATTATTAATGCTATTTTTGAATTTATTTTTGGTATATTGCACGCTTATTCGTACCTTTGCACCCGCAAAAGTACAAAAAATGATCGAGACTCTGCTCATATCGACGTTAATAATTGCTATCGGCATGGCTTTTTTTCTTGTCAGGGTGTTGTTGGTGAAGGGTGGAACCTTCAAATCTCAGCATATCCACGACTCGGAAGCGATGAAAGAGCGCGGCATCCACTGCGTGATGGATCAGGATCGCGAGATGCGTCGGAAGAGTGAGTTCGCCGTAGAAGAGAAATTAGCAAGGACAACAGGACTACAGGAATAAGAAGTCTTTAAGTCGTGTAGTCCGTTGCAAAAAGAATAACAACAAACAAAAAATAACAAAAGATGAAAAAGTACATTTTCTCCGCACTGGCCATCGCAGCGATGATGGTGTCGTGCAACAACCAGAGTCCTAAGATGGACGAGCAGCCCGCCGGCGGCGCTACTTCGGCTTCAGGTCTGAAGATCGCTTACGTAGAGGTGGATTCCCTGATGACGCAGTACGACTTCGCCAAGGACTACAGCGTGACGCTCCAGAAGAAGTCGAACAATGCCCGTAACACGCTGACCACCAAGGGTAACGCCCTGCAGGCAGCCGTTAACAACTTCCAGCAGAAGCTGAACAACAACGGTTTCACCAGCCGCGAGCAGGCCGCCTCTCAGCAGGCCGCCATCGAGCGTCAGCAGCGTGATCTCCAGGAGCTGCAGGCCCGTCTGGAGAACGAGCTCGCCAACGAGACCGCCAAGTTCAACGAGACCCTCCGCGACTCGCTGCAGAACTTCCTCAAGGACTACAACAAGGACAAGCAGTTCAGCCTGATCCTCACCAAGCAGGGCGACAACATCCTGCTGGCCGACAAGAGGTACGACATCACCAACGACGTGATCAACGGTTTGAACAAGCGCTACAAGCCCGCTCCCAAGAAGGCCGACGAGAAGGCTGACGAGAAGAAATAAGGCTTCAATCAGGAAAGCTCTAAACATGAAAGAGGCGGAACCGTTGTGGTCCCGCCTCGATCTTTTTTAGCCGTTGCCGCCGCCGGTATAGTCGGCCAGGGCTTAACCGCCTGCTCCCGGACGCTCATCGTCGTCATCGCCGCTGCCGCCAGCGTTACCGCCACCCTGGTTCGTACCGCCGCCCTGCGAACCAGACTCAGTGCCAGTTCCAGAACCGCCGCTCTGGCTGTCTCCACCCTTGGCTGCCGCAATCTCAGCCTTGGCCTTGTCGGTCCAGGCGAGTTTGGCGTCCTTCTTCAGCTCATCGCGGGTGAATTCACCTGTGCTCTGGGCCAACAGTTTGACCGCCTTGACGGCGGCGCCCGTCTTGGCACCTTCGGCCAGCGTACCGATGGTTGCAGAGGCCACCTTGTCGGTGTCAGCATCGTAGAGCGTCTCCAAGGCGTTGGCTTCCACGGTAGCCTTGAAGATGGCAAGGTTCTCAATCTTCACCGTGTTGCCGTTAAGAACTTGCTCGCGAACACACTTCACGAAGTCGATCAGGATACCGGTGATGGATCGTCGAGCGTTTGTTTGTAACTGACGCGGGCGTACAGCTTGCCCGCCTGTTCCGATTCCGAAGTCTCGGTCACTTTTGAAAGATACAGTTCTAACATTTCTGTAAGTGTTTTTTGTGGTGTTAGAATACTAAGCGAACCAACTACATCGGGTGGTCCTTCCCGCCGGATTCCCCTCCTAAGTTAGGAGGGGTTAGGGGAGGTCTGAACGAGCTCGGGGTCTGCGCTCGGCTTTGCCGCTTGCTATCGAAGGGACGCAAGAACGAGCTTCATTCCATCCTCTAATTCCTCTGCAAAGTTACAAAAAATATCTGAAACTACCAAACATTTTCGCAACTTTTTTCAAAAAAAATTTTGTCAACGAAAACCCTGCCTTATTCTTCAATAACCCAGCCTTCTTGCGCAATAACCCAAGGTTATTTGACGATAACCCAAGGTTGCTTGACAATAACGCCTGATTATTGTCATAAGGGCAGTTTTGACGATAATTCTCAGTGACAGAAATGCGGAAAGTAGGAAATGCGGAAAGTGGACATTAAGCATTTTCTCAGTACGGAAGAGAGACATTTATAGTATAAGTTCTTTTAAAATTATTATTAATAATATGTAAATAATTATTATTACCATATATATTATTTCTACCTTATTAAATTACTTCCATAACTACCCTATCATATCTACCTCAGAATACCTTAATGTCCACTTTCCGCATTTCCTACTTTCCTACTTTCTCCTCAGAGAATGGGATGTGTTATATATTCATAATGTGTAAATTATGGAGAATCTCATTATATGCTCGAAGATTATTTGTATTTTTGCGATGAATATGGACGAACAACAGAATATTATCATTTTCGGACGGCGGACGGCAAAGCTTCGGTAGCGCTATACGCCAAAGACGGAAAGATATGGCTGAACCAACAGCAGATGGCTGAACTTTTTGCCACCTCTAAGCAAACTATCAATTATCATATCATTAACATTCTGAAAGAGAATGAGTTAAGCAAGATTTCAGTTGTCAAAGAATATTTGACTACTGCCGCCGATGAAAGGCATCGACTGTTCATACTATTATGAACAGGAATAAGCAAAAGCAATGCATTCCGAAGAACGTGTTGAAAGGGTGTAGGGGTCTGACGCTCGATTATTGTCTACAATTGCATATTTTATTAAATATTGTGTAAATTCAGGGGCAAATCTCCTTAATATCAGGTTTTATTCGTAACTTTGCACCAACAAGCAAAACAAAAATACAATTATGGCAGACGATACAATGGAGAAATTCATAAACCCGTACACCGACTTAGACAATCTGGACTTTCTTGATGAAACGAAGGTTAATTGGGATAGTGAGGAGAGCAAGAAGGTGTTTTGGGATAACTACAGCGTTATGAAAGCTGCTGTAGATAAAGGATTCCAGAAGGGTATCTTGAAAGAGAAATCCTCCACTGCTTATCGTATGCAGGCTATGGGCTTTTCTGTGGAACAAATTGCCCAAGTTGTTGACATGGAGGTTAAGGATATAAAAAGACTATTTAAATAGTTTATGGCAAGAAGTGACCTGTGGACGCGTGAGCAGCTGATTATGGCTTTGAATGTGTATTTCAAGATACCATTCAAGGACGTGAAGGAGAAACACCCCCTTATTCAGAAGTATGCTCCGCTTATAGGCAGGACACCTACTTCGCTGAAGATGAAGATAGGCAATTTCGGTCGCCTTGATCCCACTCTGAAAGCGAAAGACATTACGGGTTTGGGACATGGCAGTTCTGCAGAGGAACCAATATGGCAAGAGTTCTGGGGCAACCTCGACAAACTGGCATTTGAAAGCGAACGCCTGTTTGCGGAAAGAGCAGGAAAGAAAGTTGAGGATACGCTGGGCGCTGACATTAAGAAACTACCTCAAGGTCGCGAGAGAGAAGTAATTGTGAAACAGAGAGTAAACCAGCAATTCTTCCGTGATGCTGTGCTGACTGCATACCTGAACCAGTGTTGCATCACAGGTATAGCAAACACGCCGTTGTTGGAGGCTTGCCACATATCAGGTTGGGCTGACGACGAGAATAATCGCACGAATCCCAAGAACGGACTTTGCATGACTCCTACCTTCCATCGTGCTTACGACAAATTTCTAATGGCGATAACACCTGACTACGAGATTGTTTTGTCTGATGAAATGCTTCACGGAGCCAAGGACGAAACGACGTTGAAGTATCTTCGTGACTTGCAAGGACGGCATATCATAATGCCAGAGAAGTTTGCGCCAGAACAAGAGTTTCTGGTCCAACACTTCGAGGCATATAGGCAAAGAAGATAATCACTTCCAGCTATCAGGCTCATGGCTCTCAAGCCAGTTCAAAAGAGCTTCGTAAGCAAATTCCTTTTCCAAGCGGTCTATTTCTTCTTTAACCTTCTCTTTGTCAGATCCAAAGTCTTGATATATCCACTGCAAATCACTCTCATCCATTTCTTCGTTGTCTATGTATTTGGAATAAATGTCCAAATGTAATACATCGTCTCGATGATAATAGTCTGGTAAATACTCTTCAATGAATTGCTGAAGATTCCCACTGGCAAAATAATTTTTCAAAGGAGTAATGTTAATGTTCGCATCACCATCTTTTGTAAACTGAATGCTAATACGACGACTTAATTCTGCAAGGTGGGGCTGGATTACGGAAACTTCAACTCTCTCTCCTTGCTCAGCGGCTCTCTCAATACATTTGCCAGTCACCACAGAGACAAAACTCTGACACATTTCAACGGCTTGTTCTTTCTTGATATTGTACTCCATTTTTTCCGCAAAGGTACTCCGGCAAGTTGAATTACAAAAATATTCCGGCATTATTTAAGTTTTTACCGGGTTTATTAAGAATTCACGAATATTATTCGTACCTTTGCACCATATTCTAAGTCTTAGCATAAAACTGTGATTGCGATGAACAACATAGAGAGCAATAAAGGTGAAATCATATTGTATCAGCCCGATGAGACTATACGTCTGGAAGTCAGAATGGGTGAGGATACGGTATGGCTAACCCAACAGCAGATGGCAGAACTGTTTAACAAAGACAGAACTGACATTGGACGCCACATACGTAATATATATAAGGAAGAAGAACTAGAGCGAGATATCACATGTGCAAAATTTGCACATATGGGTACCGAGGGTGATCAGCAATATGAATATACGGCTTATAATCTGGATGTAATCATCTCTGTCGGGTATCGCGTGAAGTCCAAAAGAGGCACTAAATTCCGTCAATGGGCGAACAAGGTGTTAAAGGAGTATTTGTTGCGAGGCTATGTTGTCAACACTCGTATTGCTGCATTGGAGCAGCACGCTGCCAAACAGGATTTAGAAATTCAGGAACTAAAAAGTAAGGTGGACTTCTTTGTACGTACATCTCTGCCTCCTGTGGAGGGCATATTCTTTGACGGACAGATATTCGATGCTTACGCTCAAATTGTTAGCCTTATCAAGCAGGCAAAGACCTCGATAGTACTTATTGATAATTACATCGACGAGAGCACACTTACCATGCTAAGCCGTCGTGATGCAGGAGTCTCCGCTACCATCTATACCCGTCCGTTGAGTGCGCAGCAGCAATTGGATGTGCAGCGCCACAATCAGCAGTATCCTCCTATCACGATAAATATCTGTCAACGTAACCATGACCGTTTTCTGATTATCGACGATGAAGTGTATGTTTTTGGCGCAAGCTTAAAAGATGCAGGCAAACGTCTGTTTGCCTACATTCGAATGCAGGAAACAAGTGCGCAGGATTTGTTGAACGGAATAAGATGAATAATTACACATACTGCAACGGTAGCATCGGGCCAGATTGTACGATGAAGATGAACGTTTATAAGTACAAGAATGGCGGGGTTCCCATTTTGCTTAACGCTACTAACCTGACAAACTTCAAGTATAAGCTATCTGACAATTTGCCAGACGAGAAGGTTGCCCAGATAAATTCGATGGTTGACAAAAGAGGGCATGCAGATATTAAGGGAAGAGTGAGGGCTATTCTTGACCAACAAGTTTCATTAGAGTTTTCTACAATTAACCCCAATGCAAAGGGCGAATATGTTTTCTTAGAGAACCTGATGTTGGTGGATAGCATGTTACCCCAAATCGTTTCAGACCTTCTGGTTCTAAGCTATAGTGAAGATACGCGTGTTCTTTCCGCTTTGACAGATAAACTAAGCGAAATCAATCCAATTGGATTTCCAATGAAAACGAACAAGAAACAATATGAGGCAAAGGTAAGGCGGTTCGTTACTGATATTGCATTGGGAATGGTTCCAAGCGCTCCATGGGAGGCTGCACACCAGGCATATGGAATGTTAGTTGTAAACACTAAAGGTGAGATAGACTGCTACCATATTATTTACAGAAAATCTCTTGAGGACTATCTTTACGAAAACTTAAAATTCGAGACTCCATCTGCAAGTAGGTATGGTTTTGGGAAAATTGAAACTGGCCCTGATGGCTGCCAGTATTTCACACTGAACATACAGCTGAGGTTTATGAAGTGACTTTCTCCACCTCAAAGCCAAGCTTAACATGCACATAGCTAACGTCCTGAAAGAAATGGAGTTAAACAGGGATTCAGTCGTTAAGGAATTCTTAACTACTGCCGCTGATGGCACAGTGGGCAAAAGGCAGGTATTTATTAGAAAATAATTGAGGAAACGTTTGGTTTTCTCAATTATTTTTTGTACCTTTGTAGGGTAAATGAGAGCTGGCTTCTGCCACGAAATAACCCTAATTATTCACCATTTAAAACATTACAATTATGAGCAAGACATTTAAAAAGATCCTTCAAGTGATCAGTTACATCATCACCCTGCTTCTCGGTGGGGCAGCAGGAGCCGTGATGTAGAAGTGAAAAGTGAGAAGTGAAAAGTTATGAACGCCATGGAAAACCAGAAAGGCTTCAAAATCTCTCAGTACGCCTGTGCGGTATTGCTCATCGTGAGCAGTATTGCGCTCGTGGCGTATCAGGTGGTCGCGATTGACGACGTAGCAAGTGGGCTACTTTATTACGTGGCGCAGTCATTTCTGCTCGCTGGCTCCATCTTCGGTCTCGACCAGTATATCAAAATAATCAAACGTCAATATCATGAAGAGCACAATCAATGACACTCGCTTATCGCGACTACAAATAATTCTTATTTTAACTAATATTATCATCCCGTTTCTTGCAAGAGAAGCGGAATTTTTGTAATTTTGCAACTTGATAAGATGAATAACTATAACAAACATATATTGCCTATCGCAACATCAAAAAAAAGAAACCTGTCAGCACATTTTAGCGGCTACCCGGACCTGGACCGATTGGCTATGTAACAGGATGCGCCAACGACTCTGACCATCAGAGACTATAGCAGGCACCGCAGGACGCAGTGTCAACCCCCATAACCAGCTCTCCCCATGAGCAGAAGACATAAAGAAAATGACATAGATACATACAAACCACAGCAGGCTGAGTCTCATGCAGACGGCAGCCTTAGAGTTAAGCGCACCTCACAGCGTAGCGCAAGTATATTAAACAAGCTTTTTACTGTTACTAAGCGAGACAGTAGCGAAAACCGTTTTTCACTTTCGAAGATAGCAGATGCTATCAGAGCTGCTTTTGAAAGGAAGGATGTCGAAGTGGATGACGAATGGGTAAAGATACCTCGGCGGTATTTTGAAGAATCATTATCATCTATAAGACTGACACTATTCAGACATGAGCCGCGTTCGAAAGAAAAACGTAACAAGGGTCGCCCCTGGCTAAAACGTCTGATAGACAAAGTAGAAGACAGCCAGGTCGTGGATTGGTTTAAAACCACGTTTCATGAAGCCAAACAAAAGTGTAAAGAGCTGTATCAGGATTTTACTCAGGTCGCAGTTTGTTTTCTGAAAGGCATCCACGAGGCTATAGCCCCTGACGAAGATCCTTATGGAAAAGTGTCACATTACCATAGGATGCTTTCTGAAGAGATACCCGACGTACCGTCACGAGAAACGCTAAGCAGACAATACAGGTGGTTTGTGAATTGGAAAAAAGCCGAAACCTATGAAGATGGTAAGGCAAGGAACGAAAGACATAAACACAGGATATGGGAGAGGCTGGTGGAATGGATAAAGGAATTCCTTTTAACACTGGCACCCCAATATGCCGCACAACCTATTTATGGAGTGGGAATCTAAATGATTCTCACTCTTTTTTTGACTATTAATTGTTGGTCAATTATTGGTCACAATATATCAAAAAAATATTCCGAACTTTGCACCGCAGTCGAGAAAATCGAGATTGCCATGCAAACTTTCTGGTGCACCAAATTGAGAGCGAGCATGGAGACCAGGTCTCATCTTTTTATTAACTAATAAAATTGGAAAGGAAAAGAAAGATGAAGACAATCATCAGTCACGTAGTGTCGCAGGGAGATGTGACCTACATTCCCTCCAGCAAACAGGAGGGCGGTCAATTAGCAAAGTGTATCATCAGGCTCAAGGAGTTTGGTGGTGGTAAGTTCGGAAATGAGTACGTATGTACCATGTTCGGCAATTTAGCTCTGTGTAAGTTCTACGAGGATGACCTGGTAGTGGCATCGCTGCGATTCCAGGTACACGAGGTGAACTCAAGCCTGTATCAGGAGGTTGTTGCTAACGACGTCATAAAAATTAATAAGGTATGACGCAGACATCTAATCCTCAGCCCAAGCCCCGCAAAGTGCGGGGTACGGGCATCTACTTGGGTGACGGTTTTACCTTCAAGCCATCGGAAGAAGGCCCATCGTCACAAACCAACGTTAAGACCTGTGCAGGCGGTGGCAAACGCTGGACGACAATTGGTGCTGACCCGTCGAAGATGATAAGTCTGAAAAGCAAGGAGAGCTCTGCCGACCAGTATGCCGACTTCGTAAGACAGTTTGACGCCTTGACCCGCGACCTGAAACCCAAGAAGCCCGTGGTGCTGCCCGACAGCCTGCGTGTGGTGAAGGAGCAGGGGTTGGAGTGTTGGCTTGACGAAGAGAAGAGCGAGATGACCTTCACGGGCACCATCGACCTCTCACGCCACAGCCGAGACTGGCAAGCTGAGGTGCTGCGTCAGGTACAGCTGGTAGTTCGCCGACTGCCCGCCTCAGAGAGATTCAACAAAGTAATCAATAACATTAAAAATGGAGGAACCAAGAAATGATTGTATTCCAACCAAACATTAACAAGCCGACTCAGGAACTCTGCGAACAGGCTCTGAAGGGCATGACTGAGCAACCTGAAAACATCGAACTCGTGGACAATTACCGTAAGATGAAACGTCAGATGGCCGAAGCCGAGGCTCGTCAGGCTGTAGCGGATTTTGTAAACGATGTTCTGGCCCTCGACGACTACAAATCGTGGTTGGCAAAAGAACTGAAGAAGGATGAGCGTCGTAGGAAGAAGCAGATACCCACTTCTGACGTAGAGCGAGTGAAGCTTTACATTAGTCAGTTTAAGACTTCGCTGCCTGCTGTCATCCCCACTATCGCTCATTTTATCGAGAGTGTCGACCGCTGGGGACGCACTGGTCTGTGGCGATTGCAGGCCTACGGCTACTTGTCGGGTCTGGCAGTGGTGGATGGTGATCATGTGCCAAACGTAGAGTCCGTCATAGACGAATGGCTCAAACGTGAAGACTTCAATGATCTGGGCATCCTATGGATATTCATCACTCCGAGCGGTGAGGGTGTCAAAGTGGTGTTCAAAGCCCGTGAGGACTGGGGCAACCTTCAGGACAATGCCTACAGCATGGCAGAAATCCTTGGAGTGTTGGACTACTGTGACTCTCAGACGAAGAACAGTGATCATGCCCACTTTATCCCTAAGGCAAGCGACGTGAAGTTCATCGACTGGAAGGAGTTGTTCACTTACGAGAATCACGCCTATGAGGCTCGCTTCGGCGAGGCATACCGTCGTGGTGAGTCAGATCCTACCCAGCCCCGTTGGCAGGAGCTGGAACGTCAGCGCAAGGATGGACGCAAGCAAACGGCAAGTACTGTGCCAACGCAACCCGCTGATGCAGTCCAACCTCAGGTAGAAACACTCGTAGAGTTCTCGGAAGAAGACGAGGCCTTTATCAAGGTGCTCAACGAGTACTACGGCCCAAGCCTGCCCCCTCACACGAAGCACGACCGTATGCAGACAGAGACCTCTCACTGGCTGTGCTACTACAACGACAACGACCCGCAGAAAGCCATCGCTATGGCCAAACGCCTTGACTGGGTGAAAGAGTGGAATCCGAACCCGGGTGAAGTGGAAGATCTGTGTCTGTCGGCTGCCAAGAAGAAACTGCTGACACGCTATCCAAAGGCTCTGAAAGAGCTAATGGATAAGGCTAACATCAACTTGGAGCTGACTGTGACTGGCTCGAAGAATGTCAATCCGCTGGCCGTTCTGCCTTTCGACCAATGGTGCGACAAGATTGAGAGTTTCTTCGACGTATATCCCTGTCTGCGCGAAGTCTGCGAACCCCATCCTCGCCGTCTGTGGCCGTTCCTGTTCTTTGCCTCGGCTGCCATGATGGGCACGTGCATGGATTTGACCTACTACTATTTCTATGCCTCTGAAAGCGAGCGCACACGCTTGAATTACATCATTTGGGGCGTGGGTGACCCCACGTCAGGCAAACATTCGTTGGAGCGACTGATGGATAATCTGCTGGCTCCCATCATTGCGGAGGGCGAGATTGCAGACGATAGTACCAACACCTGGAAGAGTGAGACTGACGCTAAGGGTGCCAACAAAGAGAAAGACCTCAGACCAGCGATTTATAACCGCATGTTTGGCTACCGCTCATCAAACTCTGAATTTATACGCAGCATGATAAACTGCAAGGAGGAAGTGGATGGTGAACTGATGGGACGCCACATGGTAACAGTTTCGTCAGAGAAAGACCTCGAGATAGGTAAGTCAGGCAGTTGGATTTCGAAGTCTAACATGATCTTGCTCAGCTTCCATGGGGAATACGACGATCAGCACTATGCTAACAAGCAGTCGGTCAGCGGACGTTATCGCGTATTTTGGAACATGTGTGAGACGTTTACCCCACCAACTTTGGCCAAGCTCGTGAACGAGCGATCGGTAAATTCAGGTCTTGACACGCGTACCGCAACCATCCCAATGGGTGAGGACGACTTCAAGATGATGCCGTTGCGCCGCAAGGAAGACTCGAAGACCGCTGAGTATAATGAGACGCTCAAACAGTGGGCGTACCGTCTGGATCAGCGTCGTGGAGAGTTGCCTATCTGGCCTCTTGTGGAGCACGTTCACAAATGGTGTGATGACCGCCGTGCCATTGCCGAGTTTAACGACAGAGACAAAGCGGACTGGTTACTCGTAAAAAGATGCCCATACTACGGGATATCCATCAGCGCCCCATACATAGACATGAAACACGCTGTTGAGCGCGAGCAGACCGGAACTTACACCATTGACGCTCAAGACCTTGCGTTTTGTGATTTGGTGCTTGACATCCAATATCGCACACAACACTATTGGTACTACGAATTGCACCGTCAGTATTACGAGAATCAGCTGCGGGATGCCGCCAAGCAGCGTCGCCGCACAACGAAGTTCCAAGAGTGTTTCCGTATGTTGAGCGAAGAGTTCAGCACCGAACAGTTTGCACAGACCTTCGGCTATGCTAACAATCGGGCAGGGCAGAAGACGTTGCAGCGTCTGGAGGCAGACAAGGCCATCGAGCGTACCATGCGCGGGCACTACAAGAAACTCGTTTCCGAACTTCCGACCATATAAATGCGGAAAGTAGGAAAGTAGGAAAGTGGACAAGAAGCACTCTCATGCCTAAACAACATGAGGGTGCTTTGCTGTCTGAAGATGTGATCAACAAATCGTGCTCACTTCACCACTACCTTGCGGCCGTTGTTGATGTACAGTCCCTTCTTTGTCGGCTTGCCCGAGAGCTTGCGACCGTCGAGGCTATACCACGCGTCAGCCGAATTCGTGTAATTAGTGCAATTCGTGGTCGAGATAATCCCCGTGGCATCGTCTTCGCCAAACTTCAAGTTGAACGCGCGGACTGTGGCGTTTGGATCTGAGGGACTGCCCGCCGTGATGCCGCCCTTCAGCCGGAAGACAGCTCGCTGGGCACCTATCGTCATCGGAGCGTTGGGCCAGTAGAGCGTGTTGTTCGCGCCGAGGTAGAGCAACGTGTTGTCGCCCTCAATGTCGGTAATACTGACGGGGGTGTAGCTGCCCTCAAAGTCGATGTCGGTGTTCTCGACGGGGTGTAGCGTGCTCACGACGGTCACGTTGCTGAACACGGGATTCTTGATGTCGCGTGTTTCCTCGCTGGCCGAGTCGTAGCCATCGGCCTTCGTCCACTTGATGATGTACGGCACGCCCGCCGTCAGTGTCGTCACTGGGTTGCCGAACGTCAGATTCAGCGTCGTGCCCGTGATGCTGGCCTCGGTCAACGTCCGTGCCACTACGCCCGTGCCGTTGAGCGGGCTGTCGGCAATCGTTACGTCGAAGGGCAGACAGAGCGTATTCCACTTTCCGTCCTTGTAGAGCGTCCTTCCGTTGAGGCGCACGCTGCCAGTGAAGCCGACGTTGTCGCTGATGCGGCTGGCGTTGTTGTCGTTGTCCAAGAGGTCGAGCGTGAGGGTGCCCGTTAGGCTGATGTTCACGTTCTGACCAGGCGAGGGCATGGCCAGCGTGTACATGTCGTCCTCGCCCTCAACTGCTGTGAGCGTGCCTGCGCTGACGGTCAGCGTGTAGCCGCTGAACTCATAGCCGCGGCTGATGTTCATCTTCGATGTCTCGCCTGCTCCGAGGTAGGTGATGCCGTCGTCGGTATAGCCTGTCATCTTGCCATTGTTGTCGGGGAAGCGCTGAAAGACAATGCCATTGTCGGCAGTGACAGTCCAGCCCCGCATGGCTCCTGCCACATCGCTGCCGTTGATGCCGCCCTTGGTACATCTACCGGCATAGTAGTTGTTGCTCAATAAGGTATTGGAATTAGATCCAACGATACCTCCTTCGTATAAAGCATATTCAAGCCTACTCCCCACTATCCCGAGGTTAAGGTTGTCATTGATGGTGCTTTCGATACTGTATCCTGCAATTCCGCCGACATATTGAAGTGTGCCAGAAACCGAAGACTTATTCACGCACCAGCTCAATGTGCCGTTTATGCGCCCTGTGATGCCTCCCACTTCTTGATAGCCCTTAATGGTTACGCCCTCGCTGACGGTGCATCCCATAACCGTGCCCTTGCATAAGCCAGCGATGCCGCCCACAAATTTCTTACCCGTGATAGAACTTCCCGTTCCCAAGACGAGATTCTTGACCGTGCCGTTGTCGCCTATAATAGCGAACAGAGCCTGACCTTCTTGGTTCGGCTGGTTGATGACCACGTTGCTGATGCTGTGGCCGTAGCCGTCGAAGGTGCCTTGGAACTGAGCGGTCCTGCCGATGGGCGTGTAGGTCTTGCCCGAATAGTCGAGGTTGGCCATCAGACGGAAGTGCTGGCCGGTCTTCCAGTCGCCGCCATTGACGCTGGCCGCCAATGCGTCCAGTTCGTCGGTGGAGAGGATGATGTAGGGATCGGTTTCCGTGCCGCTGCCTGGATATACGATAGAGAACATGGCGGTGGCTTGTCCGCCGAAGGTGCCGATGCCCGTGATGGTGATTTTGTAGTTTCCCCAGTCTGTGCAGCCGCCGTCGGGCAGGGTAACGGTGTAGTCAGTGCCTTCCTCAAGGGTGACGGGCGTGCCGGTCTTGTTGTCGGTGACGGTGACAACGGGGGTGAGTGCGTGGCCGCTATATAATTGGTTGGGGATGGTAATTGTCACCCAATTGCTGTAGGCGATGTCGCGCTTGACGGTCGCGCTGCCAGTGATGATCACGTCGTCATCGGGCATGGTGAAGGTGTAGTCCGTGCCGTCTTCGACAAGTGCCACGCCATTGGCCGAATAGGTCACATCCTCAACGATATAGCCCGCCTGCTCATACTTCATATTCGACATCACCATAGCCTTGCCAACGCTGTAATAGGGCGTGCTGCCGTCCTCAAAAGTGGCATCTGAAGTGAGCGAGCCTGAAACATGTTCTCCGAAGGTGACGGTGCCCATCCATTTTGTGCCGCTGACGTCGCTGCCGTTCACACCGCCATGACGTACTGAGGTGTGATAGTAATTGATATAATTAAAATCTCCATAAGGAGGGACATAACCCTCTAAGTCGCTGATAGTGCCGCCATTGTTCTGGCCCACGATGTCGCCAACGTGTTGGGAACCCTCAACTACACCCAAGAAACGGTTTCCACCAATCCATCCCGAACTGCCCAAATAACCGACTATACCGCCGAGGTTCTTGGCTTTAGCTATGTCCCCGTTGTTCACCGTAGCCTTGCTGACACAGTTCTCTATAGTCCCAGATGAGATGCCTGCAATTCCACCAAAGTATATAGGATCATAACTGCTGCCCGACGCCACGGAATGGACTGAGATGACCACGTTTTCGCCCACTTGGCAGTTCTCTATCTCAGCGTTTCTATAGACTTCTCCTGCGATACCGCCTACGACCCCCGTTGAGACGATGGATGAATTGCCGCCTAACGTAAGGTCACGGACAATTCCTTCGTAGCCCAAGAATCCGAACAGCCCACAGTAGTCGTCACTTTCGCTGTTGATGGTCACGTTGTTGATGGAATGGTTGTTACCAAAAAATTTGCCACAGAACTGACGCTCTCCGATTCCACCTTTACCATCATCATATAAGGCACCGCCGATGGGCGTGTAGGTCTTGTTCGCATAGTCGAGGTCGGCCATGAGTTTGAAATACACGTTCTCGTAAGTGCTTCCGCTTTTCACGTTGGCGGCTAACTGGTCTAACTGGTCCGTGTTGTAGATGAGATATGGGTTATTTTGCGTTCCGGAGCCGCCTCCGAAGGTACTCTGTGCCAACGACGATGCGAAGGTGAACGTGGCAAGAAGCAGCATCATGTTCAGGCGCTGCCATGCGCCCCTAAGTGTTTGTAGTCCCAGGTGTCTTGTTAGAGCAGGTTTTGTTGTACTCATCATTGTCGTTTTATTATTCTTGGGCAAAGATACGATAAGTTTTCCAATCTTCCAAGCTTTTTCAGGAAAAAAGTGCGGACATCCGATCGTCATCCGCACTTGGGTATGTAACAAAAGTTACTATGCTCATGCTTAAATCATCGCCGATGCCACAAAAATAAATCTGATTTATTTTGCCGTTTGTAGGAAAATCATTAACTTTGCAGCAGAATAATTATAAACCATAATCATATGAAGAAACTAACGCGAATACTGATGATGATGCTGGTGCTGGCAGTCGGCACGGGCATCACGAGTTGTGATGGGCGTAAAGGGATCAGGTACCTTTGCGCCCTTCCTGATTGAATGGCGTCGAAATTTGCACGCAATATGAAACGAATAGGAGTCTGTTTAGCACTGGCTACGATACTGATGGCAACTGCATGTAAGCACGACAGGCAGGGTGAGGCTGCGGTCGGCACCACCCGGAATCATGTGGAAACACACAGTGTCAAGCTGTTAAACCAAGTCATGGACTCGCCTACGGCCGAATTGCGGTTGGCAGGCATCGACAGCCTGGAAACGGCTGGCGTTATTACCTCCTTGCGGGCAGACTACCTGCGCGGCGACGTATATTATAAACTGGATCAACCGCGATTTGAGGAGTATTACTACAAGCGCGCCCTGGAACGCAAAGTTACCAGCGACGATGATCTCTACTTCAGGTTTACCGCTGCTGCAGCCCTCGCGAGCGTGTATATGATGAAGTCCGACTATGAGGCGGCTTTGCGCTTAGGGCTGAGCATTATCGACGAGATGAAGCAGACCCACCAAGGCAGCGACAACGTGATGGCCAAACTCTATAATAGCATAGGCAGTGCCCAGATAAGCTTGGGACGCGAGGACGAGGCTGATGAGAGTTTCGAACGCGCCTACGACTACGGTCAGCGTCAGGCTGCGGCCGATACGAGCAGAGGTATGCAGGAATCGGTGGCCAACGATGTGTGTAACATCGCCATCTACTACCTGAACGCCCACCGCTACAAGGAGGTGCCTCGCTGGCTTAACCGAGTGGAGGCGCTAACAGACCGCTACGCCCAGCTACCCGATGCCGATCCAGACTACGTGGACGACCTGCGGGGCCGACTGCTACTGTATCGGGCGGTGGTACTGCAGCACGGCAAGTCGGAAGAAGAGGCTGCGCAATCGTACAGCAAATTCCTTGACACCAAGTTCGGCAAGAGCCTTGACGGGCTTTTCGATGCTACCGACTACCTGATACCAGCCCGCCGCTACAACGAGGCTGCCGATAACCTTATGCTGCTCGACAGTATGCTGGTAGAGTGGGGCATCGTGCTCTCGCTCGATAATATCCGGCAGTATATGTTCCCCAAGTTCCGCGCTAATGCCGAGGCCGGGCGTAAGGATTCGGCTATTACCATAGGCAACCGGATTCTGGATGCGCTCGATACGGCCATCGTGGCTCAGAAACGCAGTGATGCCGCTGAGCTGGCCACCATCTACGATACCCAACAGAAGGAGATGGAGATAGCCCGCCAGCAGACGCAGATAGCGAATAAGGACTATCAGCTGTCGCATCAGCGCAACATCAGTCTGCTGGCAGCCCTTATTCTTCTGTCGGTATTCTTCGTGGCCTATATCATCTATCGCCGCATAACCATGAAGCGCCTGGCTAAGGCGCATGCCCAACTTGAGGCTACCCATACCGAACTGCAAACGGCCTATAACCAACTGGAAGAGACCACTACTGCCAAGGAGCGTATTGAGAGCGAGCTGCGTATTGCCCGCGATATACAGATGAGTATGGTGCCACATGAGTTCCCGCAGATGGAGAGGCTGGACCTTTATGCCTCGATGACGCCTGCCCGTGAGGTGGGTGGCGACCTGTACGACTATCTGTTGCAGGGTGACAACCTTTACTTCTGTGTGGGCGATGTGAGCGGCAAGGGTGTGCCCGCCTCCTTGCTGATGGCGCAGGCCATACGTCTGTTCCGCGCTCTGGCCAAACAGCAGATGATGCCCGTGGATATAGCCACCCGCATGAACTACGACTTGTCGGAGAACAATGAGAGCTACATGTTTGTGACGATGTTTATCGGATTGGTAAACCTGACGACTGGTCATCTGTACTTCTGCAACTGTGGCCATAACGCGCCTGTGATTGGTGGCGATGCCGATGGCGGGCACTTCCTCGAGATGGCATCGAACGTATCTATTGGCTTGTGGGCGGAAGCTGTCTTCGTAGGCGAGGAGATTGACAGCATCGCCAACAGGCCGCTGTTTATCTATACCGACGGACTGA
The DNA here is from genome assembly GCA_902776545.1 of uncultured Prevotellaceae bacterium. GTDB lineage: Bacteria > Bacteroidota > Bacteroidia > Bacteroidales > Bacteroidaceae > Prevotella. The sequence continues at coordinate 821 of CACYQO010000004.1, read as the reverse complement.
ATGAGGCAGAGAACCCCGAGCTGCAGCAGTTTGGCGACGATAACTTGCTGAAGTGCTTGCGTGCCACCCGATTCAAGTCATCGCGTCAGGTCATCGACAGCATGAATAATCATGTAGAGCAGCATCGGGCAGGTGCCGAGCCAAACGACGACCTCACGATGATGTGCCTGAACCTGAAACTATAAGGGCACACAAAAAAAGGAGCATCTGCCAGGATGCTCCTTTTCTTAATGTTGTTTACGATTACTCATTGCTCCAATCTTCGGCAGCCTTGCGGATGTAAGACTGATAGCGGATCTTGGCCATCTTCTGGGCCTCGGCGAAGAGCTCCTCGGCCTCGTTGGGATAAGCCTTCTTGACAGAGAGGTAACGAACCTCGCCGAGCCTTCTTCTCCTCGGCCTGGCTCTTACCCATACCGCCCTTGGCCTTCAGACCGTGGTTGATACATGGAGCGTAGGCGATGATGATTGAAGGTCCGTGCCATGCCTCAGCCTCGCGGATAGCCTTGAGGGTCTGTGCGTGGTCAGCGCCCATGGCAATCTGAGCGACATAGACGTAGCCGTAAGTGGTAGCAATCATACCCAGATCCTTCTTACGAATGCGCTTACCCTGAGCAGCGAACTGAGCGATGGCACCGAGAGGAGTAGCCTTAGAAGCCTGACCACCGGTGTTAGAGTAAACCTCAGTATCGAGCACGAGGATGTTCACGTCCTCACCGCTGGCAATCACGTGGTCGAGACCGCCGTAACCGATGTCGTAAGAAGCACCGTCACCACCGATGATCCACTGTGAACGCTTCACGAGGTAGTGATCCAGTGTC
>CACYQO010000003.1 GCA_902776545.1 uncultured Prevotellaceae bacterium | reverse complement strand
GGTATTATGCTCATAGTCGAAACCCAGCATATCGAACATCATTTTTGTCGGGACATAATAGTAGCCGCTCGACAATCTAATCTGAAAAGCATCCTCACTCGCCTTATCTATAATAATAAGGTATAGCGTGTTCTTTTCATCGTCTTGCGCAAATCTTGTGAATTTCCCGACTGAAAGATCCAGCACATTTGCCGTTTCTTCCGTAAAGCCAAGCCTCCCCGAAAACTGAATAGTTGCTTTCAGTTTCGTTGTAAATTGCTTTGCGTTTAGAATTCTAATAGACATAACTTTTTAAATTTGATTGCAAAGATAATAAATATCTCGATTCAATCCAAAATTTACTTCAAGAAATGCCTAAATAATTTAATTTTTTAATAATTATTAAGTAAACGCCACAAGGCTATATGCAAAACAACCAAAAAGAAATACGAAAGAGAGGCGAAAAGAAATTGAACGGAAAACAGAAAAAAGTTCCTGAAAAGTTTGGTTATGTCGATATTTTTTTGTAACTTTGTAGCGTGGTAAGGAGAAGGACGGAAGTCCTCAGAATGCCACAGAAGTAACCCTAATTATTCACCATTTAAAACATTTAAAGTTATGAGCAAGACATTTAAGAAGATCCTTCAAGTGATCAGTTACATCATCACCCTGCTTCTGGGCGGCGCTGCCGGCGGAGCCTTGATGTAGAAAAATTAAAGAATTAAAAAATTAAAAAATTAAAGTTCACCATGGAAGACCAGAAAGGCTTCAAAATCTCTCAGTACGCCTGTGCGGTATTGCTCATCGTGAGCAGTATCGCATTGGTGGCGTATCAGGTGGTCGAGATCGATGATGTCGCTGGCGGGCTGTTGTATTATGTGGCGCAGTCGTTCCTGCTCGCAGGCTCGATCTTCGGACTCGACCAGTACATCAGGATCATTAAGAAACACTATAAAAATTAGGAATAAGGAATAAGAAATTAGGAGTTAGAAATTAGGAATTATGATTACCGAGATAAACATACTTAACACGAATTACCATGAATGAACCACGAATTATCATAAATAGTAATGTGCGGCTCTCGCCTCACTTTAAACTTGGGGAGTTTCTCAATTTGAAGAAATACCCGCAGAACATCCCGACGATGCAGGATGTCGTCAATCTGACCTACGGCTGCCATCTGCTGCTCGAACCGGCACGAGTCGTAGCCGGACCGCTCATCGTCAACTCTGGCTTCCGCAATTCTGAAGTCAACCAGAAGGTAGGGGGTGTCCGCAATTCCCAGCACCTTCTCGGCCAGGCTGCCGACATCCGTCCGAAAGATCCCTCGCAGTTCTGGCAACTCGTCGAATTCCTGAAGATCTGCGAACACACCGACCAGCTGCTCACGGGCAATGGCTGGCTCCACATCTCCTGGAATCCCCTCGTCCCGTCCCGCCACTACATCAGGGTAGGGTATTACAAATGATTTAAAGCTTACAAGGGGCTCACCCCTTGTGAGCATCATGAAGACATTATGACTCGTGTTTTTAGCTAATTTTCCACTTTATTTCTATTTTTCGTCCAAAAGATAATTACTTTCCAAACTTTTTGTATCTTTGCAACCGAATTTGAGGATTAGTGATTATGTGTACAGTAACAGTTGAAATAGATCAAGACCTGTTGCGGGATATGCGACCTGATTTGGCTAGTACGGCTGCAATCCGTCTTTGGGCGCAGCAGTTGATAGATATGCGTATTCGACAGATGGAGTTGGAGGATGAGGAGACCATGAGCATCGAGGATGCTCGTGAAATGACTCTGGCTGCTGTAAGGGATGAGTACGCTAAGGTATGAAGTACGTAATTAGGAAACGCTGTGCGCAGAGGATAACTACGTTCCCGTCAAGGACAATCTCGGATCGCTCACAGTTGAGGGCAAGCTTGTCACCCCAGGTATTGCCGATGCCCGCGTGGATACCGTCCGCGGTTCGGTCATTGTGACTACCATTGAGAAGCCCGAGCTCTACGCCATCCCCGCCGATGCCGCAGACCTGTTCGGTCCTGAGTCGTATCACCTGCACGATTACGGCTTCTTCTACAACAACCTGAAGCAGAACGTAGCTGACCGTATCAAGGCATTTATCAATAAATAGAAAGGCGCATTGGGGTCACCTTTGCGCCCTTCCATTCAAGCTCCTTACTTGATTATCATCTTCTTGCCGTTCACGATGTAGAGGCCGGGCAGCAGAGACTTTAGGTCAAAGCCTGAAGCATCTGTGGCCACGCGGCGACCGTCGAGGGTGTAGATGCCGGTGCGGATGGAACGTGACGAGCCGGAGTCCCTACCGTCGGCGGGAACGGTCACGATGCCGGTCAGCTCTGAGGACGGATCCTCGCCGAAGTTGAGGTTGTACTCGCGCACTCCTGCCGGAGCCGGGCTGAGGTCGAAGTAGGCACGGAAGGCCTTCACGCTGAAGTTCTCGGTGTTGGGCCAGTAGAGCTTGTTGTCAGCACCAAGGTAGAACATATTGTGCTCGTCGTTGTAGATGACGGTCGGGTCGTAGGTGCCGCAGAACTTGCCGCCGCTGAAGCTGACGTCCGTCGGTGCAGCCACGGTGATGTATTCAGGATCTTCGTAGGAATAACGGTAGGGGTTGGGGATCTCTTTCGCCTGAGCGGTCACGATGACGCTGCGGAACACGGGGTTCTCGATGTTCGCAGCAGGAGTAGCCCACTTCACGATGTAGGGTTTGCCCGCCTCGATGCTGGTGGCAGCCTTGAAGTTCAGGTAGAGCGTCGTGCCTTCGAGGCCGGTCACGTGGTCGTTGTAGGCCGTCTCGGTGTCGAGTTCCATGACTGTGGCTCCGTCGAGCGGCGTGCCCGTGAGCGTGGCCAGGGCGAAGGGCAGGCAGAGCGTGTTCCAGTAGCCGTCGCGATAGAGCGTGCGCTCGCTGAGCATCAGGTGGTGCAACTGGCCGTCGTTCAGCGCAAAGAGGTGCTCACTGTTATAAGTGCGGTAGTCGTTGTGGTCGTAGAGCAGTTCGATTGCGGGCTGCTCCACCGTTCCGCCTTCGCTGACGAACTTGAAGGTCACGCTGCCATATTCGCCTGGCTCATCACCAAAGGTGAGTACGAAACGGTAGTTCTGCGTCGGGCTTGTGAGCTTCTTCACGCTCGCGGTCATTACGTCTGTCTTCTCATCAATTTCCTGTGCTATCTCCACGTCTTTCACACCATCGAGGTCAACATCCAGTCCCATGCCGTCAGCGTCGCTGACGAAGTAACCGTTCAGTTGTGTCAGTTGGCCCGATAGTCCTAAGGTGATGTCTTGCTCCGTGGCAGTGGTGAGGTCGATGACGCACTCCCCGCCCCACTCGGCGTAGAGCGTCGTGCTGGCATAGAAGATGTAATCCTGCCCGGCATAGTAGCGCGTGCCCGTGCCGTCGACCTCGGTGTTCCAGCAGAGGAACAACTGGCTCTCAGGGGCGGTGTAAGTGGAGGCGGGCAGCGTCATTCTGATGCCTGCGCGGCCATTGGCATCAGCCATCGCGTCGCCCGTGCCGCCATTGGCGTCGAACGTCAGGGTGACAGCCTCGGGCACGCTGAGCCGCAGCGTCACCTTCTCATCGTAACCTAAGCTGTATGTGTAGGTCTCTGCCGGAGTAACACCGTTATAGAGGAACACGGCATCGTAGTACAAGTCCTGCGTATAGTTGCCCGCCGCAGCGGCATCCCACTTCTCCTTGGGGATATAGACCCACAGCGTGCCGCTCTGTCCCACGGCGGTAAGCTGTTCCGACATGCGTTTGCCCACTTCGTGCTCACCGGCACCCTTGTAGGCATCGATCATCCCGGCGCTGCTGACTAAAGAGAGGTACGAGGTAGCATATTCCCTGTATGGTACCACTGCCACGGCGTCGGCCACGCGGAATGTCCCGCTCTCGTTCAGAAACCAGCCAAAGTAAAGACTGTTTACTGTCACGGGGATGTCCGTCCACTCCTGGCCGTAGGGGATCTCCACCTCTGTCTCAGCCGTGGTGAAGGTAGCGGAGCAGAGGGGTTCCCAATAGGCATAGAGCGTCATGTCGTCGGGCACGACGTCGGTGGCGAAGTCCCACGGCTGTGTGCAGGCTGCATCCTTATACCAGCCCGTGCAGGCATAGCCGTCGGCCGTCATCGGTGCGGGCTCCGTTGCCTTGCCCTCGCCGCTCCACAGGCCTGTCTGTGCGGCGGGAGCCGTGCCGTGGCCGTTGGCATCGAAGGTCACCGTGCAGCGCCAGTGCTCCGTATAGCTTGACGACACATTGCTGTTCCACCAATAGCCCTTCGTCACCTGGTTCCACTGAGCCTTCGAGCCGTCGTAGTAGAGTTGGCTCAAATTATGACACTCATCGAATGCACTCTTACCAATGCTCGTCACGCTTGCGGGAATAGTGACGGTGGTCAACCCTTCGCAATAATAGAATGCATCTTCACCAATGCTTGTCAGGCCAGCGGGAAGCGTAACAGAGGGAAGGCTCTTGATGCCGGAGAACGCATGGTCGCCAATGCTTGTCACGCTTGCGGGAACAGAGGTGCTTTTGCAACCTACCACCAAGGTGTTCGAGGCGGTTTCGATGATGGCATTGCAATTGCCCCGGCTGTCGTAAGTAGAGTTGTTCCCATTGACGACGATGGTCGCAATGTCGTTGCAATCGGCAAACGCTTTTGGTCCAATGCTGGTTACGGTCGAGGGAATAGTGAGCGAGGTGATGGGGCACTTGAAGAACGCACTTTCCCCTATGGAGGTAAGACCTTCGGTAAAGGTGACGGAGGTGAGGATTCGAGACCAGTTGAACTCATCTTTATTCAGCGCATAGACATGGTTCAGCGTGAGCGATGTCACATCGTCAGCGTATTCCCATTCGTTTTGCCAGTTCTTGGTCTTGATGACCTGCTTCGATAAATCCTCGTAGGTGGCGTCCCACGGCACACAGTCGATGACCATTTTGCCGCTCTTGTAGTGCTTCCAGTACAGGCTGGAGACTTGCTGGTAGAGTGGCGTACTGCCGCTCCAGGCATCGCCGCACCAGCCGCATTTGCCATCGCTGCAGTTGACGACAAGGTTCGGCGAATACTGAAAGTTATAACAGCTCCAGTTAGACATTGTGCCGGGATATTCTATCACCGTCTTGATCGTAGTGCCATCTAGTGTGTTGCCGATCTTGGAGAATGCGTACTCTCCGATAGAGGCTGGCTGCTTGAAAGTGACCTTCTCGAGATAGGTGCAGCCCTCGAAGGCATTGTCACCGATGCTCGTCACGCTGGGCAGGGTGAGCGCCGTTATGGCAGTACCTCGGAACTCATTGCCCAGTGTTGTAATGGAAGCAGGAAGGGTATTCTCCGCTACCGTTTCCCCTGAATCATTGATGAGATGGACTGCCTTAAAATTCCCATAGTACTTAATAAATGGCATGTACTTAATTTGAGCGTCTTGGTAAAAGTAGAATGTATTCAACCAAGTAAAATTGGTAAAGACATCCGAATTGATGCTGACAACCGGCATGCCGCCCAATGTCTTAGGGATGGTGATAGTTTTTATTCCTGTGTCCCATCCAAGATATCCTGTAATGAAACATTCGGTCTTCGTGTTGTTCGGCTGATACGCCCAGAGACCTTCTTCGTCGCCCCATGCCGTGGCCGTTGTTAGTACCGCGAGCAGCAGCGTCATGGCCGCCCGCCTCACACTTGCGCCGCCCAGCATCCTTGCCGTTCGTGCCGCAATCCAATTAATGGTGTTGGTTTCTTGATTCATATTCTTTGAGTTTTAAAAGTTATTCATACTTGTTACAACATATCCTCCATTGACAGCCCTTTATACGAGATATCATACTTCTTGAACTCGTGCGTTGCCTGCAGCATTACCTCAGCTCGCTGTTTCAACACTCCAATGCTGATTTCATCTGCCTGGCGCTTGATCTCGTAGAACGTCACGCTGTCGCTCAGCTCGTCCTCGGCTATCATGTCGATTTCGTTTTCTCCCTTTCTGTCCCACCAGCGGCCAATGCGGGTAAAGTCGCCCGATTCCATGGCCACACGATGGAAATACCGCTCCAGCATCAGGCCGCTGAACGTGCTGTAGTCGCGACCGATAATTTCCTGCAGCTTCGCATAGTTCTCTATCTCAATGATGTAGCTGTACTTGAATATAAAGCGGAACCAGAAACTGTAGAATACGTCGTCCAATTCATAGCGCACATTCTTGTTGGCACTCTTCTCAAACAGAGGCTGGCGCTTGCTTATCAATTCATACTCATCGGCCAGGTTGGTCAGGTATCCCCCCACCTCCTTGCCTATCACGTCCTCAATCTCGCTGCGGGTGTTCTTGCCGCGGGCAATGCACGAGAGGATGGAGAAATAGATGCCGTAGTCTTTGCCGAACTCCTCTATCAGGTTGTTCTTGCCCTCGTTCAGGAAGGTCGAGTTGGGGCTGACGATATGCCTTATCATGGCATCCTTGTCCAGGGCCCTGCCATCTACCAACTGCCCCACGTATTTAGCCACACCACCCGTAAAGGTGAACATAGCCAGCAAGTCTTCCTGGCTGTAGCCGGGCTTAGCGTCCGCCATTATCTGCTTCAGCACTGAGGGCTTGAAGGGCTTCACCCTCAGTGCTGCGGTATTCCTTCCATACAGAGGTTCCTTCTTGTGCTTGAAAATCTTCTGCATCAGCGAGTAGATACTGCCGCACACCACCAGATTGATCTTCGATGTCTTCTCATACTCGTCCCAGATGTCCTGCATCTCGCTGTAAACGGCCTTGTTCACCCGGAAGAAATCCTGGAACTCGTCAATCACCAGCGTAAAACTCCGGGTCTGCGACAGTTGCATCAGGTAGCGGAATATCTCGCTGAAGTGCCTGCTGCTGCCCAGTGTGGGGATGCCCAACTTCTCGCTGATCTCTTCCAGATATGCCTCACACAAGTCTGATTCGGCCTTTCTGGCCACAAAGAAATACACGAAGGGCTCATCCTTGTAAGCCTCCCTAATCAGCGTTGTCTTGCCGATACGCCTCCTACCGGTCACCACCGTAAAGCGTGCTACCTTCTCAGCCGTATCCCGAGTTTCCTTTAGGAAGGCGATTTCCTGTTCTCTTTCGTAGAATCTCATATTGTCTTATCTCCTAATTCGTTGATTCAATGTATCTTAGCTTCCGAAATGATCATTTCCGAAATGGCTATTGCGATGCAAAAGTACACTTTTTTTCTGATTCAACCAAAGAAAAAGCAAAAAATCTCTCACTTAATTATACTCACATTCAAAACGGATTACCGAGGCTACTGGTCAGGCTGTCCATGAGATAGACGATGGTGCAGCAGATGGCGGCTACGGGGAAGAGGCCCAGGCGGCACCAGGCGGCGATGATGCCGATGACCAGGGCAACGATGCCGGAGAGGGGAGAGAGGGTGGTCTGGATCATGCTGGGGAAGGTCATCACGGCCAGCGTGACGTAGGGCACGTAGTAAAGGAAGCTGCGCAGGAAACGGTTGCTGATCTGGTCTTTGATCAACAGCATCGGCACCACACGGATGAGGTTCGTGGTGATGATGGCCAGCAGGATGGCAAGTTTATAATTCATTGAACATTGAACATTGAATATTGAACATTGACCATTAATCCGTTTTGACTGGTTTCAACCAGGCGGCAACCGCCGAGATCACGATGGTGAGCACGATGGTGCGCGTGCCGCTGCTCCAGCTGCTGACAACGGGGGCGACGGCACAGGCTCCGCTCAGGGCGAAGCTGGCAGCGACGGCGTAGAGCACATGGCGGTCGTCGCGGGCCGGGGGCATGATGATGGCGATGAACATGCCGTAAAGCGCCACACTGAGGGCGGCGACGATGTTGGTGGGCAGCATGCCTCCGGCGATGATACCCGCCGCACATCCCGATGCCCAGAAGAGGGTGGAGATGAGTGCGGCGGAGTAGGTGTAGGCTGGCGGACAGTATCCCGGATGGGCGATGGATACGCCGAAGACCTCGTCGGTGACACAGCAGGCCATCAGCACCCGGTGAATCCACGAGGTGCCGGGCGCGATCTTCTGGGAGAGGGCGGCACTCATGAGCATATAGCGCAGGTTCACCACCAGACACATCGCGACGATCTCGACGTAGGCTGCCTGGGCGGCTACGAGGGTATAGACGCCGTATTCTCCGGCCGAAGCACGCGTAAAGAAGCTGCTAACGAATCCGATAGCAGCTGTCAGTCCCGCTTGTTTGGCGATGATGCCCAGCGAGAATGCAACGGCAAAATAACCCAGGGCGATGGGGATGCCGATGCGAATTCCTTGAATGATATTCCTATCCGTTACCTAATCAATCGTCGGGGTTACGCTTGTAGTGGAATTCCTGGATGTTGGGATTCGTGCCCAGGTCGCCTCCGATGGTCGTGGTCTTGATGAGCTTCTGGTTGTAGCCCTTGCGCATCGGACCGATACGGAGGAGGAAGTCGTTGAAGTTGGCCGTGGGGATCACCATTCCGTAGATGCCGAAGCCTACGCGCGTACCTTCTGTCTTGACGTTGTTGTAGACATAGGCGGTGCGGAAGAACGAGTGGTTGAAGATCTCCAGGCGGTTGTACTTGTCGAACACCTCGCGCCACTCCTTGCCCACCTTTGTGGTGTCGGCCTTGGTGAAGATGAAACCGATGTTGTTGACGAAGTCGTCGATGTGGTCGCCTCGGATGCTGTCGTTCTGCTCCATGCATTGCATGATGTTGTCGTTCATCTCGTCGCGCATCTCCTGGTCAGAGGGCTTGGTGAGGACGGCGATGAGGAAGAGCACCAAGAGGATGGCGCAGAGGATGAGGAACTTGCCGAGGCAGCTGTGAAGGAACATCTTTCCTACGCTCTCGTTGGTTCTGTAACCTTGGTTGTCTGATGGGTTCATAGTTGCTAAATTTGATTATTGTGAATTAAGTTCATGAATTCTTGCCGGGTCTTGGCTTGGTTGAAGGCACCGCTGAAGTCGCTGGTGGTGGTGATGGCGTTCTGCTTCTCGATGCCGCGCATCTGCATGCACATGTGGCGGGCTTCGACGACGACCATCACGCCCAGGGGCTTGAGTGTGTCCTGGATGCAGTCTTTGATCTGCTGTGTCATACGCTCCTGCACCTGAAGGCGGTGGGCGTAGATATCGACTACGCGGGCAATCTTCGACAGTCCGGTGATGTAGCCGTTAGGGATGTAGGCCACGTGGGCCTTGCCGTAGAAGGGCAGCATGTGGTGCTCGCAGAGGGAGAAGAAGTCGATGTCCTTGACGATGACCATCTGTGAGTAGTCCTCACGGAAGAGGGCGTCGGTAAGCACCTTGTGGGCGTCCATCTGATAGCCTCGTGTGAGCACTTGCATGGCCTTCGCCACACGCATGGGCGTCTTCAGCAGTCCTTCGCGCTCAGGGTCTTCACCCAGCAGCGTCAAGATCTGATGATAGTGCGCAGCGAGTTCCTCAACTCCTGTCTCCTGACTCCTGACTCCTGTCTCCTGACTCCTGTCTCCTGTCTCCAGACTCCTGTCTCCTGTCTCCTGACTCCTGTCTCCTGTCTCCAGACTCCTGTCTCCTGTCTCCTTCATCATGGATAGTAAACGGTTATTTTCCCTTTGACGATGACGGCGGAGGGGTAGCCGAGTGACTTGACCTTCGTGAGTATGTCGTGTGCCTCCTCGTAGGTGCGGTAGTTGCCCATGCGGCAGATCCATCGCGGGGCGTAGAAATGCACATAGACAGGCTCGTTGGGGAAGAGTGTCTTGATATCGTCACCTATACGCTCCGCCTTCTGACGGTCTACGCGGCCATTGCCACCGGCAAAGATCTGCACGCGGAAGCCGTTGACCTTCTGACCTTTCATGATCTTCCTGTTGTGGTCGATGGAATCGTACGGAAGGGATGTGTCGGTCAGGTCGTCGACAGACAGTTTGACAGTCTGCTGGGGTTTAACGGGTGTCGTGGTTGCCGGCGTCGGTGTGGTCGTGGTTGTGGCGGGCATCGACGGATTGTTGACGAGCTCGTCGATAGTCTTGCTTTGCGTGACGGTCACCTTGCCTTCGCCTACTTTGCTCTGCTGGAGCTGTTCGGTAAAGGTGGACTGTGCGCCGGCTGCCAGCCAGCAGCCGACACACAGTGCTAATGTCAATGCGAGTCGTCTCACTTCTTCCAAGCGTCGATGATTCCCTTGAAGTCGGCGGCCTTCAGAGAAGCGCCACCAATCAGACCACCGTCGATGTCGGGCTTAGCGAACAGCTCGGGAGCGTTGCTGGCCTTGCATGAACCGCCATAGAGGATCGTGGTGTCGTCGGCCACAGCCTCACCGTACTTCTCGGCGATGATGCTGCGGATGTAAGCGTGGATCTCCTCAGCCTGCTCAGCAGTAGCGGTCTTGCCGGTACCGATGGCCCAGATGGGCTCGTAGGCGATGACGATCTTGCGGAAGTCCTCCTCAGAGAGGTTGAACACGCTGCCCTCGAGCTCGGCCTTCACGACCTCGTTCTGCTTGCCGGCCTCGCGCTCCTCCAGGCTCTCACCAATGCAGAAGATCACCTTCAGGTCGTTCTTCTGGGCGAGCAGCACCTTCTCCTTCAGGATCTCGGGAGTCTCCTTGTAGTACTCACGGCGCTCAGAGTGGCCGAGGATGACGTACTGGGCTCCTGTAGACTTCACCATCTCGGCAGATACCTCACCGGTGAAGGCACCCTTCTCCTTGTCGGCGCAGTTCTCAGCACCCAGGCCGATGATGTCCTGGTCGAGGAACTGTGCGATAGAAGCGAGGTGAATGAACGGGGTGCAGATGACCACACCGCAGTTGGGCTTGTCAGCCTTCAATGTCTCGTTAAGCTCCTTTGCAAGAGCAATACCATCCTGGAGATTCATGTTCATCTTCCAGTTTCCTGCTACGATTTTCTTTCTCATTTTACTTTTTTTATTAATTGGGTTATTATCTGAGTAATCTGAATTATCTGAATTATCTGAGTTTTCTGATTTCCTATTCTTTTTTCTGATCCAGCGGGTCCAGGCCCAGAGGCGGTCGGCGAGGGTGAGGAGCACCAGGGGAAGCACGAACCACGTGAGTATCCATAGGATCTTGCTCGTGACGGTCTCGGTAGGCAGCTGGCCCAGCGGACTCTCTTCCAGCCGGCTGGTGAGCTCTTCTTCCGAAGGCAGGGCGTTGTGGCTCCATTTGCGGATGACGATGCCGTCGTGGAGGAGCAGCAGACCCGGGTTCGACCGTATGACAGTCTTCAGGGTGATGTCGTCGGTATTGCAGAACGGGTATTCTGCGCCCGTCATGTCGCACCAGCGGCTGATGGCCTTGCCCGTGCTGGCGGTGAGACAGTAGAACGGATAGCCGTGATCCAGACTGTACTCGTAGACGTGGTTCAGCTCGTCGAGCTGTGAGTCGTCGGCCTGTTCCAGATGGGGCGCCACGAGCAGGAATGTGTAGCTGCTGTCGTTGAGCACCGCCTCGGTAATGTCCTCGCCGTCGTCAGCCCGTTCGATGAAGAAGTCGGCGTAGGGCGAATCCTCGCCGTCCATCATCCGCTGCCAGCCCGTCTTGAGGTCTGCCCCCACGTGATAGGGCCGGAAGTCGAACTGGGGCAGGGTGTAGAGGCTCCGTCCGACAATGACGAACAGGATGAAGACCACCGAGTAGTTGACCACGATCCACTGGTTCGGTTCGCTGATGAGCCTTGCCTGGAGGGTGGGCCATTTCCACACGATGACGGCTGCACAGAGCAGCGCGACGTTCTTCCACAGCGTCTGCCAGTTGGTGAGCACCAGCGCATCGCCGAAGCATCCGCAGTCGGTGATGGGGTCGGTGAGCGCCAGCCAGAGGGTGAGCGGCGTCATGATGAGCATGACCACCAGCACCACTTTCGACACGAGCCGCCGCCTGATGGCAAAGAGCAGACAGATGCCGAGGATGAACTCGACGGTAGCCAGGAGCACTGCTGCCGGCAGCGTGAGCATGTCGGGCGTCAGGGCGTTCAGTCCCATCGCCGTCAGATAGTCGTGGATCTTGTACTGGGTACCTAAGGGATCCACCGCCTTGACGAATCCTGAGAGGATGAACGTCAGGGCGAGTATCATCCGGCAGATGTTGACGGCTGTCTTCCTCACTCCGATAGTTTAATTACGCCAAAGACCGCATAGTTGATGATGTCCATATAGTTGGCATCGATGCCCTCGGAGACGAGTGTCTCGCCCCCCAGGTTCTCAATCTCCTTGATTCGTTCGATTTTCGTCAGGATCAGGTCGGTGTAGCTGCTCACGCGCATACCGCGCCAGGCCTCGTCGTAGTCGTGGTTCTTGCGCTTCATCAGCTCCAGCGCCTCATGGGCAAACTGGTCGTAGAGCTTCATCGCCTCTGCATTGTCGATGTCGACGGTGTCGGCAAAGCCCTTCGAGAGCTGTATGAGGCCCACGATGCCGTAGTTGATCAGCGCGATAAACTCCGGTCGTATGCCTTCGCCCACCATCGATTCCTTCTTGATTTCGAGGGAACGGATGCGCTTGGCTTTGATGAAAAGCTGGTCGGTGAGCGCCGTCGGGCGCAGGATGCGCCACGAGGCTTTATAGTCGTGAAGCTTCTTCTCGAACAGGGCCCTGCACTCGGCCAGCGCCTGCTCAAATTGGGCATTTGTCTTCTCCTGATAGTCCATAATCGGGTGCAAAGGTACGAATAAGCGAGCAAAATGCAAAATAAAATTCGATTTATTTTCATTTTCGAGCGAAAGTATCTTCGAGCGAAGCTCAAAGGTTCTGCTTCTGACGGATGTATCGTATCTTCATGCCGAGGGCCTCAAACTGCGTGCGGATGGAGTCGCGGCGCATACGGGTACGGGTGAGGTTCGTCAGTTCGTCGGCGGTTGCCGTGAGCGCGGCTTTGTGGGCGTCGACCTGTCGTTGCAGGGCCTCCAGCTCGCGGTTGGCAAGCACCAGCAGACTGTCAGTTCGCGCCAGTTCCTGCTGGGCGATCTTCAGTTCCACGTCCTGATGCAGCCTGAGGGCGGCCTTCCTCGCCTCGACGATGTCGGGATAGGTGCGACGTAGGGAGTCGATGAGCAGTCGGGCTTCGTCGAGCCGGTTTTCCTCACAGAGTGTTGCAGCCTGCTGGGCGAGCTGTGCTGCCTGTTCCTGCAAGTTCTCGCCACAGCCGGTGAGTAGCAGGGCGGAGGCCAGGCAGAGAATCAGTTGTCTTGTCAGTCTTATCATACTTATTATATATTTGATGCAAAGGTACGACAAAAAAGTGAAAAGAGAAGAGTGAAAAGTGAAAAATTTGCTGCCGCCGCATAAAAATAACCATCATCCATTGTCCATTAGCCATTTTTTTATTACCTTTGCAGCCCGAAACAAGAAAGAAGGATGAAACTATACTCTGACGACGAGCTGGCAAAGATATTGGATCAGGCGGTGTTCCGTCTGATCAGTGAGGCTGCAGACCATTTAGGTTTGGAGTGCTACGTCGTGGGCGGCTACGTAAGGGATATCTTCCTGGAACGCCCTTCGAACGACATCGACGTGGTGGTCGTCGGTAGCGGCATCGCGGTGGCCGAGGAACTGAAGCGTATGCTCGGCAAGAAGGCGCACCTCTCTGTCTTCAAGAATTTCGGTACGGCGCAAGTCAAAATTCGGGGGAACGGTGGTGCGGTGGCGCGGAGGTACGAGAATACTGAAGCCGCAGACATATCTCGTACCCCCGTACCTTCCTGCCCCCGTACCCCCGAAATCGAAGTCGAATTCGTCGGCGCCCGCAAGGAGAGCTACAGCCACGACTCGCGTAAGCCCATCGTGGAGAACGGTACTTTGGAGGACGACCAGAATCGTCGCGACTTCACCATCAATGCGATGGCCATCTGTCTGAATAAAGACCGTTTCGGCGAACTCGTCGATCCCTTCAACGGGCTGGCAGATCTCGAAGATGGCATCATCGCCACACCCCTCGACCCGGAGATTACGTTCTCCGACGACCCGCTGCGGATGATGCGCTGTGTGCGTTTTGCTACGCAGCTGAATTTCGAGATCGAGCCTGAGACCTATGAAGCGTTGGAACGGATGGCCGATCGTATCAAGATCGTGAGCGGCGAGCGCATCAAGGACGAACTCAACAAGATCATCCTCGCCCCGCATCCCAGCATCGGCTTCGAGTATCTGCAGCGCTGTGGACTTCTGAACATCATCCTGCCCGAACTTTCTGCCCTCGATATCGTCGAGCAGAAAAACGGCCGTGCACATAAGAATAATTTTTACCATACGCTGGAAGTACTGGAGAATGTAGTCAGGAGTCAGGAGTCAGGAGTCAGGAGTCAGGAGAATACTCCTGCTGCAGAATCTGGGGAAGATTGTAATCTACAGACTCCTGACTCCTGTCTCCTGACTCCAAATCGCAACCTTTGGTTACGATGGGCAGCCCTGCTGCATGACGTCGGGAAGACCAAGTCGAAGCGTTGGGATCCGGCAGTAGGATGGACGTTCCATAATCATAATATCATCGGTGCCAAGATGGTGCCCGTCATCTTCCGTCGGCTCATGCTGCCGATGGATGCGAAGATGAAATATGTGCAGAAATTAGTTGACATGCACATGCGTCCCATCGCCATCGCCGACGATGAGGTGACCGACTCTGCCGTGCGCCGTCTGATGAACGATGCGGGAGAGGATATCGATGACCTGATGACGCTCTGTGAGGCCGATATCACTTCGAAGAACGAAGTCCGCAAGAAGCTGTTCCTCGAGAATTTCCGTATGGTGCGTGAGAAACTCGCCGACCTGAAGGAAAAAGACTACGTCCGTCTGTTGCAGCCCGTGATCGACGGTAATGAGATCATGGAGATGTTCCATTTGAAGCCCAGCAGGGAGGTCGGCGTGCTGAAACAGTTCCTGAAAGATGCGGTGCTCGACAACCGTGTGGAGAACGAACGGGAACCGCTGATGCAGCTGCTGCTGGAGAAGGCAAAGCAGATGGGACTCGTATGAAACAATTCTAATAGCCAATAAACTTTGTTAAAATCTGACTTGTCTAATATATCATAAGATATATTTTTTGTACCTTTGCACCTCGAAAACCGTAGCTGAGATGATTAGTTTTCGGCAAAAGGATTGGATTCAATAAGTAAATCAGTTTAATAAAGGTATGAAAAAGAACAAGATTTTGATGTTTGCTGCCGCAACGTTGCTGTTGGCATCGTGTGGCGGTGGCGGTGGTCGCCCGACGTTTGGCGACAATGAGTATCCTGTACAGGCTGTGGGTACGTCGAGCACTCAGATGCAGACCACGTATCCCGCTGTTATCAAGGGTGTGCAGGATGTGCAGATTTGCCCGAAGGTGCAGGGCTTTATCACCCAGATTAACGTGAAGGAAGGTCAGACGGTGAGTGCCGGACAAGTGCTTTTCGTGCTGGATAACGCTACCTATCAGGCTCAGGTGCGCCAGGCTCAGGCTTCGGTGAATACGGCCCAGGCTTCGTGCAACACTTCCAAGTTGAGTTATGAGAACTCGCAGAAATTATTTGATAATGGTGTGATCGGTGACTTCGAACTCAAGTCGGCCACCAACTCTTACGAGCAGGCGAAGGCCAGTCTTTCTGCCGCTCAGGCAACGCTTGCCAATGCCCAGGAGATGTTGAGTTTCTGCTACGTGAAGAGCCCGGCCTCTGGTGTGGTGGGTACGTTGCCGTATAAAATCGGTACGCTTGTGAATACCTCGACGGTGATGACCACCGTGTCGAACAACTCGTCGATGGAAGTGTATTTCTCCCTGACGGAGAAGGATGCGATGAATATGACGCAGGCCTCATTAGGTGAGATGCCTTCGGTACAGTTACGTCTGGCTGACGGTACCATCTACAACCATGAGGGTAAGGTGACGAAGATGAGCGGTGTGATCGATGCTGCTACGGGTTCCGTGCAGATCATCGCCCTGTTCCCCAACACCGAAAAGCTGTTGAAGAGCGGTGGTTCCGGTTCGATCGTCATTCCGAAGAGCAACTCATCGGCCATCGTGATTTCTCAAAGCTGCGTCTCAGAAGTGCAGGACAAGAAGTTCGTCTATCTGCTGGGCGAGGGTAACAAGGTGAAGTACTCGGAGATCAAGGTGGACCCGCAGAACGATGGTAAGAACTATGTTGTGACTGAGGGCCTGAAGGTGGGTGACAAGTATGTGACCAATGGTATCACCAAACTGACCGACGGTATGGAGATTGTGCCCATCACTCCGGAGCAGTATGAGCAGAAGATCAAGGACCAGGCCAAGGAAATGAGCGCTGGTGACATCGTTGGAGCAATGAAAAAATGATAAAAGGAGTCAGGAGTCAGGAGACAGGAGTCTGTAGAATACTTTTGCCATCTGAATCCTCTCCAGAAATAGAAAATGTAAAGAGCCAGTCACCGGAATCAAGTAATCTACTTTACTCCTGAATCCTGTCTCCTGACTCCTAAATATAAGAAGATATGACTTTTACGAATTTCATTAAACGCCCAGTGCTGTCGACGGTGATCTCCATCGTCATCGTGCTGCTGGGTTTCATCGGACTGGTCTCGCTTCCTATCGAGCAGTATCCGAATATCGCACCGCCTAACATCATGGTGATCGCCAGCTATCCTGGTGCCGATGCCGAGACGGTGAAGAATGCCGTTGTAACGCCTCTGGAGGAGAGTATCAACGGTGTGGAAGGTATGGACTTTATCTCCTCTACCGCTTCGCCGGGTTCGGCTATGATACAGGTGACGTTCCGTCAGGGAATCAATCCTGACATGTGTGCCGTGAACGTGCAGAACCGTGTGTCTCAGGCTCAGGCTTTGCTGCCTTCCGAGGTAAACCAGATCGGTGTGCGCGTGGTGAAGCGACAGTCGTCGCAGGTGATCATGTACTCACTGACTTCCGACGGTCGTTACGACGACGAGTTCCTGACCAACTATAATGCCATCAACATCGTACCTGCGCTGAAGCGTATCGAGGGTGTGGGCGATGCTTCGGGATTCAGTTCGAAGGTCTATGCCATGCGTATTTGGCTGAAGCCGGACGTGATGAAGCAGCACAACCTGATACCATCGGACATTACGGCTGCTTTGGCTGAGCAGAACATCGAGGCTGCACCAGGTAAGTTCGGTGAGCAGGCACCCGATGTGGCTTATGAGTACTCCATGCGTTATACAGGTCGTTTCCGTACGCCTGAGCAGTTTGGTGATATTATCATCAGGAGCGATGCCAGCGGACAGACGCTGAAGCTGAAGGACCTGGCCAAGATTGAGTTGGGTGGTGAGGGCTACTCTGTATCGATGAAGAATAATGGCGTACCCTCGATCATGACCATGATACAGCAGGTGGCCGGCTCGAATGCCAACGAGATTGCCAAGCAGGTGAAGGCCGAACTTGAGGATCAGAAGAAACTGATGGTGTTCCTCGTGGTGTACATCTTCCTGCAGGATATGCGTTCGACGCTCATCCCGCTGATTGCCGTGCCAGTGTCGCTGATTGGTACGTTCTTCTTCCTGAATGTGATGGGCTTCTCCATCAACCTGCTGGTGCTCTCCGCCTTGCTGCTGGCCATTGCCATCGTGGTGGACGATGCCATCGTGGTGGTGGAGGCCGTGCACGCGAAGTTGGATCAGGGATACAAGAGCTCGCTGACGGCCTCTATCGATGCCATGAACGAGATCTCAGGTGCCATTATCTCGATTACGCTGGTGATGGCTGCCGTGTTCGTGCCGGTGTCGTTCATCGGCGGTACGAGTGGTACGTTCTACCGTGAGTTCGGTGTGACGATGGCCATCTCGATCATCATCTCGGCTCTGAACGCCCTGACGCTGTCGCCTGCCCTCTGTGCCATCTTCCTGAAACCCCACGATGCTGAGGGTCATGAGAAGAAGATGTCGCGCATAGACCGTTTCCACCAGTCGTTCAACACAGCTTTCGATACGACCATTGGCAAGTATAAGAAGATACTTGAGAAACTTGTGCGCAAGCCGCTGCTGATTATCAGTATGGTGGTGATAGGTATTGTGGTGCTTGTGATTACGACTTATACCACGAAGTCTGGTCTGGTGCCTGACGAGGATACGGGTACGCTGTTCTGTACCATCACTATGCCTCCTGCTACTTCTGAGTCTCGTACCAGGCAGGTGGTGCTGCAGGTGGACTCTATCCTGTCGAAGCTCCCTGCTGTAAAGAACCGTGAGATGGTGCAGGGCTACAACTTTATCGCAGGTGCAGGTTCCGACCAGGGTACTTTCATTATCAAGCTGAAGGATTTCGGTGAGCGTCAGAAGGGACTGTGGTGGAAGATCAGCGGACTGTGGCAAGGCGACGGTATCTATCGTTTCTTCCTCAATCCTTACGATGCCACGGGTGTAATCGCCCAGATATTTATCAAGACGGCCCATATCAAGGATGCGCAGATCCTGGCATTCTCGCCACCTATGATTCCCGGCTTCTCGGCCAACAGCGGTATCTCGCTCGTGATGCAGGACCGTACAGGTGGCGACTTGAACAAGTTCTTCGGTATCGTGAAGGAGTTCCTGGCCGAACTCAATAAGCGCCCCGAATTCCAGACGGCTCAGACATCATATAACCCGAACTATCCGCAGTATATGGTGCATGTCGATGTGGCCAAGTGTAAGCAGGCAGGTATCTCACCTACGGCAGTGCTTACCACCCTTCAGGGTTATTATGGCGGTCTCTATGCCTCTAACTTCAACTCGTTTGGTAAGCTCTATAAAGTCATGATTCAGGGTTCGCCAGAGACACGTATGACAACGGAGTCGCTTAATAGTATATATGTACGCACGCCTGCGGGAATGGCTCCTGTCGGGGAGTTCTGCTCGCTGGAGCGTGTCTATGGCCCTCTGAATATCAACCGCTTCAACCTGTTCACCTCTATCAACGTGACGGGTACGGTGGCAAACGGCTATTCTACCGGTGAGGCACTGAAGGCCATCCAGGAGGTAGGTAAACAGGTGCTCCCGGCAGGTTATACCTACGACTTCTCGGGTCTGACGCGTGAAGAGGCCAAGGCTTCGAATACGACGGGTATCATCTTCCTGCTCTGTTTCATCTTCATCTACCTGATTCTGTCGGCACAGTACGAGTCGTACATCCTGCCGCTGTCGGTAGTGCTCTCAGTGCCTTTCGGTCTGGCTGGCTGTTTCCTGTTCACGCAGATGTTCGGTCATGCCAACGATATCTACATGCAGATCTCGCTGATCATGCTGATCGGACTGTTGGCCAAGAACGCCATCCTGATTGTGCAGTTCGCCCTTGAGCGCCGTCAGACGGGTATGGCCATTTCGTGGTCGGCCGTCCTGGGTGCCGCAGCCCGTCTGCGTCCTATCCTGATGACTTCTCTGGCTATGGTCATCGGTCTGCTGCCGATGATGTTCGCCAACGGTGTGGGTAAGAATGGTAACCAGACGCTGGGTGCTGCTGCCGTGGGCGGTATGTTCATCGGTACGGTCCTCCAGCTCTTCGTCGTTCCGACGCTGTTCGTGATTTTCCAGTCCTTACAGGAGAAGATCAGCCCGCTGAAGTTCGAAGATGAGGTGAACGAGGCTGTGGCCGCCGAACTGGCTCAGTATGCACATGCAAAACCAGTGGACTACGAATTAGAGAAATAATTAAAAAATTAAAGAATTATAAAATTGAAAAAAGAATGAGTATGAAGAATTTAATTTTTAAATCTTTTAATTTTTTAATTGCGGTAACGCTGTTGTCAGGATGCGGACTATATAATAAGTACGAGCGTCCTGAGGTAGATACGAAGGGTCTGGTGCGCGACACGGTGTCGATCACCGATACCCTCGCTGTGGCTGATACCACATCGTTCGGAAATCTGCCTTGGCGCAGTCTCTTCACCGATCCTCAGCTACAGGCTCTCATCCAGCAGGGACTCGACAACAATCCTGACCTGCTCAATGCAGCCCTCAATGTCCACATGGTCAACGAGGCCCTGAAGATCGCCAAACTGGCCTTCCTGCCCTCCGTCACACTCAGTCCGCAGGGAACACTCCAGTCGTTCGACGGTGCTGCTGCCACCAAGTCGTACACGCTGCCCGTTTCGGCCTCGTGGAACGTAGATCTCTTTGGCAACCTGCTCTCTGTGAAGCGCAGTGCTCAGATGCAGCTCATCGCCACGAAGGACTATCAGACGGTGGTGAAGTGTAACATCATCTCGGGCATCGCCAACCTCTATTACTCGCTGCTCGCCTTCGACCGTCAGGTGGAGATCGTCACCGACATGGAGGGACTGACGAAGGAGACCTGGGAGAAGATGAAGTTCATGCACGACAACCGCGTGGGCTATCGCTCTACTGCCGTGCAGAGTGCTGAGGCTGCCTACTACCAGGTGCAGACGCAGAAGATCGACCTCCAGCGTCAGATCCGTGAGTTAGAGAACTCTCTCTCGCTGCTTATCGGACAGCCGGGACAGACCATCCCCCGTGGTACTTTCGCCGATCAGTATCTGCCTTCGGAGTTTGCCACAGGTGTGGGTATCCAGATGCTTGCCAACCGTGCCGACGTACATTCTTATGAGATGTCGCTCGCACAGTGCTTCTATGATATCGAGACTGCCCGCAGCCGTTTCTATCCCAGCATTACCATCACGGGTACAGCCGCTTTCACGAATAACAATGGCTTGGTGAATCCCGGCAAATGGCTCCTGCAGGCCGTCGGAAGTCTGGTGCAGCCTATCTTCCAGCACGGACAGATCATCGCTGGTCTGAAAGTGGCCAAGGATAAGTATGAGCAGGCCTACAACAACTGGCAGAACGCTATCTATAAGGCTGGCAACGAGGTGTCAAACGCCCTCTCGTCCTATAATGCCTACGCCGACAAGGCCGTGCTCGACGCCAAGCGCGTGGCTGTGCTCAAGCAGAACGTGGTGGACACCCGTAAGCTCATGGAGTCGTCGTCCAACACCACCTACCTTGAGGTCATCTCTGCCCAGAGCACCCTGCTCAATGCAGAGATCAACGAGGTCACCGACCAGTTCAGCAAGATGCAATCAGTGGTTAATCTGTACCAGGCCCTCGGAGGCGGTGCGAAATAAGTAGTCAGGAGTCAGGAGGCAGGAGTCTGTAGATATGCAAATGACAAAGAGCTTCAAGGAGATTGTCGCTTGGCAGAAAGCGCATGCTTTTGTGCTACAAGTTTATAAGTCAACCAGGACATTCCCATCCTATGAACGATATGGTCTTTGTTCTCAATTTGAAAGAGCAGCCGTGTCAATTGCTGCCAATATTGCGGAAGGATACAGGAAAGAAGGTATGGCGGATAAACTGCGATTTCTCAATATCTCCCAAGGCAGTTTGGAAGAATGCCGATACTATATTCTCTTGTCAAAGGATCTTGAATACATAACAATAGAGCAATATAATATGTTAAATCAGAGTATAGAAGAGACAAGCAGGCTGTTGACAGCCTACCTTAAAGGAATTAAGGAAAGAAATGTCCTATAGACATATCTACAGACTCCCTGACTCCTGTCTCCTGACTCCTAAAAAAGTGAATGAAATGAACGAAATTTCCCCCAAAGCTGAGATTTCGCCCAAGGCGAAGATCGGTGAAAACTGCAAGATATTCCCCTTCGTGTATATCGAGGACGATGTGGAGATCGGTGACAACTGTATCATCTTCCCCTTCGTCAGCATCTGCAGCGGCTCGCGCATCGGCAAAGGCAACAAGATCCACCAGGGAAGCGTCATCGCTGCCCTGCCGCAGGACTTCAGCTTCCGAGGCGCCAAGTCGTATGTGGAGATTGGTGATAACAATATCATCCGTGAGAATGTTGTCATCAACCGTGGTACCAACCGCGGCGGTGTGACGAAGATCGGCAACCATAACTTCCTGCTTGAAGGAACCCATATCAGCCACGATACGGTGGTGGGAACGAACTGCGTGTTCGGTTATGGCACGAAGATTGCCGGCGACTGCGAGATCGGTAATGGCGTCATCTTCTCCTCTGGTGCCATTCAGAATGCCAACACTCGTGCCGGAGACCTATCGCTGATTCAGGCAGGTACCGCCTTCTCGCATGACGTTCCTCCCTACGTCATTGCCGGTGGTAATCCGATGGAGTATGGCGGTCCTAACACGACGATGATGGACTATGCCGAGATCGACAAGAAGGTTCAGAGCCACATCGCCAATGCCTATCGTCTGCTCTTCCATGGTAAGACGAGCGTGTTCGACGTGATCAAACAGATCCGCGACCAGGTGCCTGACAGTCCTGAGATTCAAAACATTATCCGCTTCCTGGAACACTCCAAGCGCGGCATCATGTGCAAATAAAAAACGAATCCCTGCCAAACACGGCAGGGATTCGTTTGTTAATAGGAGGCCGTGCAGGGGATGCCGGCGGCGATGACACGGTCGCGGATGGCATCGAGCTGTTCGTGGGTGGCCTTGAGGAGACCTTGGGTGGGTGTCTCGCGGTCGATGGTGTAGATCATCACCTGCTGGGGCTTGATGGCTTTGACGGCCTCAAGCCATGGGCCGACATACTCCTCCCCAGTATTATCTACTGACTCCTGACTCCTGACTCCTGTCTCCCGTCTCCTGTCTCCTGTCTCCTGACTCCTGTCTCCTGACTCCTGTCTCCTGTCTCCTGACTCCTGTATCCTTACCTCCCCCCTCATGAACATGGTCTGGATGATAATATGACCATTAAAGGCTTTCATGCGGTCGATGATGAGATTGACGTCGTAGGTGCCGTTGGGATGGTCCACCTTATTAATATATATAGGGTCGACGGTGTCGAGTTTCAGGATGTTGTTGTCCACCCGCATCAGGGCATCGTGGACGGCCTGGCGGTGAATCATCGTGGAATTGCTCAGTACGGAGACTTTCGCCTTCGGGCAATATTGGTTACGCAGGCGGATGACATCGTCGATGATTTCCGGGAAGTTGGGATGACAGGTGGGCTCGCCGTTGCCTGCAAAGGTCAGCACGTCGGGCAACTGACCCTCGGCAGCCATCTGCTGCAACTTCTCTTCCAACTTGGCAGCCACTTCTTCACGTGTCGGGAGGGGCAGGGTAGGACGGTGATCCTCGTTGAAACCGCACTCGCAGTAGATGCAGTCGAAAGAACACACTTTGCCGTCGGCAGGCAGCAAGTTGATGCCTAACGAAATGCCCAGTCGGCGACTGTGAACAGGGCCGAAGACGGGCGAAGGATAAATAATTGTACTCATACGGGGTGCAAAATTACATTAATTTTTTTGGTGTTGCAAAAATTTTAATGTAATTTTGCACCCGAATTCAAAAGATTACGTACGTAAACCTACATGAAAAGACGACGTGAGAAGACTGGCCACCGGCAGGCAGTACAGCGATGGTGCTTGTGCTGCTGGGTTTAGTGGTGTTCTCTGTGCAGACATCGCGCAACCTGTCGCAGTGGGTCAAGGAGAATCTGACGGTGACAGTCGTGCTCAACGACGAGGTCAGCGTGGGCGATGCCGAGCAGTTCCAGCAGAACCTCATCCATCGCCCGTTCTCGAAAGAGATCCACTACATTAGCCGTGAACAGGCCCTGAAGGAACAGACAGAGGCGATGGGTTCCGATCCCTCGGAGTTCCTCGGCATGAACCCGTTCCCGGCCACACTCGAGTTGCAGTTGCACTCCGACTATGCCAATGCCGACTCACTGGTGTGGATCGGTGAAGAACTCAGGAAGAATCCGAAGGTGACGGACGTGGCCTATCAAGTGGACCTGGTAGACAGCGTGAACCGTAACCTTGCAAAATTGAACATCCTGTTACTGGTGCTGGCTGTGCTGCTGACGTTCATTTCATTCTCGCTCATCAACAACACGGTGCGACTGAGTGTCTATTCGCGCCGTTTTCTCATTCACACGATGAAGTTGGTGGGTGCCTCGTGGGGATTCATTCGCGGGCCATTTATGAAGCAGGCGCTGCTCGTGGGCATTCTTGCTGCCCTGATTGCCATTATCGTGTTGGGAAGTGGTGTCTATGCGCTCTACTACTACGAGCCGGGCATTCAACTCGTCATCACCTGGCGCGAGCTGATCATCACGGGATTGGCTGTACTGGTGTTCGGACTGGTCATCACGCTGACGTGTTCCTACATCTCCGTGAACCGTTTCCTCCGCATGCCCGCAGGCGAATTGTATAAGATTTAAGGAGACAGGAGTCAGGAGACAGGAGTAAAGGAGTAATTACATTAAATAAATATGGATAAAAGAAATTTTGCATTTGATAAGACGAATTTCATCCTGCTGGCTATAGGCATGGCAGTGGTGATTGTTGGTTTTCTACTGATGGCGGGTCCGGCTTCTACAGATACAGCCTATGAGCCTGACATCTTCAGCGTACGTCGCATCAAAGTGGCCCCGGTGGTATGCCTCCTGGGCTTTGTGTCAATGATCTATGCGGTCATCCGCAAACCAAAATCGTAAATTCGTAAATTTGTAAATTGTAAATTCGTAAATCGTAAATTAATAGATGGATTGGATTCAGACTGTTATCATTGCTATCGTTGAAGGACTGACGGAGTTCCTGCCTGTATCTTCAACGGGGCACATGATCATCACCCAGAATCTTCTGGGTGTTCCACAGGGCGATGCCTTCGTGCACGCCTTCACCTTTATCATCCAGTTCGGCGCCATCCTCTCGGTGGTGTGCCTTTACTGGAAACGGTTTTTCAAGTTTGACAATACACCGGCGCCCGAGGGCAGTTCGCTGTGGCAGCAGCTGAAGCACAGATATTACTTCTACTGGCTGCTGATCGTAGGTGTGTTGCCTGCGATTGTAATTGGTCTGGCCGCCAAGAAGTCAGGACTGCTTGACTGGATGCTCGACAGCGTGCTCGTCGTGGCCATTATGCTCGTAGTCGGAGGCGTGTTCATGCTCTTTTGCGATCGGCTGTTCAACAAAGGCTCCGAGACGAATAAGGTCAACGAGAAACGGGCCTTCCGCATAGGTCTTTATCAGTGTATATCCGTCATCCCCGGCGTATCGCGCTCTATGGCTACCATCGTTGGCGGTATGACCCAGGGACTGACACGTCAGCGTGCTGCTGAGTTCTCGTTCTTCCTCGCTGTGCCTACGATGGCTGGTGCTACATTACTCGATCTGCTCGATCTGCTGAAAGAAGATGCTTCGTGGGCAACAACGCACAATATCACGATGCTGATTCTTGGCTGTGTGGTGGCTTTTATCGTGGCGTTGCTGGCAATGAAGTGGTTCGTGGCTTTCCTGTCCAAATATGGTTTCAAGGCCTTTGGCGTCTATCGCATCATCGTAGGTGGTATTATCCTCGTGATGCTGCTCACTGGTCATTCCCTAACAATGGTCGATTAAATGAACTTCAACGAGGGAGCCTATATCTATATCAACAAACCCTATCGCATGACGAGCTTTGGGGCACTGGCGCACATTCGCTACTTAGTGTCGAAACGGCTCCATGTGAAACGGGTGAAGATGGGACATGCCGGCACCCTCGACCCGCTGGCAACCGGTGTGCTGATTCTCTGTACGGGGAAGGCCACCAAACAGATTGAGACGCTGCAACTCCACACGAAGGAGTACACGGCCACCCTGCAGTTAGGGGCCACGACGCCCAGCTACGATATGGAACACGCGGTGGACAACACCTATCCGACGGAACATATCACCCGTGAACTGATCCTTGAGACGCTGCCACGCTTTGTTGGTGATATCATGCAGGTGCCTCCTGCTTTCTCTGCGTGTATGGTGGCTGGTGACAGGGCTTATGACCTCGCCCGTAAAGGAAAGGAGGTGGAACTCGCTGCGAAGCCTGTGCGTATCGATGAACTCGAGCTCACGGATTTCGACTTTTCGACGATGCAGATGTCCATCCGTGTGGTCTGTGGCAAAGGCACATATATCCGTTCGCTGGCTCGTGACATCGGCCAGGCTTTGGGTAGTGGGGCTTACCTGACAGCTCTCTGTCGCACCCGTGTCGGTGAGGTCCGCATCGAGGACTGCCTCACGTTCGACGAGTTTCCTGCTTGGCTCGATGCCCAGGACATAGAACAGTAATCATAAAGTTCAAAGTTCAAAGTTTAAAGTTCAAAGTTCAAAAATATAATGAAGTTATCACAGTTTAAGTTTAGGCTCCCTGAGGAGCTGGTCGCCCTGGAGCCTACTGCCCATCGCGACGAGTGCCGGCTGATGGTTCTCCACCGCAAGAGTGGGAAGATCGAGATGGCCAAGCAGGATGAGGAAGGCAACGACCTGACAGACGAAGAAGGTAATCCTCTCTATCTCGACTTCCGCAATATCCTCGACTATTTCGATGAGGATGACACGTTCATCTTCAACGACACGAAGGTGTTCCCTGCTCGTCTCTATGGTACGAAGGAGAAGACCGACGCGAAGATTGAGGTGTTTCTGTTGCGTGAGCTGAACCGTGACCTCCGTCTTTGGGATGTGCTCGTGGAACCTGCCCGTAAAATCCGTATCGGCAACAAACTCTTCTTCGAGGACGATGGTCCGATGGTGGCTGAGGTCATCGACAATACCACGAGCCGTGGACGTACGCTGCGATTTCTTTATGACTGTCCCCACGATGAGTTCAAACAGGAGCTCTTCGCCCTGGGTGCAGCCCCACTGCCCCGTTATATCATCGACCGTCGTCCCGCTGTGCCTGAGGATATGGAGCTCTTCCAGACTATCTATGCCAAGAAAGAGGGTGCCGTCACAGCTCCTGCGACAGGTCTGCATTTCAGCCGTGAACTGTTGAAGCGTATGGAGATCCGTGGCATCAACTTCGCTTATATCACTCTGCACTGTGGACTCGGCAATTTCGATGCCATCGAGGTTGAGGATCTGACAAAGCACAAAATGTCGTCAGAACAGATGTTCGTTGACAAGGAGGCCTGTGAGATCGTGAACCGCACGAAGGAGGCAGGTCACCGTGTGTGCTGTGTCGGTGTGAGTACCGCCCGTGCTACGGAGAGCGCTGTGGGTACCGACGGACTGTTGAAGGAGTTCGAAGGCTGGACCAACAAGTTTATTTTCCCGCCGTATGAGTTCGGCATGTCCAACGCCCTCGTGGCCAACTTCTATCATCCTGAGTCGCCGATGATGATGATCCAGGCGTCGTTCGGCGGTTACGACAATGTGTATGAGTGTTACACCAAGGCAGTTAAGAATGGCTATAAGTTCGGATGCTTCGGTGATGCTTTATTAATAGTGGATGATTAATTTCAGTTTACGGTTTACTGTTTACAGTTTACAGATGAATACACTGAAGGTGGAAAAGAGGGCTTGCGAGGTAATCAACTGTAAACCGTAAACTGTAAACTGTAAACAAAAAATAAAAGCGTATGGTTCACAAGTTGTATTTGGGACTGGGGAGTAACCAGGGTGACAGGGCGGCGAAGCTGGCTCGGGCCATTGAACTCATTGGCGAACGGGTTGGGCCGGTCATCCGCCAGTCGTCTGTTATCGAGACAGAACCCTGGGGATTCACGTCAGGCAACAAGTTCCTCAACTGTGCCATCTACTGTGAGACAACACTCCTTCCCCGGCAGGTGCTTCAGGTCACCCAACAGATAGAGCGTGAACTCGGGCGTCACTACAAGGGCAAAGGTTATCGTGACCGTCCCATTGACATCGATATCCTGCTCTTCGACGAGCTGAACATCGATACGCCCAACCTCCAGATTCCCCATCCGCTGATGTATGAGCGCGACTTCGTGATGATACCTCTCAAAGAGATCCAACAATAAAAACAAATGAGAATAACTAAAAAACAAATCAAAATGAAAAAAATATGTACTTATGTCCTTCTGTCTAAAAAGACAATCATCCTGTCCCTTTGTCTGTGTGTGTCCCTCTGTCTGAACGCACAGAATCCTTACAGGAAATACACGGAAAACCTGCCGTTTGAGATGCCGGAAGTGAAAGCGCCTGTCATCCCCAACAATCAGGTCTGTCTGAAAGACTTTGGTGCCGATCCTACAGGCATCAGCCTCTGTACGGATGCCTTTGCTCAGGCTGTCGAGTCTTTGACGGCGAAGGGTGGGGGACACCTCGTCGTGCCTGCCGGTGTGTGGTTCACTGGCCCCATCGTTCTCAAGAGTAATATCGACCTTCATCTCGAGATGGGGGCTGTCATCCGGTTTGCTGCCGACGAGACTCTCTATCCGATTATTAAGACCTCGTTTGAAGGACTCGACACCCGTCGTTGTCAGTCGCCTCTGTCTGCCGTGGGAGCTACGAACATCTCCATCACGGGCGAAGGTGTCATCGATGGCAACGGACAGTATTGGCGGCCTGTCAAGCGTCCGAAGGTGTCGGAAGGTATGTGGAAGGACGTCATCCGGCGTCCTGGTGGCATCCAGTTGCGTGACGACTACTGGGTGCCCTCAGAGAGTTATGCCCGTGGTGAGAAAGGGGCCGAACTCAACGTGCCCACAGCTAAGACCGACGAGGAGTGGGAAGCCATCCATCGTTTCCTGCGTCCGGTGATGATCAGCCTTGTCAGTTGTAAGAACGTGCTGCTGCAGGGTGTCATCTTCCAGAACTCCCCTGCTTGGAACATCCATCCGCTGATGTGTGAGAATATTATTATAGATAATGTACTCGCGCGTAACCCCTCATACGCCCAGAACGGTGATGCCCTCGACCTCGAGTCGTGTAAGAACGCCCTCATCGTCAACTCCCGTTTCGATGCCGGTGACGATGGCATCTGCATCAAAAGCGGTAAGGATGCCGACGGACGTAAGCGTGGCAGGCCTTGTGAGAATGTCGTTGTCGACGGTTGTACGGTCTTTGCAGGTCATGGCGGCTTTGTCGTGGGCTCAGAGATGAGCGGTGGCGTGCGTAACTTCATGGTCTCCAACTGCCAGTTCCTGGGTACTGATGTGGGGCTGCGCTTCAAGTCGAAGCGTGGTCGTGGTGGTATTGTGGAGAATATCTATATCCGTAATATCTCGATGATGGATATCATCACCGATGCTATCACATTCAATATGTACTACAGTGGTAAGTCCGTCTCCGAGGTGAAGGCTGCAGGCATCGTACCAGACAATACGACGAAGGCGCCTGTTGACGAGACCACACCCATTTTCCGTAATATCTTTATTGAGAATGTCATCTGCAATGGTGCGGGCCGGGCTATGGAGTTCAATGGCCTCCCCGAGATGCCCATCGACAATATCCGTCTGAAGAACATCACTATCCGTGCCAAAGAGGATGCCGTGTTCTGCAATGTGACGGAGAATGTCTCTCGTGAAAACGTAAAAATAATAAAGGCTCGCGATTAGCGAGACCGGCCTTTAATAAAAAAGCCTCGCAACTGCGAGGCTTTTAATTGGCTTACTTGCGGAGGCCGAGGGCCTTGATGATAGCACGATAACGATTGATATCGTTATTGTAGAGATACTTCAGCAGCTTACGGCGCTTACCAACGAGCATCGTCAGCGAACGGGCGGTGTTGTGGTCCTTGTGATTCTTCTTCAGGTGCTCTGTCAGGTGAGAGATGCGATAGCTGAAGAGGGCAATCTGTGCCTCTGCAGAACCAGTGTCGGTAGTGCTCTTGCCATACTGACCGAAGATCTCCTGCTTCTTGGCTTTGTCTAAATACATAATTTTTAATGTGATTAAATGTTGTTTGCAAATACATCCTTCAGACGCGATTCTGGCCTAATCACCAGCCGGTTTACGTCATCAGATGCTCCGGATTTTCCGAAATGCGGCTGCAAAGGTACTACATTTTCCCTTTTCTGCCAAATATTTGTGGCACGAATTTCGCGAAATACACGAAAAAATGACCACTTTTTGCAAAATATTCGTGAAATTCGTGTAATTCGTGCCTAAAAATGTGTAATTTTGCACCCGCAAATAAAGGAAATGACTATGCAGGATATCAGGAATATCGCAATTATTGCGCATGTAGACCACGGTAAGACGACACTCGTGGACAAGATGATGCTCGCAGGCAATCTCTTCCGTGAGGGACAGAACCTCAGCAATCAGGTGTTGGATGCTAACGACTTGGAGCGTGAGCGAGGTATCACCATTCTTTCAAAGAACGTCAGTATCAACTGGAAGGGCGTCAAGATCAATATCATCGACACCCCGGGACACTCTGACTTCGGTGGTGAGGTGGAGCGCGTGCTCAATATGGCCGACGGCTGTCTGCTGCTCGTCGATGCCTTCGAAGGCCCGATGCCCCAGACGCGCTTCGTACTTCAGAAGGCCCTTCAGATAGGTCTCAAACCCATCGTCGTGGTAAACAAGGTGGACAAGCCCAACTGCCGTCCGGAAGAAGTCTACGAGATGGTGTTCGACCTCATGTTCTCACTCAACGCCACTGAGGATCAGCTCGACTTCCCCGTGGTGTATGGCTCTGCCAAGAACGGCTGGATGGGTGAGGACTTCCGCACCCCCACCGACAATATCACCTATTTATTAGATAAGATCATCGAGGTAATCCCTGCTCCACAGCAGATAGAAGGAACCCCGCAGATGCTCATTACCTCGCTCGACTACTCAAGTTATCAGGGGCGTATCGCCGTGGGTCGTGTGCATCGTGGTTCTCTGAAAGACGGCATGCAGGTGACCATCGCCCATCGTGATGGTTCTATCGAAAAGACGAAAATCAAGGAACTTCACACCTTCGAGGGAATGGGCCATGTGCGTACAGATTCGGTGGACTGTGGTGATATCTGCGCCGTCATCGGACTGGATAAGTTTGAGATAGGTGACACTATCTGCGACCTTGAGAACCCGGAGCCTTTGGCACCTATCGCCATCGACGAACCCACCATGTCGATGCTCTTCACCATCAACGACTCGCCTTTCTTCGGTAAGGAAGGTAAGTTTGTCACTTCACGTCACATCAACGACCGTTTGGAGAAGGAACTCGAGAAGAACCTTGCCCTGCGCGTCGAGCCTTTTGAGGACTCTACCGATAAATGGATCGTCTCTGGTCGTGGCGTGCTTCATCTCTCCGTCCTCGTTGAGACCATGCGTCGTGAGGGCTATGAGTTGCAGGTGGGACAGCCTCAGGTGATTTACAAGGAGATCAATGGTCAGAAGTGCGAACCCATTGAGGAACTGACCATCAACGTGCCCGAGGAGTTCTCCTCGAAGATGATCGACATGGTCACCCGTCGTAAGGGTGAGATGACGTCGATGGAGAGTCAGGGCGAACGTGTGAACATCGAGTTCGATATACCGTCTCGTGGTATTATCGGTTTACGTACCAACGTGCTGACGGCCAGTCAGGGTGAAGCCATCATGGCCCACCGTTTCAAGGAGTATCAGCCTTACAAGGGTGAGATAGAGCGCCGTGTCAACGGTTCGATGATTTCTATGGATACGGGTAACGCCTTTGCCTATGCCATCGACAAATTGCAGGATCGTGGTAAGTTCTTCATCGATCCGGGTGAGGATGTCTATGCTGGTCAGGTGGTGGGCGAACATGTCCACGACAACGATCTCGTGGTCAACGTCTGTAAGGCCAAGCAACTCACGAATGTCCGTGCCTCAGGAACTGACGAGAAGGCCCGCATTATTCCCAAGACTGTGATGTCGCTCGAGGAATGTCTCGAATACATCAAGCAGGATGAACTTGTAGAGGTCACTCCGAAGTCGATGCGTATGCGCAAGACCATCCTCGATCACGATCAGCGCAAGAAATATAATATCCAACGCGGGTAGAGTGATGTTCGCATCGGCTACTGATGCGTAATCATCCAAAATGAACTATGGCGTGCTAGTCTTGACTAACACGCCATTGATCGATCATAAAACAATCTTTTTTACGATTGAAACTAATACATGGTTCTAATGGTTCGGTTAAATTTTTAAATCTATCGGTTATGATGTGGTTATGATTTCTGATGCAAAGTTAATCATAATAACTGAATGAAAGTGTGAAAAATACAATAATGGTGTGAAATCTACACTAATAGGGTGTGAAAATTATGGTAAATTTCACACTTTTTCGCTTGTTATTTCAGTTTTTTCTTGTATCTTTGCACCGGTTATGTCACAAATGCAGTTTACAGGGTTCCTGCTCATGGTGCTTCTCACCGTGAAGTTGATGTCGCTTTCCGTCAGGTCAGTGGGCAGGAAAACATTGAACCATGCACGGTGGCTGATGGTTGGCTGTACGGGTTTGCTCGGCCTGCAGTTCCTGGCGCAGATGGTGCTGGGTCTGCGCACGACGGGGCATGTCGCCCAGGCTGTAGCGCTGAACGTGGCGTGCTTCATTCCCTGTTCGGCGATGATGTCGTTGGCGATCATGTATCTTTTGCGGGAATGGCATGTGACGTGGCTCGACCGATGGATTGGCCTCTTCGCGTGGATTCCTGCTCTGGCATTGTTGTATATCGGTTTGTCGACAGACGGTCATCCGCTGATGGCGAAAGAGGTGCAGGTGTCATGGCCACAGATCGGGTCAACCTTGTTCTTTGCAGGTCTGCAACTGTACTATTTCATACGTCACATGTATGAGATGCAACAACTGCATCGTGCCCTGGACAGCTATTTCGACCGCGATGCCTATGGTATGCTGAGATGGATGAGGTTGAGCTTCATCCTTCTGACATTGATGGCACTCTTCGCCCCTATTGTGATTCTCTCCAATGGCTTACCCCTCGCACTCTATGGATTGTTTACCCTCTGTGGCTTCTTCTACTTCGTCGACAGTTTCGGTCTCTATGTGGTCAGTTCGTCTGCCAGTCGTGTGATGGAAGCCGATCAGAATGCGAGGAAAGAGGAGGAGGTGGCTGCGGAGATGAAAGACAGACAGCCCGACGACTCAGAAACCGACCAGCGGATAGAGCATGCCGTGGAAAAATGGATTGAGTGTGGCGGTTATCTGAAGAGCGGCATGAATATGCCCAGTGTGGCCTCGGAGATCGGTGTCCCGCAATATCAGTTGTCGGGTTGGCTCAGACAGCAGAACTGTAAGTACAGTGAGTGGATGACGTCTCTGCGTATCGAGGAAGCGAAGCGGGTCATCAAGTCCCATCCAGACTGGAGCAACGAGAGCGTCGCCGAGCACTGTGGCTTCAGCGACCGTACTTATTTCCAGAAGAAATTCAAGGAGAAGACGGGTATGACACCTGCCGACTACATGAACATCCATCAATAAGCAACAAAGACTAATAAGAAGATATGGAAGTTATTCAGAGTTTTACCATCGACCATACCCGTCTGAAGCCGGGTATCTATGTGTCGCGTGAGGATAAGGGCTTCACGACGTTTGACCTTCGAATCACGGAACCTAACAAGGAACCGGCCGTGGCACCTGCCGCCATCCATAGTATTGAACACCTGATGGCTACCTGGTTTCGTAACTCACAAGCGAAGGACGATGTGGTGTATGTCGGGCCGATGGGGTGTCTGACGGGCATGTACATCATCATGACGGGCACGTATTCTGTGGAAGATATGCGCCAGCTGACCATCGAGTGTCTGGAGTGGATCCTCACTCAGAAAGAGGTACCTGCCACAACGCCTGAGACGTGTGGCAACTACCTGTTACACGACCTGCCGATGTGTCATTGGGAGTGTCGGCGCTATCTGGATCGTCTGAAGAATGACTTCCACTCTGAGTACAAGAAACTCCAGATCACGTTGAGCGACGGACGGCAGTTTGCCGATGCTTAAAGGCTTTCGATGAAAGTCTTGGTGACCTGGAAGGATTTCTCAGCGACTGTGTCCCAGAAATTGTGGTATTGTGAGGCATCTGTGTCGCGTAAGGGAATGTCACTGATGAGACGGAAGGAGATGAACGGCACCTTATATAGATAACACACCTGCGCGATAGCGCACGACTCCATGTCGACGGCCTTCGCTTCCGGGAAGTGTCCTACAATCTCGCGCATCTTCTCCTTCGAATCCACAAACCAGTCGCCGGTGACGATCAGTCCGGGTTTCGCACCTGTCAGCTTGGCTTTCTCCAACAGATAAGGATCGGCTTGATAGCGGACGGGCAGACCCTGCACTTGTCCAAACACCGTTGTTTCGTCGATGGCCTTGCCGCAATACACGTCATGGTAAGTGAGTTCAGAACTTACCACCACATCCTGCAGGTTGATGTCATCACCATTGCCTCCTGCACATCCGCTGGAGATGATGCAGTCCGGCTTGTACTGGCGGATCATCTCTACGGCCTGTATGGCAGCATTGACAGTGGCTATGCCGCTCTTTTGCAGAATCACTTTGTCTTCTGAGAATAATGGACGGAGCTGCTTCAGTTCCTTATCCATCGCTACAATCATTCCTATTTTCATATTTACCTTTTTACCTTTTTACTTTTTTACCTTTCTTTGTCTGACGGCCTCGAACATGAGGATGGCTGCACTGACGCTGACGTTGAGGGAGTCGAGACGCCCGAGCATCGGAATGCGGATATGCGCATCGGCAGCCTCGCGCCACTGTTGGGTAAGTCCTGTAGATTCAGTTCCCATCACGATGGCCGTGGCTGGACGCATATCGTAGTCGTAATATTCATACGAGTCCTGCAACTGGGCCGTCAGAATGCGGATACCCCTTTCCTTGAGGAAGGCGATGCACTCCTTCGAGGTACAGACAGCCGTAGGCACCGTGAAGATGGCACCGATACTGGCCCTGATCAAGTTAGGATTATAAAGATCCGTCAGTGGGTCGCAGACGATGACCGCATCTACATTGGCTGCATCCGCACTCCGCAGGATCGCCCCCAGGTTACCGGGCTTCTCCACACTTTCTAGGACGATTATTAGAGGTGAGTGGTAAGAGGTAAGAGGTGAGAGATTACTCAAAGTGTGTTCTTTGCACCTGACAACGGCGATGATTCCCTCAGTACTTCCTCGATACGCCATCTTCTCATACACCTGTGGTGTAACAAGGTATTCTACTTCTCTCCTGACTCCTGACTCCTGACTCCTGACTCCTGTCTCCTGACTCCTGACTCCTGACTCCTGTCTCCTGACTCCCTCTTCCTTCCTCGAAAACGCTTCCACCACTTCATACCCGCCTTCCAGACAATGCTCAATCTCCCTTTGCCCTTCGACAACGAAGAGACCTTCCTCACGGCGCAACGACGATTTCTGTTGCAGGGCCACGACATGCTTGATACGGGCGTTCTGGACGCTGGTAATGATGTTTTCTTCCATATTTCGACTGCAAAGATATATAAAATTGAAACACAGAGACACAGAGATACGGAGTTTTTTGTATTTTTTATTATTTTCTCTGTGTCTCTGTGTCTCTGTGTTGAAAAAATATAGTAACTTTGCACGCAGAAATTAAAATTATTGTTCAATGTTCAATCTTCAATCTTCAATAAAGAAGTGCTTGGCAGTGCTGTTGTTTGCCGTGTTGGCATTCGCCTATTTCTTCCCTGCCGACATCGAGGGACGCATCCTCTACCGGCATGATGCCTCCGCAGGTCGTGGGGCAGGACAGGAGGGAATCGAGTATCTGGAACGTACGGGAGAACGTACCCGTTGGACAAATGCCCTGTTCTGTGGCATGCCGACGTACCAGATGGCACCGTCGTACGGCTCCACCAACCTGCTGGCGAAGGCAGCCGATGTATATCACCTATGGTTGCCGGAGAACGTATGGTATGTGTTTGCCTATCTCCTGGGCTTCTATATCCTGCTCCGTGCCTTCGACTTCCGTCAGCATCTGGCAGCCTTAGGCTCGATCCTCTGGGCCTTCTCCACCTATTTCCTTATTATTATTGCCGCAGGACACATCTGGAAGGTGTGGGCACTGGCTTATCTGCCACCGATGATAGCAGGACTGGTGCTGGCCTATCGTGGGAAATACCTCTGGGGACTGTTGTTGACGGCTGTCTTCACGGCACTTGAGATCAATGCAAACCATGTGCAGATGACCTATTATTATCTGTTCATCATCTTCTTCCTCATCATCGCCTGGCTGGTGGATGCCATCCGCAAACATGAACTCGAACGTTTTGCGAAGGCAACGGCAGTCTGTGTGTTGGGTGGTGTCATCGGTGTGTGTATCAACCTCTCCAACCTCTATCACACCTGGCAGTACAGCCAGGAGACGATGCGTGGCAAGAGCGAACTGGTGAAGAAAAACAGCGGGAACCAGACGAACAGTGGTCTGGAACGAGACTATATCACCCAGTGGAGCTATGGCATCGGTGAGACATGGACGTTGCTGATCCCGAATACGAAGGGCGGTGCGTCTGTGCCGCTGAGTGCGAACGAGACAGCGATGGCCAAGGCCGATCCCAATTATACGAGTATCTATCAGCAGATCGGTCAGTACTGGGGTGAACAGCCCGGTACGTCAGGTCCTGTGTATGTGGGTGCCTTTGTGATGATGCTTTTCATTCTCGGCCTGTTTATCGTGAAGGGACCGGTGAAGTGGGCTTTGCTGGCTGCGACGATCCTCTCCATCATGCTCTCGTGGGGTAAGAACTTCATGGGTCTGACGGACTTCTTCATCGACTATATGCCGATGTATGCGAAGTTCCGAACCGTTGCCTCGATTCTGGTCATTGCCGAGTTCACCATTCCCCTCCTCGCCATGCTGGCGTTACGGGAATTGTTTACGGTTTACAGTTTACGGTTTACAGATGATTACCATGCTGTTTCAGAAGGGCATGCTAGCAAATCAACTGTAAACTGTAAACCGTCAACTGTAAACAAATACCTATATATCAGCTTCGCTCTCACTGGCGGCATCTGTCTGCTGATGGCACTCTTCCCCACGATGTTCTTCGACAGTTTCATTTCGACCAGTGAGATGAGCGCCTTGAAGAGTCTGCCGGCAGAACATGTGGGACCGTTGATGGCGAAC
The DNA here is from genome assembly GCA_902776545.1 of uncultured Prevotellaceae bacterium. Lineage (GTDB taxonomy): Bacteria > Bacteroidota > Bacteroidia > Bacteroidales > Bacteroidaceae > Prevotella. The sequence goes on along the minus strand of CACYQO010000003.1, from coordinate 109,552 downwards.
CTGACGGAGATGCGTCAGGCGATGTTCACCAGCGACTGTCTGCGGTCGTTCTGGGTAATTCTGATGGGTACGGGCATCCTGCTGTTCTTCTACTACGGCAAACTGAAACAGACCTATGCCGTCGCAGGCATCCTCGTGCTCTGTCTCTTCGACCTGTGGATCGTGAACAAGCGTTATCTGAACGACGAGATGTTCGTGCCGAAGTCGGAGCGTGAGGCACCGCAGCAGAAGACACAGACGGATGAGCTGATCCTGCGTGACCAGAGTCTCGACTACCGGGTACTGAACCTCGCCTCGAACACCTTCAACGAGAACGAAACCAGCTACTATCATAAGAGCATCGGTGGTTATCATGCTGCCAAACTGCGTCGTTATCAGGAACTCGTGGAGCGTCATATCTCCCCCGAGATGCAACGACTGTTCAAGGCTGTCTCTGAGGCAGGCGGTGATATGACTCGGGTGAATGGCGACAGTATCTTCCCCGTATTGAACATGCTCAATGCGAAATACTTCATCTTCCCCTTGGAGGGCGGACAGACTGTACCTATCCAGAATCCGTATGTCTATGGCAATGCCTGGTTTGTAGACCAGCTCAGCTATGTGGACAATGCCAATCAGGAGATAGATGCTTTAGGACATATCAACCTGCGCCATCAGGCTGTGGCCGATGCGAAGTTCAAGGCACAGTTGGGTGAGGCTGTCGAACAGGATACCGCCAGTGTGGTCACGATCACTGCCTATGAACCCAATCGTCTGACTTACGACGTGAACTCTGGTAAGGGTGGTGTGCTCGTGTTCTCTGAGATCTACTATCCCGGATGGACGGCAACCATCGACGGAGAGCCTGCCGAACTGGGTCGTGTGGACTATGTGCTCCGTGCGATGAATGTGAAGCCCGGCCGTCATGAGGTGGTGCTCTCCTTCTTCCCGAAGTCCGTGAACACCACCGAGACTGTGGCTTATGTGGCATACGTTGCCTTGCTCCTGATCCTGCTTGGAGCTGGCTATATGGAATATCGCCGCCGTAAAATGTAATCATACAGTTCAAAGTTCAAAGTTCAAAGTTCAACGCTCAAAGTTCAAAGTGAAAAAGCTCTTGTCTTTGCCACCGAATCTGGTGGAGGTTTTCCATGAGGTAACAGGCCTCTCCCGTGATGAATACTTCTGCACCTGTGACCCCATCGGTCATCGTCTCGGCAGTGGCGGTGGCACAGCCTGGCTCTTGCAGGAGGCTTATAGGAGTCAGGAGTCAGGAGTCGGGAGTCAGGAGTTTGAAGCGTGGCTTGCCAAGGAAAAACGTATCCTGATTCATGCCGGTGGTCAAAGTAAGCGCCTCCCCAGCTATGCGGTCTCGGGTAAGGTACTGATGCCTTTGCCTGTGTTCCGGTGGGAGAGGGGACAGCGACTCTCGCAGAACCTGCTGAGTGTGCAGTTGCCATTATACGAAAAGATGATGGCGATGGCACCCGATAATATCCATACGATGGTGGTCAGTGGTGATGTGCTCATCCGTGCCACACAACCCCTGCAGCCCATCCCTGAGGCTGATGTTGTCTGTTATGGTCTCTGGCTCGATGCCTCTGTGGCGAAGAACCATGGTGTGTTTGTCAGTAGCCGTCAGACTCCCTCCGTCTTGAAGCAGATGCTCCAAAAGCCATCCGTTCAGACCCTCACCGACCTCCAGCACGATCATTTCTACCTCACCGATATCGGTGTCTGGCTCCTCTCCGATAAAGCAGTTCACCTCATGATGCAACGCTCATCGGTAGATCAAACAAATCTCTCACCTCTTACCTCTCACCTCTCACTTCTAAAATCCTATGATCTCTATTCCGAGTTTGGCTGTTGCCTCGGCACAGACCCGACGATGGTCGATGAAGAACTGCGACAGTTGAAGGTCGCGATTCTTCCTTTGGCGGGTGGTGAGTTCTATCATTTTGGTACCTCTCGTGAAATGATCTCGTCGACACTGAGGCTTCAGAACCTCGTGAACGACCAGCGTGAGATCATGCACCTCGACCGTAAGCCCCATCCCTCTATCTTCGTGCAGAATACAGTGATGGAGATTCCGCTTACAGATGAAAATAGCAACATCTGGATTGAGAACAGCCACATTGGCAAGCGCTGGCATCTCACCCATGACCATGTCATCACTGGTGTGCCAGAAAACGATTGGGATATCACTTTGGCACCAGGCGAGTGTATAGATGTGGCGCCTATTGCCAAGGACTCTGGTTACGAGATCCGTCGTTATCGCATCGACGAACCCCTGAACAGCAACGAACTGGCAGAGCGTGCAGACCTGCGTCGGCTCTTTGCTCAGCGTAAGGCTTTCCGTAAACAAAACTGGAGTGCCATGGCTAACAACTGGCGCCACAGTGTCTTCTATCAGCTCGACCTCGCTGATGCCGCTTCGGAGTTCCAAAAGGAGAACATCCCTCTGCCGCCCCCTCTCCCCGACGACGCTCCCCTCATGACCCGTATCCACGATGCCATGTTCCGTGGCGACAGCTCCCACGCTTTCTCCCTCCTCCGCGATGGAATCATCTCGAGTAATCTCCTTCCTCCTTCCTCCTTCCTCCTTCCTCGAAAACAAATTCTCGACGACCAAATCGTCTGGGGCCGCTCTCCCGTTCGTATCGATATCGCCGGAGGCTGGACCGACACCCCTCCCTACTGTCTTATGGAGGGTGGCAATGTCATCAATCTGGCCATCGAACTGAATGGCCAGCCCCCCTTGCATGCCTACGTCAAACCCTCCAAGGATTACCGCATCGTGCTTCGTAGCATCGACCTCGGTGCCGTAGAGGTTGTGGAGACCAACGAACAGCTGATGGACTTTATGCATGTCGGCTCTCCCTTCTCCATCCCCAAGGCAGCCCTCGTCCTCGCCGGTTTCGGGAGAATGTGGAAAGAGGAAAGTGGAAAGTGGAAAGAGAATACTCCGACTGCAGAGTCTGCCCTTCAAAGTAATCTCTTTCCTCTTTCCCCTTTCCCCTTTCCTCTAAAAGCCCAGCTCGAGGCTTTTGGCTCTGGCATCGAACTGACGCTGCTCTCGGCAATTCCTGCGGGCAGTGGTCTCGGAACAAGCAGTATCCTCGCTGCAACCGTCTTGGGCGCACTCAACGACTTCTGTGACTTGGGCTGGGACAAGAACGAGATAGGCCATCGCACGCTGATGCTCGAACAGATGCTTACCACGGGTGGTGGTTGGCAGGATCAGTTCGGTGGGGTGCTGGGTGGCGTGAAACTTTTACAGACAGGACGGGGATTTGCTCAGAACCCGCAGGTGCGCTGGTTGCCCAACGACTTGTGGACACAGCCGGAGTATCGTCCCTGCCACCTATTATATTATACAGGTATCACACGCACGGCGAAACAGATCCTCGCAGAGATTGTCCGTCGGATGTTCCTCAACGATAACGCCGAACTGCGTCTGTTGCGGGAGATGAAGGAGCACACGATGGAGATGTATGAGGTCATCCAGCAGAACGACTTCCAACGAATGGGCCTCCTGATGCGCAAGACCTGGCAACAGAACCAGACACTCGACAGTGGTACGAACCCTCCTGCCGTGGCATCCCTGACTACTCTCATCGACGACCTCTGTTTAGGCTATAAGCTCCCTGGCGCAGGCGGTGGTGGCTACCTCTATATGATTGCCAAGGATCCTGAGGCAGCAGCCCGCATCAAACAGATCCTGTCCGACCATCGTCAGAACAAGAACGCCCGTTTTGTCGACCTCTCCCTCTCTACGTCGGGTTTGGAGATTTCTCATAGTTAAGGAGTAATCATAAAGTTCAAAGCTCAAAGTTCAAAGCCTAAAGTGGAATTTAGAACGATCGTCGATATCCCGGATCCGGGTTTCCGGATTGCTCCTTGTGAAGAGCTTCTCTTCGTAGGTTCCTGTTTCGCCACGGAGATAGGCCACCGCTTTCAGGAAGAGGGTTTTCCCGTCGTGGTTAACCCCTTTGGCACCATGTACAACCCCGTTTCCATCCTCCACACGATAGAGAAATTGTTTCGGGGGTGCGGTGGCGCGGTGGCGCGGTGGCACGAGGATACTTCACGCGCTGCACTCAATGGTTTGCAAACTAATCTCGCGCCCCCGTGCCCCCGTACCCCCGTACCTCCGTCTCTCGTTTTCCTCACCCTTGGCACTAACCACGTCTATCGTCTGAAATCAACTGGCGAAATTGTCGACAACTGTGAGAAGCGTCCCCAGTCCCTCTTTACGGAAGAAGAACTTTCTGTCGAAGCTTGTGCAGACTACCTGCAGCAGGCCATCACCCTCTTGCGAGAGCAAAATCCTGCTGTCCGCATCGTCCTCACCGTCAGTCCTATCCGTTACCGCAAATACGGCTACCACGCCTCCCAACTCTCCAAAGCCACTCTTCTTCTCGCAGTGGAGAAAATCCGTGTCAATCTGTGTCAATCTGTGGCTTATTTTCCTGCCTATGAGATTGTGAACGACGAACTCCGTGACTACCGTTTCTACAAACCCGACATGCTCCACCCCTCGGATCAGGCCGTGGAATACATCTGGCAACGGCTCTCTGAAACCTACTTGAGCAACGAGGCGAAGGCTTTCATCCAGGAATGGGCTCCCTTGAAAGCGGCCCTCAATCACAAGCCTTTCGATGCTGAATCGGAAGAATATAAGGCTTTTATGCATAAAACTATGTTAAAAGTTGAGGCGTTAAAGAAAAAATATCCTAACTTTGCACTTTAGAAGTGAAAAGTGAGAAGTGAAAAGTGAAAAATTGAGATGAACTACTCTATTGAAAAGATCACGACGCTCATAGGAGCGCGTCGCATCGGACAGACCGATGCCCAGATTGGTTGGCTGTTGACCGACAGCCGTTCACTCTGTTTCCCCGAGGAGACTTTGTTCTTTGCCTTGTCATCAGCCCGCAACGATGGTCATAAATACATCCCTGACCTCTATCGCCGTGGTGTCCGCAACTTCGTGGTTTCCAAGTCCCCTAAGTTAGGGGACGACAGGGGTCTGAACAAAGGAATGACTGACGCTTCTTCAGACCCCCAACCCCCTAACTTAGGGGGCTTGTACAAGGATGCCAATTTTCTCATCGTCCCCTCGCCCTTGGCTGCCCTCCAGCGTCTGGCAGAGCGTCATCGTGATGAGTTCGATATCCCCATCATCGGCATCACAGGCTCCAATGGCAAGACGATGGTCAAGGAATGGCTCTACCAGTTGTTGTTACCCTCGCAGAAGATTGTGCGTTCGCCCCGCAGCTACAACTCCCAGATAGGTGTGCCCCTCTCCGTATGGTTGCTGAACGAACAGACGGAGGTGGGTATTTTCGAGGCAGGCATCAGTCAGCCCGGTGAGATGTCAGCCCTGCGCGACATCATCCAACCCACCATCGGCGTACTCACCTGTCTGGGTGCTGCCCATCAGGAGAACTTCCGCTCGATGGAAGAGAAGTGCATGGAGAAACTCGAACTGATGCACGACACGGAGGCGATGGTTTACTGTTCGGACACTGACATCGTGAGCCGTTGCATCCGTCGCATGCAGTACAAGGGTGAAAAGATCGCCTGGTCCCGTTTCGACTCCAACGCCCCGTTCTTCGTCAAGGATATTAGTAATCGGGGGTACGAAGGTGCGGTGGCGCGGGGGCGCGAGAACACCTCTGCGGCAGAAAGTAATCTCGTACCCCCGTACCCCCGTACCCCCGCGCCACCCTCCACGAAAATAACCTACATCTATCATGGTGAGGAAAACACCTACACCATCCCCTTCATCGACGAGGCCTCCATCGAAAACTCCATCACCTGTGCCGCTGTCGCCCTCCACTTAGGACTCACCCCGGCCCAGCTCGCAGAGCGCATGCCACGTCTCGAACCTGTCGCCATGCGTCTGGAGGTGAAACAGGGACAACACGGCTGCATCCTCATCAACGACTCCTATAACAGCGACATCAACTCTCTCGACATCGCCCTCGATTTCATGGGTCGTCGGGGGAACGAAGGTACGGGGGCGCGGGGGCGCGAGGATACTTCCAGCGCTGATAGTAATCTCGTACCCCCGTACCCCCGTACCCCCGTACTCCCGAAAACCATTGTATTAAGCGACATGTTCCAGACCGGTACACCCCCAGAACAACTCTACACCCAAGTCTCCGACCTCTGTGTCAAGCGTGGCATCGACAAGTTCATCGGCATCGGTCCTGAACTCTCTGCCCAGGCAGACCGGATCCATATCGCCAACAAGCAGTTCTTTGCTGATGTGAACCATTTCCTTGCCTCCAATGCCTTCAACGACCTCCACGACGAACTGATTCTCCTGAAAGGCTCCCGTCCTTTCGGCTTCGATAAGATCACAGAACAGTTGGAACAAAAGGTACATGAAACCATCCTTGAGGTCAACCTCAATGCTGTGGTGGAAAACCTGAACTACTACCGTTCTTTCCTCAAACCCGAGACGAAGATGGTGTGCATGATCAAGGCCGACGCCTATGGAGCAGGTGCTGTGGAGATTGCCAAGACATTGCAGGATCACCGGGTGGACTATCTCGCTGTGGCTGTGGCCGACGAGGGTGTCACCCTTCGCAAGGCTGGCATCACCGCCAACATCATGATCATGAATCCGGAGATGACGGCTTTCAAGACCATGTTCGACTACGATCTCGAACCTGAGGTTTACTCCTTCCGTCTGCTGGATGCCCTCATCAAGGCAGCCCGTAAGGAAGGTATCACGGGCTGGCCCGTACATATCAAACTCGACACAGGCATGCATCGTCTGGGCTTCGATCCCGTCGGCGACATGTTCAAATTGATTGATCGCCTGAAGCATCAGAACGCCATCATCCCCCGTTCGGTGTTCAGTCACTTCGTGGGTTCCGACAGTGATGACTTCGATGCCTTCTCCGCCCGTCAGTTTGAACTCTTCGAGCAGGGCAGCCAGAAGCTCCAGTCTGCCTTCTCCCACAAGATCCTCCGCCACATCGACAACTCCGCCGGCATTGAGCACTTCCCCGAGCGTCAGCTCGACATGTGCCGCCTCGGCCTCGGTCTCTACGGCGTCGATCCGTACCAGCCCCCTAAGTTAGGGGGCGATAGGGGTCTGAACAAGGGAATGACTGATGCTCCTTCAGACCCCCAACCCCCTAACTTAGGGGGCTTGAAACCCGTTTCTACCCTCAAGACCACGATCCTCCAACTCCGCCACGTTCCTGCAGGTGATACCGTGGGCTACAGTCGTAAAGGTAAAATTGAGCGCGACTCGGTGATTGCCGCCATACCTATTGGCTATGCTGATGGCCTGAACCGTCACCTTGGCAATCGTCATGGCTACTGTCTGGTGCATGGCCAGAAGGCTGAATATGTAGGTAATATCTGTATGGATGTGGCGATGATCGATGTCACCGACATCCCTTGTCAGGAGGGTGATCAGGTGGAGATCTTTGGCGAGCACCTGCCTGTCACTGTCCTCAGCGACATCATCGACACCATCCCCTACGAAGTCCTCACGGCTGTCTCCAACCGCGTCAAACGCGTCTATTTCCAAGATTAATAAAGGCTCGCACTGTGCGAGCCTTTATTAATCTTATTTTGTGATGATGCGGTAGTTGCCGCTGAGGTGCATGAAGGCGAAAAGTCTTAATAGTCCGTCGTAGTAGGCATCGAAGTAACCATCCTCGAAAGGCACATGTTTGGCGTTCCAAAGGGCATCGACGAATTCCTTGCTCTTGTCATGGCTGCAAAGCATCGAGGCTGCAGCAGTGGTGGCTACGAGTCCGATACTGTGGCGCAGCTTACGGAAACCACCTGCCTGCAGGATCTCATCGCCCTCAGGCAAGGTGCCGTCGGTACGATACTGATCCACAAAGGTATCGACACCCTGTGAATAGAAAAAGTTCTGGATGGTCTCACCATACTGGCGCTGCCACTCGCCGTCGGCACAGCTCCATTCGTAATCGAGTGTGATGTTCATCGGCACGCGCCAGGAGTCATAGCGGAAATTATTACTGCCATTCCGACGCGGGGCACCCTGTGGACGTTGCTGCATACCCGGGAAACGGGGCATCTGCATCTCACTGCCGTCGTACTGGCTCATATCGGGATTCAGGCCCGTCTGCGGGTTGATGGCCTTGTGCAGATACTCACGGCTCTTCTTGGCGCACTCCATCCAATACCCACTTCGCCCATCATCAGCCCATTTCGCCCATACCTCATAAAAAGCGGGGATGTGATAGCTGGGATCGGTGTAGCGCTGTCCGAAACCATCGGGGGTAAAGGTAATCAGCTGCGTCTCGGGATCGATGAGATACATCTTCTGAGGTCCCGTCTGCTGGGGACCGAAGCTGGGGAAGCCAGCCGGACGAGGCTCGGGTTCGTATTCCTTCGGCTGGATGCAGTTAAGGATACGCTGTGCCTCGGCCTTGTAGTTGATGCCCGTGTCGTTGCCCCAACGGTTGGAGGCGAAGAGGAGGGCGGTGATGAAATAGAGTTCACCGTCGCTGGCAGCACCCTGTGCATTGCGGGTGCCGTCGGTCTTACAACTCCAGGCGAAGTAGCCTTCGCGGATGCCGTCCTGGTGCTGCATGTATTTCTTGCTCCATCGCCACAGACGGTCGAAGATGTCCTTCTCGCCGAACTGTACGGCAATCATCAGACCATACGACATGCCCTCGGTGCGGGCGTCGTGGTTCTTCACGTCAGACACATAGCCCATGGAGTCTCCCACCTCGAAATAGACCTTGTTGGGACCACGGAACACATCGTTGAACACTTCCTTCAGCTTGGCGTCGACATCGGCTTGGCTGTAGCCCATCTCGACCAAAAGGTTTCGGTACTGGCCCGTCTCAAAAGCACCCTTCTTCCAAGGGGTGAGGGCCATGACACTGGATGACACCATCATCAGTAATGCTAAAATAGTTGATTTCTTCATCATGAAAAGTTTAGTACGTCTGCAAAGGTAGTGATTTCCCCCGTAACGGCCAAACTTTTTGCTGATATTTATCTTTCGTTCTTTCTATTTTGCAAACGATAACGTAAAAAAAGATGGTGAAAAGCAAGGTGTTCTCTCTTTTTCTTCGTAACTTTGCACCAGAATAACAAAGAATCATTGAAATGGAACAAGTATTCAGTTACATTATCAGTTTGGGAGCATCGGTGATGATGCCCATTCTCTTTACCATTATCGGCCTGTGCATCGGCATGAAGTTCGGCAAGGCCCTGAAGAGCGGTCTCTATGTAGGTGTCGGTTTCGTGGGCTTAGGTATCGTCACAGCCCTGTTGACGAACAACTTCGGTAATCCGCTGAGTGAGATCTCGCGCCTGTATGACCTGCAGCTTGGTGTCTTCGACATGGGATGGCCTGCCGCTGCTGCCGTGGCGTATAATACGGCCGTCGGTGCCCTGATCATCCCGATTTGTCTGGGTGTGAACTTTCTCCTACTAATTACAAAATGTACGCGCACGGTGAACATCGACCTCTGGAACTACTGGCATTTCGCCTTTATCGGGGCTGTGGCGTACTTCGTGATGGACCAGAGCTTAGTGTGGGGTTATTTCGCCGCCATCGTCTGCTATATCATCACGCTGGTGATGGCCGACCTGACGGCCTCGAAGTTCCAGGACTATTACGACGATATGGAGGGTATCTCCATTCCGCAGCCGTTCTGTCAGAGTTTCACGGCCTTTGCCATCGGCATCAACTGGCTGCTCGACAAGATTCCCGGTTTCTCGAAGCTCGACATCGATGCCGAGGGACTGAAACGGAAGTTCGGTGTGCTGGGTGAACCCATCGTACTGGGTGTCATCGTGGGTGCCCTGATCGGTGCTGTGGCGCAGTTGGACATCAAGAAAGTGATGTTCCTGGGTGTGACGATGGGTGCCGTGATGGAGCTGATACCGCGTATCACGAAACTCTTTATAGACGGTCTGAAACCGATTGCCGAGAAGACACAGGAGGTGGTGCAGAAGAAATGGGCTGGTAAGAAAGTGTATATCGGCATGTCGCCCGCCCTGGTGATCGGTCATCCCACGACGCTCGTGGCCTCATTGATCCTGATTCCCCTGGCACTGCTGTTGGCTGTGGCCTTGCCGGGAAATGAGTTCCTGCCGTTGGCATCGCTGGCCGGTATGTTCTATGTGTTCGTGATGGTGCTGCCCTATACGAAGGGTAATGTGGTAAAGACGTTGATCGTCGGCATCGTGGCCGTAGGTATCGGCCTGTGGTTCGTCACAGACATGGCTCCAGCCTTCACGCAGGCTGCCCAGACGGTTTATGCCCAGACGCAGGATCCTGCCGCGAAGATCCCCGAGGGATTCCAGGCCGGCGCCCTCGACTTCGCCTCGTCGCTCTTCGGCTGGGTGATCTTTAAGTGTGTGGACTCCCTCGCCTATATTGGCGCCGGTATCCTCAGCATCATCACCATCGCCATGGTCTTCATCAACCGCCGCCGTATCGTCGCAGATGAGAAAAAAGCAGATTGATAATTGAAACACAGAGATACAGAGACACAGAGATAATATTTTGTGGCTAATGGATAAAAAACTCTGTACCTCTGTGTCTCTGTGTTGAAAAGAGAATAATTTTAAACGATTTATAAAATGAAAAAGACATTTCTGATGATTGTGGGGGCGATGGCCCTCTCGCTTTCTGGAGCGAAGGCCCAGGAAGCCGACAGGTTCGTGGGGGCACAGCACGTGAAGTTCCAGACGGCCTGTCATCCTGAAGACGTGAAGCACTACGACACGAAGCTGCTCCGTGAGCGCTTTGTCATGGAGAAGGTGATGGCGCCTGACTCCATCCTGCTCACTTATTCCCATTACGACCGTTTCATCTTCGGCGGCGCGATGCCCGTGAACACCACGCTGACATTGGAGAACTTCTGGGAGTTAGGCCTTGATGTCGACAACACCATCAAGGAGAAGTATTTCCTTTACAACCGCGAGATCGGTATCGTAAACTGTGGCTTAGGCGACGGTGTGGTCATCGTCGACGGCAAGGAGTACGCCCTCTCACCGAAGGAGGCCCTCTATGTCGGTCGCGGACATATCGGCAAGGACCAGGATGTGAACAAGCTGGTGCAGTTCCGTTCGAAGGATCCGAAGAATCCCGCCAAGTTCTACCTGAACTCCGCCACTGCCCACCAGCACTACAAGACGCAGTGGATCACCCTCGACGGACGTAAGGGTTCGTTGAAGGCTGCTGTCTGGGGACCTGTGGGAACCGTGGAGGAAGCCAACAACCGCACCGTCTATAAGCTCATCGTCAATGATGTGCTGGAGGAGGGTCCCTGTCAGTTGCAGCTCGGTCTGACCCAGCTCAATCCCGGTGCTGTGTGGAACACGATGCCCCCTCACACCCATGGCCGTCGTATCGAGGCTTACTATTATTTCAACCTGCCTGAGGGCCAGACCATCTCCCACGTGATGGGTCAGCCGCAGGAGAGCCGTAACGTATGGCTGCACAACGAACAGGCCATCATGTCGCCCGAGTGGTCGATGCATGCTGCCGCCGGCACCTACTACTATACCTTCATCTGGGGCATGGCCGGTGAGAATCTCTACTACAACGACAAGGACAACATCCCCGTCATCGACATCAGATAAAGAGAAACGAATGATTCTTAGATATTATTGGAAACGAATATGAATAATGTGAATAATAATCCCACGAATAAGAATAATTATTTGAATTAGTGAACAAAATTATTCATATTATTCACATTCGTTTCAAAACAAATATTAGTTAAAATTAATTTCTATGGCTCCTGTACAAACCACCAAGATGTCCAACTTCCGCTGGGTCATCTGTGCGCTGCTGTTTTTGGCAACGACGATTAACTATATGGACCGTCAGGTCTTGTCATTAACCTGGAAGGACTTCATCGCCCCAGAGTTCCACTGGACCGACGGTGACTACGGTACGATCACCGGTATGTTCTCCCTCTTCTATGCCATCGCGAACCTCTTCGCCGGAAAGTTCATCGACTGGATGGGCACGAAGAAGGGTTATCTCATCGCCATCTTCGTATGGTCGCTCGGTGCTGTGCTGCATGCCGGCTGTGGCTGGGTGGCCATGACCGTCGAGGGCTACGACTCTGTGGCTCAGTTGGGACAGTTGACGGGTGATGCCGCTGTCGCCATCGCCACAATCTCCGTTTGGCTCTTCCTGAGCTGTCGTCTGATCCTCGCTGTCGGTGAGGCTGGTAACTTCCCCGCTGCCATCAAGGCGACTGCCGAGTACTTCCCGAAGAAGGACCGTGCCTTCTCCACCTCTATCTTCAACAGCGGCGCCTCCGTGGGTGCGCTGGCAGCTCCTGCCACCATTCCCCTGCTGGCCCGTGCCTGGGGCTGGGAGATGGCGTTCATCATCATCGGTTGCCTTGGCTTTATTTGGATGGGTCTGTGGATGTGGCTCTATGAGAAGCCTCGTCAAAACAGTCGTGTGAACCAGGCAGAGCTGAACTACATCGAGCAGGACAACGACCTCGCTGAGGTGCAGAACCGTGAGACGATAAAGGAAGAGAAGGTGATCCCGTTCCTGGACTGCTTCAAGTACAAGCAGACTTGGTCGTTCCTCGTGGGTAAGTTCATGACCGACGGTGTGTGGTGGTTCTTCCTGTTCTGGGCACCGGCCTACTTCAGCGACCAGTACGGCTATACCTCCGACTCCGCGATGGGTATCGCGCTGATTTTCACACTCTATGCCATCGTGACCATCCTCTCGATCGGTGGCGGCTATCTGCCCACGTATTTCGTTGACAAGAAGGGCATGAATCCCTATCTGGGTCGTATGCGTGCCATGTTGATCTTCGCCTGCTTCCCCGTGTTGGGACTGTTTGCCCAGCCGCTCGGTGCTTATAGTGCCTGGTGGCCCGCCATCCTGATCGGTCTGTTAGGCGCAGGACATCAGGCCTGGAGTGCCAACCTGTTCTCGACCATCGGTGACATGTTCCCGAAGTCGACCATCGGTACAATCGTCGGTCTGGGTACGATGGCTGGTGGTATCGGCTCGATGTCGATCAACCTGGGTTCTGGCCGGTTCTTCGACTGGGCGGCTGCTCAGGGAGCCAACTTCACCTTCTTCGGTTTCGAAGGCAAGCCTGCCGCCTATATGGTGGTGTTCTGCATCTGTGCCGTGGCCTATCTCATCGGCTGGTGCATCATGAAGGCGCTCGTCCCGAAGTACAAGCCCATCGTGGTGGAGTAATATTGTTTATAGTTTAATAGTTTATAGTTTATAGATGATAACCTGGCAAGCCCTCCTCTCTGCCTATAGAAGTAATCATCTATAAACTATAAACCATAGACTATAAACTAAAAATGTCCCATCAAAATCGTATGCGGTAGGAAACCCTGGCGGACGAGGGTGGCGATGAGTTCTCTCGACATCGCCTCGTTGTCCTTGCGAGTATAGCGGATATCGGTGAAAACCTGCGCCAACGTCTCCTTGTGGTTGATGCGCACAAAGTGGCGGTTCTCCTCGAGCTCCTCCTTATATTGATAATAGGTGTCGATGTCGTTAGCCAGATAGTCATGGTATGTTTCGTTATGAACGAAACTCTCCAAGGGCAGACGGTCGGAGAGGGGAGGCTCTTCATCGGGCCAGCCCACAGTGAGCGTGGCGACAGGCATGACGAGCTTCGGCAACTGGAGGATGTCGATGATCTGCTGGGGCTGATAGACCGTCGTGCCGAGGTAACAGTAGCCGAGGCCTTCCTCGTCCATGAGGTTGCAGAGCGTCTGGGTGTAAAGCAGGGCGTCAGTGGCTGCGTTGATGAATGAGAGGAAGTTGTCGTAGCCGGGCACGGCGTTGCGGCATGTGGCCCAGAAGCTGGTGCGGTTGAAGTCGGCACAGATGGTCAGCACCACCGGCGCCGACTTCACCATCGGCTGGTTGAAATGGGCAGGAGACAGTTTCTCCTTCATCTCCTGGCTGCGGGTGACAACGACGCTGTAGAGCTGCAGGTTACCCATGGTCTGGGTACGGGCTGCCTCGGTCATCAGACGGTTGAGCAGTTCCTCGCTCACGTCCTGATCCGTGTACTTGCGGATGGTTCTTCTTGTCAGTAATGTCTTCATATTTATACCAATTATGCCGCAAAGGTACGGAAAGTTTTCCAAAACGGAACACTTTTCTTCAAAAAATCAGGGAAAGTTTCCCAAAATAGAAAAGATATGTGTACCTTTGCACCCAGAATTTTAAGCTTGATATGCAAACAGAAACGAAAAAAGAAATGCTCAGACACATCGCCAATGCTTTGGTGTCTGTAGCTGCCAAGACTGGGAGTGAGCTCTCAGAGGAAAAGATCGCCACGCTGTTGGAACAGAGTCTGAAAGCCCTGCAGCCGGAGGATGCTGAGAAGTTCGCCGACCTGATAGACCATGCATTGACAGACATGGTGTTGTACCGTCGTCCCGATGTGACGGAGGTCCGTCCGCAGCAGTTGGAGTGCGACGTAGTCCGTTTCCAGAACAATAAGGAGAAGTGGGTGGCACTCGTCGGCCTGCTCGATGGTTATCCTTACGAGATCTTCACCGGTCTCCAGGACGACGAGGAGGGTATCATCCTGCCCAAGACTGTGACCCACGGTAAGATCATCAAGCAGATCAACCCCGACGGCTCGAAGCGCTATGACTTCCAGTTTGAGAACAAACGTGGCTACAAGACCACCGTGGAGGGCCTCTCGGAGAAGTTCAATCCCGAATACTGGAACTACGCCAAGCTGATCTCCGGTGTGCTGCGTTACCGTATGCCACTCGAACATGTGGTCAGGCTGGTGGGCTCCCTCTCACTGAAGGACGAGAGCATCAACACCTGGAAGACCGGTGTGGAGCGTGCCCTGAAGAAGTATATCCCCGGCGTGCATGACGAGGAAGATAATTTCGAGGAATGAGGAAAGAGGAAGGAGGAGGAAGAAGTGAAAAGTGAAGAGTGAAAAGTGAAGAGTGAAAAGTGAAGAGTGAAAAGTGAAAAGTGAAAAGTGAAAAGTGAAGAGTGAAAAGTGAAAAGTGAGGGGTGAAAAGGTGAAGAAGTGAAAAGTGAAGGTTGAGTCGTCATTTGTGTTCCTAAAGAACGTTCGTTTCTATGCCTTTCATGGGGTGATGCCTCAGGAACGGCAGGTGGGCGGGGATTTTCTGCTCAGTCTGAGGGTGGGCTATCCGATCGACAAGGCCATGGAGAGTGACGATGTGGCGGACACCCTCAACTATGCGACACTCTTCGACCTCGCCAAACGGGAGATGGACATCCCGTCGCAGTTGTTGGAACATGTGGCAGGGCGTATCGTGAAGGCCATTACGACGGCCTTCCCTGAAGTGACCTCCATCGACCTCGAACTGACGAAGCAGAATCCCCCGATTGGCGCCGACTGCGACGGAGGGGGAATCATATTAAAATTAAAAAATTAAAGAATTAAAGAATTAAAGAATTAAAGAATTGAATAATTCAAAAATTAAAAAATTGAGGTATATATATATAAATAAGGTGTGGGTGATGGTGAAGGTATTTTTACTTTTTCACCTTTTCACCTTTTCACCTTTAACAACGGAGGCTGCCAATAAGACTTTCACGTTGGTGATCGATGCCGGACACGGCGGCTTTGACACAGGTGCCATCGGCAAGGGAAAGGTGAAGGAGAAGAACCTGACGCTGCGCTATGCTCTGGCCTTCGGACGGATGGTCGAACAGAACTGTCCCGACGTGAAGGTCATCTATACCCGTAAGACTGACACCTTCGTGGAACTCTACCGTCGGGCGGAGATTGCCAACAAGAATAAGGCCGACCTCTTCATCTCCATCCATATCAACGCCCTGCCGAAGGGTAGGGTGGCGCGTGGTTTCCAGACCTACACCTTAGGAACGAGTAAACGGACGGGAAAGAAGACCGGTGTGCTGGAGAACTTGGAGGTCGCTAAGCGTGAGAACTCTGTCATCTTCTTAGAGAAAGACTATAAGCAGACCTATCAGGGCTATGACCCGAACTCGCCGGAGAGTAATATCATGTTTGAGTTCATCCAGGACAAGAACATGGAGAACTCGGTGGAATTGGCCAAGTATATGCAGAAGTATGTCTGTCAGGCGACGGGCCGTCAGAACATGGGTGCCCAGCAGGATAACCTGGCGGTGCTCCGGCTGTCGTCGATGCCGGGTTGCTTGGTGGAGTGCGGCTTTATCTCTACCAGCGACGAGGAGACCTTTATGAACTCCCAGGCTGCAGCCGAGAAATATGCCAGAGGTTTTTTCAACGCCTTCCAGGCTTATCGCCGAAATCACGGAGGCGGTGCCTCCATTGCCGTTCAGCCTCAGGAGAACCCCGTGCCCGCAGTAGAGAAGAATTCCAAGGCAGAGAGGAAGAAGGCCAAGGCAGAGAAAAAAGCCAAAGAAAAGCAGGCCAAGGAAGAGAAGAAACATGCTGCTGACAACAATTTGACTGCTGACAACAATTTGACTGTTGCTCCAGTGCCTGTGGTGCCGGAACCACAGCCCGAAGTGAAGCCCGAACCTCTGCCTGAGGTAAAGCCCGAAGTCGTGCCTGAGTCTAAACCTGAGGCCAAGCCTGAGGCCAAACCTGTGGTGAAGTCTGAACCGCAGTCAAAACCTCAGCCTGTGGTGTCCCAACCCCTGCCGAAGCCCCAGCCTCAGGGTCCTGTCTTTAAGGTCCAGATTTTCGCCAGTTCTGCCCTGATCAAAGCCGGTGATGCCCGGTTCAAAGGCCTCTCTGGCGTTGGTCACTATCAGGATGGTGGCATGTATAAGTACACTGTCGGCGATTCAACCGACTACAACGCCGTCAGCCGCTTGCGCCGTAAGATCTCCGACAAGTTCCCCCAGGCGTTTATCATAGCCTTCAAGGATGGCGTCCGTATGGATGTCAATGAAGCCCTTCGTGAAATTAAAAAATTAAAAAAGTAAAAAATTAAAAAAGTAAGAAGGTGAAAAAATGAATCGGTAAAAAGTAATCATAAAGTTCAAAGCTCAAAGTTCAAAGTTCTATGAAGAAGTATAATAAGGAAATACAGATTGCTGTGGTGGCTATATTAGGCGTTATCGTACTCTATTACGGTATGAATTTCCTCAAAGGACTGTCGATTTCCACCGGAAGTAACTACTACGTGAAGTTCAATGACATCAGTGGCCTGTCGAACTCCTGTCCCGTCTATGCCAACGGCTATAAGGTGGGCGTGGTTCGGGATATCATCTACGACTATGAGAACCAGGAGAATATCTTGGCTGTCCTGGAAATCAATGACGAGATGCGCGTGCCTAAGGGTACCAAGGCCGATATCGTCAGTGACTTCCTGGGCAATATCAAGCTGGAACTGAAACTCGGTGACAGGACTGCCGGTTTCCTCGAACGTAATGACACGATCTACGGCGGACAGGACAAGGGTATGCTGTCCAAGGCGGCAGAGATTCTTCCCCAGGTACAGTCGCTGTTGCCCAAGCTCGACTCCATCCTCGTGAGCGTCAATGCCCTGTTGGCGGATCCGGCCATCGCCAACTCCCTCCATAACATCGACCAGATCACCGGTAGTCTGACAAGCACGTCGCGTGAACTGAACCGTCTGACGGTCAGCCTGAACCAGCAGATGCCGCGGATGATGGAGAATGCCGACGGTATGCTGGCCAATGCCAACAACCTGACGCGGAACCTGAGCGAGCTGGACCTTGCCTCCACGATGCTGAAGGTGGACAACACCTTGCGCAATGTGGAGCAGATGACGGCCAAGCTGAACAGCAACGATGGCACCCTCGGACTGCTCATGCGTGACCCCGATCTCTATAACAATCTGAATGCGACGATGATACATGCCGACTCTTTGATGATTGATCTCAGACAGCACCCAAAACGCTACGTACACTTCTCAGTTTTCGGCAAAAAAGACAAATAATTAGAATTCGTCTAAATAGCAGACGTCTCGCCTTGATTTGGGTCGGGATGGCCGAAACTCCTTTATTTTCAAAGGCTTCAGGCTGATCGGCACCGTTGGAAATCAAGTGTGCATCAGAATCGGAAAGATAAATTAAAGTATTGATAATCAGCAGGTTTAAAATTTGCAATACCCTGTTTTGAATAGAAAAAGTGTGAAACACTCTAACCCCTCAATTTCTAAGCAGTTACGCATTTTTGTACACACGATGACTCCTTTTGGAAATTTGCATAATTCAAAAAAAAGTGCGAACTTTGCATCGCAATTATGAGCACAAGCCTAAGTCTTGTAATGTATTGAATTTAAAAAAATAAGTGATCGCCTAATGAATAACAGTCACAAGGCGCTTTGGGATGAATGCCTTCGTCTGATTGAGGCCAACGTCTCTGAGCAGCAGTTTAAAACGTGGTTCGCGCCAATCGTCTTCGAGTCCTACTCTGAGACGGAGCAGAAGCTCTTGGTGCAGGTTCCAAGTCCGTACGTGTACGAGTACTTGGAGCAGTACTACGTGGGACTGTTAAGTAAGGTACTCGCACGGGTGTTCGGAACCAGCGTGAAGCTGAGCTACCGTATCGTCACGGTCAAGGCGCACCACAATGTGACGACCGACGTGGAGAGCGAGGGTCCTACGGATATCGAGCAGCCTCAGGGCACCAACAAGGCACCCACGACACTCGATGCCGCCACGCCCCAGCAGCTGAATCCACAGCTTGACGCGAAGAAAACCTTCCAGAACTTCATCGAGGGCGATTCCAACAAGCTGCCGCGTACCGTCGGCCTATCCATCGCCGAGCACCCGGGCAAGAGCACGTTCAACCCCTTCTTCATCTATGGTCCCTCGGGCTGTGGCAAGACGCATCTGATCAACGCCATCGGCGTGCGCTGCAAGGAGACCTATCCCCAGAAGCGGGTGCTCTATGTCTCTGCCCGTCTGTTCCAGGTGCAGTTCACCGACTCGGTGCGTCATAACACCACCAACGACTTCATCAACTTCTACCAGAGCATCGACGTGCTGATTGTCGATGACATCCAGGAGTGGATGAACTCCCCCAAGACACTCGACACGTTCTTCCATATCTTCAACCATCTGTTCCGCATGGGGCGCCAGATCATTCTGGCATCCGACAGACCCCCTGTGGACCTTCAGGGAATGAAGGACCGTCTGCTCACCCGTTTCGCCTGTGGACTGATTGCAGAACTGGAGAAACCGAACGTGCAACTTTGTAAAGATATTCTCGTTGCCAAGTGCCGTCGCGACGGCCTGAAGATCCCTGCCGACGTCATCCAGTACATCGCCGAGACCGCCAATGGCAGCGTGCGTGACCTGGAGGGTGTGGTCAACTCGCTGATGGCCTATTCCATCGTCTATAACACGAATGTGGACATGCGTCTGGCCGAGCGCATCATTAAGCGGGCCGTCAAGGTGGATAACCATCCGCTCACCATCGACGAGATTCTCGAAAAGGTGTGCCGTCACTACAAGGTAGAGCAGCGTCAGGTGTTCAGCAAGAGCCGCAAGCGCGATTACGTGCAGGTGCGTCAGGTGTCGATGTATCTGGCCCAGAAATACACGAAGATGCCTGCCGGCCGTATCGGACAGCTCATCGGCAACCGCGACCACTCGACGGTCATCCACAGCTGCAACGCCATCGAGCAGCGCCTGAAGGTGGATTTGGCTTTCCAGGCGGAGCTATCCAGCATCGAGAACTCCTTCAAACTGAAGAAATAGGAATTATCATTGTAAAAATATTTGGTTTGAATTCAGCCCGGGCAGATGCTTCTGTTCGGGCTGATGCATTTAAGAACATGTCTATTGGGTGTATATTATACATTTAATTTCTGTTAATTCGGAAGGGGATGTATGGGGAGTTTGAGATAACAAAAATGACGATTTTCCTATTATAAAGTGGAATAAATGGCTAAAATATGTTAAATATTGCGCTTTGGTCGTGAAATAACATATTCGATTCAAAAATAAGTTGTATCTTTGCATAAATAGTATCTATCGGACATGAGAAAGAGTATAGTCAAATCCCAGATGATCATGGCATCAGTAATGTTACTGATGATGATGGTTCATCCTGTGCAGGCCCGGCAGTTGATGTCGGTGGAGCACATGGATTCGGCTTATTCTGCCTACCCCTATGTCCGTTTCGTGGAGGTCGGCGAAAAGCTCAACATGAGCGATGAGAACTTCTTCGATATCGCCGGTAAGGTGGTGTTCCCCGTCAGCCAGTACCGTCTGAACCCGTCGGATCCGTTCCTCCGTGAACTGGATCAGGTGGTGCTGCCCGACATCAACCGCGACAGCCTGCAACTGGTGCAGATGATCATTCGTGGTGCTGCCTCTCCTGAGGGACCTACCCAGGTGAACGAGAAGCTGGGCACGAAGCGTGCCGAAGCCCTTTACGACTATGTGAAGTCCCGTCTGTCCTTCCCCGTCAGAGGCGATAAGTTCGTGTTCGACGTCGATATCGAGGACTATTCCACCCTCTGTCTGCTGATGAAGCGTGCCAACGACCCCGACTACGACTTCGTGAAGTCTTTGGTGGAGCGTTGTCAGGCCGAGGGTCAGATGGCTCAGGCCAAGCAGCAGTTGCAGACGGCTCGCAAGGGTCAGCTCTGGCGCCGCCTGCTCAAGGAGTATTTCCCCGACTTGCGTGCTGCCCGTATCGTGCTGGTCTTCCGCCGCTATGTGCCGGAAGAGCCTGTAGAGGAACCTGTCCTGGAACCGGTCGTCGAGCCGGTCATCCCCGAGCCGGAACCTCTTCCCATCGACACGGTTATTACGCCTGTCGAGGTGCCGGTGGTCGTAGCCGAGCCGGAGTGGATGCCCCGCCGGGAGTTCCTCTCGCTGAAGACCAACCTGCTGTTCTATGGCGTCTACATGCCGGGTTATGACAAGTGGTGCCCCATCCCCAACGTGGCCGTCGAGTATTACCCCAAGAAGGGCCACTTCACCTTCGGCGCCTCCTTCGACTTCCCGTGGTGGCAGAACTATGAAGCCCATAAGTATTTCCAGATCAGGAACTATCAGGTGGAGGCCCGCTATTACAAGCGCAGAGGCGACCTGGCCTCTAACCCGCCGGGAGAGGGTCCCGCCTTCCGTGGCTTGTATCTGCAGGGCTATGCCCACATGGGACTCTTCGGCATCTGCTTCGATGCAGACCGTGGCTGGGTAGGTGAGGGCTTTG
Source organism: uncultured Prevotellaceae bacterium (assembly GCA_902776545.1). Lineage (GTDB taxonomy): Bacteria > Bacteroidota > Bacteroidia > Bacteroidales > Bacteroidaceae > Prevotella. The sequence goes on along the minus strand of CACYQO010000003.1, from coordinate 88,442 downwards.
GTGCCGGTGTCGGTGCCGGTTATGTCATGGGACTCTCACGCAAGGGACACTGGCGACTGGAGTTCGGCCTGCAGGTCGGTTTCTTCCGTTGCAAGTACGATCCCTATCAGTACGAGAACCCCGTGGACCCGAACTATCGCGACGGTCTCTACTATTACAAATGGACGCAATCTCCCTCTCTGTTCAAGAAGAGGCAGTACCGCTATACTTGGCTGGGACCCACCCGTGTCGGCGTGACCCTGACCTACGACCTGCTCTACCGCAGGATCAACAAAAAAGGAGTGAGTTTTAAAAACAGTGAGAAGCGATGAGAAGACGCAGCATTTTTGACATACAGACGGTGACCCGCACGGCGATTGTCCTTGCGGTCGTCGCGCTGTTGGTATGCTGCATCCCCGAGCCGGAGCTACATCTCTTCGACGGCGGCGATATTGATACAGAGTTGCCCGTCGTGGACCTTGACCTGGAGACCTACTGGGACTACGACTTTGAGACCGAATATGATGTGGATGTCACTTGGAAGGACGAGTGGTACTACGGCTGGGACGACGAGGACATACGCATCTTCGGTCAGATTGGCTATACCGAGCCGTCCACGCTGCAGCTGCGCCGCTACTTCACTGGTTCCGAACCCTACGCTAACCATACCAGCGTGCTGGCTCACACCGTTACAGGGAATCACTTCAGGGCCACTTACAACTGGGGCTTCTGGGACATCCTCACCTGGAACGACATCTACACGCCCGACGGTGTGCAGAGCCTGAACTTCGACGAGCAGAGCTCTCTGGACTCCGTGACGGCCTATACCAACCAGTCGATGTTCCACACCCGTTACAATGCGCCGGAGTTTACGCACTCCTTCTATCAGCCCGAGGAGCTGTTCTCTGCCTACGAGCAGGCCATTGAGATCAACCGCGACCTCAGGGGATTCGAATACGACCCCGTTCGCAATGTGTATGTCAAGAAACTCAATATGGTCCTGGAACCCATCACCTATATTTATCTGACGCAGGTGATCATCCACAACAACCGCAACCGTATCACAGGTACCGACGGCCAGGGCAACCTCTCTGGCTTCGGCCGCACCACAGTGGTCAACAACGGCATTGCCGGGCCTGATGTCATTACGGTCTACTTCAACAACCGCTTCAAACCCAACTGCATGAAGGGTGAGGAACTGGTTGACATCATCGGTGGAAGGATGCTCACCTTTGGTATCGTCGGTCAGAATATGAACCGCATCAAGAAGCGTGACGAAGTGCTTGATAAGGTTCCCCATTATCTGGACGTGACCATGCTGTTCAACAACGGTATGGACTCCACATTTGTGTTCGACGTGACAGAAAAGGTGCGCCGTCGCTGGAGAGGCGGCGTCATCACCGTCGAGCTGGACATGGATACCGTGCGTATCCCTACTCGTAAAGGAGGCTCTGCCTTCGATGCCGTCGTGAAGGACTTCGAAGAAGAAACCCACGAATTTGAAATGTAATTTAATAACTTTAACAAATGATGCATATGAAGTACAAAGACCTATTTCTTGCAGCAAGCGTCATAGTGACCCTTGCTGCCTGTAGCGACAACTTCGCTGATGCACCGCCTGTGGTCACTCCTCCGGCTCCGGAGCCTGAGACTCAGGAAGTTCCTATCCTTTTCAGCTCCAACTCCAGCGAGACCACCCGAGCAGAATATACTGGCGCTGACGCTGCCAACTTGTTGGGCAGCCAGTTTATCGTCAGCGGCTACAAGGGTGAGACGACGGACAACATGGGCGGAATCGTCTTCGACAACTACAGTGTCATCTACCATCCCGGTACGGCCAACACCACCGAGTCGAACACGTCTAACTGGGAGTATGTGGGTGAGCAGCGTATCAAGCACGCCATCGACAACGGTGTCACGCGCCAGTCCGTCAAGTACTGGGATTACACCAAGGCGCAGTACGACTTCATCGCCTGGTCTGCAGGCAAGGATGTAGAGCCCATCTATGTCGATCCGGCTCCCGATCCCATCCCCGCAGGACAGGTGTATGTCTCGGCCATCACTCCCGAGACGGCTACGGGCGAAGATGGTGTTGCCTACACCTTCAAGGGTGCGGCCAACGACCTGACGACCTGCTACATCGCCGACCTCGTGACGGTGAAGAAGGCAAGCTACGGCGTGCCCGTCACCATCAAGTTCCGCAGCCTCGGCTCAAAGGTGCGTATCGCCCTCTACGAGACCGTGCCCGGCTACTCGGTGAAGGACGTGAAGTTCTATAGCGGTCCTGCCGTCGCCTTGGCGGATGAGACTGATCCGTCGCTCAGCGATGCCCAGCGTACAGCCAATGCCCGTGAGAACGTGACACCTAAGCTCTTCTCGACAACGGACAACCAGATCTACACTGCCGGTACCTATACCGTTTACTATCCTCATGTGAATAACACGGCTAACACCGACAACAACCTGGCGCACGTCCGCTTTTCTGGCACCACCGGTAATTCGAAGATCGTGAACTTCAGCATGCTGAACTACACCATCGCCGAAGACGGTGAGAAGAAGGGCACCGAGTTCCTGGGCCGTACGTCGGCAACCGCTTCGATGGCCGGTGAGGCCGAGGGCAACTACTACAGCCCGTATCTGCCCAACGAGACCGGTGTGAACCTCAACCTCCGTGTGAACTACACCCTCGAGTCCATCGACGGAACGGGTGAGGAGATCTTCGTGAAGGGTGCCACCGCTCAGGTGCCCAGCATCTACACCAAGTGGAAGCCCGGTTACGCTTATACCTATTTATTTAAGATAAGCGACAAGACCAACGGCCATACGGGTTTCTATGACCCGGAACATCCTGATGACATCACGATCAACAGCGATCCTGCCGGACTCTATCCCATCTCGTTCGATGCGGTGGTTGTCAACGATGTGGAGGATGCCACGCAGGAGACTGTCACACTTGTCTCCACCCCGAGCATCACCACCTATCAGAATGGCTCGAAGGTGGTCGACAACGACGAGTATAGGGCAGCGGATGGCGACATCTATGTCACTGTGAACGACGGTGCTCCCAGTGCCGAAGCGACAGCCCTCGCCAACGGCAGGCTTCAGACGCTCACCGCCGACAACGCGGCGCTCTACATGCTGCCTAACATCAGGCGCTATACCGAGGCAGAGGTGGTCGACGCCATGCAGATGCGTGAGGAGTTCACCTCGGGCGATGAGGCTATCCTCGGCCGTAACGGCTTGCAGCTCTTCACCACCTCGATCACGCCGGTCAGCACCATCGAAAAAGGTCCGGATGGCAATCCCATCGTCCTGGAAGGTAATCAGGCTGCCAAGTTCACCCCTGTGGCAGGCACCTATGCCTTCGTCTACACGAAGACGCAACCTTCGGAGACCCCTGGCGACTGGAAGTTCTCGCCCGTCAACCTGCCGCTTGGCCAGAGAGGCCTGACGCACTATTGGCGTTACGACTACAAGAGGGCTCCTGCCGGCGACTTGCAGAAAGGCTATGTCTATTACGACAAGGATCACGGCTATAAGGAGAACGTGTTCCTTGGTCAGACCGTCAACAACCTCTATCTGCGTGAAAACGTGGGTACGGCTGAGGCTCCGGTCTATCAATATACCATCGCCTCCGGCTATGCCGTCACGGGTACCGACTACTATTACACCACCGATAACGGTCGGAGTTATAAAAAGGCAGCCAACATCCCGTATGCCAACTTTGCCGGTGCCACCGACATTTACACCTTGAATGGCGTGACCTATACGCTAAAGACCGATACTGAGCCTCAGGACGGTACGGCCTATTACCTGTATAATGATGCCGACGGCAGCTATACCTACTGCGTCATCCTGCCAGAGCAGGCTTATGACAAGCTGAGGATCTTGGCAGTCAACGATCCCTTGGTACGTTGTACCGCTTCCGATCAGGTGTTGAAGGGGCAGACCTACTTCGACCGTTACTTCAAGAACGACGGTGTCTATTATGTCAAGGTGATTAAAGTACAATAAAAAAAAAAAATGAGATAATTAATAATATGTTTAATGGTTTAAAGGTTAAAATTATGAAGAAAAAAGTTTTATTTGCAGCCATGGCTCTCGTAGCATTAGCCAGCTGCTCAGACGAGACATTCGTAGGGGACGTTACCTCTGCTCCCCAGGACAATTCACCCAGCGAATCCAACGCTATTGTGTTCGCATCAGCTTCTAATGGAGTTACCCGTGCCGACATTTATGGTGGTGAAGCTGCTAAACTGCTCGGCAACTTCTTCTATGTAATGGGTACGAAAGGAACTGAGGCTGCAACAAGCCCTACTCCAACTAAAGTTTTTGACAACTATTTGGTACAGTACAGCGCAAACACTGCTGGTACTACGACATCGAACACTGCAAACTGGGAGTATGTTGGTGTTAATCCGGGAACAGCTCCTGCAGGTTACCCAAAACTCTCTTCTATTACAGGTGCTCAGACCATCAAGTATTGGGACTATAGCACAGATCAGTATGATTTCTTCGCTTTCTCAACAGGTAAAAAGACACCAGTAGTAGGTGATCCAACATCTACAGTGGGCACTCCAACAACTGGTCAAATTGGTGTAACAAGTATGAACTTTGGTACATCACTGGCAGGTGGTGGAACTGCTTACCAATTCAATATTCCTGATGAAGAATCTCTGAAAGAGGTTTATATTACAGATATTACAGAAGTGTTAAAAGCGAACTATGGTAAAGAAGTTCAGTTGAGGTTTAAGAACCTCGGTTCAAAGATTCGTATCGCCCTCTATGAAACGGTACCGGGATACGCTGTTTCCGGTGTTAAGTTCTATACAGTAGACGCAGCTGATGTGCCTTCAGATTTAGAAACAGCTGCAAATAAGACAGACGAAGCTACTCTGATAAGTACATCCAGTATTCCAACAAGTGGTACTATAGTTGTTTCTTTCCCACATGTAGGCGTTAATAACTCACCAGAAGCAACCGGTGCAGGTAATAGTGAAAAAGCAGACTATAACAAAGCTTCAGTAGATGTTACTGCTGGTAGTACCAGTGTAACGTTCCATGGTTTTGGTGAACTTACTGCTAACTATTCTGCTGGAGAAAATGTTTTGTCTGGTAGTAATTCATATCTTGGCCGTACCCTTCCTACTGCAACATTCGCCGGTTCTGCCGCAGCTCAGTATTACACAACGGTATTCCCAGTTAGTTCAAGTTCAGCACTTACACTCCGTGTAGATTACACTCTTACTGCTACTGATGGTTCAGGTGAGACTATCAATATTTATGGTGCAAAGGCTTCTGTGCCTGCTAACTATACTAAATGGCGTCCTAACTATGCATACACTTATATCTTTAAAATTTCTGATGCCACAAATGGTTGGACGACGACAGATGCTACTGCCGATAATGCGGGATTGTATCCCATTACTTTCGATGCTGTTGTAGCTGAGGCTACGGATGCAACTGCTGAGCAGACAACTGTTACAACAGTTTCAACTCCTTCGATTACAACCTATCAGCAAGGACATACCAAAGCAACTAATGAGTATTCAACAGCTAATAGTCACGACATTTATGTTCAGGTTATGAATACCGCCGCTTCACCAGCAACATTGATAGGTGGCCTGAGTGCAACAAATTCACTTGTCTATGAACTTAGTGATGCTGATGCAACTGAAGCTAAGGTTCTTGATGCTCTTGTTATGCGCACCACTGCTGTTAGTGCTGATAATGTAACTGGTCGTAATGGTCTTGGACTCACAAAAATGACGAGTACAATAGATAATACCGTAACTTCTATTATTAATGGTGTTGATGACAATCCTATTACAGGTTTAACCTCAGGAACTGTAGGTAAGATTGCCATTGCAACTTTAACAGCTACAAAGTCTTATGCGTATGTTTATATTCAACAAGCTAAAGAACATGAGTATAATCAACTCGAGCCTGTTGCTGTAACTGTTGGTCAAAAGATTAATGGTACTGATGCTAGTCATAAATATTATCCACTTTTAACTACAGTGGTACGCGATGCTACGGCGGTGCCAACTGGAGGAGAAGCACCAAGCGAGTTATATGTCTATTTCTCTGTAACAACTAATGGTACTGGCACTCCAACCTATTCATATATCAGCCCACTTGGAAAGACTCTTATTCCAGAGGGATGTAAGAAGGTATTAAAAACTACAATCACTGAGGCAACACCTGTCACAGGCGATGACAATGCCGATTCAGGTACCTTCTATTTTGACAAGTACATTCTCAACGATGGTAAGTACGCTGTGAAGGTCATCAAGATAGTTTCTGGTTCTTGATAACTCTCTATAAGCCAAGCGGGGTTCGACTCCCCGCCTGGCTACATAAATAAAATGTCCGCGTGCGCGAGAAGCCGGGCTTCGTTCTTTGACTTACTGACATTCCCTACTGGGGCCAGAGGAGGTAACCCTCCATTTGGCTCGAGCCAAAAGGGGATTTAGCTCGAGCCAAAAGGGGTTTTGGCTCGAGCCAATGCCCAAATTGGCTCTAAAGGGGGTCTGTACAGTAAAGACAAGATTACCGCCGCGACACAAGCAGTTCTGGCAATAAATGCCGAGCTTCGCTCTTTGACTTACTGACACACCCCCTTCGGACGACACAAAAGGGTCAGGCCCCATTGTGACGTCGCCCTCAGGAAAATTTTCCCAAAATCCTTGGCACTTTCACCGAAACTTCGTATCTTTGCACTGTCAAATAAGAACAAACGTTATGGGATTAATCTATTTCATAATTGCAATGGGATCGGTTGCTTTCCTATGGTTTCTCGGTGTTATGTGGTACGACCGCAAACATAATTACGACTGGTAAATACTCACAGAGGGTCTGACCCTTTGTGAGGTTCGGGAATGGGAGAGGGGGACTGACAGAAATGTCGGTCTTCTACTTTGTAGGGGGAGTCAGGATGGTTAGTGTGATTAGAGAAACAATATAATAATGTACGCGCAAACGGGGCCGGGCCTCGGAAGAGAATAAAAAGAAGATAGATATGGAATATGACGATGTTTACAAAGCCAACATGGTGTCAGAGCCGATGGCCATGACCTATGGGATGAGTGACGAGTTACGGAACAGCGATCTGCTCAGACGCATCAGTGACTTGAGTCTCAGCGACAAACAGTGTCTCATGCGTTACATATCGGAAGAAGTGGAGGTGGAAGGGATACAAGAGGACGAGTGGGATCGTCAGGATATCTCAGACGTGGAGCCATACACCATGGAAGAACTGTATGCTCGCATTGAAGCCTCACATCAGCAATATCTGCGCGGTGAATACCAAACAGAAGAGGAAGTAAGAGAAGAATTGAGAAAAGAATTCTCATGGCTACAGTAGTATGGACCGATAGAGCAAAAGTAGAGCGTAGGAACCTCTATATCACGGGCAAAAATGAGTTTGGAGTAACGACGGCAATAAAAATGAGTCAGAAAATAGAAACTATTACAAACAATTTGAAAAGATGGCCAGTGACAGGATTTCCAGAGCCTCTGCTGAAAGGACTTGCTCCTTTGTATAGGTCAAGGCACATCAATAAGCGATTTAAGATAGTATACTGGTATGATGAGCCAAATGACATTGTGGTAATAGAGGATATCTGGGATACAAGGAGGAGTCCTCAGAATTTGAAAAATCGAATAAGAAAGTGAAATTAACAATATAAAATAAAAAGATAAAGAATTAGAGAATTAATAAAAAGATTAAAATATAAACAAATAGTTCTGGCAATAAATGCCGAGCTTCGCTCTTTGACTTACTGACACACCCCCTTCGAAGCCTCCCCTCACAACAGGGACAGTCCCCATTGTGAGACGTGCCTCAGGAAAATTTTCCCAAAATCCTTGGCACTTTCACCGAAACTTCGTATCTTTGCACTCACAGAGGGTCTGACCCTTTGTGAGGTTCGGGAAAAAGGAGAGGGGGACTGACAGAAATGTCGGTCTTCTGCTTTGTAGGGGGAGTCAGGATGGTTAGTGTGATTAGAGAAACAATATAATAATGTACGCGTAAACGGGGCCGGGCCTCGCAAGCGTAAAAGAAAAAGATCAAGAATTAGCGAGGAGGCCAAGGGCCTCGGAAGAGAAAAAAAGAAGATAGATATGGAAATGTCTAACGACACGAAGAACGGCAGGTTCAAATATCAAGAACCAATTGATAAGCTGTTGGCAGAAGGCTGTCAGCTGCCTGAACTGTATATGCCAAACAATCTGCAGGCTTGCCGTTTTGCCTTCTCTGTAACAGGCCGCCCTAATCATATACCGCAGTATATGAGCAATCCCAAGCGTATGTTGCAGGACATGGGCAAAGGGAAAGCAAATGTGTCGTTACTCTCCCTGTCGTGTTTTACAGAAGCAGAAAAAGCTGAGACGTTCTACAGACATCTTTGCAAGGCTTTCAAGAATGTACAGAACACGATAGGTGATTCCTTATCCGAAGGACGCCTGACGAATGATGATGGACTAATGACAAGTGTTGCCGGCAATGGCCACTTCGATTTCTACGAATACGAGTGCTGCGATTTGAACCGAACTTTTCAAATAACGAAGAAACTGGTGGAGGACAAGCAAGATGAAAAGAATTGAAGGATATATAAGGGCGATGACTACCTGTTCTATTGGGTGGACAGGGACGATAGTGACAACCGTTGGTTGGTGCTGCGTGTCAGTATGGCAAATCTTCAGAAATACATAGGGAATGTAATCACGTTGCGCGAACTTATTGAGAATCCCAACGACGGGTATCTCTATTCTGTTGATGTGAACAACGACATTACTTATCATGATGTCAAACTGGTGCAGCCATCTGCCCTGCCTGAAGATTACTTGCCAGAGATTGAGTCGTATTATGCGTTTGAGCCCATCCCTGTAGATGGTGCAGAGGAGATGATGACCTACGAACTGACCATTCCTTACAAAGAACGCTCCAGGTTCGAGGAGGTTCTCCACAAGTTGGGAATCCCTGTCTCCGCTCTCAAAAAGGTGGTAAGCACAGCAGCGGTATTTTAGAGAATTAGAGAATAGAACAGATGAAGTATCCGATAGGCATACAGAGCTTCGAGAAGATCCGAAAAGGCGGATTCGTCTATGTGGACAAGACCGACTTGGTTTACAAGTTGGCCCAGGGGAGCGTGTATTTCCTCGCCCGCCCGCGCCGCTTCGGAAAGAGCCTGCTCGTGAGCACTCTGAAAGCCTACTTCGAGGGCCGCAAAGGCCTTGCAGCAGATAGAGGATCGTGGCTATGCCAAGGCTTACGAGGCAGACAGCCGGACGGTATATTGCATCGGTGCGAGCTTCAGCAGCAAGACCGGTACCATCGAAGACTGGAGCATCGGATTGACACGGATGGACACGGATAGTTACAGATCGATAGGGACGTGACAGATAAGATCAAGAATTAGAGAAGAGGCCAGAGCCTCAAAAAGGAATAAAACAGAGAATGGTAAAAAAGAAAAGAAATATAGTAAGGTTTGAGGACGTACGCGACCGCATCGTTACCATCCGAGGGAAAAAGGTCATCCTTGATTTCGCGGTGGCTGAACTCTATGGAGTGGAGACCCGTGAGATTAATCAGGGTGTGAAGAACAACCCGCGAAAGTTTCCAGAAGGGTGGGTTTTCGATCTTGATAAAAAGGAGCTTGAAGATTTGCGATCAAAATTTTTGACTGCAAAAGTCTCTGACAATCAAGGAGATAAAGATCTGCAATCAAGGAATTTGACCGCAAATCTTCCCAGCGTGAAGAGTCGTGTCATGCCTAAGGCTTTTACTGAGCGTGGAATCTATATGCTTGCTACCATCTTGACGGGCGACCAGGCTATTGATACCACCATAACCATTGTGGACACCTTTGCCAAGCTCCACGAACTGCAGCGTACTATCGGCGCTATGGCTCAAGCACCCGATGAGGAAGAGCAGAAGTCGCTGATGAAGAGGAGCGGCGAAATAGTGGAAGATCTCTTTGGTGATGCGCTTGCTACAAGTGAGACAGAAACTGAGATAGAGTTAAATTTTGCCGTTTTGAAGTTGAAGCATAAGATTAAACGGAAAAAGTGAATATAACAATATATATTGAATAAAGGAATTAAAAATAAAAAATGATAATAAAGATAAAATATATGTTATTGATTGCTTTGGCGGCTTTGGTGAGCTGCTCGAGCGATGAGTTTGTAGGAGACACTGGTTCTCCGAATGGCGAAGCTGGTAGCGGGAACGCTGCGATCAGCTTCGGCTTCGATGTGCCCCAAGTGACACGTGCCAGCGGGGCTGCCGCTGCAGGTTTGCTGGCTAATAACTTTGTCGTTTTTGGCTATAAGACTGTTAGTAGTTCGCCTCAGACCGTATTTGACAACTATCAAGTGAATTATGTAACAAATACAGCCCGGACTACTGAATCGAACTCTGCCAACTGGGAGTATGTTGGTTATAAGAACCTTCCCAAAGGTGTATCAACTAATGTTGGCGTAAGTGCTTTTTCTGCTCTGACGGGATCTGGACAAGCCAACGAGGATGCTGTTGACCAGACCATTAAGTACTGGGACTTCAGTGCTACCCAATATGATTTCTTTGCATACTCCTTAGGAGTAGGTAATGACCATGATAGTAATGCGGAAACAGCCCCTCAGTATGCTAGAGCCTCTGCTCTTTCAAATTCGACCTATTCATTAGAAGGTTCGGCAGCTGAGCTTGGAACATGCTATATCTCTAATAAGAAGACTCTGACATCACTTTCTACTTCTGCTACTGAAGTTGATCTTGAGTTCCTGTCTTTCTTGTCACAGGTTGAACTGAAGTTCTACGAGATTATACCAGGCTACTCCGTCAAGACTGTGAAGTTCTATCCTTCATCATCAGGAGAATCGTCCATGACTCCGTCCCTCTTTGCAGGAAGTTCTGTAATTCCTACTGGGGGTAAATATACTATTACATTCGATGGGAATGGTAAAGCACAGGTCGCCTTGGAAGCAAGTGATCCTGATCCCACAACTGATACGAAAATTGATTTCAGCACAACTTTGACGAATTTAAAAGATAAAGAATACAAAGAAGCTTCTGAAGTAGTTTATCTCGGTCGTGCATCTAACGATGCAACTTCTACGAACACTATCACCGTTCTTCCGAACCCAGGCAACACAAATGCCTTGAACCTCAAGATGGACTTTACTCTTGTGTCACGCGACGGAACAGGTGAAACAATTAGCATGACTGGGGCTACTGCCGTCATTCCCGCTGTTTATGCAAAGTGGAAGCCCAACTACAAGTACACTTATATTTTTAAGATTAGCGACAATACAAATGCCCAATCTGGTGCGGTTACCGGTCTGTATCCTATTACCCTTGATGCTGTCGTAACAGACAACCAGGATGGTACTCAGGAGACTATTACTACCGTTGCTGAGCCCAGCATTACGACATATGCTAAAGCTTCGGATGTGTTGACAGACAACGAATATAAGACCAATGCAAATATCTATGTTGTTGTTGATATGAGTGGCTCGGTACAAGCCCTGACCGTTGGTACAAATGCCAATCTCTATCTCGTGACCAATGATACTGGTTCTGGTTCTACTCAGGAGATTACCGAACAAAGCGTAGATAACGCTTTGGCTCACGGAGCTCAAACCGATGCTAATAGTGATTCTAGTATTGACACTTGGACTGTCACTGGCGCTGGCATGAAAAGCCTGATAGTCACCACCATTGGTGTACCAACTCTCAGTGCTATCACATCAATAGCGGCTGGAGACTCTCCTTCGGGTGTTGCCATCAACGTCAACGGAGCTATGTTCCAACCAACGGATGCTGGTACCTATGCCTTTGAGTTTATTTCTCGTGATAAAGCAACAGGTACTTATGTTAATGGCACAACATATTATACTGCTGCTGTTGGAGATACAACTGTTGATACCACAGAATTTGGGGAAGGAGTTACTGATGTAAGTTCATATTATGTAGGCGTTCCTAAGAAGTACTACAAGGTCATCAAGGTCGTAGCACCCGCACCTGGGCCGTAATAGCCTGCATGATATAAATAATATAATGTACGCGCGAAGGCGCATTGTTCTTTGACTTGCTGCTCCCTCAAACATGGAAGATGGATTCTGTCAAGATTTCTGTCTTGGTCGGAAAAATCCATGCTGGAACCATGAAAAAGTTGAGTCGACTCGATTTGTCGGGTGAGTTAACTCAGTGGATGATTTGAGTCGACTCAAAGAATTGAGGGAGTCGGGCGGGTTGATGACGACAGAGTGAAAATGTAAGAATATTAGATAAGTTATATAGCAAGAATGCTGAAGAGATTGCCCATAGGAATACAGACCTTCTCGGAGATCCGGGAGCAAGGTTACCTATATGTAGACAAGACGGCCCTTGTCTACAGGATGACTCATGAATATAAATATGTATTCCTGAGCCGTCCGCGTCGCTTCGGCAAGAGTCTGCTGTGCTCCACGCTGAAGAGCTACTTTGAGGGCCGCAAGGACTTGTTCGAGGGCCTGAAGATGATGGAATTGGAACAGGAATGGTCTCAGCACCCCGTGCTATTGATCAGCCTGGCCAGTGTTAAAGGCGGCACAGTGGAGGATTTCAACTCAAAGATAGACATACAGCTGTCGATGTATGAGGAGCGATACGGGCTGGCACGACCCGGCAATGACCCCGGCGCCCGCTTTGAGAACCTCATCAAGAGGGCATCCGGCATCACCGGAAAGAACGCTGTGGTCATCATAGACGAATACGACGTGCCGCTGCTCTCCGTGCTCCACGACGAGGAGAAACTGAAGGAGATGCGCACCTGCGTACGCTCATTCTTCGGCTGCCTGAAGGACTGTGACCCCTACCTGCGGTTCGTCTTCCTGACGGGTGTCAGCAAATTCTCGCAGGTCAGTATCTTCAGCGAGCTGAACAATCTGGTCAAGATATCCATGATGCCACGCTTCTCAACGCTGTGCGGCATTACCCCTGAGGAATTGCAGACCCAGATGCTGCCTTGGGTGGAACGGATGGCCGAAGAGCTCAGCCTTACTACCGGGGAGGTTCTGGCAGCGCTGAAAAAGAAATACGATGGCTACCACTTCGCCCGCGACCTGAAGGACCTCTATAATCCCTACAGCCTGCTCAACGCTTTCGACCAGTGTGAGCTGAAAGACTACTGGTTTGACACGGGTACGCCGTCGTTCCTGATCAGCATGCTCAGGAAGTTCGATACTGACATCCGCGAGCTGGAAGGCTGCATAGCCAAGGCCAACGACTTTGATGCTCCGGCAGAAAATATGAAGAGTGTGATGCCACTGTTCTACCAGAGCGGTTACCTGACGATCAAAGGCTACAATCAGGCTGGTGACATCTACACGCTGGATATTCCCAACCACGAAGTCCGGATGGGACTGTATCATAGTCTGGCGCCTTACTATATCAGTGACAATGTGCTTCGCACCAACAGTGCCATCATGAAGGCAACGATGGGCATTCTGGAAGGTGATATGGAGGGAGCGCTACAGATCTATCAGGCTTTCCTCTCGTCTATACCATACGCTGAGAATGCCAGTTCGGAAGGACATTTCCAGACCCTGCTCTATGTGCTGTTCTCGCTGCTGGGAGAAGCGCCCGACCTCCATACAGAGGTACGCACGGCCACAGGTCGCATAGACATGCTGGTAGGCACGAAGAACGACCTTTACGTCATGGAACTGAAGATCGACCAGAGCGCACAGAAGGCTTTGGAACAGATTGACCAAAAGGATTACCTGTTGTCCTTCAAAAACGACCCCCGCCACCTGTACAAGGTCGGGATTAACTTCAGCACCAAGCAGCGGACGCTGAATGAGTGGAAAATAATGTCGGCCTGAGGCCTAAATGATAAATGATAAATGATAATTGAGAATTGAAGAGTAAAAAGACCATAGTAAGAGAGCTGAAGAGCCTGGTAGGGCTGATGAGGCTGGGGCTCCTGCTGGCAGCGATGGTGCTGACGGCAGGATGCAGTGGCGGCGGTGACGATCCCGGTTCGTCGGGTTCGGGCTCCGGCTCTGGCTCAGGTTCCGGTCCTTCGAATCCCGGAGGCGGCGAGGTTTCCACACCGATTGCCTTCTCTGCCCAGCAACAGGAGGACTCCACCGTCACCCGTGCCAACAGCGACACGCCGTTGGAGACATACGTCAAATCCTTCAAGGTCTATGGCTTCAAGACCACTAGCACTGATGCGCTCCAGACCGTATTCCCCGGCTATATCGTGAATTTTGTCGAGAACAGCGCCAATACCTCTACCACCAACACCGACGGTTGGGAATATGTGAACCAGCAGCCCCTCGGCCAGGAAGAGCAGACCATCAAATACTGGGACATGAGTGCCAAGGCCTATCGTTTCTTCGGAGTGGCTGGAGCCACCAGGACCAACGAGGTGACGGGTGAGGAGGAGACCGTCGGCGGCGTAAGGAGGTATAAGGTGACCTACACTGCCGATGCCTATGCAGAGAATGAGACGCCTTACTATAGCCACCTGTGGTATTCCGACAACCCCGAAGCCACCTATGGCCAGGCTGTACAGCTGCAGTTCATCAAGCCCTTGTCGAAGGTACGCTTCATGTTCACCTTCGAGGATCCTACAAAAGCCAAAGAGACCACGCTGACCAGTAAGAGCTTCCGGCCCTATGACGGCACCACCATCAAGATGAGGGGCGACGTGACCGTGAGCTACCCCCAGAGTGGGACGGATATAGCAGAGTCGTTCTCTGCCAATGGCGAGGCCGAGGGTCTCACGGCGCTCACGATAGACTATTATGAGAGTGTGACGAAAAAGACTATAGAAGGGGAAAATGTTGTCATCTCTCCCTACTACAAAGCTGAAGAGACGCCACTCAGCAAGGTGTACACCGTTCTCCCCGCCGCTGGCCAGGGTGCCTACACTCTGACGGTCAGCGTCAACGGCGAACCGAAGAGCACCGTCGTGCCTGCCCAGTACATGGACTGGCTGCCGGGCTATTTCTACACCTATATTTTTAAGATACACGTAGACGGCTCGGTGACCATCGACAACGTGCAGTCTGCCTTTACGCCGTGGACTGACCATTCTGCCACGCATACTGTTTACAACTGGTAAGTGAGAATTGAATTAATGAGAAAAGATAAGTGAAAAGATCTAAGACATATATCTGGCGACTGGGACTGATGGTACTTATTAGTATGACGGGTCTGACTGGCTGCTCCGACGATTCGGAGGAGGGCAGGGGACAGCGCGTCACCATAGAGGCACAGTCCTGTGCCGTGGGCTATGCCGAGGAGACCGGCACGAGGGGCTCCGGTGCTACCCGTAGCGACCCGCAGTCTCCGACGTGGGCCCCCGGCTACTATCTCTATGATGGCCTCAACAGTCAGTTTGCGGGGCGGAAAGACCTGATGAACAAGTCCATTGGCGTGTTCTTCGCCCAGAGTGGCTCCGACTCGCCGGAAGAGGGAACCTTCTTCTATAGCGAGTACGACTCGAGATGGCATATGAGCAATACGGAAATCTCTTCTGACGACTACTTCCTCTACGGCTTCATCCCTACTGAGGATGCTGACCATGCTACCATCAGCTCTACCGACTACAGCAATGGTGCCGTGCTGACCATTCACGATCTTGACGCGGTGACCCCGAGCGACGTGTGCGTCATCATCGGAGCCAAGGATGGCACGGCTGATAACACGGTCACCGGTCTGCAGCCGGGATTGTTCGCGACGCATCTCAATCCCACGGGTACCAATGCCTCCAGCAACTTCATCTTCCTGCTCTTCGACCACCTCTACTCCGCCCTGCGCTTCAATTTCCTGGTGGATTCGGAATATGCCAAGCTGCGCACCATCAAACTGCGCCAATTGGAACTGGTGGCCTACTCCGACGACAGCGGAGGGGCGGTGAAGGCAAAATACAACGTCACGATTTCCCTGCAGAAGACGACCGACGGTTCGTCGCCTATTACGGGTGTCACATTCACCCCCGACCTGTCGAGTGGCAACGTGGCCCCGGTGTCACTCTATGACTGGGAGAATGAACCTGCCCGCTACCTGACGCTCTCTGACACCGAACCAACCAGTTTCATGGGATCGTTTGTGCCGGGCAATCTCGTCTACTTCAAATTGCGCAGTACCTATGATGTGTTCGACCGTCAGGGCAACCTTATCCGTGAGCGCTGCCAGGCCGAGAACACTTTCGACCTGCGAACCAAATTCGGATCATATACCTCGGCAACACGCGGCCACAGTTATAGTTACACCATCACGGTGCAGCCCACATACATATACGTGCTCTCCGAGCCCGATTTGGACAACCCGACGATGGTAATTAGTAATTGATAATGAAAAGAACTGAAGATAAAAAGAAGCATATAAGGCAAATAAGGCCGATGGGACTGACGGGTCTGATGAGGCTAACCGTAGTGATAGGAATGATGTGCCTGAGCCAGGCTTCGGCAGTGATGGCCCAGATTACAATTGCTGGCAGTGTATATGGCGGCGGCAATGCCGGTGACATGACAGGCAATACCTCCGTCACCGTGTATGCCGGCGACCTGAACAATGTGTATGGCGGCGCTCGTCTGGCCAATGTCGGTGGTCATGCGTTCGTCAATGTCGACGGCGAGCACATGGGCGACGACATCGTCATCAACTATGTCTATGGCGGTAATGATATCGCAGGAAAGGTAGGCGAATCTATTAAGGAAACTGATCCCATTCCCGAAGGACTGACAGATGCCGCGGCAAACGGCATCACCCCTGCAGAAGGAGAGACAAATGCAGGTAATAATGCAAAAAAGTATAGTGCCTTTGTCCTCACAACCAAGGAGAGAACGGCAGGTACGGGCGAGACACAGCGTCATATCTTCATCGGCCAGCTCTTTGGCGGCGGTAATGGCGACTATGATTATAAATCGACGAACAGCCAATACCAGGGAATGATTAAGCCCGATCTCAGCAAGACCTATTTGGAACTGCGCGGTGGAACCATTGCATACGCCTATGGTGGTGGAAACAACGCCACGGTGACAGTTGCCACGGATATTTGTGTCGATAACAGCAGTGCTGTGACCACGGATGCGGACCTGAGGAGGATACTGAAGATTGAAGAAGAAGATGATGATGGTATCAAAGACCGCATGAAGGAAATGGGGCTCAACACTGTTTCCACACAAGTGGGTAGCAATGAATTCCAGTTTGCCCGTGTCTTTGGCGGAAACAACAAGGCTGATATGGCCATTATACCGAAGTGGAACTTGAAGAGCGGAAGCATTCGTAACCTCTACAGTGGCGGTAATGAAGGTCGGATGATCTCGTCGACGGGTATCTTGCTTGAGATCGCTGAAGATTCGAAAATCAAGGTCGACAACGTCTATGGCGGATGCCGTAAGGCTGACGTGCAGCCGATGGCATATAACCCGGATTCGAATGAGTATGAGGATGTGGACCATGTGTCCAGTCCCCAAGGATATAACTTCCCGGCCGACCTGGCAGCCCGACTGATGGTGCGTGGCGGAGACATCAACAATGTCTATGGCGGCAACGACGTGTCTGGCAAGGTGTACTTCGGCAATGCGGTGGGTGTCTATACCAGCATCAGGGGTGATGTCTACGGCGGCGGTAACGGCTCTTATCCGTACACCGACTGTGAGTACCTGAAGAATGACGAGACCTACGGCGACTTCTATTATAATCCCGCAGATGTCATCCCGGACAAACCTGGCGCCACCTCCGTGGAGGCTCTCAATGCTTTCCGACCCAATGCCGAGCAGGTGTCCCTGCGCCTTGTCGGAAAGGCCAATAAACCCACCATTATCGGCGGCAGCGTCTATGTGGGTGGCAACAGTGCCACGCTGAAGAAGAAAGCGGGGGCGAAATCCCATTTGGCTGAACTGAAGATTGGCTCCTATGTCATTGCTGACCGAGTGTTCCTTGGCAACAACGGAAAGAACATGGTTGTCTCCGACAATGAGACTGATGCTCTGCGGCTGTATGCACGAAAGGTGACATCCGAGGGTGTCTTGGTAGCTGAGAACGGAACGGCTGGTGCAGGCGACAAGCCTTTCAACTCTATGACGCTTGTCGGAGAAGGCAATGTCTTTGACAAATATATGGATGGTTGCGCCATGGACCTCCTGCCCACCGTAGTGTTCGACAGCAAGGTCAAGGGCGATCATGATGACTATAAGGCGTACTCTTCTTACTTCGGTTCGTTCTACTGTGGCGGCAACGTGGGTAGCATGATCAGTTCGGGAACCACCACCATCGACTTCACCCATAAGATTGTCATCTACGACAAGCTGGTGGGTGGCTGTAACAGTGCTTTCGTTCCTGCAACTGCCTATAATGCAGCCTACGAGGGTGGCGTCATCGGCTCGGTCGATGAGCGAGCCTCTTTTGAGGACGACGGCGGCAATATCAAGAACCGTATCATACTGAACCTCTCCGATCTGAAAATCGAGCCGAAGCGCTGGGCTGTAGAGCGGAATGCTGATACTTACGAACCGGTTTTAACCAACGGTGAGGTGACTTATTTGTTATCTGAGGCCGTCAACGACGATCCGACCACCCGCCACCGCTATCTGGAGTGGAACACCGTGGACAGCCGAATATACTACACGGCCACCAAGACCTATAAGGAGATGGAACCTGTGACCTCCGGGTCTGGAGGTGAAAGCACTGAGGACGACCTGGCCCGCCGTCTGTTTGGCGGTAATATCTACGGTGGCTGCTGTGAGAGTGGTATCGTGAACGGCAACGTGGTCATCAACCTCGATGCCTCCCTTGAGGTGCGTGACATACTCTTCGACGTGGTGCAGTCCAACGAGCTCGGCGAGGAAGAGAGCCTCTATGGCAGTGAACAGACCTCCGCGACAAAGTACAACATCACCCAGCGCAATACCGGTGTGATCCTGGGTCAGCAGGGTATGGACGTGTTCGGCTCGGCCCTGAACGTCTTCGGAGGCGGCAAGGGTAAGTCCACTGAGATTTGGGGTTCGACGGTCATCAACCTGAACCGCGGCTATACCTTCCAGATCTTCGGCGGCAGCGAGGAAGGCGTCATCGGAAGGCCTGTAGGCGTCTCCACGGCTAACGACTATGTCTACAATCCATCTGGCCAGTATTCCTTCAACGGCAAGCTCTTTGAGAAAAACGCCAAGTACAGCTGTTACGTGAACCTTTGCGGTACGAAAGCCGGTGTGTCGAAGGCGGCCGAGATGAGTGAGGATATGGCCGAGTGTGAGTTCATGTATGGTGGCGGATTCTTCGGTCCCATCGCGGGCAACACGGTCATCAACATGGGCAACGGCCGTATCTTCAACAGCTTCGGCGGTTCCTGTAACGGTGACATCCTGGGTGTTGCCGAGACTTTCATGGGCCGTCAGGTGAAGGATGCCTACAAGATAGAAAGGCCATCCAACGTAATCGACCAGGATGTCTTCGAGCCGGGCTTCACATGGGTACGTGACATGGTATATGGTGCCAACGACCTCGGAGGCCGCATCCTTGGCGAGAACGACTATAGCAGCCATGTGCGCGGCAAGCGCTCTTGGGACACCCAATACAGCTTTGACGTATATGGCAAAGTACACAACCCGGGCAATAAGGACGTGCCCGACGTGCTGAAGGCTTCTGCCTATGTAGAGTACCTTCAGGGCCGTGCCGATGCCATCTTCGGCGGCTGCTACGGAACCTACGACTACAAAGACCGTAAATTTGCGCGATATACTGAGGAAGACGGTGACCCATTGTCATTTGCTACCGATACTGACGGTGACGGCAAAAATGATCCCCTGTTCTTCAAGCCCCGCCTGAACAACGCCTTCGTCAATTTCCGTCCTACCTATTATAGTGACAACAACGTCGTGAAGTCTGTCTATGGTGCCGGACAGGGTGAGTCGGGCGAGAAGGAGCGCGACCTCCTGCAGAACCGCAGCTATGTGCTCATCGACATCCCTCAGATCTCGAATGACCAGTCCGAGAACTTCAACAAATATTCCCACATGGAGGTCTTCGGAGCCGGAGCCTGGGGCGGTGTGGGCATGAACTACACCTACGAGCAGACCAGCACCGACGGCTTCAACCTTGACAAGGCCTCGGCCATCATCGATCTGGTGCGCGGTGAGATAGGTGCGGCCTATGGCGGCAGCCTTTCAGAGGGTGTCACCCGCCGCACGGTGGTGAATGTGCCCAGCGGCTCTACCATCAAGATTGGCAGCATCTTCGGCGGCGCATACGGTAAGGATACCTACTTGCCTTGTGATGTCATTGAGGCTCATGTGGAGTACCATAGTGCAGATGCCGTGCTGGTCAACGACCGGCCCCGCGTAGAGAACAACGTGGCGTTGGGCAATCCGATCATGCTGGGTGCCATCTATGGTGGCAACAACAACCAGCGCCGCACCATCTATGGCATCATCAATATTGATGTCCCCGTCTGGCAGGAACATTATCACTACGGCATGACCAAGGCCAACGTCTATGGCGCAGGCTACGGTTCCCTCACGTGGAATGAATACACTGAAGTCAACCTCAAACGAGGTGCTGAGGTCTTCGAGGTCTATGGCGGCGGCGAGGCTGGCGGTGTGATGAGTGCCGAGAGCGTGGAGAAATATGTCAAAGATCTTAAGCCTAATATAGCTGAGAATACTCCCATGCTCGATGAAGATTGGCGGGTAGCCTGGACGCTTGGCAGCGGCTACGACCCGAGTTGGGATTCATTTGACTATGTCAACAATACTGCAACCAATCTGTCCAATCCGATTGTCCGGGAGGCTGAGATGGACGACCGTTCCACGAAGACTTTCAATTCCACGAAGACTTACAAGAAGTACAACACCAACGTCATCATCAACGAGGGAGCCTATGTGGGCAACTATGCCTACGGCGGCGGATATGGTAAGGAGGATGACAAGTTTGCCGGTAGTGGCGACGTCTATGGCACCACCTACATCGCCCTGTTAGGCGGCACCGTCAACAAGGATATCTATGCGGCCGGTACGTCGGGAGCCGTCTACGACCTGTTCGGTGTCGGCGCATACCATGCCACGAACAATCCCAAGGGCTTCACTGCCAGTGCCAATGCCTACATTAAGGGCGGCACCGTGCGCAATGTCTATGGCGGAGGCTGGCGCGGCAGCGTGGGCTACCATAAAGGTGCCATCGGGGTAGTGGCAAACAATGTGAGCGACCAGCTTGGCGAGGCCCATGTGGTCATTGGCGATGCTGACGGCACCAGCCATGTCAGCGGTATCCCCTCCGTCACCCGTAATGTCTATGGCGGTGGCGAGGGCGGCGCTATCTTCGGCGATGCCTACGTCACAATGTACAAGGGCTATGTAGGCTACCGTTATAAGAACACGGCTGCGGAAGATGCCACCCCCAAATATGAATATGTTCCAGAGCTGGACGACGTGACGGCTGGCGACAATAAACTGGAGCTGGGCGGCAATATCTTCGGTGGCGGTTATGTGGCCAACAGCTATGTCGACCATACCCATGTCACCATGTGGGACGGCGTCGTGCGCGGCGGTCTCTATGGCGGCGGAGAGATCGGCCCCGTAGGCCGCGGTACCGTGCATACCGACTCCCTCGCGAAGTACAGTCAATATAAAAAGCATGATTATGGCTTTGAAGGCTGTCAGCCTGCCGCCATCTACAAGCCCGGCAGCACCGAGCTCTACTTGTGGGGCGGCCACGTCAGGCGTAACGTCTTCGGCGGTGGCCGAGGCTATGACAACTGGAATGGTGAAGGCTTCTTCAAGGATGAGGATGAGAAGAATAATATGGACCGCAGTTCGAAAGGCTATGTCTTCGGCTCCACCGACGTACACATTCGTGGTGGCGAGATAGGCACCGAGGAAGGCATGCTCAAGGGCTACGGCAACGTGTTCGGCGGCGGTAACGAAGGATTCGTCTACAGTGGCACCGGTAAGAAAGTGGGTTCCGACAGAAGTGACGAGCACCTGACAAAGGGTAAGCCTACCGATGGCGGTGGTTTCTACTATATTGATGGTAACATAAATAATCATTTGTCACTCGACTGCAACATCACCGTGGAGCCATACTGCAAGGTCAAGGACGGTCATTCCATTACCATCGGCAGTAAGACTTATTCAGCGGGCGAGTATGTGCCTGTGGAGGATCTGAACAAACTGAAGAACAGGAACAACGCAGCAGGACAGTGGGAGCACCTTAACATCGACGGTATCACCATCCACAACGCCATCTTTGCCGGCGGAAACATCACCGAGGGTAGTGACAACCTCTTTGCCAATACCACCACCGTCTACGGTAATGCCGCTGCCTCGCTGCGCGATGTCTATAATTTCGACCTGATCTCTCTCGGCACCGACGATATGGGCGGACTCTACGGCGACGGTAACCTGACGCTGGTCAACGGCTTCCGCGAGCTGCACATTGACAACTACGGCACCGACTATTATAGCCTGGACGATAACCTGAAAATTGATGAATACAACAAACTGACCGAGCGACAGAAAGCATATTACAAGCTGAAATACGTCACAAGCTTCAGCCACACCTTCGATTATTATGAGTGTAAGGAACTTCACACCTACGAGGTGAAGGAGGATGACGTCGTTGTCAGCAATACCGCCTACAAGCGAGGACAGAAAATCTCGGAGGCAGATTTCAATGCTTTCCCGAGCGACCCGGATGGTGAAAGGAAATATTGGACCAAGGGTACGAAGACATACGAAAAGAATGACCAGATAGAAGAGGGAGAGTACATCCTCATGTATGCGGCCGAACAGGCCAACTGGCTTCTCTATGGTGTGACCAGCATCTATGCCGGACGTCCGATGAACACCATCCAGCGTGCCGACATGTGCGGCGTGTTCGGAAGCCGTATGGTGCTGAAGGGAGCCGAGGATCGTGTCGTCAATACGATCGACTACCACGCCTATACCATCAACCGTGTGGACGAGGTGTCGCTGAACAAACGCACCTCGGTGGCTGGCGACACCGAATCCGGTAAGGATGGAGTGCACGGCAACTACTTCGGCATCTACAGCGAGGTGAACTACCTGGGTAACCTCACCAGCGACGTGTTCTTCGAGGATATACGCAAGACCGACTCAGACATTGACGCAAACAAGGCAGACGGTGAAACCACCTACTACCAATGGAAGTCAGCCAGGCCGCAGGCCAAGAACCGCAACAACGGCATCAGTCACAACAAGGTTGCCCTGGCTTCGGGCGTGTTCCTGGAGATCAAGCGTGAAGAGGGCGAAATCTTAGGGGAAGATGAGTGGGGCTACATCACCGGAGTCGTGGAACTCGATCTCATCAACGTGATGCAGGGCATGGGCGGCGGATATGTCTATGCCCGCAACGAGCATGGCAGGAAGACGCATAATTCCGAATGGGGTAAGGTGACCCTCTTGGACTATAACAACGAGGCCCGCACCTACCGACGTTTCACATACACTGATAAGAATGATGAATCAAATTTGCAGCAAATCGAGACCTCTGGAAACTTCGTCCACAACGTGAAGCAGATCGTGGACGACTGCTATCCCAACGGTGGTATCTATAAGGACGGTTACACGAAGTCGCCCGCACACTACTGGTTCATCAGGGGACAGATCTATGTCTACGACCAGTATATCTCGGCCTTCACCGGCTCGGCCAATGCCTACGCCGAGAAGGTGGAGATGCCGCTCACCATCTCGGCTGCCTCCAACGGTCGTATGACACTGCGCGAGGTACAGCCCAACTACTATGCCTACTACGACAAGAACGGCAACAAGCTGGGTGACACCTCGGTAAATGCCGACGACAAGATCATCATCAACAATGAGACCTACCATCTGAATGACCCCGTGTCGTACTGGGCATACCGGCTGATGAGCGATGCCGAGAAGGCCCGCTTCGTAGAAGAGACCTACGTGGTCATCGACACCTGCAAGGTGAACGATGTACTCCATCTGAAGGGAGAGGTGCTGCTGCCCTCAGAGTACAAAGCACTGAAAAATGCCGCTCATACAGTTACTTATGAAGAGGGCGATGAGTGGAAGTCTGACGCCGAGCATGGCTTCGACTACTTCTTCCGACCCTCGAACAACCTGAGCAGTAAGACGGGCTATGTGCTCACCTACGACGTGAACAATCCCATGGTGTGGAACAACTACTACACCAAGACCACTTCTCCCGGACAGGAGTATGCACTCAACACCACGGACTATGCTGAAGGGAAGAAGGGAACAACGACCATCAACAAGGCCGACTACACCGAAGGTCCCACCTACACGCCGAAGTCTGGACAGACTGCGGTCTATGCGCAGCAGGAATATAAATACGGTGACATCGTCTTCGCCAGGACAAAGCAGAACTATGATAATAATGTTAAGTCACATATCGGCTACACAGCGATACCCAATGGGGAGACACTGACGCCAGGCAAGACCTATTACACCTCTAATACGGGAACAGACCCATTCATAGCTGAAGGCACTGAGGTGTCGAACGGCTCAAATTACTATACCAATGGTCAGGCCATGGTGAAGGAGCAAGCCTACATCGTGACGAAGGAGTACTCTGTGAAGGACGACGTTTCTGGCGCTGAGGTTCAGCATCTGAGTGTCGGCACGCCCATCTACCCGTCGAAGTATACTGCGGCTCAGTGGACGGACATCACGACCACCACCAATTCTGCCGAGGTGGCCAAGGTGTGCACCACGCTCCTGGATTTCACCGCCACCGACTATGTCTATGCCGGCCAGCTGATGACGGCAGCGCAGGTTGAGGCTTTGAATGCCAAGGTCATTGCCAAGAATGACTATAAAGACGATCCGGCTGGAACGACTGGCGGGAAAACAGCTGCGCAAAAGGCCGAAGCCTTCTTGAACAGTGTCTTCGACGATGCCTACTACTGTACGGAGGAAGGACTCTATGGCGGTTCCTACTTCGAGGCAGGCAAGGCATATAGTGCCCTCGAGACATGGTGTTCCATGACGGCCGAAGAGCGTGAGCACTTCGACTTCAACTACGATGCCCTTGACCTGCTCGTCGATCCCACCTACGACAGGAATGAGGCCTTTGAATATGTCGAGGACAACTATGGCTACAAGCCGAAGTATGACGGTTATAACCATGACGGGTCTATGTCGTCTGACCGTGCACTTACCGAGAAGGTCTATTCCGCAACGAAGCCCATCGACTATCAGGCGGAGTTTGCGGGCTATAAAGATCAGAGTGGTAGTGACGTCACTACAGTGAGCTATACGGACGAGAATAACCAAACTGTAAACATCGCCAAGAACTCCGATGAGGCATCCTGGCTCACCCGTGAGCAATATGAGGACATCCCCAACGAGAAGCACCACTACTCGCCCATTACCGTGACCGCTCCGGGCAACTACTATGTGGTCAAGAACGTGTTCATGCGTGGCGACATACCGTACACCACTGGCCAGGTCATCGATGAGACATCCTACCTGTCCATGACGCAGAATCAGAGGGCGAACATCGATGTCTTCAACTTCACGGAAGATATGACAAACGGGAAGAAGAAGAATGATCAGGACGAGTATGTCTTGGATAAAGACGGCAATTATGTCTACGATCCCATCTACTACTTCTACAGCCGCAACTCTTACAAGGTGAACGAGAAGGGTGAGGGTGTGGCAGTCACCACCACGGCCATCCAGAAGAACGGCGAGAGTGTCAGTCAAGCTATTTATGATACAAATGCGGACGTTCCTCAGGGCGTCATCATTGACCAGGCTCGCTACAATAGCTTGAAGAACTTCCAGCAGGGCTTCATCATCCACGGCCTGTCGCCCACGGAGACCAGCACGCTCTATGTGTCTGCCGAGAGTGACATCCACGACCTCTCCACGGAGAAGATCATCACTGTCATCTACCTCTACGAATACGAGGAGAGCGACGAGTCGGGACTGAATGTCATGCCCGTCAGTGAGCGCCACATCGTGAATATCCACATCAACTTCAAGAGTGGCGTGCCTGAGATCGGCGACATCCAGAAGCCTGACATCGTGCTGCCGGGTACCACCATCGGTATGAACATACCTACCGTGTCGCAGGGTGCATACCGCGTGACGGAGTCGGGATGGGAACTCTTCGAGAACGAGAGCGACGCACGGACACACACCAACGGACAGACCTACTATAATAATGAGACGCCGGTCTATTGGTACCAGAACAACTACTGGATAGCCTACTATGCCCAGACCTATCTAGGTAAGACCTACAGTAATTCCGTACCTATCAGCGTGGCCAACTACCATGACTTGGCCAAGGTAATGGGCGACCCGCAGCATCACTATTACATCGACCATAAGGATGCGGGCTACGAGCCGAAGATCTACATCAACGACTACAGCGGGGATGCTACGCCGCAGAATGGTCTCGACCTGTTCAAGAACCTGATGGATCTGACTCATGGCAAGGAAATTACGGGCGATCATAGTCCTCTGACGCTGGACAACCCGGGTAAACCGATCAGGAACGCTCAGTATCTGGAGTTCTTCCTCCGTGCCGACCAGGATCATGGGCCGACCAAGGAACACAACCCGGCACATGACACCGACCCGTCACAGCCGGAAACCATCACGGTAGTCCATCCTTGGACACCGATTGCAAACGGGGATAATGAGTGCTTCAGCGGTGTGCTCCATGGTGACGGTCATACCATCAGCGGACTCAGCAGCTCACTCTTCAACCACCTCTGCGGACGTGTCTATAACCTCGGTGTTACAGGATCGTTCACCGGTGCCGGCGTGGCCGAGACGGGCGAGGGCTATGTGGAGAACTGCTGGGTGAAGACCACAGGAACGCCGACCAAGAAGACGACGGAAAATGACGATACTCATTATGCCGTCTTCGGCAATCCCTCGCGCACAGGTACTGACTTAGTGCAGGTGGTGAACTGCTACTACCCGTCGAGCAATGATTACGATGTGCCTTCGTCCGATACTCACGGTGTGCCCACGCAGAAGCCCGACAAGGCCTTCTACAACGGCGAGGTGGCCTACGACCTGAACGGTTTCTACCTGAACAAGCGCTTCTACGACAACAACAGCAGCTGGCCGGGAACGAAGAAGCCTTACAGCTACTGGCGGGCCAATGCCGACGGCACGCTGCCTGAGACGATGACCGGAGCCTACTATCCTGCCGACTACGCCTTCTATCCCTTGACCGGGGTTAGCGGACAGACCGACCTTTACGGCTATGTGGAGGACCGCTTCGTCGACGGTGACTTTATCTACTCCGGCGGCACCATACCCGCCTCGCCAAACGAACGACTCTATGAAGATCCCGATACGAAGGAGAAGAGTTACCATGCCATCTGGCCTGATGACTATCTCTTCTTCGGACAGGCTCTGAACTATGGCCACATGGACGGAAAGAACGGTCGCGACGAGCGCACGCACCAAGACCTGCCCGCTGTCATCAACAAGGCAGAAGAGCGTGTGCTCACCACCATGGCGGGCAACCGCGTATTCCGTGCCCCGGCATACTTCCGTTCCAAGAAGATGGGCATTGCTCACTTCAACCCCTATGCCGTGCTGGTGGCCGAAGAGAAGCTGACCGCCAAACAGATTGCTGACAATGTGAAACCGCGTGAGGCTTATAAGAACATGACGGCCATCGACTTTACAGGCAGCAACGGAGACCTGGCACATGGTTATGAACAGGGTTCAGACACGTCGGCACCCTATGCTGACATCACCGGCGGTGCCTTCTTCCCGCCACTGCTCGACGACGGCGGGCTGCAGGGCTTGTACGCCGACCTGACGCGTAACCTGCTGGCATACACCATGACCAGCACCGATGCGGCAAGGCAGACAGACCATGTGGTGGCCAACTATCTGCACGACGAACAATACGTGGAGACGGCAAAGGCTCCGGCCAACAGCACTTACTCTGACACCTATCGCTACCACACCGTCGCTGAGCGCGATGCTGAGGCCGACGCTATCCGCGGCCACAGGGTGCAGAAACAGGCGGAAGACGAGTTCGTGGCCCTCAACGACCATGTGCTGATAGACAAGCAGGACTTCAATGCGCCGATTTCCTACACGTTCGCCGATGGTCAGCGCATGTGGTACCAGCGCAAGCCCGACAACTACGTTGACATCGAGTGGATTGACCATGACAATAATGAGTCTACCCCGCTCGTGCGCACCACCAAGGGCTGGGAGGGTATCAGCCTGCCCTTCAAGGTAGAGATAGTCACCACCAACGACAAAGGTGAGCTGACACACTTCTATAAGAAGAGCAATGACGACGATGCCAACCACAACGTCGGCCACGAGTATTGGCTGCGCGACTATCGTGGCGGAAGTGTATCTTCCAACGCCAAGGTGTTCGAGGCTACGTTCAACTATCCCGATGCGCTCAAGACAGACGGTGATAAGGACTATACCAACACCTTCCTCTGGGACTACTATTACTCTCACAACAACTACGACGACCAGAACGGTGATGACTATCAGGAGGACGATGCCAATCGCGACTACTACAAGTATGCCCACACGTACTACGACTATCCGCGTATGGCAGCCGCCATGCCTTACATCATCGGCTTGCCGGGCGAACGCTTCTACGAGTTCGACCTCAGCGGAAACTTCGAGGCCGCGACGGCAATGTCTGTCTATCCCAAGAAGCTCGAGGCACAGACCTTGACCTTCGCCTCGAAGCCGGGTGAGACGACCATTGGCGTGAGCGACGATGAGACGGGTGTTGCCGCAGATTCCTACCGCTTCAAGCCCAGCTACCTGAACGAGTCGTTTGCAGCAGGCACCGCGAACACCTATACGCTCAGCGCCACGGGCAGCAGCTACGACATCATCCCGACTGTCAGTACTGCCGATATAGAAGTAAAAGCCTTCAGGCCATTCTTTGTGAAAGATACGAATGGTACCAGATCGACACGTACCGTCGAAAAGATTGTCTTCGGCAGTATGCAGTATGAGCTGAAGGGTGTCGAGGAGCATGGCGACCCGACGAAGGAGGAACTGAACGGCGGCCTGCGCATCTGGACGAAGAAGGATAAGATCTATGTGGAATCGTCGCTGAAGTTTACTGAAGATATGCGTGTCGTCACACCGGCAGGTATCACGGTGGCTACGTTCTCCGTGAAGCCGGGACAGACCGTGGAGGTTCAGGCGGACTTCTCGGGCATGTACATCGTGCATACGCTTGATGGCAAGTACACGAAGAAAGTAACGGTGAAAAAGTAGCCACAGATTACACAGATTGACAAGAAGAAATAAATTAACACAGATAATAAATAAAAGAAAGGATAAGATATGAAGACAATGAAAAGACTGTTTGGAATCGTGTTGATGTTGATGGTCAGCATGGTTGTGAAGGCTCAGGTGGTGGTAGCCATCGGTGAGTTTAAGGGCGGTACGATCGTCGAGAAGTCGCAGGATGGACAGAAGGTGACCATCACCGTGACGCCGGCAACGGACTATTACATTGCCAAGAGTGACATCGTGGTGGTGCCTACGGTCAATCCCAATCCGAGTACGACCCGTGGTGATGAGGAGCCCCCGTTGGCAAAGCCACTCACCCTTGAGGGCGACGATCCCAAGGACCTCTCGGAGGAGCGTGACTATACGTTCACTGTGCCTGAGGGCCTCGGGGCCTGGGTGATGGAGGCTACCTTCCATTCGCTGGTATCCGGCACCCTTGACGGGGGTATCACCTGGGAACTGACCGGTGAGACGGAGAAGACGCTGACCATCAGCGGTGAGGGCAGTGCCGCATTGGGTAAGGCCGGTGTGCCCTGGGGTGACAGGAGCGAGCAGATCACCCAGGTGGTCTTCGGGAAAGGCATCGATGGGATAGGGGACGGCCTGCTCAACGGCTTTACGGCCCTGACGAACGTGGAGATACAGAATGATGAGGCTCCTGTCAGTCTCGGTAAGGACGCGCTGCCCGCCGTGAAGGGACTGACCGTCGATGTGGCCGGCAACCTCTATAACGAGTACCTGACGCTCGACGCGTGGCAGGACGTGGAGATCACCAGCACGACGGGTGTGGAGATGAAGGGCGTCGCCTTCGGTGAGAACAACAGCTACGACACCTATGTCTTCGACGAGCCGCTCGTGAAACCTTCTATGCTGAATGTGTTGGCCGTGACGGGCGTGAAGGATAACTCGGTCATCGTGGAGGAGATAGAGGATATCATCCCCGCCAATCTGCCCGTGCTGCTGCTGAGCAAGGAACTGAAGGGCGATGACTTCCGTACGGCGAAGGCTTCTGACGAGGGTAAGACGTACAAGAGTATCCTGTATGTGGCACCAGAGGGTGGCAAGAAGGTGGAAATCGGACAGGTGTATCTGCTCTTCAACGATGTGTTCTACTTCTCGCAGGCCGGTACGATTCCCGAAGGTGGCATCTATCTCCAGCTGCCCGAAGAAAAGGAGTCTGAGCCGCAGAAAGAGCCGCTCACGAAGACCCGTTCGTTCCTCACCATCGGCAACCCCGCCGACGGCACTCCCACCGCCATCGAAAGTTCAATGGTCAATGGTCAATGTTCAATGTTAAGAGATCAATGGTATGACCTCAACGGCCGTCGCCTGAATGCCGCTCCCACCCGCAGCGGCCTCTATATCTATAACGGCAAAAAGGTCGCGGTTAAGTGAGAATAAAGCAGGAGCTTGCTTATGCTTTATCGAGCGTGAGCGAGCTCATACGAAGTATAAGGTCGCAAAACACTGCCCCTCTACACCTTTTTAGGCTAATCATCTGATTGTCAGGGCTAATTATGGGGGCACACTTCGCAAAAAGTGTGCCCCTACTCAACACCCGCCCTACACCCATACAAAAATAGTGCTACCGTATTTGAGCATAGGCGAACAGTCGTTTGGGTATAGGCGAACGGTCGTTTGGGTATAGGCAAACGGTTGAGAACATAGGGTTGACTCCCTGCGAGGTTAGGGCCTTACCCCTATCAGGGATGCCTTCTTACCTTGTAAGGGATGCCTTCCACAACCCGAAGAAGGCATCAGAACAACAGTTATTGATAAAAATGATTAAATCTATACCCGTTTAGCTATATTATTAGGGAATAATGTGTATATTTGCATCTATGAAGATAACGAAGATCAAAACCAGACTGGGGGAATTCGGAGCCCCTGTCACTACGGAACTGGACGGTATCGTGGAGCGGATGCGCTCGACGAAGACCAAGGAGGCGGCAGACCCCATTGCCCGCGTCACGCTCCACTCGCGCCTGATGATGCAGAAGGGCATGCCCCGCTACTTCGTCCAAGAAACGGACAGTCTGCCCTACCTCGTGTTCAGCACCACCTTCGGCCGGAAGGGGTTCGACAAACCAGCCTCGGCGACAGGTCTGTTGATGCTCAACATACCCTGTCCGCAGGGTATCCGTCAGACGGACGAACTCCGACGGCGCGTCAGCCAGATACCCTATACGATGCTCGCCTTCGCGGGCGTGAGTGGCGTGACGCTGAAGGTCATCGTCAAATGTGACTACAAATCCCCCAGGACAGTAGATGCCAACGACTACGTGACCTTCCTGAAGGATGCCCACGAGAGTGCGGCGCGGCTGTACACGTCGCTGGCCATGTGCGACCTGCTGGTAGACGAGCAGAGCCTCACCCGCGGCTGCCGCATGAGCTACGACCCGCAGTTGTACTACAATCCCGATGCCCAGCCGATGCCCGTGGTGCGCGACTCCCATGACCCGTTAACGGCCTATGCAGGTACGAAGGCCGACGATAAAGGCACCGTGGTGTGGTATCCCGACAGCGACGAGCGCCAGCGCATCGAACTGGAGTTCCAGACCTGTCTCTCGAAGGCCATCGACGACAGCGAAGGCCGGACGGAGAAGTGTCTGCAGCTGCTTGCCGACTACTGCGCCAAGGCCTGTCTGCAGGAGGAGGGATGCGTGGAGCGTGCCACCTGGGGCCTCCGTTTCAAGTCCCTCGGCGTCGACGTGATCCGGAAGACCTTCCGCAACGCCTATAAGACACCCTACGCTGGACGCCCCTTGTCGCAGATGAACGAGAAAGAGCGTATCATGCGAAGCATCGAGGAGTTCCTGAACCGCCGTTACCAGCTGCGCTACAACGTGGTGAAACAGATGACCGAGTTCCGCCCCAACGACCTGCGTTTCAAACAGTGGAGACCACTGACAGGCAGAGACTTAAGAAGTATCGTCGTCGAGGAGATGAAGGAGGGTGGCGAGAGTTGGATGAGTGATATCAGGACCTACATCGAGTCCGCCCATATCACCGACTACAACCCCATCCACGAGTTCCTTGCCGGCTGCGGGAAGTGGGACGGCGAGCACAACTATATCGAGGACTTCGCCCGCAGGCTGCCCACCAAATACAGCCGTTGGCCACAGTATTTCCACCGCTGGTTCCTGGCGATGGTGGCCCAGGCCCTGAACATCAACCGCGACTACGGCAACTCGATGGTGCCGCTCCTCATCGGCGAACAGGGCTATCTGAAGACGCAGTTCTGCAACCATATCCTGCCGCCGTCGATGCGCGAGTACTATATGAAGGACATCAAGATGGACAATGCCGAGCAGGTGGAGCGTGTCTTAGGCCGCATGTGGCTGGTGAACATCGACGAGTATGACTCGAAGACCCAGCGCGAACAGGCGAAGATCAAGCGTCTGCTGACGGAGAAGGACGTGCAGGTGCGTAAGATGCGCAGCGACCAGTACACGATGACGCCCCGTCTCTGCTCGTTCATCGCCACCACCAACGACCCGACCCCGTTGCCATCGGGCGACGGCACCCGCCGCTACCTCTGCATCGAGGTGACGGGCAAGGTGGACATGTCGGGACAGATTCCCTACAAGCAGATTTTCGCCCAGGCCGTCACAGAACTGCAGGATTCCGACTGCATCTACTGGTTCACCGACGTTGACGAACGGGAGATACAGAACCACAACAGCCATTATCAGCAGGAGTCGGCACCCGAGATGGTGCTCACGCAGATCTTCAAGCCTACGGAACAGCACCGACAGGAGAATTTCTGGACCGTGACTGCCATCCAGAAAGAGCTGGCCAGTCACCTGAAATCAGGCGACGTGCCTAACGTGACGAACCTCGGCAACAGCATCAAGAAACTGCGCTGGCAGAAATTCAAGAAGAACGGTATCCGCGGCTATTACCTGAAGCTGCGGTAATCATTCCGGGTGTAGATCGGGTGTAAAGTAGGGGCATACTTTTTTGTAAAGTGTGCCCCTAAAAATAGCTCTGGTTATCAGCCGGTTATCCTAAAAAAGGTGTAGAGGGGCATACTTTTATGTATTTTTATATCTCCGTATAGATGTCCGTCTGGCCCATCCTGCTCTTCGTCAGCTTCGGGTTCTCACCCTGTGTCCAGGCCTCCAGCTGCTTCCGTGCCGAGTACTGTGTCAGGCTGGCGTGGTAGGCGAAGGACCTGGTGGTGGCATAGCCCTTCTTCAGGCACTCCCTCAACGCCTTTTCCAGATGCTCCTGATCCTGCATCAGCGCCTGTACGTTGGGATTATGCACGCGGAGGAATCCGTCGTAGAGCCATTTCTCGATGGATTTGTTCCAGATCTTGCCCGGATTGTAGTCCACCCCTTCGAGCACCACGTCGCTGTTCTTCACCTCGTCGGCATCCGTGATCTCCCGCCTCAGTCCCAGCTTCGGCACGAACGAGCCGATGGGCGTGTCGATCCTGTAGCCCCTGGCCATCAGTTCGGCGGCCCCCTTCAGGAACTGCTCAAGCGCATACGTGATCTCGCCGTCCCTCGTGTTGTAATATTTGTGACAAAACTCGTCGACGCCCTTCATGCTCATCTTATAGCCCCTTGCGGGTCTGGCGTAGACGATGTTCCGGCCGTCCTTCCCCTTCGCCGGCGTCGGGTGGACCTCATACGGAAATCCGCTTTTCTTTTTTGGCATAGCTTGTGTGGTTTTTAATTGATTTCCCCGCAAAGGTACGCATTTTTCATCGCCAAAACCCTTGATTTAACAAATTTTTACCTCAAACCTTTGTTTATCTCCCCGAAATTCCTTACTTTTGCATTCGTATTATATAAGATGAACGCAAGAAACAACGGTTATGAGTGAAGAAAATATAGATATTGAGACAATGAAGGTCTCAGAACCTGTGGCGGTTTATTCACCCACGACGTTTGATACGGTGATAAGCTACCTGCACTCCTCGCAGATGCCGATGGAGACAAAGCGGGCGGTCTATCTTCAGCTACAGGCTGAAGTGGCCGATGAGAACTTGGGCTACATGAAGCGTCGCCTGAAGGAGTTTGTTGGTCTTCAGCCAGGTTGGGACGGGGAAGACGCACAGCCTGTATTGCCGGAAATTGCTGATTTCATGGGTCAGTTGCTTCGTTCCTGTAATAGTCTTGAACTGGCAGACTGGTCATTGTTCCCGAATGTAAACGGCACTTTCTTGTTGCAACGGAAGAACGCCGCCATCAGTATAGGTCTGAAGGAATATTCGTACTTTGCCGAGGGAAAGGACAAAGTCATGGGGCATGATCATCAGCCCTTATCAATAGAATCTGTTTTAACAACGATAGAAACGATTAACCGCTATGTCTGACAAAAGACTCCTTGACGCAGAGCATGTGGCACGTGCTATTTTCCTGCCGGCTATGCTCGATTTCAATGGAAAGATTTCGTTGGCAGCCTTTACGTTAAGGCACAACGAAGGCTATTTTTCTGTGGCAAGGATGGCTGTCGAAGGATGGATAGACGATATCAAGCGAATTCCCTCATCGGCCACGAGGCAATTCGGAGGATATTGCAAAATGGGTGTCGGTGATATCCGTAACCTCGGATTTACTTATAGCGAGAAAAATGAAGTGGCATTCGATGTGGAGGATAAGGCCACGACAACGAATAAGTCGCATGCAGGAATAATGCTCCTCTTCGGTGAGAATACACTAAAGGGTGATAAGGAAGCTGTGCTGAAGCCCCTGCCTACGGGTGTATCTGCTACGGGTCTGCTGATGCTGATACAAAGCAAACTTTCACAGCTTGCAGGCCAGGCGTATATTTCAACGACAAACGAAGATAATAAAGAAACAAGATAACGATAAAAAATATGACACGAAATATGAACAATATAATGACGAAGTTATTCACGGTGATCATGCTGATGATGTTCAGCATGGGCGCTTATGCAGATGTAAAAGTGCTATTCGGAGAGAACGGTGATGACGTGTTCTCGGGAAAGGGTGGAACTATCGAGGTGAGCCAGGAACCGGATGAAAAGGACGAGACCAAGGTCATCGTCACCCTGACCGTCACACCCAAGAAGAACTACTCCATCTCGAAGGATGACATCAAAGTCTATGCCGTTCTCCCTGCCAGTGTGAGATCTACTCGTGGCTTGGAAATCTCCAACGAACTTACGCTCGACGGCAATGATCCCCAAAACCTTTCCGAAAAGCGTGACTACACCGTCACACTTGACTCCAAACTCAATCTTTGGGTCAGGACAGCCACTTTCACAAATTTGAGGAAGGATGGAGAGATCACAGTCACTTACCATATTATCAACTTGGGCCGCTTGAACGATAATGGTCAGCTAACCACCAATCGTACCGAGGCACTGAAGTTCACTGTCACAGGAAACAACGTAACCGTGGGCATGCCTGAAAAATACAAGAGTCCGCTGGCAAAGAATTTTGCGTATTACAGCTCCAGTACTCTCGAATCTTCGCTTAATGTTGGCGATGCGTTATCAGATGGTGATCATGTTTACGTCACCTACGAACTTGATGAAGATGCTTTCAGCACGGTTGATCTGGAAGATGGTGGCATTTACAGAATCCTGTTCTCTAATGGGAAATATTTCAAGCAAACTACATATAACAAAGAGATAAATGCAAACTCATATGAAGAAGACAATCCAACAGGCTCTGAGTTCCTTTTACAACTCAATATTAAAGACCCTTATCAGATAACGATACAAACCAGGAGTAGTGCTTGTTTGGGTTACTATCTCTCAGCCACAAGTGATGCCAATTTTGGCAACGTCCGTTTTATAAATACTCTGTCTACTGCGCAAAATAATAAGGTATGGACATTTGCCCTGCTCAATGGCGACACCAGCGGTACCTATCGTTTAGTTGTGGCCGATGGTATGACTCAATCAGCCAATACAGATGGACGTGACGAATTCGGTCATGGTTACCTCAATAATAATGATACTGGTTACAAAATCCGTTACCATAAGTATGGAAGTAGTGACTATAGTGGCTGCGACCTCAGATTCATACCTTTGAAGACCAACTACACCTACAACATCGTAGACACTCAGGGACACATCGCCATTAAGTACACCGTGAATAATCAAGATGTGGGCTTAGCGCTTAATAACGATTATACCAGCATCCCGGAAGCTATCCGTAGCCCCTATCTTGAGGATGAGACGGTGACGTTCTATAAGGCATTTACAGAAGGCTCGCGTGACAACCTGCTCGATGCCAATGTCATTGAAAGTACACCAGCAGTGGAACGAAACATCTATGTATCGTATACCATTACCCCTGAACTTCTCGACGCCAAACCGCTACATTTGCGTGGTGCCCGCCCCTTTATGATGCAGGTGAACGGCGAATATGTCTATGACCAAAATAAGAACTTGATGCATTCCAGCACCGACGGTGGCGAGGCTGACAACTATCGATGGGTAGTGACGGGCGGCGACCCATACCGTGTGCAGATATACAACGTGGATGACAATAGGCATCATTTCAAATGGAGCACAGATCCATCGCCCTCGCTCACATTAGGTGCAGTGTCAAACTTTATCCTCTTTGGTGGCAGTGTGGCTCGTCCTAGTGGCGTCCCTGAGGACTTTACCGACCAGGTAGAGCTGATGGCCGCTACAGGAGAAGACATAAGTTCCAGCACCTACTACAACGTGGGCCGTGTCAACGACGTCGGTCTGCTGCCCAGCGGTGACTACAGTCATGGCCATGCCGCCATTCAGGTGCTGCTCAAGGCAGTGCAGCGGACTACAACCTTCCATATTATCGACATGAGCGGACGCATCGTCGTTGAGCAGAGCGGTGAATTCACTGATCTCGACGTGCCGGACCAATGGAAGAGTCCGCTGGTGGAGACCTATCATTTCTATAAGCATGAGGACTTCAGGGTACACGACGGTGTTTATACGCTGAGAAGTGGAGTAACCCCAATTACAGATTTCGCCTCTGCCCCTGCTGACATCTATGTGACCTACGATCCCAACAATACATACGACCTTGACGGTTCTGAGAATCGTGCTACCGACGGAAAGAAATACCTGCTGAAGTTTGTCAGCGGTACCAAGTTCAATCAGGAGAAAGACGATGGTTTTGAGGCTACTTCTGATTGGGGAATTTATCCCTACATCAACGGTGAGGGCGGCCTCTTCGTCTACGGACAGGACAAGTTAGACGCAACGGAAGGAGCGGTGGGCAGTACCCGTACCCGTTGGGCCTGGTACTTGGAAGGCGGTGACCCCTACCGTCTGAGGATTTCTTCGCTTCAGACAAAAACCGACGGTAAGGAAGAATCACACCACTCGTATCTGCGTACCTACAAGCCAAAGGGATACACCGAAGTGGTTACTGGCGTCATCAGCAACAATCCTTCAGTCTATGATGATTCTGACGATGCCCATGCTGTGCGTCATAAGCCTACCGACTATATGATTCTTAACGGTGATAACGGTCACTTCAAATTGGTGACCTCCGACGTTGTGGATGATCTCGATGGCAATGCCTCTAACGATGTGCGGCATACCGTCACCTCGTTTGAGAACTACTGGAAAACCAATCCTACGGCGGCTAACGTAATCCATGATTATGATAATTCATTCACTGCTGGCGAGGACACTCCGTCAGATGCCCAGATGACAGATGCTCTCGTGACAGGTAAAGGATGGCATACTTACAACGTATGGGCAAACGGCTCGACATGGGCCAGCTCCTCAAAATCCTTCGGCTATGGCCCACACTGGTTCCAGACTATCGGCGTAGGTACGGAGACGGCAGGCAGCTATAACGGTGACTTCGATCTGGAGGAATACGAACTCGACGGTGCGCTTATTCTGCTTGACCAGCACGGATGGGAGGTGATGCGCAAACCCATTACCAACCGTACTTCCGACAAGGAGGACTACGCTACCGAACTTAGGAAGTATGACAGTCCGATGGTGAAGAAGTATCATTTCTGGACAAACTTTAGAAAGGATGACGGCTATCATAAATATAAGCCAATCCGAGACCAAAGTGACTCAAAAAAGAATGCCCAGCACAAGGGCGAGGGAACCTCTTTGGCCGACTATCCAGAGGTGTTCTCCGGGGGTACATTGTCCGATCTCTATGTTACTTACGAGGTGATGGCTACCTATCGTGGCGGCTATAAACCCAAAGCAGAAAACCAAAATGAAAGGGTCTCGAAATATCTCATCAGACAAGGCGAGAACTATGCCAAAACCACCGACGGTACTAACATTACTCTCGAGCCTGTGGCCGATGTTCCTGACGTTTCTGCTGCCGACCCTGAATTACTCTGGTACGTCAAGCCCAATGTCAATATAGACACCGAGATGGGCTATCACTATAGTGGCGACGGGGTGGCCAAATATGGTGAAAAGTCACAGGCAGACACAGAGTCAGACTATTATACCAATACAACAGAAGAGGCCGTGTACGACAAGACGAACGGCCAGAACGGCTTCGACCCCTATAACCTGCAGATAGAAAGTGCAAAGGTAGAGTATTCGGGCAAGCTATTCACGACCAATGCTACTGGTGCTGGACTTGACGGCAGTGGTGGACTGGTATCGACCTACGAGGGTGCAAAGACTTTGGGGTTGCAAGAATACACACCAGTTTTTAATGTCACCAACTATTATGATTCAGGCACGGGCTACCAGATACCGCATGTCACGAACTCAACCTTCATGGCTGTCAGTGACGATAACGGAAACATACGACTGATGCCCCGCTTTGACCACCATAACGTTGTGGAGTCATTTGCCACCCTCGAAACTCAGCAGAATGCAAAACCTTACGGTGACGAAAAAGGAACACAGACCACCCTGTTTGTCCTTCCCTCTACTTCTTCCCAGATACCTTCAGGAACCCCAATAACGATTAGCAGTTCGGATGAAATCACCGACATGAATGGCTACTATCTTTTTGACGAGGACAAAGGTTTTGATGTTACAAAGGTTATCGGTACTAAAGCCAATCCTTTCAGGGGAACCATCGACGGCAAGCTGATTACCATCGACGGCGTCGGCCGTCCGCTCGTGGCGTACGCCGAGGGAGCCACTATCAAGAACGTTATCGTTAAAACGGCTTCCATCAACGCAGGCAATGCTGATAATAATGCCGGTGCTATCTGCTGTCAAGCTACAGGCGATACCCGAATCTACAACTGTGGCGTTCTGCCCACTACCACCGAGCGTGATGATGAGGGCAATGTCACAGGTTTCACAGGCAGTCACGTTATCGGCTCTGCCAATGTGGGCGGTATTGTCGGACTGATTAGCGGCAACACCCGCGTCATCAACTGCTTCAGCTATGCCAACGTCTCTGGTGGCACAATGATGGGTGGCATCGTAGGAAATAATGCTGTGGCTACAAACGCTGATGCCACTGATACTGACCATTACCTCAAGACAATGGTGATGAACTGTATGTTCTATGGTAATATCACTGGCGGATCACGCACAACCATGAAGCCTGTCTATGGAGGTCAAGTAATAAGCAATGCAGGAGCCACGGGTATCAATGGTTACAATTATTACCGTAATGGCAAGGATGTCACCTTTGACGACGGTTATACCGGTTTTGCTGACTATTACTGCACTTTGCCTGCCGATGAAGAGTATCTGACTCGATTCGAATACTACCGTAGCATATTGAACAGTAATCGTCAACTATGTACATATTGGGTAACTGATAAAAAGGTTACTTCTACAGATCCCAATGAAGCAGTACAGACTGCCGCAGATACAGCCTTGATTGCCAAGTGGGTGCTTGACCAAGAGATTGCTCCTTATCCCATATTGAAGAAATGGGGCAAATACCCGTCCGTCATCAATCAAGACAAGGAATATGTGTGGAACCCCAAGACCCAACAAAAGGTTAGCAGGGCATCAGCAGAACCTTATCAGGGCAAAAAACTCGGTACTATCAGTGTCACCGTCAACGCAGGTGCCAAACATGCTGGGGATGGCGCAACAACCAAGCTTTTGTCATCTGAAGTCGTAATGGATATGGACACATTGAACCATGACTATTGCTATGCCAAGATTCAGTTGCCCTATTATAATGAGCAGTTTGGTGACCCGACTGCAGATGCTGCTACCGAGTGGGACAAACGTTATGGTGGGAACTACAAGGACTACGTGGTGACTGGATGGAAGATAATAAGTGTTACGGGAGGCACGCCAGGTTCTTTCAAAGGGTATGCTGTGACAAGCGTCCCCACTGCTACCAGTAGTGTATCCGCAGGTACGGTCACACCAGATGAAATATCCACCTCCGCATGGGAGGACGGTTTTAACTTTGCTGACCGTAAATGCACCAACAAAGACCTCTACAGCAAGAGCGGACGTGTCTTTGCCCAAGGCGGGTATTACTATGTGCCGGAAGGAGTGACCGCAATTTCTATTGAGGCTTATTGGGGTAAGGCTGTCTACCTGCACAACAAAGGTCATTATATGGATCGGGTGAATGTGGCTAATGTTGCTGCTGATGGTAGAGATGGAAAAACAAACGATAGTGGCGCTCCTGCAGACTTTGGTTCTGCCTTCGCACCGGCTGGCACGTTGCCCTCGAACTTTCAGACTTATACAGTAAAGGAAGATTTACAAGCTGCCATTGGCGCCCTAACGAAAAATTCCTCATACACAGTGTATGACCAAGCCATTGTTCTTGTGGGCAATGTACAGGTGAAAAACCGTGGTGCGAGTTTAAGTAATGATGGTCCCCGTCCCTTTACCATCATGAGTTGCGACCTTGATCTTGATAATGAGCCGGACTATTGTCTACAGTTTCAACAACGAAACTATACCAACCGTCCTGCCATACACCCTGTACGTTTTGACTTCCTGCCTATCCCGGAGCTTGGTCTTGCCATTCGTACCAACACCCTTGCATACGCCATTGGCCTTATGGTGCCACGAGGGCATTTTGAAATCACAGAGACATCGTTCATGCATACCACGCAGTTTGAGTATGATGCCGACGGCATAAATAGGGTGGAATCTCCAATAATTCTTAATGGAGGTCATTTTGAGCAAATAGTGGTTCGCCAAGGCCCTAAAGATAAGGTAAGTTATTTCCTTTTAGGCGGTCACTTTCGCATGAAGCGTTTCACCCCAGGCTTACATGCTTCTAACATTTCTTCAACTCAATTTGTTCGTCACTGTGTTGTCAATGCGATTGGTGGAGACTATCCGGAATTTTACCTTTCTGGTATATATAACATCAAAGATGTAGTCAATGCCGACAACCCACATTGCTATATTAATGGTGGGAAATTTGGTACGCTGGCTGGAGCAGGCTATGAGCAAGTTGATGGTGATGTCACATTTGAGATTGACCACGCTATTATCCGTGAGTTTTATGGAGGTGGCATCAATGCCGCCAAACCCGTTACAGGGAAAATAGATGTGACAATCAATAATAGTCTTGTAGATAAATATTGTGGTGGACCGATGGTAGGCAAAATGACGGAGGTAAGCAGCGGCGTTTTTGAAACCGTTACAACGAAAGCTACAGGAACGACGTTTGGCGTGTTCTATGGCGGTGGAAATGGTGGTACCAGCTATTATCGGGAAAATAAGTATGATAATACGAGAGAGTTCCCTACTTCTGACTCTGAATGGACGACTGCTAATGGTAATTACACTCCAAAGTTCAATGAATTCACCCCTCTTAACCAAGAAAATGTCAATGCTGCTTACAAAAACAACGAAAATGAAAATTGGGGATACCACGCAGAATATGAATTTGAGGTGTTTAATGCGTCTAACGGTTTAAATACTAAAGATGACGTGATTCGATTGTATTATCGATGGGCACAGTTCGGCACTACCGTTACTGGTGATGTGACTAGTACCCTGACCGATTGCACTATCATAGGAGACTTCTTCGGTGGTGGCAATCTGGCCAATGTGAAAGGCAATATTACGTCAATTTTAAAGGGTAATACGCATGTTAACGGTTCTGCCTTTGCGGGGGGCTATTCTGCCAGCATTCCTTCTTTCCCTGTTCACGAAAAGAGTACAGTAAAATTCCCAAAGAAGGATAATGCTGGTAACGTTGCCGAGCAAGGCTCACTCAAATATTATCAAGATGGCGGAAAAGACCGCATGTACACATGGTGCTACAAGAATGCCTCCGGGACGGTGTTCCCCGAAGGTGTAGTTATTCCTCCAGGCACCAGTACAACTACAAAACAAAAATCCGTCTTCAGATATCCCGATACAGATGACGGTAAATGGTATGTACTTACCACAGAATCACTCGAAGATCTTGGAGCTGTGAGCGGCAATGCGACAATAACTCTTGGCGAAGACTGTGTGATTGATGGCAGTGTCTATGGTGGCGGTGATGCCAGTGCCGTCAAGAAAAAGAATGGTGTAGACGATAGCGGTAACACTACCGTCATCCTTCAGGGCAATGCCCAGGTATACGGCAACGTATTCGGTGGTGGAAACGAAGGCCTCGTGGAAGGTAGTGCGACGGTGACCATCAGAGAAACGCCACCCGTTACTCCCCCTGTGACCCCGGATCCAGAACCATGATTGTAAGGCAGAAAGATTGAGAATTGAAAATTGAAGAATGAAAAAGGAATTCAATATCACAGGCAGTTGCAACCCGCAGTGGCACTATATGGTGAATACGGAGAAACGGTTTAAGGCCGTTGAAGCCCTGATAGACAAGGGCAAGTATTTCACCATCAA
The DNA here is from genome assembly GCA_902776545.1 of uncultured Prevotellaceae bacterium. Taxonomy (GTDB): domain Bacteria; phylum Bacteroidota; class Bacteroidia; order Bacteroidales; family Bacteroidaceae; genus Prevotella. Next base: position 45,490 of record CACYQO010000003.1, on the reverse strand, counting down.
CCGTGCACGGCAGTTTGGCAAGACGACGACGCTTTACATGATTTGGCGGCGGCTGTCGGAACGATATATTGTCGTGCCAATGAGTTTTGAGGGACTTGGCGACAGTCCATTCACATCGGAAGAGGCTTTCGTCAAAACCTATTCAAATTTGATGGGCCGCTACCTTACCTCACAGAAGGAAAACGACGCACTGGTAGGCATTTGGCAGAACAATACGGCGAAGTCGATGGACGAGCTGGCACTGCTGATAACTGATTTTTGTAGGGAGGCGCCGAAACCTGTCGTTGTGACCATCGACGAGGTTGACAAGAGTAGCGACAACCAGCTGTTCCTGAATTTCCTCGGAATGCTGCGCAACAGATACCTGGAGCGCGATCTGCAGGGCATGAGCAGCACGTTCCATAGCGTGATTCTGGCAGGGGTGTACGACGTGAAGAACCTGAAGGTGAAACTCCGTCCGGAAGCTGAGAAGAAGTATAATTCGCCTTGGAACATTGCGGCAGACTTCAACATCGACATGACCTTCCACCCCGAAGAGATAGCCCAGATGCTCTCTGACTACGAAAAGGACGAGCACACGGGCATGGACATTCCTGCCGTGAGTGAGGAAATATACAAATATACTACAGGCTATCCCTTCCTTGTGAGTAAAATCTGCAAGGTGATTGACGAGCAACTGGACAAAGACTGGACCATCAATGGCGTGCAGACGGCCACGAAGCAGACCATTTTGGAGAAGAACACCCTCTTCACCAGCCTGACGAAGAACTTGGAGAACTATCCGGAGTTGAAGCAGTTTATCTTTGCCATCTCCATCAACGGTGAGGAGGTGACCTACGACATGAACAACCCCGTGATGGACTTCGCCACGATGTTCAGCATCATCAGATATGACGCAAGGCGGAAGGTGCGCATCCACAACATCATCTTTGAGGAGGTGCTCAACAATTACTTCATTGCCGAACAAACCATCAACGACTTGGGTAAGTTGCGCATCCAGATGAACTATGTGCGCAACGGGCGGCTCGATATGGAGCTGGTCATTACACGCTTTGCCGAACTGATGCATGAGGAATACCGCGAGAGTACGGTGCCGTTCCTGGAAAGGGAGGGCCGCCTGCTGTTCCTCACGTTCCTGAAACCCATCATCAACGGCACGGGGTTCTACTATGTGGAGCCGCAGACCCGCGACAACCGGCGCATGGACCTGGTGGTGACCTACGGCAGCGAGGAGTTTATTATCGAACTGAAGATATGGCGTGGCGAGAAGTATGAAGAGCAGGGGCGCGACCAACTGGCCTCATATCTTACGGCGCGAGGCACGGCAGAAGGCTATCTCGTTACCTTCGACTTCTCGAAGAAGCGGAAGTCGACGGAACCTCAGTGGATAGAGAATCAAGGGAAACGAATCTTTGAAGTGACGATATAAAGTGTCACATCATTGAACGATAACAACAGAATATATAAGATTAAGATATGAAGCAAGATATGAACAACAGTCTTTCGAAAGCCTTAAAGGCGGTGTTTGCGGGAACGCTGATGTTTGTGACGTATGCCAATGCAATGGCAGAAGATGATGTTCAGTCAACTCCAAGAGTCATCGTTCACGGCAATGTCTACGGCGGCGGAAACCTGGCCGATGTGAAGGAAAATACCGAGGTGAACATGAGCACCGGCACAGTCAATGGTAGTGTGTTCGGAGGCGGAAAGGGTAAGGCTGACAATTTCACTTGCGATAAAGCCATGGTGGGAGTGGAAAACACAGGCACATCTGGTTCTGGAACAGAACAAGATCCATACGTTCCACTTGATGGTGGAACGACAGTCATCATCACTAACGGCACGGTGGAAGGTGACGTTTATGGCGGCGGTGAAGTTGGCCGCGTGGAACGGAATACCATCGTGACGATAGGAACAGAAGGAGATGAATCTTTAACACCCATCGTCAAAGGTCATGTGTTCGGTGCCGGTAAGGGTGTAGAGACGCATGGATACTCGGCATTAGTACGTGGTAATGCTACTGTCACCATTCAGGGTAAAGCACAGGTCTGGCAAAATGTCCATGGCGGCGGAGAGAAAGCGACGGTAGGCAGATATAATGTTCGTTTGGCGGGAGACACAGAACATCCAGAAGTAAGAATAGGAATGCCATATTCATTGAAAGCCGGTGGAAAATGTACCGTCAATATTCAAGATAATGCCGTTATCGGAAAAGAAGCCAACACAGGCGATGTGTATGGTGCCGGTCAGGGGGTTACGCCTATTTATAATAATACTGAAGATGATGAGGCCAGGTCCAAACGTATGGTGTACAAGAATGAGGATCATAATGATGGCAACCGAGGAGAAGTTTGGGATTATTATGTCGATGAAGACGGAAATGTAGATACCGAAATGGTTTGGGAGTTTTTTGCTACTAACGACGATTACCTTAAATATGTTGAGACGCTGGGCCGAGCCTCTGAGACCGATGTCGTCATTGGCGGAAAGAGAGAAACGACAGGGGAGTCGCCAAGTATCACCGCTTCTACCAATGCTCCTATCGTCAAGGGCACTGTCTATGGTGGCAGCGAGAGCGGTTTTGTGTATTACAGTACTGCAGTAAATATGCTGAAAGGCACTGTTAATGGTGATGTCTTTGGTGGCGGAAAAGGCCTTCTTTCTTTCGCAGAAGCCGGACGAGTGAGGATAAACACCAACCTCACTATCAGTGACGGTACTGTTGACGGCAGCGTTTATGGCGGTGGAAGCTTGGGCGATGTGGGTAGAATTAAGAAGAACGCCAGTTACAATTACATGTGGACTGATCAAACTGACCCAGCCCCAGACCCTGATAGCTACAGTTGGAATAACACAGGTGTTTGCAATGTTACTATCAACGGAGGTACGATAGGCACTGGCGTTACACAGAATTCAGATGGTACATTCACTAAAGGTAATGTGTATGGAGCAGGTAAGGGTTCTGGCGAAACATGGTGGTGTGAGAAAGCCATTGCGTACCAAGCGAATGTCACCATCACTGCCGGCACGGTGAATGGTACCGTCTATGGCGGCGGTCAGGTGGGCCGTGTGGAAACTGATGCGATCGTGACGATAGGAGTTGCTCCCGCAGGAGGAGGCTCTGGTTCAGGGGAGGGAGAAGGCTCTAGTTCTGGAGGAGGAGCAACAAATGCCCCCACTATCGCGGGCAACGTATTCGGTGCCGGTGCTGGTTTGGCGACTCATGGCTACTCAGCCTTGGTGCGTGGCAACGCTGCTGTCACTGTTCAGGGCACTGCCCAGGTAGGCGGTAGCGTCTATGGCGGAGGCGAGATTGCTTCGGTGGGAAAATTTGAAGTAGTTGGTGGATTACCGACAAAACCCAAAACCGGCGGAACATGTATCGTCAACATCAAAGATAATGCTAAGATTGGGGAAAGTGGCACAGGGCACAATGTTTATGGTGCCTGTAAGGGTGTCACGCCTCATTATAATTCTTTAAGTTATAAGGATGTTTATAGTATGCAGATCTATGAAAACCGTCCAAGTGATACCCCAGGTGACACATGGGATTATTGGGAAACTTATGCAGAAGGATATGAAGGACAGAAGTTTATCAAGAGATATTATAAAACAGAAGCTGATTATCTTGCATTCCTGAAGACGCTGGCCTTGACCAGCCATCCCCATGTGACCATCGGTGGTACGTGGACACCGAATGAGACGACAGGGACTATCACTGCTTCGGGCACTCCTACCGTCTATGGCTCTGTCTATGGCGGTGGCCAGAGGGGTGTTACCTTAGGAAACGTGGATGTAAACATGGTTGCCGGCACCGTGGAACAGGATGTCTATGGCGGCGGTGCTTTGGCAGATACGAACCTCGGCAACTGGGATGTGAACGGCTATGTGGAAGTCACCGGGCTAACAGCAGGTGCTTCCGTAACCGGTCTATACACAAGGACAGAGACTGATGGTAAATATACATACACAAAAATCACGGACGAAAGTGCAACGGCAGATGGAGGTACTATCTATTATCGTCAAGAAGCCACATGGGCTCATACTGAGGGTTCTGCTTATTACACAACCTCCGTTGACCTGACTGGTGGCACCATCAAGGGCGATGCCTACGGTGGCGGATTAGGACAAAAGACGGGCTTTTACGATGTTCAGAATACTATTGCGGCGAAAGACATTGAAGCCGTGGTGTGGGGTGATATCAATGTGACTCTGGGTAGTAATGGTGGATCAACTGCCACTTCCTTCTATACCACTTACGATAATGCTGGCACAAGCGAAACGCCTGTACAGGTGATTAAGAGCGGTCGAGTGTTCGGCTGTAACAATCTGTTGGGTTCGCCGCAGGGCGATGTGACGGTGATGGTATGGAGGACTGTTGCTGGTAATGGCGGTACACAAGCAAGAACGACTGCGGGAGTAAAAGCGGCCAATAAAGCTATAATGGATGACCACCCGGATGATTATGAAACTGCCACTGGGTATGTGACTCCAACCTATGAAGTTGCTGCTGTGTATGGTGGCGGTAACTTGGCGCCCTACGAGGCAGCGGGCAAAAAGGCGCATGTCATCATTAACGGATGTGATGCCACCAGCATCCAGACGGTCTATGGTGGCGGTAATGCCGCTGCTGTTCCTGAGACGATGGTGGATATCAATAGTTGTTACGAGATTGGCAGCGTCTTCGGCGGTGGTAACGGTAAGGACAAATACAAAAAAGGAAGCACCTGGACGATAAACCCTGGCGCCAATGTCAATGGCAACGCAAACACCTTGATTTATGGCGGCACTGTGCATGAAGCATACGGCGGCAGTAATGAGAAGGGAACCGTTCATGGAGACGTGACTATTGACATTGCCGATGGTGGAACTGGTTCTTGTACCTTGGACGTTGCAAAGTTGGTGGGCGCTGGTAAGAATGCCGATGTGAATGGTGACCTGAAGATTATCATGGGTTGTAAACCTTCCGAGAAAGTTCCTCTGGTTTTCGGCGGTGCTGACAACGCCAATGTGAATGGCGACGTGGAGTTGACCATCACCAGTGGCACCTGGGGCAAGGTGGTCGGTGGCAACAACGCCGGTGGTTGCATCAAGGGTCACATTATCCTGAATATCGAGGAAACGACCTGTATTCCCCTCAATATCGACCATCTTTATCTCTGCGGAAACAATGCTGCCTACTCGCAATATGGCTATTATGTGAAAACTGAAGAAACCGAAGCTGAAAATGGCAATGGCAAAGGGGATACCAATGAGCATGCTGTACTGTCATCAGTTGGCAAACTCCAACTTGTTCCAAGAGAATCTGCAGATGATCCTCATCTGCCTGTGAAGACCTATTCATATAGTGAATCTGGCGAAGCATCTTGGACAGTCTTTCCAATAACCGGAGACAATAAATTTGAAGGATACGCCCCGCCTGTATTGAACATCATCTCCTGCACCCGCATCAGAGAGGTGTTTGGTGGAGGCTATGGTACCACTGCTACCGTATATGGCAATCCGACGGTGAACATCAACATGATTCCCGGTGCCCATGCCAGTGAAATTAGTCGCAATGGTCAAACAGGAAATGCCAATGCTTTGGGTGAGATTGGCGATGTCTATGGTGGTGGTGATGCTGCTGCTGTCTATGGCAACACCACGGTCAATATCGGTACGAAAACCAAGGAATCAGTATATGTGTTTGCTCAAGAAAATGGTGAATACAAGGTACAATATGAACAAGACGGGGTTACTCCCCAAACACTGGAATCAGATGTCCAGGGTGCCTACATCACTGGCAATGTCTATGGCGGCGGTAAACTGGCCAATGTGGGTAAAACTCATCTTGCTAAAGATAGTAATAATAAAGATATAGATGTGATTGACATAGAAGGCAGCACTTTCGTGAACATCGGTGCTGTCAAGGGAGAGGAAATACTTGATGATCAGAATAACCCCATTGGAAGGTATAACTATACAAGCGTGTCATTTACTCCAGCAAATGCTCTTGGCATATTTATCGGCGGCAATGTGTACGGCGGTGGCATGGGTGAAGCAGCTGAACCAGTAGGCACAGACGCTTTGCCTGGTGCCTTCAGGTGCGGAAAAGCTATGGTGACCAAGAACACGAATGTCGCTATCGGTAACGGCACCATCGGTGATGGCAATGCTGACCACGGCCATGTCTATGGCGGCGGTGAGAAAGGCCGTGTGGAAGAGGATACTTCGGTGACGATAGGTTGTGAAAACGACGCAAATAGTAAGCCTGTTATCACGGGCAATGTCTTCGGTGCTGGCAAAGGTGTCAATACCCACGGCTACTCAGCACTGGCGCGCGGCAACAGTTATGTCACCGTCCAGGGCGAGGCCAAGGTGAAGAAGAGCGTCTATGGCGGCGGCGAGATAGCCTCGGTGGGCAAATATAACATTAACGCTCAGGGACTGCCTGAGTCATTGGCAAACCAAGGCAGTGGCTATTGCACCGTCATTGTCCGCGACAATGCCGTCATCGGTCCTGATGCTGCTATGGTGATGACTGCTACTGGCTATCCCGATGACATGGGCCACGTGTTTGGTGCTGGAAAGGGAGTGCTGCCATACGAAGGTTATGCGGATGATAAAAAAGCTTGGCGAGTGACACCGGGCAATACCAAACAGGAATATTTGTCAAAGAACGAAGCGATAGCTGGCACAAATGAAGAAGGTTACCTTCCGTATGTTGAAACGCTGGGCTTAGCCACCCAGACCTACGTTACTATCGAAGAAAACGCCTTCGTCAAGGGTTCCGTCTATGGTGGCAGCGAGAATGGCTATGTGCAGCACGATACGCAAGTGAATATTCAGGGTAATTGCCAGATTGGCAATGGCTATGTGCAAATGGATAATAATGGTATCTATCTTGACAAACTGGAGACACCAGAAATTCCCATGGGTGTCAATCGTCCCTATACGGCAGCAGAGTGGGCAGCAGGAAATCTGATTCCAGACGCAACGAAAGAACCCGATTTATATGCATTAGTGCATGACAAATACTATAATGATCATTCTCTGCCCGAATGTGCCAGCTGGCCATACGGACAAGCTACAGGAGCTGGCAAATATGCGCCATGGGACAAGTATTACGGAACTACAAATTATGACTCCAAGGGCGGTCGCACGACAGCCGATGACGGTCATACGTTCTACGGCAACGTGTTTGGCGGCGGTAGTGGTGTTATTCCGTATCGTCCGGGCCAATGGCACCCAGAGGCTGGTTCTGTAGGTGGCAATACCGAGGTGAATATTACGGGCGGACATATTCTGACCAACATCTATGGTGGTAACGAGTTGACCGATGTGTACGGCAAATGCACCGTTAACTTCGGTGGCACGGCCACGCTTGGCGTGCCGCGCACGCTGAAGCAGATTGCCGCCCACCCCTTGACCTGCTACCTCTTTGGAGCCGGTAAGGGCGACCAGCGCGTACTCTTCAACAAGAAAACGAACGTGAAAGAAGTGGAGGTGAACATCACGGGTGGCACCATCTATGGCTCTGTGTTCGGTGGTGGTGAGGATGGCCATGTGCATCGTGATGTTAAGATGACTATCGGTAATGATGACCATTCAGGGCCGACCATCGGCCAGTGGGGCACCAGTTACGTCGATGGTAACATATTCGGCGGTGGCCGTGGCTTCGGTGCCGATGCCTATACAGCGGGTAATGTGGCTGGCAGCGTCAAGCTTGAAATCAAGGGCGGTGACATACTCGGCTCCGTCTATGGCGGCGGACGATTAGGCTCTGTGGGCTATGGACTCTTTGAGTCTACTAATACCGCTAATTATGGTGTTATGCAAGATGACAATAAAGACGACGAAGGAAACACCACCAACTTCTACAAGGAAGGAGATGTCGGACTTGGTCGTGGCCACATCGACATCACCATCAGTGGCGGCACGATTGGTAATAACTGTGAGTACATTATTCCTAATACGACCCCAAGCACAGGCAACGCTCCCAGTGAACTCGAAAACACTGACTTTAAGACGTGGACGGATGCACAATGGCAGGCTTGGAAAGAGCATAACAGCATCCCCAAAACGGAGTTTGACACTACAACCGGACATCTTACTCACACTAAGGGTGGTAACGTCTTTGCCGGCGGCATGGGTAATTTCTATAAACAGGACGGAAAGACTTACATCAATGGTGTTGACTGGTGGAAGTTAGGCAATGCCAAGAGTACCAAGGTGACAATTACGGGCGGTACCATCAAGAGCAACGTCTATGGTGGCGGCGAGCTGGGCCAGGTGGTAGGCTATCATACTGCCAAGAACGCTGCAAACCAAGATGTCAATGTAGGTACTGAAGTAAACATCAATAGCGGTACCATCGGCACCAAGGTAGTTGACGGTAGCAATGTTGTTCAATACACCTTCGGCAGCGTCTTCGGCGGTGGCTATGGCAGCCTTGTGGAAAAAATAGAAGTTCAACGCGGTACTACTATTACGTCGTATCCCAAGTATATTGCCGGACGTGTGAAGGCTGGAACAAAGGTCAACATGACAGCTGGTAGTGTGTTGGCCAGTGTCTATGGCGGTGGTGAGATGGCAGCCGTGGGCGAGTCAAAAACCCTGGGCGAGACACTGACTACTGGTCATAGTGGAGATACATACGTGTCTGTGAGTGGCGGTACTGTAGGTATTGCACCAATCACTATTTCCGGCAGCAACAGACGCTACTTTGGCGGCGCCAAGATGGGTAATGTCTATGGCGGCGGCAGCGGTCATGGCAACACTGTGCGTAGCGGCCATGTATATGGTAATACCAACGTGACCATCAGTGCTGGCTCGGTAAGCGGCGAGCCTAGGATATACCATAATATATATGGTGGCGGTGCTTATGGTTCGGTGGGTGATTTTACTTACCAAATGGATACTGATGCTCAAACTGGAACCCAAAAGGTTTTTGGTGTTGAGGGTCTCAACACAGCTCACACCAACTCCGGTGTTGCCAGAGTCACCATCACTGGCGGTACCATCGGCTACGACGGCAAGGAGAACGGCATGGTGTTCGGCTCGTCGCGAGGCGACATCAATCGACCGGAAGAGCGCGACGACTACTGTGCCTGGGTCTATGATGCGAATGTTATCATAGGCACGGCAGCAACGGGAACGCCAGGCCAGGAAGGCTACGTCGCTGCCACTGGTCCCTCCATCAAAGGCACTGTCTATGGTAGTGGCGAGAACGGACACGTGTTCAACGACGCTGAGGTCACCATCAATTACGGTACTATCGGCATTTATGACAATACTGATCCTGGGTATACTGTTACCTCTAATGGCACGGAATACGCTGGTGCTGCCTATCCCTACCGTGGCAATGTCTATGGCGGCGGCTGCGGTACGGATAAGTATTATGAAGATCATGCATTGGAAACGCACGATGGTAATGGTCAGCTCTTCAACTCCTTGGCTGGTATCGTGTATGGAACGACTACGGTCAATATCACTGGCGGCACAGTTGTACGTAATGTCTATGGTGCCGGTGCCATGGGATCAGTGGGTAAAACGGTTACTACAACTGCCAATAATGTTACGACAACGACTATCAGCGGTGGCACGACCACGATTAACGTCAGTGGCGGTACAATAGGTGTTGATGGTACGAATGGCGACGGTAATGTCTTTGGTGCAGCACGCGGAGACAAGGATGCCATCATTAACCAAGCCGCTCAGGTGAAGAAAAACACCAACGTTTCTATCACAGGTGGCACCATCGAAGGCAATGTCTATGGTGGTGGAGAGTTAGGCTGTGTGGGAACATTTACTGTTTCTGATGACATGAGGACGTTTACTTGGCAAAATACTGACGGCACTACCAATACGTCTGCCAATACCAATAACAAGAACACTGGCGTTTGCAATGTGACCGTCAATGGTAGCTCTGCAGTTATTAATGGCCATGTGTTCGGAGCCGGTAAAGGTAAGGAATCCACCTTCTGGTGTGAGAAAGCTATCGCATACAGTACGAATGTCAACATCAGTAACGGTACGGTGAACCGTAACGTCTATGGCGGTGGCGAGGTTGGCCGCGTGGAGACAGATTCCCAGGTGAAGATAGGACTTGCACCAGAAGAAGAAGGGGGGAATAGTGAACCTATTATCAATGGTAGCGTATTCGGTGGCGGTGCGGGCGTTGAGACACATGGATACTCTGCTTTGGTGCGTGGCAACACTACAGTCATAGTTGATGAAGATGCTCATGTGGCACATAGTGTCTATGGTGGTGGCGAGATCGCTTCTGTGGGCAGATATGGCCTTGATGCACAGAAAATGCCATCCATATTGCAAGGCGGTGGGTACTGTTATGTAACCGTTCTGGGTAATGCTCAAATCGGTGATGACGTCTTTGGTGCCGGTCAGGGTGTCACGCCTCATTTCGATATGACAAATACAGACCCTTCGAAACGGTCCAGACGTATGACGGTCTATACAAATGCTACAGACTTCCCTGCAAGTAAAGAATATCCTAACGAAGGTTATACTTGGGGACGTTATGAAACGGGGTCTCAATTTGTATGGGATTATCTCCAGAGTTACTCTGCATATTCAACGTATCTTGAAACGTTGGCTTTAGCAACCCACCCCGAAGTGACTATCGACGGCAATGCGACTGTCAATGGCTCCGTCTTTGGCGGCGGTGAGTTGGGTCTTACCAAAGGTAGTGTCATCGTCAACATCCAAGGCGGAACGATAGCGGAAGATGTGTATGGCGGCGGATCACTGGCTAACTCGAACACTACGAGCACAGTTGAAACAACAGATCCTGTGACACACCAAGTCACTCAAACTACCGTCTATCCCACTACCACCGTCAACCTGAAGGGCGGCACCATCAACCGTAATGTCTATGGCGGTGGCTTGGGAAGACTGGCAAAGGATGCCGTGGCTGAACAACCAGCAGTTCTTTATGCAGATGTTAATGAATATAATGCTGATAAAGGAACATCATTAACAGCTGATGAGTTTGCAGCATTAACTGATGCAGAAAAAACTAAGACTTCTGCAGTTGAGGCCCAGGCTGCTGTCACAGCTGTCGAGGCCAAGGTCTATGGCAACGTGCTGGTGAAGTTGAATGAACCGACGACATCAGGACAAACCACCACATACGGCGACTGCGAGGTGAAGGGCACCATCTTTGGTTGTAACAACCTGAATGGTAGCCCGCAGAAAGGTGTCACCGTACATGTCTATCGGACTGTAACGAAGACTAATGGAACGGTGAACGACAAGCCTGCCAAGACCAACACCACCTACGAGGTGAATGCCGTTTATGGCGGCGGCAACTTGGCTGCCTATAAGCCCGATCTCAAAGCCGTGGCGGACACTGCCAAGGCATACGTCATCATCGATGGTTGTGACCTGACCAGTATCAAGACGGTGTATGGCGGTGGTAATGCTGCCTCTGTGCCAGCCACGGAGGTGACTGTCAATGGTACCTATGAGATTGGTCAGGTGTTCGGTGGCGGTAACGGCTATAACGACTACGAGTTGGATGGTAAATGGTACGATAATCCTGGTGCCAACGTGGGTTTAAAAAACTATACGCATTTAGGTACTGGAACTGGTACGGAGTCTGACCCGATACTGGCGGTTAATAACGATCCAGAAGCCTCTACCAGGGAGAGTCGTGAGACAAACTATGGCTACGGCATCGGTAAGACGCATGCCACCATCTACGGCGGTACCGTGCATGAGGTGTATGGCGGCTCGAACAGTCGAGGCAATGTGCGTGTGGAGTCCCGTACCACATTGGAAGATCGTGGATGTAACTTTACCGTCGGCGAGGCATACGGCGGTGGTCGTAATGCCCCACAGGATGGTGACGCCGTATTGGAGATTGGCTGTATCAGTGGTCTGGAAAAGGCATACGGTGGTGCTGCGGATGCTGACGTCAACGGCAATGTAGTACTTACCATCACCAATGGCACCTACGGGCAGGTATTTGGCGGTAACGATGCCGGCGGCGCTATACGAGGCTCCATCACGGTGAACATCGAGGAGACGGGCTGTAATCCCATCATCATCGGCGAGCTGTATGGCGGTGGCTGCAATGCGGCCTACTCGGTCTATGGCTATAATGATGACGGTAGCGTGAAGGAATCGGGCAACGACCCCGTGGCTGACCCGGTGGTGAACGTCAAGTCGTTTACCAGTATCGGCAGCATCTTCGGTGGTGGCTATGGTGCTCCTGCCACGATGGTGGGCAACCCGCAGGTGAACATTAACGTGACGAAGGGAAAGTACAGTGACCAGACATCAGATACGTATTTCACAAACAAAGGGTTTGTGCTTGATGCTGCCAACAAACGCTATTCCAAGGTGGTAGACGCTACGGACAACCCCCATACGGTGTATGTTCCTGCTCACGAAGTGGGCGCCATCGGTGCCATCTATGAGGTGTTTGGTGGCGGTAATGCTGCTGCTGTCATCGGAACGCCTCATGTGAACATCGGTACAAAGGTGGGAGAGGTCATTCCGCTTGTGTCGAAGCCTATTGAAGACAGTGAAGGTAGGGCTCCCTCAGGACCAGATTGGACTTCATACCAGTTAGTGACTGTTGAGGGCGTCGACATCCGTGGCAACGTCTACGGTGCTGGTAACAATGCACAGGTGACGGGTGACACGGAAGTGGTCATCGGAAAGAACAACGACGTAAAGACTTATAGCTTCACGTCATATAGTGCGTCGACAGGAGGGGAGGCCTGGTCGTCAGGTCTTGCCCAGACCACAGGTAATTACGTTACATTAGATGGTGCCAAATTGGCTGAGGTGGAGATCCTCACCAACGGTAAGTACGGTGAATATGTGGGAAAGAAGTTCTACGTCAATCCCGAAAGCTCTGGCAGACTACAGCTGTTCGATGCTGAACAAAAAAATCCCACTTCACTGTGGGTATCCATTAATCCTTATGTGCATAAGACCTATTCCTTCAAATCGTATAGTGCATCAAGCGGTGGCACTCAGTATAGCACGGGTACCGCAGCTCCTACAGGCAATTTCAAGGTCTTCGACGGCAATGAATACATGCAGATTGTGGTTCTTACCAATGGAGAAGCCAGTTGGATAGGAAAGACATTCTATGTTCCTATAAATGCAGAGACAAATGGAACTGCAAGAACGCAACTGTACAAGGCAAGTGGCGCTACGGAAAACGTTTGGGTTTCAATAAGCGAGCCGTAAGAGGGTGACATTTATATAAAAAGGTGTATGGTAGAAGCGCCGAATTTCGAATACAAGTACGATCTGGCGTACCAGAAGTCGTTTGCAGCAAGACTCAGTTTCAGAATTATGGGGATTGCGGCAGGCGTCTTCTTGGCAGCCGTCGCCTTGTTCTTCTATTTCACGGGCGACAGCATGACCTTGCCGCTGACACATGAGATCGTGAAATACGGTTCCATCGTGTTCGTCGTCGGCCTTGTGTCGTTGTTTGTCTTCTGCACCTGGGCCATCTATCAGATGGCTCGTCCGCTGAGGCAGTTCTCAGAGTCGGCAGTGAGTATCGCCGAGGGTAATCTCGACACGCCGTTGCCTGAGATTCACTCGGAGGACGAGCTGTTGCAGCTGCGCAAGGCCTTCGGGTATATGCAGACTTCGCTGAAACAGTATATCGAGGATCTGAAAGTGACGACGGCAGGTAAGGAACGTCTGCAGAGTGAACTGGTGATTGCCCACGACATCCAGATGGGGATGATCCCCACCATCTTCCCGGAGCGTGACGACCTGGACCTCTTTGCCACGATGACGCCCGCCAAGGAGGTGGGTGGCGATCTCTACGATTTCATCATCGAGGGTGACGAGCTGTTCTTCATCATCGGCGATGTGGCAGGAAAGGGTGTGCCGGCGTCGCTCTATATGGCCGTGACCCGGACACTTTTCCGGAATCTGGCAGGTAACTATCAGAGTCCGGCCAACATCGTGAGGGAGATGAATCATGCCATCGCCTCGACCAATGACTCGATGGTGTTCGTGACCATCTTTGTCGGGGTGCTCGACCTCCGCACGCACTACCTGACGTACTGCAATGCGGCCCACAATGCACCCGTGTTGTTGTCGAACGACGGCAAGTGTCAGTTGTTAGAGGTGGAGACGAACGTGCCCATAGGCATCGAAGACCATTTCCGCTATGAGGAAAAGCAGATCGACTTCCCCGTTGACACGGCGCTGCTGCTCTATACCGACGGTCTGACGGAAGCCATGTATTTCGCTTCGGACGGTAGCCGGAAACTTTTTGGGGAGGACCGGGTGCTGCACGATGTGGAGAAGAACAGACACGCCTCGGCCATTGAGGTGATAGACTATCTGAAACAGCACGTGACCGTGTTTGCCGATGGCACGGAACAGAGCGACGATATGACGCTGCTGTTCTTGCGGCATGGTACGACCTCAAGGAATATCACCACGGCCCCCCGTCGCATCATCATGAAGAACGAGATGACGGAGGTGAGTCGCATGAGGGGCTTCTTCTTCTCTGTATGTCGGGAGCATGGCATCGACGAAGAGAATGCCAAGACCCTGAACCTCGCCATTGAGGAGTGGGTGGCCAATGTGATCAACTATGCCTATCCGAAAGGTATCCGCGGGCATGTGGAACTGACGGCAAAGGTGGAGGACGGGCTGATGACGCTGGTGGTGAAAGACCACGGGGCACCCTTCGATCCGACGGAGCATGAGGATGCCGACGTGGAGGCGGAACTTCAGGACAGGCCCATTGGCGGACTGGGTATCTACTTAGTGAAGAGCATCATGGATTCGATGGCCTACGAGCGTTCTGCCGACGGTTATAATATACTGACACTGACAAAAAACATTTCAGAACTATGAATATAGAGATTAAAGAACAAAACGGATCTTATGTCGGATACCTTTATGGTTGGATCGACACGGCCGAGGCCTCACAATTCTTAGAGGACCTGAAACCACTGATGGCCAACGCCAACAAAAGTATTGAACTTGACTGTCAGAAGCTGGAGTATATCTGCAGCCTCGGACTGCGTGGACTGCTGACATTACGGAAGGAGTGTGCGGCCAAGGGCGGGTCACTGGTCGTGACACACGTTGAAGGCGAGGTGATGAAAATTCTCACACTAACGGGCTTCCTCAGACTGCTTGACGTCCGATAGCCGGCGGTAGTCGACGAAGGAGTAGGGGAAGGCGTGACGATCATCGACGGGATGGTCTTCACGGCTTTCTTCCTGCCAGTCGTCTTCGTAGGGCGGGAAGAAGGTGTCGGCCTCGGCAGGGGTGTCGTCGATCTCCGTGAGACAGAGACGGTCTGCGATGGGCAGGGCCTGCTGATATACGCTGGCTCCGCCGATGATGTAGATGTCTTCGTCGGGGGTGCAGTGCTGCAAAGCGGCTTCGAGGGAGGGGAAGACATCGATGTTCTTTTGTGGAATGTGGAATGTGGAAAGAGGAAAGAGATTACTATCAAGTTCAGGCTCTGCGGCAGGTTCTTCAGAGATGAATTCTGCCGCAGGAGTATTCTTTTTCCACTTTCCTCTTTCCTCTTTCCACATTGTTTTAGAGAGGACGATGTTCCGACGGTTGGGGAGGGCGCCCTTGGGAAGGGAGAGGAAGGTGTTACGACCCATGATGATGGTGTGGCCTGTGGTGAGCGCCTTGAAACGCTTCAGGTCGTTCGGGAGCCAGTAAATCAGTTTGTTCTTAAAACCGATGGCTCTGTTCTTGGCTACTGCCGCTATGATAGTAATCATATTCTTTATTGTTTACAGTTTACGGTTTACAGTTTACAGTTGATTACATCGGAGTCAGTGAATGAGTCAGTGAATGGCTTGCCAGCATTTCATCTGTAAACCGTAAACTGTAAACCGTAAACCAAAAAATTAAACACTTACTTCTGCTTTGATGTGGGGATGGGGATCGTAGCCGACGAGTTCGAAGTCCTCGTACTGGAAATCGAAGAGGGACTTGACATCGGGATTGATCTTCATCTGGGGCAGGGGACGGGGTTCACGGGTGAGCTGGAGCTTGGCCTGCTCGATGTGGTTCAGATAGAGATGGGTGTCACCCGTGGTGTGGATGAAGTCACCAGGTTTGAAGCCCGTCACCTGGGCCATCATCATCAGGAGCAGGGCATAGGAGGCGATGTTGAAGGGTACGCCAAGGAAGGTGTCTGCCGAACGCTGGTAGAGTTGGAGCGACAGGCGGTCACCGGCCACGTAGAACTGGAAGATAGTGTGACAGGGAGGCAGTGCCATCTCGTTGACCTCGGCCACGTTCCAGGCAGAGACGATCATACGACGGGAGTTGGGATTGTTCTTCAGCTGGTCCAGCACATACTGGATCTGATCTATTGTGCCGCCGTTATAGTCGGGCCATGAACGCCATTGGTGACCATATACGGGACCGAGTTCGCCGTTTTCGTCGGCCCACTCGTTCCAGATACGGACACCGTGCTCCTGAAGGTATTTCACGTTAGTGTCGCCCTTGAGGAACCAGAGCAGTTCGTAGATGATCGATTTCAGATGGAGCTTCTTCGTGGTGAGCAGGGGGAATCCGTCGTCGAGGTTGTAACGCGACTGGGTGCCGAAGATGCTGATAGTGCCGGTGCCTGTACGGTCACCTTTCTCTGTGCCTTCGGTGAGGATGCGGTTGAGGATGTCTAAATACTGTTTCATATTTCTATTATTTTTGCAACGGACTACACGACTTAAAGACTCTTTTTTCCTGTAGTCCTGTTGTCCGTTGCTGTTATATGATTATGGGTGGTTCAGAAGGGAGATGGGTGGACTTGATGCGCCAAGGCTTGGGGTAGAGGTTGTTGGCGCGGGGGCCGATGTTCTTGGCGGGACCGAGGGGGACGCCACGGTAGGTGACGGTCACGATGCCACGTGGGGTGTCGGGGGGTAGGACGAGTGCCTCGCCCCTCAGATAACTTAGTGCGTCTTGATAGGAAAGATCGACGCGTGGCGTTTCCCCTCCTGAGTCAGGAGGGGTTAGGGGTGGTCTGAACGAGGGAATTGTCTGGCGCTGGTTCAGACCCCCTCTAGCTCCCCCTCGCTCGGCTTTGCCGCTTTGCTCTGCAAAGAACTTAGGGGGAGAAGAAATTACATTCAAGAATAGATTCTGCGGCAGGACTATTCTCTTTCCTCTTTCCTCTTTCCACTTTCCTCGTTTACGAAGAACACAAAGGAACAACCCTTCGCTGCGGGTGATGCCGGGGATGAAACGGTAGACGGGGGCATTGAAGCCGGGGAGGAGAGAACCCGTGATGTTCCACGAGGGGTCGGTGGGGATGGTAAGGGCCTCGGCGTCGTAGGTCTCGAGGATCCAACGCACGTTTTCCTCGTTCTCTTTTATATTATAGGTACACGTACTATATATTAATATACCACCGGGATTCAGACATTCCCAGGCATCGGCGACGATTTCGCGTTGCAGGCGCCAACATTTCTCCACGTTCTGGAGACTCCACTCGCTGATGGTGGCGGGATCCTTGCGGAACATGCCTTCGCCGGAGCAGGGGACGTCGCAGAGGATGAGATCGAATAGCATCTTCGCCTTGCGGAAGTCACGAGGGTAGTTGTTGGTGACGATGCAGTCGGGCCAACCCCATTTGGTGATGTTCTCCAGAAGAATCTGAGCTCTTGTCGGTATCGGCTCGTTGCTCACGAGGATACTGCCTTCGGGAAGAACCGTGCGCATGGCGGTGGACTTACCGCCGGGGGCAGCGCAGAGGTCGAGGATGTTTCGAGGAAGGAGGCGCTCGGCCCAAGGCCGCTTGCTACCGAAGGGACGCAAGAATGAGGAATGAGGAATGAGATTACTCAATTCCCGGAGGACGTGGGTGATGAACATAGAGGCGGCTTCCTGAACGTAGTAGCAGCCGGCATGGAAGAGGGGGTCGAAGGTGAACTGGGGACGACCGGAGAGGTAGTAGCCTTCGGAGCACCAGGGGACTCTTTCTCGAGGAAGGAGGAAGGAGGAATGAGGAATGTTTTTTTCGAGGAAAGAGGAAGGAGGAAAGAGGAAGGAGATATGTTTTGAGGCAGATTCTGAGGCAGATTCAGATGATAATGCTGAGGATGTTTCTGCGACCATTTCTGCGTCTAATTCTGCTGTAGGAGTATTCTCTTTCCACTTTCCACTTTCCACCTTCCTCGGATTAACCCGAATGCTCACAGGGGCCTCTTCGTCGAAGGCTCCTAAGAAGCGGTTAAAGCGGGCTTCGCCCATGAGTAGCCGTGTCTCTCGGATAAAATCTTCCGGTAATGTCATCTCGTGCGTTGAATTTAGGCGCAAAATTAAGAAAAAAGCCACAGATTACACAGATTTTCATAAATTATTTGCTATCTTTGCAACTTATTAATGATTTGTTACGTCAAACGGACAAATGAGAATTGGAAAATTGGAGAATTAGAAAATTATAAAATTAAAGAATTAAAATATTAAAAGATTAAAGAATTAAAAAAGGAGAAATGATATGAAACAGTTATTGATTACAATCGCCATGGTGCTCGCACTCGGCATGAATGTTGAGGCTGCAGCACAGAAGCATCGCCACACGCCCCGGACGGAGCTGGTGGACTCTACTAAGGCAAAGGATGCAATCGAAGCCTTTTCTGACACAACAGCTATTGACGACGAAGCAGAGGACAACAGCTATGTCACCCGCAGTGTTACCTACTCCAGCAAGGATGCACAGGAACTCAAGGAGGTGATGGAAACCATGGGTGGCTTCTTTGAACCTTGGGTCGCCGTGAGTATTGTCTCCATCATCGTCATCTTCCTGTTGGCACCGCTGCTGATCATTTTCGTGGTCTTCTATTTCGTGAACAAGAACCGGAAAGAGCGTTATAAGCTGGCACAGATGGCCATCCAGAACGGACAGCCTATTCCCGACGAGGTGCTGAAGGGGAACACACCGAACGAGCCGCAGAACTCTAACGACTACACCGCTGGTCTGCGTCAGATCTTCCTCGGCATCGGTCTCGCCATCTTCCTCGGTATCGTGGCAGGAAAGATCGGCTTCGGAATTGGTGCACTCGTGTTCTGTATCGGTCTCGGCAAGGTGGTCATCGCCAAGAAGTCGGGTGCTAACGGAAACGATCCTCTGAATGACAATCGTGTAGATAATTACAACAATTCCTCAAATAATTACAACAATGAATAAGAGATTAATGCGTTCAAACAACCGGGTCATCGCCGGTGTATGTGGCGGACTCGCAGAGTATTTCGACTTCGATCCCGTGCTGGTGCGTATCGCCTACGCTTTCCTCACACTCTTTACAGCTTTCTGTGGACTGATTTTCTACATCGTGCTGTGGATTGTGATGCCGGAAAAAAGATTAGTATAACAGCAGCGGACTACAGGACTAAAGGACTTTCCTCAGTCGTTAAGTCGTGTAGTCCGTTGCAAAAACAGGAAATATGGCGGAGCTCAGTGACATTGCCCTCGTGACGCAGGTGGCGGTATTCCGGAACAAGAAGGCCTTTGACCAGCTTGTCAGGAAATATCAGTCGCCTGTGCGTCGGTTCTTTCTCAACCAGACGTTGGGCGATGAACAGTTGAGCGACGACCTGGCTCAGGAGACCTTCATCAAGGCCTATGTGAACATCACGAAGTTCCGGGGCATGGCGAGTTTCTCCACCTGGCTGATGCGAATTGCGTATAATGTGTTCTATGACGAGGTGCGAAAGAGAAAAGTGGAAACAGTCTCTTTCGAGGAAGGAGAAAGGAGGAAAGAGGAAGGACCTTCCTCGCTGAAAATGGACATCTACGCCGCACTTGCCCTGCTGAAGCCTGACGAACGGACTTGTATCACGTTGCAACTCATCGACGGCTATCCCATCGACCAGATCGCCAAGGTGACGGGTATCGCAGAAAATACGGTGAAGTCGCATCTGCATCGGGGAAAAGAGAAAATGGCGAACTACTTAAAACAAAACGGATATGACTGAGAAAGAAAACAAACTGATAGAGGATCTCTTCAAGCAGGCTGCCCAGCAGCAGGTTGAAGACAACGGCTTCACGGAAAAAGTGATGGCATCCATTGAAAAAGGACAATGGAAAATGGATAATGGAAAATTGCTGTCGATATTGTGGACGTGGTTCTGCATCGCTGTGAGCGTCGTGCTGTTCTTCGTGTTCAACGGATGGGAGATGCTGAAGGCCAGTCTGATGGTGCTCTTTGCCGCCTTCCGCACGAGCCTCGAAGTGTTTTTCACCACAGCTCCGACGGCTGAGTTTGATCTGACTCCTTGGATGATTCTTTTGGCTTTGGGATTTGTATCAATCTACCTGCCTTATCAAACAGCCCGTAAGTTGTCCGCAACACTATAAATTCGGTGCGACGGTTTAACTGGTTGCACTGTTCCTGCTGTTCTTCAGAGAGGGTGGTGATGTAAGCTTCTGACAGCACATCACCCTCTTTGAGGAACGGATATCTTTCTGCCACTTTCCGTTTGATGGTCTTGGGCTTTCCCTCGCCGTAGCCTTTCGGCGTGAGACGGTCTGAGGCGATGCCGTGTTCTATCAGGTAGTTCACCACACTCTCGGCACGACGCTGGGAGAGTCTTTCGTTGTAGGCGTCGGAGCCTTTGTAGTCGGTGTGGGCGGAGAGCTCGATGGTGATGTTTGGGTTCTCATTCAACAATCGTACCAGTTCGTCGAGGGCGGTGGCAGACTCCGGGCGCAGTGTCGCCTTGTCGAAGTCGTAGAAGATGTTCTCGATGAGCACGGGGGCGGAGATGTTGGCGAGCGGGAACTGCAAAACGTATTCCTCAGACTTTGTCACGGGTTCCACGCGCAGCTGTTCCTGATGGTTCAGGAACCCCTTACAGGTGGCGAGGAACACATAGTCGACGTTGGGCTTGATCTCCTGGGTAAAGCTGCCGTCGCCACGGACACTCAGTTTCTGGTTTGTACCGTCGTTGCCCACCATATAGACCTGTGCAGCGGTGAGTTCGTAGCCGTCCTGTTCGTACACCCAGCCTTTCACCGTCTGTACGATCTCGGGATTGAAGAAACTGTAGATATGGTCGTAGCCTCGGGTGTCACCGCGGTTTGAACAGAAATAGCCCTGATTGCGCTTCCCCTCGAAGGTCATGCCGAAGTCGTCGCCCTGGGAGTTCAGTGGAAAACCAGGATGCTCTAGTTTCCTCTCTTTTAAAATATAAATATCAAGTCCTCCGAGTCCGGGATGACCGTCGGAGGAGAAATAGAAATCGCCGTTGGGGCGGAAAGTGGGGAACATCTCATCACCTGGGGTATTGACGGGTTCGCCGAGGTTCTCCGGGGCTCCCGTCTCGTTGCCAATGAGCCGACAGCGCCAGATGTCGAGTCCCCCCAGACCACCGGGCATGTCGCTGACGAAATACAACCACTCCCCATCAGGTGAGATGGCGGGATGGGCGAAACTGGAGAGGGTATCTTTTGAGATCGTGAGTTCCTTGGGCTT
Organism: uncultured Prevotellaceae bacterium; assembly: GCA_902776545.1. Classification (GTDB taxonomy): domain Bacteria; phylum Bacteroidota; class Bacteroidia; order Bacteroidales; family Bacteroidaceae; genus Prevotella. Next base: position 24,044 of record CACYQO010000003.1, on the reverse strand, counting down.
GCTCCAGGCAGCGTCACTACGGCTCGATACGGCGATGGTGGCATAGCGCGGGTAGTTGGGGTCGGTCTTGCAGATGGTCAGATACATACTCCTGCCGTCAGGAGAGAAACAGCAGGCGCCCTCGTCCAGCTCAGAGTTCAGTTCCGAGTCGATGGTCTGGGGCTTGCTCCATTTGCCTTTGTCATCTTTCTGTGAGAGGAAGATATCGGCATTCTTCGAACCCGTGATGCCGCTGTACTCATCACCTTGTGCCTGGTTGCGGGTGGAGGTGAAGTAGAGCTGGTTGTCCTCGTCGCCGCCGAGCATGGGGGAATATTCGGCACGGCGGGAGTTGAAGAGGTCTATGCGTTTGATGGTATAGGCCGAGCCGTCTTTCTTCCACTGTGCTGCCTGCTTCGCAGACTTCAGTCCCGTAAGAGCCAATTGTCTGTGTGGGTCTTCAAATGGTAGCGAATCTGCTGCCATTTGAAACTGTTTCTCGGCTTCACGGTAGTTGCCGTTGCGCATCTGTAACTGCCCTAAGTAGAAATGTGTGAGCGAGTCGTCCTGTTTGTAGCGGATGGCATTCTGATAGGCGGAAATGGCTTTGGAGGTGAAGTGGATGCGACGGTAGCACTCTGCCATTTTCATAGCCCGCTGACCTTTCTTTTCTCGTTCCTTGTTAGGGGTGTGGGAGTAGGCCTTGCGGTATTGTGCGGCGGCATCGAAGTATTCGCCGACGGCAAAGAACTTGTCGCCTTTCTTCATGGCCTGATCTGCCCCGCAACTGGTGATCAGCACGGCGCAAATGACACAAAATATGATGATGCAAACCTTTCGCATACCCTAATATAACGTAAATGATGTGGATTTATTGTTTTAGCAACGGACTACAGGACTTAAAGACTTTTTTATACAATCTTGTCAGTCGTGTAGTTCGTTGCAAAAAACTTCTTATTTCTTCGGGGATTTGATTTTCTTTAGTTCGGCATCGGTGAGGACGGTCACCCGACGGTTGCTGGTATCGGTCATCACCTCGTGGACGATGTCGGCCACCTGCTGCTTCAACTCATCGATGAACTGTTTGGCATCGTATTTCTGATGTTCGATGTCACGCAGTTTCTTCTCCCAAATACCTGTCAGCTCACAACTCTTTAAGAGTTCCTCGCGAATGAGGTCGATGAGTTCGATGCCCGTGGGGGTGGCGATGAGGCGTTTTTTGTCGCGTTTGATATAGTGGCGCTTGAAGAGGGTCTCGATGATACTGGCACGCGATGACGGACGACCGATGCCGTTTTCCTTCATCGCCGCACGGAGGGTCTCATCCTCCACGAACTTTCCGGCAGTCTCCATTGCTCGCAGCAGGGAGGCTTCATTATAATAAGGTGGGGGGATGGTCCATTTCTCAGTGAGGGTGGGCTTGTGGTCGCCCGATTCGCCCTTGACGAAGGTGGGGAGGGTGCGCTCTGGAGCAGAGGAGTCTCCTGACTCCTGACTCCTGTCTCCTGATTCCTGACTCCTGTCTCCTTGTACCACACGCCAGCCTGAATCAAGGATCTCCTTACCAGTGACCTTGAACTCCACTTTATCCTCTTCACCAATGACCTCGCCGAGGACGGTGGTTGTGGAGAATTTACAGTCAGGCAAGAATACGGCGATGAAACGACGTGCCACGAGGTCGAACACCCTCTGTTCGGCGTCGCTGAGGTTCTGCGGGATGACACCTGTGGGAATAATGGCATGGTGGTCCGTCACCTTCGAGGTATCGAACACACGTTTGGTCTTCTTCAACGGTTTGCCACCGATGGGTTTGATGAACTCGGCATAGGGTGCCACACCACCGAACTTCGTCTGATACAGGCCGTTGAGGGTCTGCGGACATTTGGGGTAGATGTCATCCGAGAGATATTGGGTATCCACACGTGGATAGGTGGTGTATTTCTTTTCGTAGAGGCTCTGAATGAGGTTGAGCGTCATTTCTGCCGAATAGCTGTACTTGCGGTTACAGTCCACCTGCAATGAGGTGAGGTCATAGAGTTGTGGCGGCTGTTCCTTGCCTTCCTTCTTCTCTACCTTTGTCACGGTAAACGGTTTACCCTCGATGGTGGCAAAGGCCTTCTCGCCTTCTTCCTTTGAGGTGAACTTACCTTTGGTGGCGGTGAAAGTGGTATCACGATATACCGTCGCCAACACCCAATAGGGTTCGGGCTTGAAGTTCTCGATCTCTTTCTGACGGTTTACGATGAGGGCGAGGGTAGGGGTTTGCACACGTCCGATGGAGAGCACTTGACGGTTCTGGCCATATTTCAGCGTATAGAGCCGGGTGGCGTTCATACCTAAGAGCCAGTCACCGATGGCGCGGGAGAGTCCGGCGAGGTAGAGTGGCTGGTAGTCTGTCTGGTCTTTCAGGTTGGCGAACCCCTCACGGATGGCTTCGTCAGTCATCGACGAGATCCACAGACGCTTCACGGGACAGGTGGCCTGTGCCTTCTGCATCACCCACCGCTGGATGAGTTCTCCCTCCTGTCCGGCGTCACCGCAGTTTACGATGCCGTCGGCAGCCTGCATCAGCCGTTCGATGACGGCAAACTGTTTTTTGATGCCGTTGTCGTCGATGAGTTTGATGCCGAAGCGCGGGGGTATCATCGGTAACTGCGTCAGTGCCCAGGGTTTCCAGGCCTGGGTGTAGTCGCCAGGTTCCTTCAGCGTACACAGGTGGCCGAAGGTCCATGTCACCTGGTATCCGTTACCTTCCATATACCCGTCGCGTGAACTGTTGGCCCCGATAATACGGGCGATATCCCGCGCCACACTGGGTTTCTCTGCGATGCAGACAATCATACGTTCTTACTCTGTTTATACCTTGTTATTGCGATAATTGCGTGCAAAATTACAAAAAAAACTCTATACCTCATTATTATTTCACAAAAAATTCGTACTTTTGTCCCCCGAAAATGAAAAGATATAATAATGTACGTGAAATAAGACGAGGACTGCTGGCTTTGACGCTCTTTCTGACACTGGCTCCGGTCAGTGCAAAGGTGCGTATTATGCTTATCTCCGATCCCCATGTGATGGGTCCTGGCTTGCTTATCAACAAGGGCTCTGCTTGGGATGAGGCTGTCAATTATGATCGTAAACTCATTGATTACAGTCGAGCAATCTATGACGAGGTCATTGCCATCGCTATCAAAGAGAAGCCGGACCTCTTCCTGATTTCCGGCGACCTGACGAAAGATGGTGAGTTGCTGAGTCATCAGTATGTGGTGAAGAAACTGAATGAGTTGAAGGAAGCAGGCATCAAGGCTTATGTCATCCCGGGGAACCATGATATGGGTACCTTGGAAGCCTTCTATTATGACGGTGAGGATGCCTACAAGGCCGAGACCATCAACACGGATCAGTTCGCGGAGATCTATAAGGATTTCGGTTATAGTGAAAACATGGATCGTGAACCCACCACACTCACTTGGTGTTGTGAACCTGTCGACGGTCTGGTGCTAATAGGCATCGACACCGGTCAAGATGGCGATTTACTGAACGGCGTCATCTCTGAGACCACACTATGTTGGGTGTGTGAACGGGCAGAGGCCGCTACAGCGGCAGGCAAGCAGGTGTTGGTGATGATGCATCATTCGCTCTTCCCGCATGTGACCAACGCCGAGTACTTAAGTTCCACCTACGTTGTGAAGCATGGTGTTCCTAGTGACATGGGTGGCTACTTTTATTTTTATGATAATGTGCGCAACCGCTTGGCCAATGCTGGGGTGGGTGTCGTATTCTCGGGTCATGTGCATGCCTCTGACATAGCGAAGGATGCCAACCAAGACCTGACGCGCACCATCCATGATATCTGTACCGCCACCTGTGATGCCTATCCCAATCCCTATCGTATGTTCACACTCAATGACGACCATACGTTGAGTGTCCGTACCCATTATATTAAAGAGTTGCCGGGTGTTGAAGATCTCTCTGCGATTGCCGAGGAACGTATGACTATCGGATTGAAGAACCTCGTTTACATGAATACCAACAATGAAGAGGCATCCAAGCTCTTTGCGGAGATTTTCAAGATTCATGTGTGTGGTAATGAACCAGAGAATCCGCGTTCTCAGCAGTACATCAATGCTTACGAATCGAATCTTCCCCTGATAAAAGAGGACGAACAGGTCACTAATTTCCTCATCGCTCACGAGGTATCTTTCGATCAGCTGACCCAGGTGGTACACAGCATGCTGGAGGACAAAAGCAATTATGGTGATCCTGTTCGTGAGAGTATCGATGACGACCTGAATACCACCATCCCCGTCAGTGAGGATGGCTGGACGGCTATCAGGAGCATCAAGGCGGAAAGCAGGAGTCTGGAGTCAGGAGTCGGGAGCAAGGAGTCAGGAGTCGGGAGTCAGGAGGGGTGGTACACCCTCCAAGGCGTGAAGGTCTCGAAGCCTTCGCGAAAGGGTGTCTATATCCACAACGGCAGATTGATACTTTATTAATTAACATAAACTAAATTATTAACATGAGAAAGAAAACTATTAAAATGAGGACACTGGCGGTGATGCTGGCAGTGTTCAGCAGTGTTGCCGCTATGGGACAACAAGCGAAAGACGGTGAGATCGATTGGCTGAAAGATTTCACGAGTCGTATCACGCTCAACGGCTATGCCCAGGGCGGATGGTCCTATCAGGACATCAACGGCAAAGCTACAAACGCCTACAACCTTAAACGTACACTTCTTTGGGCGAAGGCCCGCATCACTGACCGCTGGTCGTTTATGTTCATGCACGATTTTTCCAGCAGCGTTCAGGAGTATTACACCGATTATCGCATCACTAAAGACAACTCGTTGACCGTTCGTTTCGGACAGTTCAAACACTCCTATACGATGGAGAACCCGATGTCGCCAACTCAGCTCGAACTTATCGACGTCTATTCTCAGGCCGTGCTCTATCTGGCCGGTGAAGGACCCGATCCTCTTAACGGCGTGAACTACGGCCGTGACATGGGTCTTGAGCTCTATGGTGAACTGGCGAAGGGTGCCATCCGCTATAATCTCGCCCTGATGAGCGGTCAGGGTATCAACCGCAGGGACCTTAACAACCAAAAAGACTTTATCGCCAAACTCGATGTGCGTCCGATGGACGGCCTTCGTATCGTGGCTTCAGGCTACCTCGGCACTGGCTGTGCCGTGAATACAGCAGCCTGGAATCCAGACATTCAGGTGGGCGACAATTACAAGCGTAACCGTTACTCGGTGGGTGCCGAATACAAGACGGCAGCTTATTCACCGGCGAAATATAAGGAGGCCCGTCCTGCCAGCATCCGTGCAGAGTGGCTGGGTGGTAAGGACGGCGAAGTGGGCAGCATGGGTGGCTATGTGACTACTTGCATTCCCGTGGTCGATGCTCTCGATATCGTGGCTTCGGGTGAGACCTTTGACCGTAACACGAAGTTCGATGGCTGGGATCAGACGAACCTCACTATTGGTGTCCAGTATTGGTTCTACAAGAAGTGCCGTATGCAGTTGCAGTACACCCGTTGTCTCTGTGGTGAGAACATCAGCTCCAAGGATTACAACTGGGTCCAGGCCCAAATGCAGGTTGCTTTTTAGTTGATAGTTTAAAGTTTATAGTTTATAGATGAATACCTGGCAAGCTATTCCGACTATAGAAGTAATCATCTATAAACTATAAACCATAAACAATAAACAAAATTAAAGATTATGATAATTAAGGTTTTATTAACGGTAATTTTCCTGGTCGTGATGGTAGGCGTGGGTGTTTACTCCCGTAAACAGGCCAGTAGTGTTGATGGTTTCGTCTTGGGTGGTCGTGCTGTGGGTCCGTGGCTCACGGCGTTCGCCTTCGGAACCTCTTATTTCTCCGCCGTGGTCTTCGTGGGCTACGCCGGACAGTTCGGTTGGAAATACGGCATGTCGAGTGCCTGGATCGGCATCGGCAACGCCATCATCGGCTCTCTCCTGGCATGGATTATCTTAGGTCGTCGTACAAAGCTGATGACACAGCATATCGAGTCGCGCACGATGCCCGACTTCTTCGGCACCCGTTTCTCGGATCAGGGTCTGCGTGTGGCGGCTTCAATCATTGCCTTCGTGTTCCTCATTCCTTATACCGCCGGTGTGTATAGTGGTATCTCGCGTCTCTTTGAGATGGGTTTCGATATTCCCTATGAGTACTGTGTGGTCATCATGTCCATCCTCACCGCCGTCTATGTGATCATCGGCGGCTACAAGGCTACGGCCATGAACGACTTCATCCAGGGTATCATCATGCTCTTCGGTATCGTTGCTGTTATCCTCGCCGTGCTGAATGCACAGGGCGGATTGGCTGCTGCCATCGATAAACTCTCTGTAATCCCTTCCGATGCCGATCCTAATGTGAACGGCGGTTTCGCCACATGGTTCGGACCTGATCCCTGGGGACTGTTGGGCGTGGTCATCCTGACCTCACTGGGTACGATGGGATTGCCCCAGATGGTGGGTAAGTTCTATTCCATCACCGACGAGAGTGCCATCAAGCGCGGTACGGTCATCTCTACCATCTTCGCCTTTATCGTGGCTGGTGGTTGTTATTTCCTCGGTGGCTTCGGACGTCTCTACGACCCTGTCATCAACGAGGCAACGGGTAAGATTGCCTTCGACTCAATCGTGCCTGCCATGCTGATCACACTGCCTGATGTGCTCATCGCTCTCGTGGTGCTGCTCGTGCTGAGTGCCTCGATGTCGACACTGGCCTCGTTGGTGCTGACATCCAGTTCGACGATGACGCTCGACCTCATCTATCGTGACAAGAAGTCACTGCCCGGTGAGGTGGAAGACGGTACCATCGACGATATTGTGGCTGAGAAGATCGAACGTCGTAAGGTGGTGGTGATGCGTGTGCTCATCATGTTCTTCATCGTCATCTCACTGCTCATTGCCCTGAATCCCCCGACGTTCATTGCCCAGCTCATGGGTATCTCATGGGGTGCACTGGCCGGAGCTTTCCTCGCACCGTTCATGCTGGGTCTCTACTGGCGTGGTGTCACGACGACTTCCGTCTGGGCCTGCTTCATCTGGGGTGTGGGTCTCACGGTGATCAATATGCTCGCCGGCAACCCCATCAATCCCATCAACTGCGGTGCCATCGCGATGGTCGGCGGATTCCCCGTAGTCTGGCTCGTCAGCCTCTTCACCAAGAAGCTTCCGAAGCAGACCGTCGATACGATTTTCGACTGCTATAAGTAAGTTTGCAACTGAGTTGCACGGAATGTGCCGTACCTTTGCAGCGTGAAATCAAAGAAACTGCAAAGATATGGCACATTTACATGAACATCATCACGACGAGTGTTGCTCCCATGAGCACCATCACGAGCATCATCACGACCACGAGGCCCATGCGTCTCACGAACATCATCACGACCATGAAGGTCATGAGCATCATCATCACGAGCACTCCCTGAAGAAACAGCTCTGGCTCATCATTGCGACCGTCATTCTCCTGATCCTCGCGGTCCTCATCGAACATTATCCATTATCCATTATCCATTATCCATTAAACAAGTGGCAACTGCTGCTTGTTTACCTCGTACCTTATTTATTAATAGGCCATGAGACGCTCCACGAGGCCTGGGAGGGCATCACCCACGGTGACGCTTTCAACGAACATTTCCTCATGTCCGTCGCAACTATCGGAGCTTTATTGATCGGCTTTCTTCCTGGTGCGGAGACTCAGTATCCTGAGGCCGTCTTTGTGATGCTTTTCTTCCAAGTCGGTGAACTCTTCGAGGGCTACGCCGAAGGCAAGTCCCGTGACAGCATCGCCCACCTCATGGACATCCGTCCTGACATCGCCCACGTAGAGATTTCGAGGAATGAGGAAGGAGGAACGAGGAATGAGAATAGTCAGAGTGCAGATTTACCCGATAACAATTCTGCCGCATCCTCAAGGGAAGAAAGTGATCTCCTTCCTCCTTCCTCCTTCCTCCTTCCTCGAATAAAAGACGTTAGTCCAGAGTACGTCCCCGTGGGCTCGCTCATCGTGGTCAAGCCTGGTGAGAAGGTGCCTTTGGACGGTGTGGTGATTGAGGGAACGAGTGCTCTGAATACTGTCGCCCTGACGGGTGAGTCGTTGCCTCGCGACGTGAATGTCGGTGATGAGGTCATATCAGGTTGTGTGAACCTCTCGGGTGTCCTCCGTGTCCGTACTACAAAGGCCTTTGGCGAGAGCACCGTCTCTAAGATCATCTCCCTTGTGGAACATGCCGGCGAGCGGAAATCCCAGAGCGAGACCTTCATCACCCGTTTTGCCCGCATCTACACCCCTATCGTGGTCTTTGCAGCCCTGGCCCTCGCCGTCATCCCGCCAATTTGTGCACATTTCTCATTCCTCCTTCCTCATTCCTCATTCCTCGAATCATTCCCTACTTGGTTATACAGGGCTCTGATGTTCTTAGTGGTCTCTTGTCCCTGTGCCCTTGTCATCAGCGTGCCGCTGACCTTCTTCGGTGGTATCGGCGGTGCTTCCCGCAAGGGTATCCTTGTCAAGGGTGCGAACTACATGGATGTCCTCGCGAAGGTCGATACCGTGGTCTTCGACAAGACGGGCACGCTAACACATGGGCAATTTGCTGTTGAGGCGGTGCATGATCCTTCTAATGATTGTTCGAGGAAGGAGGAGCGAGGAACGAGGAATGAGAATTGTCCAAGTGCAGATTCTTCCGATAACAATTCTGTCGCATTCTCAGGGGAAGAAAGTAATCTCCTTCCTCCTTCCTCCTTCCTCCTTCCTCGAGAAAAAGAACTCCTTCACCTTGCCGCGCACGTCGAGCACTTCTCCACCCATCCTATTGGCGCAGCCCTGCGTGATGCCTTCCCGGATGAGGCGACGGACGGTTGTACGGTCTCTGATGTCGAGGAGGTCGCTGGTCACGGCATCCGTGCGAAGGTAGGGGATAAGATTGTCTGCGTGGGTAACACGAAGATGATGGACAGCATCGGTGCCAAGTGGCACGACTGCCATCATGTGGGTACCATCATCCATGTAGCCATCGATGGGGAGTACGCAGGTCATATCGTCATCAACGACCAGATCAAGTCCGACAGTGCTGAGGCCATTGCCGCTCTGAAGTCCCTGGGTGTCGCCAAGACTGTCATGCTTACAGGTGACCGTAAGGAGGTGGCAGACCACGTTGCCACTACTCTCGGTCTCTCCGAATACCACGCTGAACTTCTGCCGGGGGACAAAGTCGATTTTCTTGATCGACTTTGTTCGAGGAATGAGGAAACAACTATCGCTTTTGTGGGCGATGGAATAAACGATGCCCCTGTGCTTGCCCGGGCCGATGTGGGCATTGCGATGGGAGGTTTAGGAAGCGATGCCGCCATCGAGGCTGCGGACGTGGTGCTGATGGATGACAAACCCTCTAAGATCGCCCTTGCCATCCGCATTGCCCGCCGTACCATAGCCATAGCCCGTCAGAACGTGGCCTTTGCCATTGGTGTGAAGGTGGCTGTCCTCATCCTCGCCGCTGTCGGCATCGCCACGATGTGGCTCGCCGTCTTCGCCGATGTGGGTGTCACCGTCCTCGCCGTCCTCAACGCCATGCGGGCACTGAGGACCTAAAAAGATTTGTCCCTCGCCAGCTGGCGAGGGATTTAATCTTATGTTATTCCCCCGTCAACCGGCGAGGGAATTTTTAACCTTTTTACTTTTTTACCTTTTCACCTTTAATAGGCGTGATCGGTTTTGATTTCGTCTTTCGTCAGTTTCTTGCTGTCGATGGCACGCCAGGCGTAGATGATGTATGCCAGCACGAATGGAACGAGCAGCGAGACGTAGAACATCGTAGTGAGCGTGAACTCACTGCTGCAGGAGTTGGAGAGCGTCAGCGACGACTGGAGATCAGCGGTAGAGGGATAGTAGGCGGTGTTGTTCCAGGCACAGCTGAGCAATAGGGCCAATACCGTCAGCACTGTACCGATGCCTGCAGGCCAGATGCCACCTACGTAGTCTTTCGACAGAATGGTCTTGCCGATGCCGAAGAGTACGAGTACGACACCTATCAGCAGGATGACCGTCAGATACCACATGTCAAGGAAATTCGTCAAATACTTATAGGGCTCCATATAGATGAAACCGAACTCATTCACGGCATACCCTTCCTTCAGCAACAGATGGACGAGATAGGCGACGAAGAGAATGACGAAGGGCACGGCAGCGCCGATGAGACGGTTGCGGCCACGACTGCGGATATCCTCGTCGTTCACATTATTCATCACATAGAGGATGCCCAGCACCCGTGCGAGGAATACCACGGCAAAGCCGAGCACGAGCACCCAGGGATTGAGTAGGGCGTCGAGACCGTGAGAGGCATTCGCCCAGCGGGAGATGATCGGTGTGATGGCATCGACATCGATGAGATTGTTCTTCTCGACGATGAAGTTCGAACCCTCGAAGAACGTGGCTACGGCACCACCCAGCAATAGCGGACCCACGATGCCGTTGAGGGTGAGGAAGAACTGGAACGTCTTCGGGCCGAGGATATTGCCGATCTTGTTCTGGAACTCATAGCTGACTGCCTGCAACACGAACGTGAAGAGGATGATCATCCAGAGCCAGTAGGCACCGCCGAAGCTGGTGGAGTAGAAGAGGGGGAACGAGGCGAAGAAGGCACCTCCGAACGTGACGAGTGTAGTGAACGTAAATTCCCACTTACGGCCTGTGGAGTTATAGACGAGACGTCGGCCTTCTTCCGTCTGTCCCAAACTGCGGGCTACGGAATTGGCTCCCTGTACAAACAACAGAAATACTAATAATGCACCTAAAAGCGATACAATGAAACACCAATAGTGCTGTAAGAATTCGTATGTCATAATAGTTCTTTTTTTTAATGGAAACGAATTTGCATAATGTGTATAATTTTGTTCACGAATTAGAATAATAATTATTCGTTATTATTAGTGGGATCAATTATTTTAATTATTCACATTCGTTTCTTAATTAATTATTCTCTGTCTGGGCCTTTCTTGATCTGTTTGAGGAGGATATTGATCTCGACGGCAAGCATCAGGGTGAAGAGGACGAGGAAGAGGAAGAAGGTCAGGGCGACGCTGCCGGCATTGAGGTCGGAGACAGCAGCCCATGTGGGCAGCATGTCCTGGATGGTCCAGGGCTGACGACCGAACTCTGCCACGAGCCAGCCACTCTCAGAGGCGATATATCCCAGTGGGATAAGGGCGATGGCTACCCAGTAGTGCCAGGCGGGAAGGGTAGCGATGGAACGGTTCCGCCAGAAAGCCTTCGGGAACTCATACACTCCTGCGAGGACAATGGCGAAGAAGAGGATGAACAGACATCCCAGTCCCACCATGATGCGGAACGACCAGAAGTTCACGGGGATGAAGGGCACGATGTCGTTCTTGTCCTTGATATAGCCGTAGCCGAAGTATGGCATGTTCTCTTTGAGAATGCCCAGTTGATAAGCGGCTGTCGAACCGTCATCGCTGGAATTGAACTTCGCCTGACGATAGGCGTGGAGGGCGGCGATGGCTTTCTTACCGCGTTCAATCTTCTCGTCGATGGAGGGCTCCACCTTACCGTCGGGTGTGGTGTAACCGTTGAGGATATCATTGACGCCAGGTACATAGCCGTGGATGTCATTGGTTGCCATGAACGAGAGGGCATAAGGCATTTCGATCTTCAACGGGGCTGACTCCTCGTTGGCATAGTCTGGCTGTGCGAAGGGATTCACCCAGGCCACAGCCGTCAGACCGACATCCGTACCACCGTTGTAGAGGGCTTCCATGGCAGCAAGTTTCATCGGCTGCACAGCGGCCACATCCTGAGCCGACTTATGGCCTGTCATGCCTGCGAGGAGGGCTGCAACGAGACCTACCCAGGCACCGATCTTCATACTCTCGATGGCAAGCTTCGTGTCACGCTTTTTCATCAGATACCAACAGCAGACACCCACACAGAACACAGCACCGATGATCCATGCAGAGGTGACGGTGTGGCAGAACTTACCCACGGCGAAGGGGGAGAGGGCGACGTCGGCAAACGACACCATCTCATTGCGCATCGTGTCGGGATTGAATTCACAGCCCACGGGATACTGCATCCAGGCGTTGGCCACAAGGATCCACCAGGCGGAGATGGTCGCACCCAAGCCTGTGAGCCACGTGGAGGCGAGGTGGAAGCCCGGTGACACCTTCTTCCAGCCGAAATACATCACGGCCACGAAGGTACTCTCCATGAAGAAGGCGACAATACCCTCGACAGCCAGCGGCGCACCGAAGATGTCACCCACGAACCAGGAATAGTTCGACCAGTTGGTGCCGAACTCGAACTCGAGGATGATACCAGTGGCGACACCCATGGCGAAGTTCACACCGAACAGCTTCTGCCAGAACTGGGCAGCCATCTTCCAGAACTCATCCTTCGTACGATAGTAATAGGTCTCTACGATACCCATGATAACCGCCAGTCCGAGCGTCAGGGGTACGAAGAGCCAGTGATAGATTGCCGTGAGAGCAAACTGCGCCCTCGACCAGTCGATGGTTCCGGCATCAATGTTTAGAAAGAGATTTTGTAGCATACACTTATGATTTAGTTACTGATTATTTTTTTTCTTTTCTTAGTCAGGTGCGGCACGGTCGGTGAGTTCCGTGGCGACGTAGCCAGCCTTGTCGTCACCAGCGTGGGTCTTGAGGAAATTGGGGAAGAAGAACAGTTTCAGCACCACGAAGATGATGAACAGTTTGATGAGGATAATCGCCCATAGCGTCCGTCCGAGCCGCATGGAGCGGAACCCGTCGGCGTAGAGGTCGTAGATTCGGTAGAGAAAACTGTCCTTACGCATAGGCGTCATCGTTATTTGACACCGCAAATATAGATATTTTCTTTGAAATGACCAAACATTTATTAAAATTCTTTGCTGTTTCAGTGGAAATGAGTATCTTTGCACCCGATTTTATATATAAATTAGGTATAAAGACATGAAAAAATATGTGCTGCCATTGATGTCGCTGGTGATCCTCGCCCTGATAGCCGGGGCGGTGTGGCTCTACCTGAATCTTCAGGAACAGAAGCAGGTCAACCTCGACATGCAGGAACTGGCTGCCCTCGATAAGCAGGAGATGGAGAACGAGTATGAGCGCTTCGCCCTGCAATATAGTGAGATGAAGACGCAGATCAACAACGACTCCATTGTCGAACAGCTCACTCAGGAGCAGCTGAAGACGCAGAAGTTGTTGGAGGAGTTGAAGAAGGTGAAGGCCGACGATGCCCGTGAGATAGCCCGTCTGAAGCGGGAACTTGCCACGGTGCGGGCCGTCCTGCGCGACTACGTGATGCAGATAGACTCCCTGAACCGTCTGAACGAGAACCTGAAGCGGGAGAACACCCGTGTGACGGCAGAACTCGAGCAGTGTACACAGCAGGTGGTGGGTCTGAGCAGTGAGAAGGCGTCGCTCTCTGAGAAAGTGGCCATCGCCGCCCAGCTCGATGCGACGAACATCAGTCTGACGCTACTCGACAAGAAAGACAAAGCGATGAAGAAACCGAAACTGAAGGACTGCCGTAAGATGCAGGTCAGCTTCACGATCTCCCGCAATGTGACTGCCTCCAACGGCAACCGTACCGTTTATGTGCGCATCCAGAACCCTGGCGGCAACGTGCTTGGCGGTGGCGGTACATTCCCCTTCGAGAACCGTAACATCGAGTGCTCAGCCCGTAAGGTGGTGGAGTACACTGGTGAGGAAACGAGCGTATCAGTCTACTGGCCCGTTACACAGATGCTCGAGAACGGACAATACCGTGTCTCCATCTTCGCCGACGGCCACATGATTGGCTCACGGACATTTAACTATGATTAAATAAAACCACAGATTACGCAGATTGCACAGATTTTTACTGTGCGCAGCCAATCTGTGAAATCTGTGGTAAAAATATAAAATAGTAAGTATGATAAAAAAGATTTGTGTTTTTCTGCTTGTCGGGGTGTCGATGCCTGTCTGTGCTCAGCGGTTGCTGACGCTTGACAGCTGTCGGGCGATGGCTCTGCGCAACAACAAGCAGATGGGTGTGGCCAAGGTGAAGCAGGACATCGCGGAGAACCTCCGCAAGGCTGCCCGCACCAAGTACCTGCCACACATCAGTGCCATCGGTACGTATCAGTACACCAGCCGGGAGATCTCCCTGCTCAACGACCAGCAGAAGTCCGTTCTGCCACATATTGGTGATGCGATGGTCGGTGGACTGGAGTCAGACCTCACAAAGATTGTAGGCAGTCTGCCGATGGAGAACATCAACTTCATGCTGAGCACGATGGGGCTCAAACTGGAAGACCTGCAGAACCTCGGTCATGAGGAGATGCAAAAATTCAGTGGTCAGCTAAACGGTATCGGACAGAGTCTCGTCGATGCCCTCGACACGGACACACGCCACCTCTTCGCAGGAACGGTGATGGTGGTGCAGCCCGTATTCCTCGGTGGAAGCATCATCGCTCTCAACAAGATGGCCGACATCAACGAGGAGATGCAGGACAACTCCGCCGAGGCCCGTCGCCAGACCACCCTCTATAATACCGACAAGGTGTATTGGCAGGTGGTGTCGCTGAAACACAAGCAGCGCCTCGCCCAGAGTTACCTCGACCTGGTGCAGAAACTCTCCTCCGACGTGAACAAAATGATCGATGAGGGTGTCGCCACCCGTAGCGACGGACTCTCTGTCGCCGTGAAGGTGAACGAGGCAGAGATGACGCTGCAGAAGGTGAACGACGGACTGGTGCTCTCCCGGATGCTGCTTTGTCAGACCATTGGCCTCCCCATCGACGAGGCTGTCATGCTGGCTGATGAAGACAATGAGAACATCGCCGTGGTGGAGCTGACACCTGAACTCGACGTGGCGACAGCGGTGGAGAACCGTCCTGAACTGAAAATGCTCGAGGGTGGGGTGAAACTCTCCAAACAGGTGACCAATATCCTCAAGGCCGGCAATCTGCCGATGGTAGGACTGACGGGTGGCTATGCCGTGACAAATCCCAGCCTGTTCAACGGCTTCCAACGGAAGTTCCAGGGTTTCTGGAATGTCGGTGTGCTGGTGCGTGTGCCCATCTGGAACTGGGGCGACGTGATGTATAAGGTGCGTGCCTCTAAGGGTGCCACCACCATCGCCAACCTCGAGTTGCAGGAGGCCCGCGAGAAGATTGAATTGCAGGTGAACCAGAACACCTTCCGTGTGAACGAGGCCAACAAGAAACTTACGATGGCGCAGTCGAGTATTGCCCGTGCCGACGAGAACCTCCGTACTGCCAACCTCGGTTTCCAGGAGGGTGTCATCAGTCCCACCACCGTCATGGAGGCTCAGACGGCCTGGCTGCAGGCACAGTCGCAGAAGATCGACGCCGAGATCGACGTCCGTCTCTCACAGGTCGACCTCCAGAAATCCCTCGGAATCCTAGAATAAGTGAAAAGTGAATAGTGAAAAGTGAAAAATTTGCTACCGCACTGAAGTAATCATCGCTCGGCTTTGCCGCTTTTACAAAGGCGACAGCCGACTAAAAGAAAGTTCAAAGTTCAAAGTTTAAAGTTCAAAGTTCAAAGTCAATAGCATTATGTCAGCAAAAACCCAACATAACAACATTCTGCTTGCCGTAGCCGGCTTTATCGCAGTCGTGATTATCGTGGCCATCATCGGATTCCTTGCCCTCGACCGTACTCCCGACATCATCCAGGGTCAGGTGGAGGTCACCGAATACCGTGTGTCAAGTAAGGTGCCTGGTCGTATCCTCGAACTCCGTGTGAGTGAGGGCGACTACGTGAAGGCCGGAGATACCCTCGCCATCCTCGATGCCCCGGAGGTGCGTGCGAAGATGGAGCAGGCCCGCAGTGCCGAGAGTGCTGCCGCCGCCCTCGAGCTCAAAGCCCAGAACGGTGCCCGTAAGGAGCAGATCCAGGGTGCCTACAGCGTGCTCCAGCAGGCAAAGGCCGGCTATGAGATTGCCGAGAAGTCCTACCAGCGCATCCAGCGTCTCTACGACGAGGGTGTGATGAGTGCCCAGAAGCGTGATGAGGTCTATGCCAACTACAAGGCGATGGAGGCTCAGATGAAGGCCGCCCAGAGTCAGTACGACATGGCTGTCAACGGTGCCCGTATGGAAGACAAACTCGCCGCCTCTGCCCAGGTAGGTCGTGCCAAGGGTGCCGTGTGCAGGAAGTGAACAGCTATATCCACGAGACGGTGCAGATCGCCCAGAAGGAGGGTGAGGTCGCCAACATCTATCCGAAGGTGGGCGAGCTCGTCGGCACAGGATCTCCTATCATGTCGATTGCCGTGATGGATGACATGTGGGGCACATTCAACGTGCGTGAGGATCAGCTCAACGGCATGCAGGTGGGCTCAGAGTTCACTGTGTTCGTGCCGGCCTTCAACAAGGATATCAAGATGAAGGTCTACTATCTGAAGGATCAGGGCTCCTACGCAGTCTGGAAGGCCACGAAGGCCAACGGCCAGTATGACCTGAAGACCTTCGAGGTCAAGGCCCGTCCCGTCGAGAAGCTCGACGGCCTCCGTCCCGGAATGTCACTGATTATTAAATGAGGTATTTTAGTTTAATTTGGACGGTCGCTCGGCGTGAATGTAAGATTCTGTATGTGAATCGCATTTACTGGTTCAGCATGGTCATCTTCCCCCTGTTGACGATGGTGTTCTTCACCACGTTGATGAAAGACGGCCTGCCGCAGGACATGCCCGTGGGCGTTGTCGATCTCGACAACACCTCCACCAGCCGTTCGCTGGTGCAGAAGCTCGACGGCTTCCAGGGCTCGCAGGTCGTGGCCCATTACCCGTCTGTGGCAGCGGCCCGTCACGCCATCCAGGAGAACGAGATCTACGGCTTCCTCTATATCCCGAAGGGCACGACAGACCTGTTGCTCTCTGCCCGCCGTCCCAAGGTGTCATACTACTACAGCCAGGTGTCGATCTCGGGCGGTTCGATGGTGATGAAGGATCTGAAGACCGTCGCCACCCTCGGTTCCGCAGGCGTCGGCATGGCCACGCTCAGTGCCAAGGGTATGTCGCCGCAGCAGATTCAGGTGGCCAATCCCTGGGGCAGCTACAATGTCTATCTCTCCACCGTCTTCGTGCCAGGCGTGATGATGCTCTTCATGTTCCTCATCTCAGCCTACTCTTTAGGCATGGAACTGAAGTTCGGACGCGGTAAGGAGTGGCTCGCCAAGGCCGACAACAACATCGTCGTCGCCATCCTCGGCAAGTTCCTGCCCCAGGCGCTCATATTCCTCGTACTCATCTTCTTCTACGAATACTACATCTACTGCATCCTCGACTTCCCCCATCAGGGCGGTCTGTGGAAGATCACCCGTCTGGCCCTGCTCGAGGTGTTCAGCTCCATCGGCTTCGGCATCTTCATCTTCGGTCTGATGCCCTCGCTGCGCATGTCGATGAGTATCTGTTCTTTGTGGGCCATGCTCGGCTTCTCCATGGCTGGCTCCGCCTTCCCGATGATGGGCATGGACGAACCGTTGCAGTCGCTTACGTGGCTCTTCCCCCTGCGCCACTACTACATGCTCTATCAGATCACCGTCTTCAACGGCTTCCCGCTGCTCGACGCGTGGTTCCACTTCGTGGCGCTCGTGGCATTCATGCTCTCGCCATGGTTCGTCATCTACAAGATCAAAAACGCAATGCTCACCTATGTCTATATTCCGTAAACTCTCTTCCGTATTCCGCTCCTTGTTAAGGAGGGGTTTGGGGTGGTTATCCGATGCTGCCTACGTCTGGCGGTTTGAGATCTCGCAGGTGATCCGCGACGAGGGTGTGTTGCTGTTCTGCCTCGTCGTGCCGTTGCTCTATCCCATGCTCTATTCGTGGATCTACAACAATGAGGTGGTTCACGAGGTGCCCGTTGCAGTGGTCGATCTGTCGCACTCCCACCAGTCGCGCCAGTTCATCCGCATGTGCGACGCCTCGCCCGATGTCCGTGTAGCCTACTATGCTGTCGATCTCGACGATGCCCAGTCGCTCGTCAGCCGTCAGGTGGTGAAGGGCATCTACTTCATCCCCGAGGACTTTGCCACCCATCTCAACCGTCTCGAGCAGGGCACCGTCAGCGTCTATTGCGACATGGCGCTCATGCTTACCTACAAGGCCATCTACCAGACGGCGATGGCTGTCTCGCAGGAGATGGGTGCGGAGATACAGAAGAAACTGGCAGGCAATTATACCGTCCGTGAAGACCTGATCACCACCAGCCCATTGGAGGTCACCGATGTGTCCATCTTCAATCCACAGGGCGGCTATGGCTCTTCCGTTTTGCCCGCTGTGCTCATCCTCATCATCCAGCAGACGCTGGTGCTCGGCATCGGTCTGGCGGCAGGTACGGCCCGTGAGCGCAGCCGTTACAGCGACCTCGTGCCCATCCACCGGTGTTACTCTTCGGTGATGCGCATCATCTGCGGCAAGGCCTTGTGCTATCTCATGGTCTATGCCGTCATGGGCACGTTCCTCATTCTCGTCGTGCCGCGGATATTCCACTTCCCGCAACTTGCCGCCTGGCAGGATCTGTTGGCGATGATGATACCCTATACGCTGTCGTGCGTCTTCTTTGGCATGACGGTGTCCTGTCTGGTTCACTACCGTGAGAACGTCATGCTGCTCGTGGTGTTCCTCTCGTTGCCGTTGCTCTTCCTGAGTGGCATCTCGTGGCCGCAGTCCGCCATTCCGGGCTATTGGCAGGGCGTTTCTTGGCTCTTCCCCTGCACCTTCGGCATCCGGGCCTTCACCCGTCTCAACTCGATGGGTGCCACCCTCGGCGATGTTGTCTTCGAGGTGCGTTGCCTCTGGGCGCTCGTGGTGTTCTATCTCGTCATGGCCTACATCGTCTATGGCTTTGAGATGCGTCTCTCGCGCCGCCACTCCAAGGAGCGCATGGCCCTCCTCCAGAAGAAGCGCCAGGTCCGCTCCGTCTTAAAGGAAAAGCCCAGCATCAATATAGCAAACAAATAAAGCCGCTATAATATATTTGTACGCGAAAGAAGGCCGACAGCACTTTTACTGTCAGCCTTCTTTTCTTTCCCCTCCTAAGTTCTTTGCAGAGCAAAGCGGCAGAGCCGAGCGCAAAGCTCAAAGTTCAAAGTCTGGGCCGCACGCAGTTGGCCCAGATGTACTTTCCTTATGTCTTGCCGCAGACCGCCTGGCAGAAACTCCGTTCTCTTCTGAACGAAGATCCGTCCCTGTCGCACCTGACGAAACTCCGGCGCCGCACTTTCCTTCCCGTAGAAGTAAACATTATTTACCAACGCCTCGGGCAGCCATGAGCTGCCTTTTTTAGGCCGTTTTCGCGCCTTTGACTTTACTTAGCCTAAACTCTCACTTTAGTTTCTGTAAACTCCGACTTTAGACTAACTAAACTTCCAGTTTACATAAAGGTAAAATCAGTCCTATAATCCGCAGTCCAAATATGTAAACAATTATTATCAACTATAGTCTTACCTATCACCTAACAACCTAACAAAAGTCTATTTAGTTTTGCTAAAATAGTCTTATTAAATTATATATTATATTATATATTATAATATATAATATAATATATAATTATAAGATAATGTCTCCATTTATATTCCTTAATTACTTTCCTCAAGATTACCCATCGATTTTACTTTTTGTTAGGTTGTTAGGTGATAGGTGAAGAGACAGACTGCAAATCGCGCAATTCCCTCATAACTTGTCCTGTCATAACGTTTTATTTTATCTTTTTTCCCTAAATCTTCCTCAGTTTCCAAAATATTCACTATCTTTGCAACACAAATAAGAACAAATGAATGGCTAAGACAAGGATAAAGTCAGCGAAAGAGGCTGAGGAGATCGGCACCAGCAAGGAGTTATACAACTTCTTGTATGAGGCTTGCAATATTCTTCGAGGGCCTGTGTCGCAAGATGCCTTTAAGGAATATATCACCCCATTGCTCTACTTCAAGCGCATCAGCGATGTGTATGATGAAGAGACCAACGAAGCCCTGGAGTTGTCTGATGGTGACGAGGAGTATGCCTCGCTTCCGGAGCAGCACCGTTTCGTGATTCCTGACGGTTGCCATTGGGACGATGTGCGCCAGCGCACTTCTGATATCGGCAGTGCCATTATCGGGGCCATGCGCCAGATAGAATTAGCAAACCCGATGACGCTCTATGGTGTGCTGAGTGTGTTCTCTACCGCAAACTGGAGCAATAAGAATGTCTTTTCCGACGAGAAATTGCGTGATCTGATAGAGCACATGAGCAAGCGATGCCTGGGGAATGGCGACTATGCTGCCGACCTGATGGGCGATGCCTACGAGATGCTGCTGAAGAAGTTTGCCGACCTCTCGAAAGCCAAGGCTGGCGAATTCTATACCCCTCGCTCGGTAGTCAAACTCCTGGTGCGTATTCTCGATCCCAAACCAGGTGAAACGGTTTACGATCCAGCTTGCGGTTCTGGTGGTATGCTGATAGAGGCTGTTCACCACATGAAGAACGATGAACAGTGCTGCGGCGCTATCTTCGGACAAGAGAAGAATGTCACCAATGCCGCTGTGGCCAAGATGAACCTCTTCCTGCATGGTGCCAACGACTTCAACATTATGTGTGGCGACACCTTGCGCGATCCGAAGATTCTCTCCGGCGAACGACTGGCCCATTTCGATTGTGTGATTGCAAATCCGCCATTCTCACTCAAAAACTGGGGCGCAGAAGCATGGAAGACAGACCGCTATGGGCGGAACCTATGGGGCACGCCTCCTGAGACGATAGGCGACTATGCATGGCTTCAGCACATGGTTGCCAGTATGCGCAGTCTGACAGGCCGTATGGCTGTTGTCCTGCCTCAGGGTGTTCTTTTTCGAGGCAATGAAGAAGGCCGTATTCGTGAGGAGTTGGTAAAGCACGACTATGTAGAGGCCATCATTACCCTGGGCGATAAGCTCTTCTATGGCACTGGTCTTTCTCCCTGTCTCTTTATCATAAGAGATCAGAAACCTGCGACTCACAAAGGCAAAGTGCTGATGATTGACGGCTCGAGGATCTTGACACCTCAGCGTGCTCAAAATATCCTGAGCGATGACGATGTAGATGAGCTCTATCGCCTCTATACCGCCTATGACGAAGAGGAAGACAGGAGCATCGTGGTCACCATTGAGCAGATAGCCCAGAAGGGGTACGATCTCTCTCCTAATAAATACGTAACATATCACAAGGAAGAAACAACGCCATATTCAGAAGTCTTGGCAGAGTTCAAGGCTGCCTATCAGCACATGCAGGAGGCAGAAAAGAAATTTCGTGAAATCCTAAATCGTGAGGCCGTATGACGCAGATGCAGCAGCCTACAAGGACTATATCTTCCCCTTGGTGTTCTTCAAGCGCATCTGCGATGTTCGCGATGAGGAATACGCTGGCTACGAGCAGGAGGGCGGTAAGGAGTTTGCAGATATGATGATGCAGGACTCTCCCATCCAGATACCGATGGAAGCCCATTGGAATGTGGTGTTCAATACCACAGAGAACATTGGACAAGCCCTTGTAGATGCTTTCCGCCAGATAGAATTAGCCAATCCGGGCAAGAAGATTGATGGCAGAGTAGTAGGCGGTCTTGAAGGCATCTTTGGCGATAAGGCCATCTGGACCAATAAGAACAAGATGCCAGACGCTATCATCCGCAATCTGCTGAACAGTTTCAATAAGCTCACACTGAGCCTTGCAGCCTGTCCTGCTGACGAGATGGGCACAGGCTACGAATACCTGATAGGCAAGTTTGCTGACGATGCAGGTCATACAGCGCAGGAGTTCTACACCAATCGTACTGTGGTGGAGCTGATGGCAGAGATTCTCCAACTCCAGCCTCATGAAAGTATCTACGATCCCACTTGCGGTTCTGGCGGTATGTTGATCAAGAGTCTGACGTACCTTAAAGACAAAGGAGAAGAATGGCGCGATGTGAAGGTCTTTGGTCAGGAGATCAATGCAGGCACCTCAGCCATTGCCCGCATGAATCTGTATCTGCATGGTATTCATGATTTCTCTATTGTGAATGACGACACGTTGGAGCGTCCTGCCTTCATCAAAGGCGGCAGAGTGCAGCAGTTCAATGTCGTGCTTGCCAATCCACCATATTCTATCAAAACATGGAATCGCGAAGCCTTTGCCCATGATAAATGGGGACGCAATTTCTTAGGCGTTCCACCACAAGGACGTGCTGACTATGCTTTCTTTCAGCATATTATAGCATCTTTAGATGAGAAGAATGGCAGATGTGCTATTTTATTCCCACATGGAGTATTATTCAGAGATGAAGAAACCCATATGAGAAAAGAATTAGTTGATCTTGATATTCTTGATTGTGTTATAGGTTTAGGTCCCAATTTGTTTTTCAATGCTTCAATGGAGGCATGTATCGTGATTTGTAGAAATGGTAAACCTGATTCACATAAAGGTAACGTGCTTTTTATTGATGCGAAAGAAGAGGTAACAAGAAAAAATGCTCAAAGTTATCTGGAACCATCGCATATAAAAAAGATTGTTGATGCCTATAACCAATATGTATCAATTAATGGTTTCGCTCAAAAAGTCAGTATAGAAGAGATAAAGAATAATGATGATCAGCTCAAGATACAAAGTTATGTTAAGACTGATAACAGGTCAAATGTAATAGCTTTCAATGATTCTTATAAACAATGGGATGAATTAACAGAAGGAAACCATAGCGCAATCAGTGAACTTTTAAAATTGTTGAATCATGAGTAAGGTCAAATTTGGCGATATAGTTAAGGACGTTAAAAACAACGTAGATAGGGACAATAATCCGTACGAGTTCTATGTTGCTGGAGACCACATGGATTCAGAAGACTTGAACATTCGAAGAAGAGGTAGATTTGCTACTGATGATGTCGGTCCTGCATTTACACGTATATTTAAGAAAGGACAAGTGTTATACGGATCACGAAGAACCTATCTTAAGAAAGTTGCTGTAGCAGATTTTGATGGTATTTGTGCTAATACGACATTTGTTTTTGAAAGCAAAGATCCTGCGGCATTTGAGCAAAGGTTATTACCTTTTTTAATGCTTTCTGAAGGATTCACTAATTGGTCAATAGCTCATTCCAAGGGTTCTACTAATCCTTATGTCCTTTTTTCAGATTTGGCTTCATACGAATTTGACCTTCCACCCCTTGCAGAGCAAAAAGTTTTGGCAGAGAAACTTTGGGCAGCATACGAAGTGAAGCAGTCATATCTGAAAATGATTGAGGCTACACAAGAAATGGTTAAATCGCAATTTATCGAGATGTTCGGTGATATATCTATAAACTCTAAAGCCTGGCCTGTTGAGAAATTAGCAAATGTAGCAGACATCAAAATTGGTCCCTTTGGTTCCTTGATACATCAACGTGATTATCAGGAGGGTGGTCATTGTTTAATTAATCCCTCTCAGATTATAAACAACAAGATCGTTCCAGATAGCAAAGTTGCTGTTACTGAATACAAATATCAAGAATTGTTGTCTTATTCAGTTTCGATTGGAGATATAATTCTTGGTAGAAGAGGCGAAATGGGTAGAGCTGGTATTATAGAGGAGGAAGGAATGCTATGCGGCACTGGAAGTATGGTAATAAGGCCAAAAGACAACGGAGATTCTCTATTTCTTCATCTTTTTATAACTTCTCCACACAGCAAGGAATGGCTTGAGAACAATTCGGTTGGCACAACTATGATGAACCTTAACACTCAGATTGTCGGGAATATGGAAATACCAATCCTTCCTGCTAATCTGAAGCAGCAGTTTGTCGCCATCGCTAATCAAGCCGACAAATCAATCTCTGAGCTGCGCAAATCAGTTGACGCAATAGATAAAGTCATCAAGTCACTCATTAACGAAAATCTGTAAGATACAATGGCATTCAACGAAGATAATAATAAAGTAGTGAAGGCTACATCGACAAATACATCGCTCCTGTCAGACGTCAGATTGATAGTAGAGCAAGGATTGCAGACTGCCTATCAAGGCGTGAATTCTGTGATGGT
>CACYQO010000002.1 GCA_902776545.1 uncultured Prevotellaceae bacterium | reverse complement strand
ACCTGTGCTCTCGGCAACCTCTTCAATGCTGAGGTTTTTCGTCTCTCTGAGTCCCTTGATTTTGGAACCGACGTAAGTGTTAGTGTTGGACATAATCTATAAACTATAAACTTTAAACTATCAATTTAAATAGTACATTATTTATTTTAGGGCGCAAAATTACAACAAAAAAACGAGACTCGCAAACTTTAGCCACAGATTTCACAGATTTTCACTGATTATCTGACGATGCTCTGCGACGAAGTTTTCCTCCTTTCACTTTTTCACCTTTTCACCTTTTCACCTTTTCGAATACTCACAGCCGCAGTATTGCTGGTTGTAGAAGTCAAATTCTTTCAACAGTTGGTTGCGCCGTTCATAGAGTCCCCCCTTCCGCCAGTTCTGTGCCCAAAATGTAACAGAATCACACAATGGGGACAGTCCCTTTTGTGAGATTCCATTAACAGTCTGCTCAGCCAGATGGCCGGCACGTTCTATCTGTTCTAAGCTTTTCCATCGAGAAGACGCCAGCGTGGTGGTGAAGTATCTGATGCCGAGTTCTTGGGCTTTTCTAGCTGCAACGGTCAGACGAAGCGTGAAGCACAGTTCACAGCGACGACCTCGCTCTGGCTCTCCTTCGAGCCCACAGACATCCTGCCGCCAATGTTCGTGGTCGTAGTCGCCATCAATCCAAGTGAGTCCGAGACTCTCTGCATGACGCTTACTCTCGTTCTTGCGAATCTCATATTCCTCAAGAGGATAGATATTCGGATTGTAATAAAATATTATAGGACAAACATCGTGCTGAACCAGCCACTCGACAATCGCCGAGGAGCATGGAGCACAACAGGCATGCAACAAAACCTCTCTGCACCCATCAGGAACAATAATCACTGGTTTCTTCATCTTCTTTATTTATAAAAAGCTGGCTTTCGCCGACTTTTCGACTGCAAAGATAATCATTTTTCTCTATTTGAGTGTTAATCTTCCCAAAAAACATGTCTGTTCCATGATTATTTCGTATCTTTGTCAAATCTTTGCAACTAAAAGCTTTACATCATGAATCTGAATCTGACAGCCAACATCAAAATGCCTGACCATCAGTTAAGGCGACAGGTCATTGACCTCTGTAACAAAACAGGCAAGCCCCTGTTGAAACTCTCCACTAAGGATTACGTGGATAACGGACTCGGACACCTCGTTGAGCAATTCGACGGACAAGCCGGTCTGGTGAACATTGAAGTGTTCAACGAACTGCAGCACACCATCACCGGATGGCCCGGCGGTAAGCCTGACGTAGATGACAGCACCCGTCCTGAACGGGCCAAGCCCTACCCCAAGCGTGTGATCGTCTTCTCCCCCCACCCCGATGACGATGTCATCTCGATGGGAGGCACTATCCGACGACTGATGCAGCAGAAGCACGACGTGCATGTGGCCTATGAGACATCGGGTAATATCGCTGTGGCGGATGAAGAGGTACGGCTCTATATGCATTTCATCAACGGTTTCAACAAACTCTTCGCCAATGGCTCCGACGAGGTCATCAAGATCCGCTATCAGGAAATCATGAGTTATCTGAAGCAGAAGAAAGAAGGCGACTGGGATAATCGCGACATCCTCACCGTGAAGGGACTGATCCGTCGCGGCGAAGCCCGAAATGCCTGCGGCTATAACCGTATCACCAAGGATCATATCCACTTCCTCGACCTGCCGTTCTATGAGAGTGGTAAGATCGAGAAACTGCCTATGACGGAACGCGATGTCGAGCCTATCATGCAGTTGTTGGAGGAGATACAGCCGCATCAGGTTTATGTCGCCGCAGATCTCGCCGATCCTCATGGCACCCATCGTAAGTGTACAGATGCCGTGTTGGCTGCCATCGACGAGGAGAAGAAAGCCGGTGCCGAGTGGTTGAAAGACTGTCGTGTGTGGATGTATCGTGGTGCCTGGGCTGAATGGGATGTGGCCGACATTGAGATGTGCGTGCCGATGAGTCCAGAAGAACTGCGTGAGAAACGGAACTCCATCCTCCGTCATCAGAGTCAGATGGAGGGAGCCCCCTTCCTCGGCAACGACGATCGACTGTTCTGGCAGCGTGCCGAAGATCGTAACCGTGAGACGGCCAAGCGTTACGATGCCCTCGGACTGGCCTGCTATGAGGCGATGGAAGCATTTGTGGAATACCACTTTTAATTAGGAATTAGAAATTAGAAATTATGATTACCAGAATATACAGAAAAGCGGCAGTATTGGCTATACTTTTCACTTTTCACTTATCACTTTTCACTTCCGTACAGGCTGGCGACCTAACGAATTATCAGGTTGTGCCCATGCCCCAAAGCATCCAAATGCAGAAAGGTGAACCGTTTGTATTGAACAGTCAGGTGCAGATCTTGGCCACCGAGGGACTCCAGCGCGAGGCGCAGTTTCTGCAGCAATATATTAAAGAGGTGTCGGACATCGACCTTACCATTGCCGATAAACGACAGAAGAAGGCAATCTACATTGCCCTTTCCGTCTCGCCGAAGGTGACAAACCCAGAAGGCTACGTCCTCACCGTCTCTGCGAAGGGCATCACCATCGAGGGAGGCTCGTCCGCCGGCGTGTTCTACGGAATTCAAACACTCAGGAAGAATTTACTCTTTCCACTTTCCTCTTTCCTCTTTCCTCCAACAATAATCACCGATGCACCCCGTTTCACATGGCGAGGCATGCATCTCGACTGCTCACGTCATTTCTTCTCTACCGATTTCGTCAAGAAGTTCATCGACCTGCTGGCGCTCCACAACATGAACCGCTTCCACTGGCATCTGACGGATGATCAGGGTTGGCGCATCGAAATCAAGAAATGGCCGAAGCTGATATCAGTAGGTTCACAGCGCTCAGGCACCATCATCGGCACTAACTCAGACATTGACGACGGTATTCCATACGGTGGTTATTATACACAGGACGAGGCCCGTGAGATTGTGGCATACGCCGCAGAACGTCATATTACCGTCATCCCTGAGATCGATATGCCTGGACACATGTTGGCAGCCCTCGCCAGCTATCCGGAACTGGGCTGCACGGGCGGCCCCTACCAGGTAGGTCACTACTGGGGTGTTTATAAGGATGTGCTCTGCGGCAGCAACGAGCGTGTCTATCAGTTTGTCGAGGATGTGCTGACAGAGATCATGGACATCTTCCCCTCCGAGGTCATCCACATTGGCGGTGACGAGACACCCACAGACAAATGGCTCCAATGCCCCAGGTGCCAGGCTCTGCAAAAGCAACTTCCTGCCCCTCAACAGACCGCTGGGGATTTTGAGCCCCTCACCTCCAAGCTCTCACCCCTACAAGCTCATTTCACTAAAAGAGTCTTTGATTTCCTCACCTCCAAAGGCCGTCGTGCCTTAGGATGGGACGAGATCCTCGACGGCTCTCCCCAGAGTGCGATGATCATGTCCTGGCGAGGCACCGAACCTGGTGCGAAGGCTGCAGAGACAGGCCACGATGTCGTCATGACACCCACCACCTATTGCTACTTCGACTACCAACAGGTGGAGGATACACAGTTCGAGCCCAGCCGTTGTGGCGGTTTCATCCCCATCGAGAAAGTATATTCGCTTGATCCTGCCCCAGACAGCCTCTCCACAGCAGCCCGCGAGCATATCCTCGGTGCACAGGCCAACCTCTGGACGGAGTATATGACCAACGAGGCGATGGTCGAATATCAGGCACTGCCCCGTATGTCGGCACTCTCAGAAGTGCAATGGACACAACCTGAGCGCAAAAACTACGAAGCCTTCAAGGAACGGCTGACACGACTCACAGCACTCTTCGAACTCTATCACTACCAGTACGCCAAGCATCTCTGGCCAGACCGACAGATACCCAGCCGCTGGCAATTCTAATTCTTTAATTTTTTAATTTTATAATTCTTTAATTTTTTAATTTTATAATTCTTTAATTTTTCCTATAGTCCTCTGGCTTTCCAAATCCTGTCTTTCGCCGCATTGATCTCCTGGAACTTCTTCTCAGCAGCCTTGCGCACATCCTCGCCCAGGGCAGCCACCTTGTCAGGATGATGCTCGAGGGCCAGCTTGCGATAAGCCTTCTTCACCTCGGCATCGCTCGCATCCGGACTGACACCCAACACCTTATAGGCATCCTCCAGCGTATCGCCTTGTAGATGCAGCATTGAGTCAACCTCCGAGGCCGACATACCTAACCACTGGGCACACTCCTTCAAGGCCGTAATCTCACTCTGAGGCACACGACCGTCAGCCTGAGCCACCATCACCAGATAGTTCAGCAACTGCAGCCGCTGTGAATAATCCATCTGCTGGTTGATCTGTCCGCAGCATTGGCGGACGGTCTGCTTGAACTGCGTCCAACCCTCACGTTTCTGCTCATCAAAGAGTTTGTTCAGGATCTCATTGCCTTGATTGACAGCATCTGGCCCGAAGTTCTGACGGAGCATCTGGCGCACCAGTTCCATCTCTGAGTGCATCGCCTTGCCGTCGGCCTTAATAATATAAGAGGAGAGCACGAGCAGTGAGAACAGGAAACTGTTCCTTTGCCCCTGCGCCTGCCGCTGACGATAGGCCCGCTGATAGGCCTCGTTGAAGTCCTGATATGTCTGTTGCTGCTCACGACCAGAACCCTGACCCCATGTGCCGGAGTTCTGAGGAGAGTTCACTCCGTCGAGCATCGTGTCGAACATCGATCCCAGCAGATACCCCGCCAAGGCTCCCAACGGGCCTCCGGCCATCCATCCGATGAATCCCCCAATCCATTTTCCTGCTGCCATAATACCATAAAATTAGTTTCACTTTGCAAAAGTACAACTTTTTCTTTATTATATAAAGGTTTACGTCAAAAATCGCATCATTTACGCCCTCCCACCTGCGAAAGAGATGCATTCTGTTCGCTTTTTCCGCAAAAATGCGTTACCCAAATTTGTGTAATCGAATAATTCTTATTACCTTTGCACCCCGTATGACAAAGAAAAAACTTCAACTACTATTGACATTCACGTTCATGGTCTGCAGTTCCCTGCCGGTAAGGGCTCAGGAGGAGGTCATCGAACACGAAGGCAATAAATACACCATCCATGTGGAGCAGCTGAACCCTGATGCGGAAATGACGCTACTCGACGTGCTGCATTTCTGTCCGGAGCTGATGTCAAGCGACGGCAAGACACTGACAGCCGACTATCTGCTGAGTGTCGACGATATCATGCTGAGTGTCGACTACGAGCCGTTGCTTGGGGGCATCAAGGCCTGCGACCTCAGTGAGGTGACGGTGTGCACCTATGGTGCCGTGAACAACGCTATGGACGGAACCTCAGGCTCCATCGACCTGAAATTCAAGGAGGGTAAGGGGCTGACGGGCAAGGTCAGCTTAAGCGGCAGCACCTATGGTAACGGCCAGTTGTATGCCGATATAGCCAACGGGGGTGAGAACGTGACCGTTCGTGGCTTTGCCCAGGGCAACCTACTGTATGGCCAGGTAGATCCATCGCAGGGAAGCAGAATCTCTTCACGCAAAGGCGTGGAGAATGCGATGGCCTTTATAGACTGGCAGGCGACGGAGAGCGACCTCCTGAAGCTGAAACTATCCCAGGGCTATGAGGAACATAAAGACCACGTGCATGATGATGACGATGAAAGTGAGATCGTCAGGCAACGGTGGGGCGAGCTCGTCGCTACTTACGAGCGCACCCTCAACGAGCAAGAGGCAGGTCTTTATTTCGAGACAGGCTTGAACTATACAAACAGTACCATAGACCCGTTGGATATACAGACAGTTGTACCCTGGTGGATTGCCGAGTGCAGCATCCCCTTCATGCAACAGTCTCTCTGGCTAACCGCAGGCTATGAGGGCGGCTATACGAACATGTGGTTTCAAGGTCTCAGACGGGAACAGAATCTCTACAACGACCTGTATGTGATGTTGGACTTTAAGAAAGGGCCGTGGATCATCAGCGTGGGAGACCGTTTCAGACACAACACCTTCTGGGACAAGCACTACGACGAGGACGTCAGCAGTCTATGGTCGCACAACCGCAACGACCACGCCCTGCATGCCAGCGTGGGCTACCGCAAAGGCCGCCATTTCGTACAAGGCATCTTCAGCCGCTCGTTCTTCAATCCCCTCGCCAGCGACTTCCATACATATCCCGAGAATGGCTTCCTTCGGCATGCAACGGACTATAAGACAAACATCGCCTGGCGGTCAGAGGCACGCTATACCTATCAGACAGACCGGCTTCAGGCTATGGGCAGTGTGACGCACACGCTGCTCTCTGACATGCCGACGCCTAACGAGTCGCTGATCAGTGTGGGGACATCCGTCACCTGGCATCAAGGAGACTTCCGGCTGACAGCAGGAGCGAACTTACACCACCGTCACATCAGCTATGACGATCCAGTCAACGCTACGTTTTTCACCCTGAAGCTTGCTCCTATACTTCTGTTAGGCAAAGGGTTCAGACTGTCATCCGTTTTGATCTATAACAGCAAGAACGACGTCATCTACCAAGATGCCCATCTCTACGCTTCAGTAAAGATGGGTAAGGATTTAGGGAAGCGCTGTCATCTGTCTGCCGACTTCCACGACATTGCAGGCCAGCAGGACGGAGCGCCGTTTCTCTTGAGACAGTCGTTTAAGAACAGGGCCCTGACAATAGGGTTCTCATATTATCCTTGGAGATAATCTACATAATCATTCGATGAATTGCCCGATCAGGAGTATGGCCCTCCGGGTATCCCAGAACGTGCATCGTTTGAGGCACCGGTCTTTTTCTCCATACCCGCCAAAGACATGAAACTTGAATAACACTCCAAGAAGCTTGCTGGAAAGTTCAAAGGTGCAGTGTTTCACACCCCTACACGAGGGGCGACTCAACAACGGCGTCGAGGCATTCGGCACCACGCAGTTTCAATCCACGCCCCTACACGAGGGGCGACATGCTGCCGAGGACTCCGATAGAGTGGACGGACAGGTTTCAATCCACGCCCCTACACGAGGGGCGACGTCACCGTCTTCCTCACGCCAACAGGTGTCGAAGTTTCAATCCACGCCCCTACACGAGGGGCGACTCGTTGAGCCAACCTGCCGTAATAGCGTGAACAATGTTTCAATCCACGCCCCTACACGAGGGGCGACTCGCGGCCCCAGCCGAACTGCTCCCGCCCGCACCAGTTTCAATCCACGCCCCTACACGAGGGGCGACGTCAGCGTCGCAGTCGCCCTCGTGCGAACAGTCCAGTTTCAATCCACGCCCCTACACGAGGGGCGACGGCAGCGTGTTCGCCAGACGCCCGGCACCGTCGAAGTTTCAATCCACGCCCCTACACGAGGGGCGACGCAGCCGGTAACGGCGAGGACGGAGGCGGCGAGGCGTTTCAATCCACGCCCCTACACGAGCGGCGACGACCATACTTGTAACGATAAGTGCGCATAAGCAAGTTTCAATCCACGCCCCTACACGAGGGGCGACGGGCGAGACGTGGAAGACAAACAGTAACTACATGGTGTTTCAATCCACGCCCCTACACGAGGGGCGACGCCTTGCTCTCCTTCAGCAACGACTTCTGCGTGAGTTTCAATCCACGCCCCTACACGAGGGGCGACTCAGGGACGATGGAGCTATCTGCACCGCCATTCAGGTTTCAATCCACGCCCCTACACGAGGGGCGACTCCAAAAGGTAGACCAAAGAAAATCACCACTGAAGTTTCAATCCACGCCCCTACACGAGGGGCGACATGTGTCCGCCGCTTCCAAGCGACTGGAGCGGAGGTTTCAATCCACGCCCCTACACGAGGGGCGACGGGATGGCACCTGAGGACAAACGTTGGTCATAATGTTTCAATCCACGCCCCTACACGAGGGGCGACTTGATAGACATTGAATCAAAGCCAGAGTTTTCGAGTTTCAATCCACGCCCCTACACGAGGGGCGACTGGTTATCGACCTTATTGATCAGGGTTCGCTCCTGTTTCAATCCACGCCCCTACACGAGGGGCGACTGGTCAAAAGTTTACGATAATGTATATGTTACTGGTGTTTCAATCCACGCCCCTACACGAGGGGCGACTTGGGGTGGAGATTTTTAATGTACCAATAAGTCAAAGTTTCAATCCACGCCCCTACACGAGGGGCGACCTCCAAACTCGAATCAGCCCTTGACGGCATAGAAGTTTCAATCCACGCCCCTACACGAGGGGCGACCTCGTAATGGTCTTACTATGTATGTCCCTTGTGGTTTCAATCCACGCCCCTACACGAGGGGCGACTGAGGTCTGCCCGATATTCAACCAGGTATGAACCTGTTTCAATCCACGCCCCTACACGAGGGGCGACATGACGGTTATCATAAGTAAACGTACAAAAGATTGTTTCAATCCACGCCCCTACACGAGGGGCGACCACGAACAAGTAACTCACCCATATTAAAATCAGGGTTTCAATCCACGCCCCTACACGAGGGGCGACCTGCTGCTTGCGTCCCTTAGCGTCTTTTCCGACGGTTTCAATCCACGCCCCTACACGAGGGGCGACAACCACCACCTTAAAGCCTTGCAGACGATGGCTGGTTTCAATCCACGCCCCTACACGAGGGGCGACCATGAGCGTGATTCCGCAGGACGCACCCTACTCGCTGTTTCAATCCACGCCCCTACACGAGGGGCGACAGCAGCAGGGTCTTCTACTGTACTGTGGTTGATGAGTTTCAATCCACGCCCCTACACGAGGGGCGACGACGGCGTGCCGTCGATTTCGCGCGCAAAGCACGTCGTTTCAATCCACGCCCCTACACGAGGGGCGACAGCGATAGCCTTGACTATCTCAATAATGATTTTAGTTTCAATCCACGCCCCTACACGAGGGGCGACATAACCGTTCACGTCGAGCTTCACCGATGGCGATGTTTCAATCCACGCCCCTACACGAGGGGCGACGCACGCGGAGTGCGCAGTCCTCGCGTCCACACAGGTTTCAATCCACGCCCCTACACGAGGGGCGACCTCGTTGCGATAGCCTGTGTCGCTTTGTCGTTTGTTTCAATCCACGCCCCTACACGAGGGGCGACAGCAGGGCGGTGCGGATGAGGTAGGGGTACTTCTCGTTTCAATCCACGCCCCTACACGAGGGGCGACCTCTGACACTAACCGTGGTGTCTATGACTTTACGGTTTCAATCCACGCCCCTACACGAGGGGCGACAGGCGGCAGACCTCTGCATCGATGGCGACATCGAGTTTCAATCCACGCCCCTACACGAGGGGCGACATGGGTGACGACAAAACCCATTCAGCCATTCTTGTTTCAATCCACGCCCCTACACGAGGGGCGACTGGAGATTCCACGCGATTGGGTGAGCCGAACAATGTTTCAATCCACGCCCCTACACGAGGGGCGACGAGGCTTTCGACGCGATTTGCGACCTGTCAGCCGAGTTTCAATCCACGCCCCTACACGAGGGGCGACTTGCGTACAATGTCCTCGCCATTGTCTGTCTTCAGTTTCAATCCACGCCCCTACACGAGGGGCGACGATGGTGACATACAGAAAGGCCGCAAGTGGTTTGTTTCAATCCACGCCCCTACACGAGGGGCGACAGCTGCGCGAGCACCGCGTGGCCTTCGTCAAGGTGTTTCAATCCACGCCCCTACACGAGGGGCGACTTGGGGGGGGGTAAATGGACGCCCTCACGCCACGGTGTTTCAATCCACGCCCCTACACGAGGGGCGACGGCTCCGATATTCGACTTCAAGTGGAAGGATGATGTTTCAATCCACGCCCCTACACGAGGGGCGACTCCGTATGAGGTACAACGCCACAGCCGTCATCAATGTTTCAATCCACGCCCCTACACGAGGGGCGACATCGTACTTTGCAATTAATGGGCGAATTATTACAGTTTCAATCCACGCCCCTACACGAGGGGCGACTGTCACAGTGTATTCCATTGGAATACAGTCATCTTTATATCGTTTTTCGCGAATCCCATTATCAAAGGAGTTCTTTTGTATAAGGAAAGAGTTCCATCAATTGTAATTCCCTGATATTGAGATATCGCGATAACATGAGCTATTTTGCATCGCTTCTGGTTCGCATTCATATAATCAATGCTTCTGTGGGGTCAAATGATGTTATCTTTCCTAAAGTTTCTATCTTTCGTTGCCAGTTATTACCGAGAAAGTAGAAACGGACACTATCAGCAGTATTATCAATAATTGCCGACAACATCGCCTTTAAGCATACAAATTGAGCTTCTGTAAGCAAACATTCAAATACAGAGTTCTGAACACGCTGGCCATAGTTTACACACTCCTTTGCCACTTTACGCAGCCTTTTTTCACCAGCCTTAGTAGTGGTATCTACATCGTATGTTATCAGTATCAGCATATTTTATCTCATTAAAAATACAGGATAGTCGTCTAAATCTTCACGCAAGAATCGTGCTAACAGCATGGCTTGTACATACGGCAGCAACCCGATGGATATTTTCTCTTTCAGATAGGGATGTTCTATTATCTCTTTTTTACGTTTCTGCCATGTGGTAAGCAAATTCTTGCGGCAGTCATCGGTCATCACAAAACTCTCATCACTTTGACGAATAAAATCCTTTTTGGTAACTTGTCTGCGATTTATCATCGAAAGCACGAGCCTATCGCCAAGATAAGCCCTTAGTTCTTCCATCATATCCAAAGCCAATGAGGTCCTTCCTGGCCTCAACGTATGCATGAATCCAACGTATGGGTCGAGTCCTACCGACTCCAATGCAGCTGCCACATCATTCGCGATGAGCGTATAGACAAACGAAAGCATGGCATTCACTTCGTCCTTAGGTGGTCTGCGGTTACGCCCATGAAAAACAAAATCTTCCTTTTGATGAAGAATCAGATGGTCGAACACATCAAAGTATGTGTTTGCTGCATGTCCTTCTTCACCACGAAGAATTTCCATGTTTTCTGCCTGCATGATGCATTTTTTCTGCCAATCCAACTGCTTGATAACACTTCCCACCTTCTCGTCTGCACCATTATCGCGAATATATCGCTGAAGAATACTGCGTGTGTTGTACACCTTTCCTGATATAAACAGTTTTGCCAGATGCAAAGCCACTTTCTCGTCTTCAGACAATGAATATTGTTTTTTTCGTAGCAACACATTGCCCCGAGTAGCACCTTGAACACGGCAGATGAAACGCCCTTGCGGAGTCATAAACGAGAGAGAAACGTTGTTGTCCATACAGAGTTTCATTAGTCCTGGACTTGCTCCCATATAGCCGAAAGTCACGATGCTCTCCACATTCATGATCGGAATACGGAACAGTTCTTCCTTATCAACAGAAACAACGACATTTAACCCGTCTTTAGACAGATAGGCTTCTGGAGTGGTTACATATAGAGTATTAAGCAGTTTCCTCATCTAACATTTTCTTTAGGTAATACGAAACTGATGTTTTCTTTGTCAGTTCTGGCATACAAATGTCTATGAGCGAACAACTTCTGCAGCCTCTTCTTTCCTCTGCCTTAGGAGAGAATCCACTCTCGAATGTCTTGTGCATTGCTTCGCTTAACTCGTAAGTAAGTTGCCGAAGATGTTCATCAATGGACACAACTTCCCTATGGCGGGTCTCGTTGTAGAAAAGTGCTGCTTCAGGAATATGAATACCATACATCTCTTCAAGGCAAATAACCTGTGCGGTCAATTGCACTTCGTCTCGTTCATCTGGTTTACGATGACCACGTTTGTACTCAATTGGGTAGGGCTTCCAATAACCTGAATAACGAGGATGGGTAATGGCATCCACAGGTGTATCAGATGGCAACAATTCGATAGCATCTGAAATCCCATACAGACCCAAAGAATGCGAGGCGATATGCACAGAACGCAAAGTGATGACATCGCCATTCTTTTGTCTGTAAGCAGGATTATCCACATTCTCATGAAGAAACTGCCCTTCAGCAGTCAGGCGGTTCTCACCCCATTGTTGTTCGATGTGTATCAACGCCCATTGTCGGGGACAGTACATATAGTGCTGAATCCCCGACAACATTAGCATTTGGTCATCGTCATACATCATATTGTTAGTCCTTAATTATCTGGATCTTCCTCAAACGGTAGTGCGCCCATATACTTGTCGAAGTCACTTTGGAACAGACGATCCTGTACAATGCGATACTTTTCAAACTCAGTCTCGGCATGAAGTACCGCCTCTTCGTGACTTATACTCCCAGCATTGTCAAGTAACGGACGTTCATCGCTTGACAGATATGCATCGATACGTTTGGCCCAATCCTCCATTGTCATTGGGATGTGTCGTTTGGCTCGGCTCTCGGCAAATTCCAGTACTGCTGTTACAATACGCCCCATGTCCTCCAGTTCCATCTGCTTCAGATAGTTCTTGGCGATTGACACATCGGTCTTAACTATCTTCCCGTCAGGTGCATTCTCCCAAGTTGTCAGTCCCATGTGTTCCTTGTCGGCATCAGCCCTATCCACTATCAGTTCTGCCGCAGTACGACCGTGAACAGCAAAATGCATTTTATTCTGAATTCGTTTAAAGAACTGTCTCGTAGTAGGAGCATCTTTATTGTAGTCAATACTTGTGGCATAGATGTCTGTGAGTTTCTGATAGAAACGCCGTTCAGAGAGACGAATCTCTCTGATTTCCGCTAACAGATGTTCGAAGTAATCCTCGCCTAAGAATGTGCCGTTCTCCATGCGTTTTTTGTCAAGCACATACCCTCGAATGGCAAACTCTCTAAGCACACTTGTAGCCCACTGACGGAACTGGGTGGCACGGATAGAGTTGACACGGTAACCCACGGCGATGATAGCATCAAGTTTATACATGACCACCGTTCGTTTCACCTCACGATTCCCTTCTTGTTGAACTGTTTCCATTTTGGAAATAGTTGCTTCTTCTTTCAGTTCACCTGTCTCAAATACATTTGCCAGATGTTTACTGATAGCAGGCACTCCCACATCAAAGAGTGCCGCCATCGCTTTCTGAGTACACCAAATTGTTTCTTCGGCATACATTACTTCGATGCCCTGCTCTTTCGTCTCCGCTTGAAATATCAGGAACTCGACCGTGCTGTTTCTTATTACACGTCTTTCCGCCATAAGTGATTATATCAGTTCTTCGATGGTCACGCCCGCAGGAAGGTTCTCCTTATTGATCGTAACCTCGTAGTCCTCGAATTGGCGTGGATAATCAATGCCATCTTTTTTCTCGACCTTTACAAGATTGAACAACTGTGATGAGCGGGCGTTTCCAAGTTTTGAATCATGTTTGAATACAATAAGTGCTCTGGCATTCATCTCGCCACGGGCAGCAGAATGATCATGCTCAAAAGCATTTGATAGTGCCTCCCACAGCACGTTCAAATCATCCTCAGTAAAGTGGCATTTTTCGCCATCAAAAGCTGAGATATAACCATGCATACGATATAAGCCATAGCTAACTGTCGATTTGCTTCCGAATGTTGTTGATTCTGCATTATCAACCACGCAACATCTTGTTAATGAATGGGTGCGACAATCAACAGAATCGATACTACGTGAAAACACAAACTGCACAGGACCGCGAACTACGCCCAAGCCATCGCCTGTACTAAGTACAGCTCCAAATGTACGAATATCAAAGTAACGATCGCACATGTTCAATCGACCTTTCTTCTCATCGTTTCCTACCTTTTTTTTCTCATCGTTGATGATGTCGTTAAGTATGTTTCCCTGTCGAATAAAGATGTCATACTTTGCAGCATCAAGTTCACCAGCCTGAGCCTTTAACTGAACATAATTGCGAACTTTACGTTTGATACACACATCAGAAACAAGCCCTTCTCTTGTTTCAAAATCAATACGTGGCTGGTTGTCGAAATCTGGGTCACCATTGGGGTTACCGTCTTTTACATCGTATAAAAATACGAAATCATACCTGTTCTTAACGTAATTTTCCATATCTTTTTGTATTTATTAGTTATTATTATCTGTTGTCTCTTTTTTGTGGTTTTTTTGGAAATAATACCCTAAAGCAAACTCACCTTGCTCGATAGTTGAGAAACGCTGAGGGAAGCTGCCAATTTCGCTGATTTTTCCAGCTATCTCATTTAGTTCTTTGGCCAAGTAACCACCTATTTTATGCTGATAGATGGGGACATTCTTAGTTAAAAGAATGCCCAAAATACTTGGCTGAGAAGCGGTAGCTGCGAAATACCTTTCCTTAACACCATTGTTAACATTGCCAATAGCCTTCCACTGCATTGACTCAATGACAGCGAATAATCTGCCACACAAGTAGGCTAAACTTGTATTGGCATCATCTAATGTTGATTTCATATGCTTGTTAGTATTTCTATTTATTACTAATTTAATAAGCGTGGCTCGTTCTTTTGAGAAATCATCTTTCTTCCAGATTCTATTAAGAACGTATTGCATCACTTCAAGAGGAATTTTGTACGAATGGCCCTTTACAGCTGCATTCCAGAGGATGGTTCCAATTCTGGTTTTTGAGTTAAGATCAGATTTCTGCTTTTCGCCTGGCTTCTTATCGCGCTGTGTAGCATTTATCAACCAACGTAAAGGACTATAAGTTTGTTCGCCATTAGTATCTACCATTTCTATGTCATGGAACCACTCAGCTAAGTTTTTCTTGTATTCATCCAAACTCATTGCTGTCCAATCGCGAACGACCGTACGTGCTGACGGTGTTAGGGTTATGCTATAAAACATATTTGTGTCAACAACGGAGCCTATTTTATTTTCCGCTTTCCATACAGAATCTAACAAATGTTTTACATTCGATACATCTGGCAATTCAACAACATCAAAGGGGTCAAAATCTTCTATTTCTTTTCGGGTCCAAAACAAAACAATTGTTGTGTCGCTGATATCTACCCGATGTTTATATTGGAAAATTTTATCCTTCGGATGCCCTTCTGCTTCAAGGAAATTTAATGCTGCAACATAATTCTTGGCACATTCTCGGCATATAGAAGAATTAAGATTACCTGTCAAATTATAAGATTCAAAAACCTTTTCGTTATATGAAACTAACGTATTTTGACCAGTAGGATGCCCCATTGAAACAATCGCTAATGTCCCGTCCTTTTTAATGTAACGTTTTTTAAAACGAAGATATCCATGGGGCTCATCCAGTACAGGACTATTTGAAGTACCACAAATTGAGCATATTTTCCCATTGGAGACCTGCTTCTCGTTTTCTTCGAACTGCTTTATTATGGCACTTCTAATCTCATCTGTTTCCAACAATCTTGTGGTACCAACCATAAACGTTATATTCTCGACTTTGGTTTTCTTATCCAACTCATCAAATGCCGCAACAGCCATATTTATGCCCTTTACATTTTTAGCGTCGTAGAATTTAAATACAGGTTCTAAAGCTGGGATTCCTCTGTATAACTCCAGTTTATCCAAGAACAACTTGTGTTTTCTCTCCGATCCTTCACCATATCCAAGCACTTCTTCGCACTTATCAAGCAGGAATCGAGCCTTTCCTTTTTTGGCTGTAATGACTTCTGTTTCGATGGTTCGCTTTTTTCCTACAATAAATCGCAAAAACTCGCCATCTTTATTAATTACAAGGTCAATAACAAAAGGTTCCTCTTTTAGAGCCATACTCTTACCTTTTGTTATACGCCTTCCAAACTCAACTAGTTCTTGTATCATAGTCCTGCCTCCTCTTCCTTATAGTGCTCATAAACCACACGGTTATAGTCATCAGACATCTTGGGTAGAATGTGTGAAGAGCCCAGCATCTTCGTTGCCTTATCCTCAGGGCACTCAAGCACTCCGCTTACAATGGCCACGTCATAAAAGAACTCTGGTACAGCCCTGCCCTTTTCGTCATAATACATGTCGTAGAACATACTACCAATGGGATAGGTAAAATCTAATGGCGCATCATTTTCATCAGGAATAGAAAAGTCGGCTGCAAACTCTCTTGTACCTAAGCAAGGCTGGTGCCAGCATTGTCCTTTCTTCACCCTACGCTCAAACATAGTACGGTATTTCATTACCGTAATAGGATTATCGCTGTCTTTGGTATTATTTATTAAAGCCTCATCCACATATACAGAAGCCTCTATAATGTATGCCACATCCTTTAATACAATACTATTTCGCTGTACACGATTCTCTGTGATTTCAATTGGTTCGCCTTTGGGATTCTGCCTTTTGGATATCTCGTTTCTCTTTATTGAAGCAAACTTGATAGGATTAAGCACAATGATTCTCTTTATAAACCATTGAAACTCCTTTTTCCAAAGTATAGCCTCCAAAACACCACGAGCAGCAGATGGTGTCATGCAAGGGTAACTCATACGCTCTACCTTTAGATCAGGGCGAGTGAAACACGCATAATCGCCTGTTACTTTTAGTCTAATAGTCTCTTTGTCAAGCATAATTATATAGTTCTTATTTTATCAAAACATTAAAATCTTCAATAAACGGCAAGCCAAAGTCTGGCGAATACGCCCCATGCCATACAGACAGTCCACATCGCTCATTTACGATAAACGCCTCATTGTTTTTCTTAAAATCATCAAATACCTGAACACAATACTGCGAAACCTGTTGCCTTTCTTGCTTAGTCAGATATTCTTTGTCCTTCACTTGGGTATATAATAGTCTACTTTCACTATTATAGTCATAAACAAAAAGTGTATGGCTTTTGCTTTCTATAATTTTGTACTTATCTGCAACTGTTTGAAACAATAGTTTTTTTCTATCCTCTGTAATATTGTACTTATCTGTATGGGCATAGTTCTTAACGAGTTCTCTATAATAGTACTCATAAAAGTCGTGAGTACACAGTTTTTCCTCATTTCCCCTATAAAGCAGATTAGCAAACTCCAACCATGCACGGTATTCCTGACTTGGCTGTCCAGACTCAGTAAGAGAAAACAAATAAACATCTCCTAAACCGATTTTTCCTTCTCTATTGCATCTTCCTGCCGATTGTATAATAGACTCCAATGGTGCCAATTCCCTATATACAGTTGGAAAGTCCATATCAACACCTGCTTCGATAAGTTGGGTAGAGCTAACAATAATAGGCTCTTTAGTTGATAATGCATGTCGAATTGTGCGGATTGTCTCCTTGCGATGAACTGGGCACATAGTAGTAGACAGATGAAATACTTTGTAACCATCAATACCCCTAAGTTCGTCAAAAAATATTCGGGCCTTCTTTTTCGTGTTAAATACAACGAGTGCCGATTTTCCTTTCTTTGTAACCATATCTGCCAGTTCTGAGATGGCCAATGGCGCATAATTATTTAGTGGCAGATAGGCAACACGCTTTGTTGCTTCATAAACATATTGCGGGTCTTCAACCAACGACTCTATTTGGCTTAAGCCACTAAAACCTTTTCTTGTTTTAAAATCGGGCTGGGTAGCAGTACAAAACAAAACACTACATCTACATAGTTGTTGCAAGTTTTCAAGCATAATAAGTGATGGTTCTGTTATATTCAGCGGCAAGGTTTGTATCTCGTCAAAGATGATAACGGAATCTTGAATGTTATGCAATTTTCTGCATGCAGATCTTTTGTTACAGAAAAGAGACTCAAAGAATTGTACAGCAGTGGTAATGATGATGGGATAGTTCCAATTTTCTGTCGCCAATTGCATAGGTGTACTTTCATCAGTATTTTTCTCATCTACATAAATGACGTTAGAATGATGTTCAAGCACAAAATCATTACCCTCTTCATTAAAAATAGCTTTTAGTTCCTCAGCAGTTTGGTCGATGATACTTATAAACGGTAAGACAACAATGATTCTCTTTATGTTTTTGTGACAGAGGGCATGATGCAGTGCCCAATTGATACTACAAAGCGTTTTTCCTGTTCCAGTAGGAAGAGTCAGAGAAAAGAATCCCTGAGGAAGATCAGCTTTTGATTCTGCATATTCGCGTACAGAATTTCGAAGTTTATTGATAGGTCGATTACTCTGATCCCAATCATTCATAAATGGAATAAAACGCTTTTGCTGCAATTGGTTGATCAAAAATTCTGCATTCAGCGACAGATTAGTGCGCGCATTAAATCTATCTTCACAAAAATGCATTTCTGTGTCAAGGCTATCAGCATCTACCAGTGAACTAAAAAGCATTCTTACAAACAATTCTTTCTGAAGAACATCTGGAATAACTTGAAAGAGATCGTCATCAGGCATTATTACCGGATGATCTGTATCTTCCTTCCACCTCTTTATGATTTCGTCACAGATTGTCTTAGGGGTACTCAGTTCTGCCCTTATATCCAAAAGCATATCTGGGCGATCAGGCAATCCAGAATGATGCCCATAAACAGGCAATGCAACTTCTAACATTGACTGATTCATGGCTAAGATAGCACCGTAAATAGAATGCCTTACTTTATTATTCTCACCTAAAATGTGTTTTTGAAAGTCACTCGAGTACTTTCCTATATCATGTATTAGCCCACAAAATTCATACAAATCAGCAAAAGACTCCGATAGGGCAAATTCTCTCATGAATTTACCAACGCCAAAGCTATGCTCCTTCATTGTTTGTATTACGCCACTTAAGTTCTCTGAGTGGGCTATGTACTCTTTTTTATTCATTTGTCAATATATGATTGGTTTGTGGGCGCATATATTTGTCTGAACAGCACCATTGTTGCCGATGTGTGATATCGTTATTTCCTGTGTTTTAATAGCAACTGATTGTTCACTCATAATCGTCTCATTGTACATAAAGTCCGAAATTCACAAACTTCGGATAAAGCTGTTCCTTTTCCAGTGCTCTCGTTTCTTTTCGCATTTTGAATTGCTTTAAGTTTCTAATGTGCAAAGATACACAATATTTATGAAACTAAGGAAAATTTCGAGAAAAAAGATATAATAATCGTTATGGCATGACAGATTTTGAGGGGTCTTGCCTGATTTGTCGCCTTGGCGCACTTTGTCGCTATTCAGGCAGACAAGATAGGTATCATTTTTACATATCCTCCTTACTGAGTGAGCCGATGTGAATGGACATCTTACGTAGTTCCGGGGTCTGGGCTACCATCGTGTCAACTTTCTCCTTAAAGGACGTCAGGTTGTTACGGTCGAAATACTTTGACTTAACTGCACATGATGCAGAGCATCGTGAGGTCGTCGCTCTGCGGGGCGTCACCCACATGCTGCCTGACGCTCTCCGACAAACGTTCCACCAGCTGCCTGGCTCCCGTAAAGGGCTGGCTGGCAATGACATCGAGGATATGGTCATCGCCAAACTGCAACTGCTCAACATCCTCTGCCTCCGACAGTCCGTCAGTATATAGGAACAGAGGCCTGCCCTTGATATGCTCGATGACCCCGCCTTTGAACACCAGTTCCGGCCACAGGCCGATGGGAGCATTCGCCTCCATTTCTATGAATACGGGGTTTGTGGGAGTGGTGCTGTTCAGTCCGCGGGCCATCATCACTGGTGGATTGTGACCGGCATTACAGTACAGGAGCTTGCCGCTTTGCACGTCGATTTCTCCGATGAACATGGTGCAGAACATGCCGTTCTCATTATTCTCCGACACGGTCTCGTTAAGCCGCGTAGCAATATATTCCGGCGGGAATCCCTCCTTGGCCACCATACGGAACAGGTTGACAATCACCGACATGAAGAGTGAGGCCGGTATGCCCTTGCCGCTGACATCGCCAATACAGAAATAGAGCTTGTTGTTCTGGATGAAGAAGTCGTAGAGGTCGCCTCCCACCTCCTTGGCCGGCTTCAGCATGCCATAGATGTCGAAATGACGGTGCTGAGGGAACAGGCTTGGCACCATCCCCATCTGTATATCCCTTGCGATGCGCAGTTCGCTCTCTATACGCTCCTTAGCCGTCGTTGCCTCTTCCAACTGGTCGTAGGCCGTCTTCAGGTTCGTGTTGGCCTCCTGCAGTTGTTCGTTCATGCGCCTCAGGCGGCGGGCATTCAAGTTCCTACGCCAAAGGATGAAGGCGAGGGCCAGGATGATGAGTGCAGCGATGGCGATGACCGACGTGGTGAAGATCCTGCGAGCCCGAGCGGCCTGTTCCTGCGCTGCCATCTTCGACTCGTATTCGCTGATCTGCAGGTTCTTGTTATGCTTGTCGAGGCTGTCGTTCTGCAGTCGGACAGCAGCATTCTGCAACTCCACCTCCTTGTTCTTCAGGTTCAGCTGCAGCGCCTCTTCCTCCAGCCGCTCCTGTTCCAAGTCGCTGGCCAGGTTCTCCAATTGTAGCGCCTGGTTGCGCAGTTTCAGTTCCTTCTGCTCGTTCTCCAGGCGCCCCACATCCATCGAGGCGATCATCTCCAGCAGCAGATGCGAATTGCGCGCCTCGCTGACGGAGTCTTTATTTTTCATGTAGGCAATCAGCGACATGAAGGCCTTCTCATAGTTCTTCTGCTGAAAATAGATTTGACGCTCA
This sequence comes from uncultured Prevotellaceae bacterium, assembly GCA_902776545.1. Classification (GTDB taxonomy): domain Bacteria; phylum Bacteroidota; class Bacteroidia; order Bacteroidales; family Bacteroidaceae; genus Prevotella. The sequence goes on along the minus strand of CACYQO010000002.1, from coordinate 53,219 downwards.
AGATTGTAGCGCGTCAACGGCGAACGGATGGAGGAGGCAATTTGCAGAGCCTCATCGAAATGGCGGTTAAGGATACATTTTAGTATCTCTACCCTCTGGCCATAGATGTCATCTCGTCCATAGGCCTCTTTGACCTTCTCCCGCTCTGCATAAAAGCGGTTGAAGTCTGTCCTGAAGTCACTGTTCTTGGGGCGGTACGCGGCACTATCGGCAGCCGACAGACACATCAGAGAGTAGGCATTCAGGCGGTGTAGTGCATTCAACTGAGGCTCACGGATGGCCTGCTCAGCGTATTGGATAGCGCTCTCCATTTGGCTTCGCAAATAAGAGATCTTCGCCAGTTCTATCAGGCTGGAAGCCGCACTCTCATTGGGCAAGTATTCATGCAGGTAGTTGACAGCCTTCTTGAATCCCTTGATGGCCTCCTCACGATTCTGCATTTGCTCATGGGCATAGGCCGCCACGTGGAGTCCGTTATAGATGCCCCACTTGTTGCCCTGCTTGACGGCATGTTCCTGCATCTCCTTGGCAATCTGCATGGCCCTGCTGCGCCGCTGCCGATTACTGGAGAAGAGCACTTGGTTCGCCCAGGCACGGTAGAACATACGATCGTCGCCAGCCTCCTCTGCAGCCACTTTCAGACTGTCGGTGACGCTGATGAACTCATCGTAATCATAGCCACTATAGAGTTTATACATCCTGGCCTGCAACCGATTCACCTCGTCGGATGCAGTCTGCTGGGCTCTGGCATTCAGCACAGTCAGACTCAGCAGCAAGCCCATCAGAAGCCTTTTCATGCTGATTTGACGACCGTTAGCAAGTCTTGCTGGATGATGCCGTTGGTGGCGATGACGCTGTTGCCTTGAGTGAAATCGGAAGAACCGGAATAGTCGGTGACCGTACCGCCTGCCTCCATCACAATCAGACTGCCAGCCATGTAGTCCCACTGGCCGATGTACTGCTCGGCATAGCCGTCGAGGCGTCCGCAAGCCACATAGCAGAGGGCCATCGCTGCCGATCCGCACATCCGGATGCTGCCTACATGGCCATAGAACGAATCTATCAGTCGTTTGATCGTCGGCTTATAGGCATCGCTGTTGTAAGGCAGTTGAAGACAGAGCAGCGCATCCTGAATCTTCTGGCTGCTGACATGCAGCCGTTCACTCCTCACTCCACGCTCCTCAGTCCTCAACTTTTCACTTTTCACTCCTTCACTTTTCACTTCCAGGTATGCACCGCCGCCCTTCCAGGCATAGAAGCATTCATCAGCACATATCTCATACACCACACCAATCAATATCTCCTTCCCCTCCATCAGCGCAATGCTCACAGCATACGGCGCATACTTATGAATAAAGTTCGTTGTGCCGTCCAGCGGATCCACCACCCAAAGAGGGGGAGGCACGGGGGTGCGGGGGTACGGAGGTACGAGATTACTCCTGCCGCAGTCATTTCTCGCGCCACCGCACCCCCGCACCCCCGTACCTTCGAAATCAGCCGTACCTTCCTCCGTAATAAATCCGGCCTCAGGCAACAGTTCCCGCAACGCACTGACTATCAGCCGTTCCGATCCTTTATCCACATACGACACATAATCATGCGCATGCTTCCGCTCCACGCTCTCAAGGGAGAACTTACTCCGTTCCTCCCTGATATACGCCCCAGCCCGTCGTGCTATCTCGCAGACGGCCAGGGTACATTTCTCTAAATCAATCATTTTTCACCTTTTTGCTTTTTTTCTTCAGGACTGGCTTCTTGCCTACCAATACCATAATGGAACGACCGCCCACGAGCACTTCGCCCTGGTTCTCCACGAGGGGTTCCTCACCCGGGTCGCAAACATCATCGGGAGGAGCCATTTCGGTGTTGGCAAACACATGCCATTTGTATTCCTCCGGCAACTGTGGCAGTTCGAAGCCATGCATCTCCCAGTGCATGTTCATGGCCACATAGATGAAGTCGTCAGGAGTACCGTCATCGTCGGCATAATGCCCATTTAGCATGAATGCCAGCGTCAGGTTGTTATAGCCGGTCCACGGCTGCCAGGCTTTTACGCCATGCCATGAGAAGTCGGGATAGCCCAAATTGCGATAATCATTGTGACTGAGATGCTCGTCGTAACGCAGCACCTTGTGCATCATGCGGAACTTGATGATTTTCTTGAAGAAGTTGAAGAGGTCGGCATTCTTCTCCAGGTTGTTCCAGTCGAGCCAGGCGATTTCGTTGTCCTGACAGTAGGCATTGTTGTTACCCCACTGCGTGTTGCCCATCTCGTCGCCCGAGAGCACCATGGGAATGCCCTGGCTGGTCATCAGCATCGTCACGGCATTCTTGATCTGCTTGTGGCGCAGGTTGTTGACGCACTCATCGTCGCACTCACCTTCCCAGCCGCAGTTCCAGCTGTTGTTGCGGTCCTCACCGTCGCGGTTGTCCTCGCCATTGGCCTCGTTGTGCTTGCCGTTGTACGACACGAGGTCCATCATCGTAAAGCCGTCGTGGGCGGTGATGAAGTTCACGCTGGCCTTGATGCCACGGTTCTGTGAGGCATAGAGGTCGGGGGAGCCGATGATACGCTCCTTCACATCGTCGAGCACATACTCGTCGCTCTTCAGGAAACGCCGCATGGCATCACGGAACTTTCCGTTCCATTCTGCCCAACGCCCCCATGAGGGGAATGATCCCACCTGATAGAGCCCGCCGGCATCCCAAGCCTCGGCAATCAGCTTGGTCTTACCGAGAATCGGGTCGTGAGCCAGTGACTCCAGCAACGGAGGATTCGCCATCGGATTGCCATTCTGGTCACGTCCGAGGATCGCGGCAAGATCGAAGCGGAATCCGTCCACATGATAGTCAGTCACCCAGTAGCGCAGACTTTCCACAATCATATCGCGTACGTTGGGATTATTGCAGTTCAGCGTGTTACCGCATCCACTGAAGTTGAAGTAGCTGCCATCCGGGGTCAGCATGTAGTAGGTCTTGTTGTCGATACCTCTGTAGGAGATATACGGCCCATTTTCGTTACCTTCTGCAGTATGGTTGAACACCACGTCGAGAATCACCTCAATACCGTTGGCATGCAACTGCTTGACCAGGTTCTTCAGCTCGTCCACCTGCATGGAGAACTTACCCGTCGCAGCATATGCAGCCTTGGGGGCGAAGAAACCCACATTACTATACCCCCACAGGTTGTAAAGCATGTGCCCGTCAACGGGTGAAGGCCGATGGTTCTCAAACTCGTCGAACTCATGAATGGGCATCAGCTCTACACAGTTCACGCCCAGCTCCTTCAGATATGGAATCTTCTCGGCAATACCGGCAAACGTTCCAGGATGCTTCACGCCTGAGGCTGCACCACACGTAAAGTTGCGCACATGCATCTCGTAGATGACAAGATCGTTGACAGGGGTTTCCAAAGGAAGGTCATCCCCCCAGTCAAAGTCATCGAAGACCACACGTGAACGATACTGGTACTTGTTGTTCCAGTCGGGCTGCTTGCCCCACACGTCACGGCCCACGATGAGTTTTGAGTAGGGATCCATCAGTATCTTCGTCTTGTCGAACCGATGCCCCTGCTGTGGGTCGAAGGGACCGTCCATGCGAAAGCCGTATTCAATATTCTCATAGTCAAGGTCGAACACCATCATCGAAAACACGTTGCCCAGGCGGAACTCCCTGAAGAAGGGGATCTCCACAAAGGGTTCCTCCTCATGGTTGTGGAAGAGCACCAGTGTGCAGTCTGTGGCATAACGGGAGTATATGGAGAAGTTCACCGCATTACCGATGACCATTGCCCCGAAGGGATACGGCCGGCCGGTACGCAACTTCAGCCCCTGATACTCATGAGTCGGAAATAAGTCTACTCTTTGCATGAATCTCTTATTAGTTCGTAATTACCGCGGAATTCTTTTTTCTATTTTCCGTGCAAATATACAACATTATTTTCGATGGGGCAAGTCTCCCAAAAACATTTCTTTAGGATTTAACGTAAATTAGGAACATTGAGCATGAGATTGAACGCCTTGTGAAGGAAGCCGAGGAGATAGGAATAACCCTGTTTGTTGATCTCTAAGACTTGGATATGAAAGGCTTCTATTCCTTATGATGGTAGTCTTGGATAAGTCCTTTCTTTACCAAGATGGGCAGAATGTTGGCTGCCGACTGGCGGGTTCCTTTCTTACCGCGACCATAATACTGCTCGAAGGTCACAGGGTCGTCGCGCAACAGTTGCTCCATGAACTGGTCGTTGATGCGCGTCATGACGATCTTGCCTTTCGCGTTCGGTTCCTTGTCAATCAGATACAGGACATGGTGCTCCATCAGGTCGTTGTTGGTCAACAGCAGGTCAGTAGCCAGGAAAATAATACCGTCGTACTTCACACGGCAGGTGTCAGGTTCTTTGCCCTCAATCAGGTCGGTGTAGGGCTTCCACTTGTCGGCCTTGAAGTCGTCGTAGTTCATACACACCTTCACCTGTGCCTGCACGGTGATGGCACACATCACCGTCAGTGCTACCAAAAAGAATCTCTTTGCTTTCCTCACGGTCGTGGTTAGTGTTACTATGTTGTCTTTGTTTGCCGGCTGATTGTTTGTCGGCTGCTGCGGCTCGTCGATGATGTTGTTTTCGCTCGAACAACCGGTCATTACTGCGCCCACCAATGCGAGGGCGGCCAGCGAAAGAAATCTATAAGTCTTTTTGAACTTTGTTCCAAATTTCTCACGTTCGGCAGAACCGATACAAGCATCGTTCTGCTCTCTCTTAATCGAAATTTTCATTGCTTACTTCGTTTTAGTTGGTTCATTACCATTCCCAGTCAACGTCTTCGTTTTGATCGTTTTTGTCTCTCGTGATGGTGTAGTACTGCATTCCTGCTTTACCTTGTATGCTTCCTGTGAGGATGTGACATCTTTGTCTCATCAGAACGACCTTCATCGTCGGTTTCTGATAATCCTTCTTTTTAATCATAATGTTATGTTTGTATTTGTTTTATTGTTATCATTAACTACACGGTTTCGCCGAGTTCGTCATTCTGAAGTGTCTCCCGATAACGGGCGGGGGATGATGAGCTGGCACCTGTGCCCACGAATCTTTGCTTATAGACTGTTGGCGTGACGTCTTAAGCAAAAACGGAGAATATATTAATCAAAGAGGGAGAATGAGTTAATATGATCGGGATGTAGCCTATAGACGGACCATTGGGTGGCGCAGGGCAAACGAACAGACGGCTCGGGGCGTCCAACCGTCTGCCCCGAGCCGTCTCCTCACGAAAACTTGCTATCATCTATTCTCTATCTCGCCCGATCATGCCACAAAGATACAAAAAAATAAAGTGGAAAGCAAGTTTTTAAGTAAAATTATGTAATTTTGTGGAAGTCACTAAGAAGTAAAACTGAAGGCCAGCATGGTGAGGTCATCGTTTTGCTCGGCGCCGTCACGGAACTGGTCGGTGTCGGCCTTGAGGGCCTCAATCATGTCGCGCGTACTAAGAGAAGCATGCGACGTCATCAGCTGGATGATGCGGTCCTCACCATATTGTTCTTGCTGGCGGTTCTCTGCCTCGTTCAGACCGTCGGTGTAGAGCAGCATCATACTGTTGCTGGGCAAGTTCATCTCTTCGCCCACATATTCCAGGTCTGGCCATAATCCGATGGGGGCATTGGTCTCCTTGACGTCAAGGAAGGTGTATTGTCCTTCGGCATTGCCGATGATGGGTGGATTGTGCCCGGCATTGCAGTATTCCAGCCGTCCCTGTTTCAGGTCGTACATGCAGATGAACATGGTGACAAACATGCCCATCTCGTTGTTAATCGATAGTTCGGCATTCATGCGAGTGGCTATCTCGGCAGGTTTTCTCCCCGTCGAGGCCAGCGACAGGAATCCGTGAGTGGCCAAAGTCATGAAAAGCGAAGCAGGCACACCCTTTCCGCTGACATCGCCAATGCAGAAATAAAGCTTGTCGCCTTTCCGGAGGAAGTTATACAGATCGCCGCCCACCTCCCTGGCGGGTGTCATCGAGGCATACATGTCGAGGCCGTCAATTTCCGGGAATACGCTGGGCACCATCGACATCTGAATGTCGCGGGCAATGCGCAGTTCACTCTCCATGCGCTCCTTGGCGGTGGTGGTTTCTTCCAATTGGTCGTAGGCCGTCTGCAGGGCGTTGTGGGCTTTCTTAAGACGGACTCCCATGCGGTGGCGCACAATGATGTAGATGAGGAGGAAAACGATGACTGTTGTCATGCCAATGATTCGGCCGATGTGGCGATTGCGCACGTTGCGCTCGTTCTCGGCAGTCATCTCCAGTTCTTTCTTGTGTACAGCCTCCTGCTCTATGGCATCGGCTCGGCGCGCTTGGGTAATGGCCGAATCAAGATGCTCTATAATCTCCATGCTGACAGCATTCGCCGAGTCCATCCTGCCAGCACGTCGGTTCACATCAAACTTCTTAAGCAGCATTTTTTGTATATTCTCAAGCGAATAGCCGACATTTTGTTCTTCCATCAGCGTGTTCAGGTTGGAAAAATTGTCGGCGGCATCCTGCCACCGTCCTGCCAGCCGCAGATAGTCGCTGGCCAGTATCTTGCCTTCTGCCGTCTTGAAGAATTCCGATTGGCAGAACAGCCTGTAGGCCTCGGCGGCTTCGTCCCGGCGGCCCAGTCCCTCTAAGGCCCTGGCCAGATAGATGTTGTAGCGTGCCCGCTGCTTTTCGGCATAGTCGGAGCGTGCGTCAGCCTGCTTCTCATAGCCGTCAATCAGCTGGCCCATGCGCCCAAGCCATAGTTCGGCCTTCTCATAGTCGGCCATTTCCAGAAAGTTATAGCAGATGTTAATCACGCCCACGATGGCATCGCGGTAACTGATGGCATGCGGGTGTCTCCTGATGTTGTCGAGGTGGGCACTATAGGCTTCTTCCAGACTTTTGTTGTTCTTGTCCTCTTTCAATCCGAAACGGCTCTGAGCACAACCGATATAAATGAGCATGTTGGTGTATTCGCTGGTCGTGTCGCGCCCAAGGCTTTTCAGCCGTTCTGTAGCAGGTATGGCGACTTTCAGGGCGGCTTCATATTCAGTCCATGTAGTGAAAAGACCCGTCAGGCGGTTAGTAATACCGGCATACACCCGCACGTCTTCGTCGTCGGTAGAGTTCTCCACTGCGGCGATACCCGTCTTCCAGTAGAGCTCCGCCATGCGTTTCTGCATGAGGCGGTCGTAGGCGTAGCCCAACCAGTAGTAGGCCTTGCCCTCGGAGAAACTTCCCAGCGGTTTAAAACTGTCCACAAGTTCTATGATGCGCGGATAGTCCTTGTCCAAATAGGCCTTGTACACCATGTCTTCCGCTTCTCTGCGCTGCCTTTCCTGTTCTTTGGAGTCGCCTCCACATCCTGACAGGAATAAGGTGACGGCGATCGTCCCCACCAGAGTCAAACTGCAAAGTATATTTTTGCTCATATATCCTTAATTTATAATGTGTCAGTGTGCAAAGATACCACATTTTTATCCACTAAAGGCACGAAGTACACGAAATTAAGTTTTTTTTGTGTCTTTCGTGTTCTTAGTGGACATTTTTTCACTTTTCTGCCTGTCAGCAAGATACATGCCCATAAGGATGAGAGCAGAGCCGAGAAGGAACCAAATGGTGATCTTCTCGTCGAGCAGCCACCAGGCGAAGAGAATGGTGGTGATGGGATTGAAGTAGACCCAGTTCGTCGCGATGACAGGACCGAGTTTGCCGATGACCCAGTTCCAGGTGAGGTAACAGAGCATCGAGGCGACGACTCCCAGGAAGAGGAGATTGAGGAAAGTGGAAAGTGGAAAGAGGAAAGAGGAGGGAGATATGAAGATGCTGGCTTCGGAGGGCACTAATATGTAATAAGGTATAATGGTGAGGAGGCCGTAGATGAATACCTTGCGGGTGATGAAGAGTGAGGAATAGCCACTAACCGCAGCCTTCATCAACAGGCTATAGACTGCCCAACAGAGACAGGCGCCAAAGGCCAGCAGGTCGCCAAGGGGCGATAGATGGAGCACAAAGTGACCATTGAGCACGACAACGGCCATACCTAAAAAGGCTACCAGCGAGCCAAAAGCCTGGAGGCGTGTGATCTTCTCTGACTGTCGGAAGAACAGGGCAAAGAGCAACATGGCGAAGAGCGGACAGGAGCAGACAATGAGCGAGGTGTTCGTCGCTGTGGTGAAGAGCATCGCCGCGTTCTCCGTCAGGAAATAGAGGGAACCGCCCGTGATGCCAAGGGCAATCATCAGGAGTTCATCACGCCAAGAGCGGCAGAACCAACGCTTGTTCAGACCACCCCTAACCCCTCCTAACTTAGGAGGGGAAAAAGATACTCTATGACGCAGAAACGAATAGCATAAGAGGAGGACGTAGGCGATGATGAAGCGAAGGGTAAAGATCTGCGCTGGAGAGAGGCCAGCCTGAAGCAGCATCTTCGTAAAAACAAAGGTGCTGCCCCAAATGGCTACCGTTATAAAAGCTACAAAGTGATACTTCATATTGTATTAGGCACGGATTACACGGATTAACACGGCTTTATCATCATACCCCAGAAGTAGTGTCTCTCAAAAGAGAGCAGTGTAATCCGTGCCATAATAATCATTACTGCTTGATCTCAATGTCGCGTTTGACATTATTACGGATCTTCGTCAGATAACCCTTCATACCATCAGCATCCCTGTTGTCGATGATCTCTAAAAGTTCCTTCAACTCCGTACGGATCTGACTGACCTGGTCGTGGGTATAAGGGTTGAAGAGGATTTCCTGCAAGAGATAATCATCCTCGTTCAGCACGCCCTTGGCTATCCGCATGTGGCGCTTGAAGGTGGTACCAGGTGCATCCTGATGCTTCATGACAGCCGCAAAGACAAAGGTCGAGACGAAGGGGATTGACAGCGAGTAAGCCACCGTCTTATCATGCTCCTCGAAGGTGTACTCGTAGATATTGAGTCCCAGCTTCTGATAGAGGTCTTTGAAGAAAATGCGTCCCATGTAGTCACCCTCGCTGATGATGATGGCGTTCTCCTCTGAAAGCTGCTGGAGGTTGGCGAACGTCGGACCGAACATCGGATGGGTAGAGACATAGCGCATGCCTGTTGACTCATAGAACTCCTTCAAGTCCGTCTTTACAGAGGCGATATCGCTGATGATGCACTCCTTGGGGAGATAAGGGATTACCTCCTTGAACACAGGGATGGTATATTTCAACGTGACGGCATTGATCAGCAACTCAGGTTTGAATTCACGGATCTCATCATAAGAGGTAAAGCGCTGACAGTTGTAAGTAAAACGCATCCTCATAGGATCGCGTTCGAATACCGCAACTTCATGCTCAAAACTCAGCAGGTCGATGAAGAAACTTCCCATCTTCCCTGCACCCATTACTAATATTTTCATTGCTTCTATTTAATCTTGGCACGAATTACGCGAATTTACACGAATTATTTTTTTCGCGTTAATTCGTGAAATTCGTGCCTATAATTATTTATTGATAATCTCCATTTGCTGGCGGACGGACTCTTCGTGGATATTCTCGAAGACGTGGGCGACGAATTCAGGATCCATGCCGCAGAGCGAACCCTGGGCACCACGCTTGTTCAGAATCTCATTGTAACGATTGGCCTGCAGCACGGTCATGTTATGCTCCTTCTTGTACTGGCCGATCTCACGACACACCTTCATACGCTTGGCCAAGAGATCCATCAGCTGGTTGTCGAGTTCATCAATCTGCTTACGCAACTGGGAGATACCCTCCACCATCGTATGCTCATCGCGGATGACGAGCAGAGACAGGATATAGTCGAGCACATCAGGTGTCACCTGCTGCTTGGCATCGCTCCAAGCCTTGTCAGGATCACAATGGCTCTCAATGATCAGGCCGTCGAAGCCGAGGTCCATCGCCTGCTGACAGAGCGGCGCAATCAGTTCACGACGGCCTCCGATGTGCGAAGGGTCGCTGATCAGCGGCAGTTCCGGGATACGACGGCGCAGCTCGATGGGAATCTGCCACATCGGCGCATTACGGTAGATCTTCTGCTCATAGCTGGAGAAGCCGCGATGGATGGCACCCAAGCGCTTGATGCCGGCCTGGTTGATACGCTCCAAGGCTCCAATCCAGAGTTCGATGTCAGGATTCACAGGGTTCTTCACGAATACGGGTACATCCACACCCTTCAGTGAATCAGCAATAGCCTGCATGGCGAAGGGGTTGGCAGAGGTACGGGCACCAATCCAAAGGATGTCGATGCCATACTTCAGGGCCAGTTCTACATGATCTGGTGTGGCCACCTCGGTTGCGACAAGCATCTTCGTCTCTTTCTTCACCTGGGCGAGCCAAGCGAGGGCAGGCTCTCCGTGGCCTTCGAAGCCACCAGGTTTGGTACGAGGTTTCCACACACCGGCACGGAAGTTGTGGCAGCCTTTCATCGCCAGCTCACGGGCGGTAGTCATCACTTGTTCCTCTGTCTCTGCAGAGCAAGGGCCTGCAATGACGAAGGGACGTTCATTGTCACTCGGTAAATTCAGTGGTGCTAAATCTAATTCCATATCTTACATAATTTACATATTCATTTTCCTTTTTTGACATAAGAACTCTTTATTTTTTGACATAAGAACAAAAGAACATATTTTTTATGCGCAGCCCTTATGTTCTTATGTCCTTCTGTCTAAAATATATTCCTTATTCTGTCTAATGCCTGTTGTATTTTGTCCTCCTTAGCACATAGCGATATTCTTATGTAGCGCTGGCCGTTGGAACCGAAGATGAAACCTGGGGTGATGAATACACGGGCCTCGTGCAAGACTTTTTCGGTCAAGTCCTCGACATCGGCGTATTGCTCAGGAATCTTACCCCAAAGGAACATACCCACCTGATTCGAATCATAGGTACAGCCTAAGACATCCATGATCTGCTCGGCATACATGCGACGGTGGCTGTAGGTCTCGATATTAAATTCGCGATGCCAAGCCTCATCGTTCTGAAGGGCCTCAGCAGCTGCCAACTGGATACCCCGGAAGGTACCGCTATCGATATTACTCTTAATCTTCATGATCCACTGGATGAACTGTGCGTTGGTGAGGCACATTCCCACACGCCAACCTGGCATATTATGACTCTTCGACATCGAGTTGAACTCGATACAGCAGTCCTTAGCCCCTGGAATCTGCAACAGCGAGATTGGATGCTCATTCAGAATAAACGAATAGGGGTTGTCATTCACAACAACGATATGATGGTCCTTGGCAAACTTCACCAATCGCTCGTAAGTCTCCATTCGGGCATTGCCACCCGTCGGCATATTGGGATAATTGGTCCAAAGGAGTTTGAACTTTGAACTTTGAGCTTTGAACTTTATGATTTCTTCTAACTGGTCGAAGTCCGGTTGCCAGCCGTTGTATTCCTTCAAGTTGTAGTAAACGACGTTGGCACCTAAGATTTTTGATAAAGAGGTGTAGGTAGGATAGCCAGGATTTGGGACTAAGACAGCATCGCCAGGATTAACGAAGGCGAGGGTGACATGCAGGATACCCTCTTTCGAGCCGATCAGCGGCAGCACCTCGGTCTTACCATCCAGATCAACATTGTACCAGCGCTTGTAGAATCCAGCCATCGCCTCACGCAGTTCCGGCGTTCCCACTGTCATCTGATAGCCATGGGCATTGGGATCGTGCGCCACCTCACAAAGTTTCTCTACGGTCTGCTTGGACGGCGGCATATCGGGACTGCCGATAGCGAGGCTGATAATATCCTTGCCCTCGGCATTCATCTGGGCCACTTCCTTCAATTTCCTACTGAAATAGTACTCTTGTACCAAACTTAATCTATCTGCTGGTTGTATCATATACTTTGAACTTTGAGCTTTGAGCTTTGAACTTTATGATTACATTAATTGGTTTGTTTGCCGTCTTTGTACTCTCCAAGAATCTTTAGGTCCTTTGTGAGTGGGATAATCGCATCTATCGACTGGCGATAGCGGGTGAGGTCGTCGTACATCACATCGACATAGAACAGATACTCCCACTCCCGTCCGATGATCGGCAGCGACTGGATCTTCGTGAGGTTAATCTTATAAAACGAGAGAATCGCCAACACATGTGAAAGACTTCCCTCCTCGTGGGGCAGCGAGAAGACGATGCTCGACTTGTTCGTCTCCGTCAACGGACGCAACATATCGGCCTTGTTGGGATTGCTGACCACGAGGAAACGGGTGAAGTTGTGCTTATTATCCTCAATATGATCCTCAAGTACCTTCAGGCCGTAGAGTCTGGCAGCCTCAGCATGGCAGATGGCCGCCCAACCACGATGCTGGCCCTCGGCTATCATCTTCGCAGAACCAGCCGTATCCTCTGCCTCCACATTCTTCAACTGCGGATGCTGAGCCAGGAACTGACGGCACTGCATCAGGGCCACAGGATGGGAATGGACCTCCGTGATGGTGTCCCAGTCGTCCTCAGGCAGACAGCAGATGCTGTGGGTGATATGTAGCTTATGCTCGCCCACCACCGTCGTGCCGGAATCACGCAGCAGTTCATAATTATGGAGCAACGAGCCTGCGATGGTATTCTCGATGGCGAGCATACCGATGGCCGTGGGGTCCTGCTTGATGTTCGCAAAGACTTCCTCGAAGGTGCTGCAACAGATCAACTGTATCTGTTCTCCCTCGAAATACAGGTGTGCCGCAATGTCGTGGAACGACCCGATCAGTCCTTGAATGGCAATTCTCTTCATATCTTAATATTTCACCTTTTTACTTTTTTACCTTTTCACCTTTAAATAAAAACTCCGCTTTCACTTGGTTGTGAAGCGGAGCAGTATTTAATTTTTTAATCTTTTCATTCTTTAATTTTACTTACGGCCTTCCGCTTCACAGTTCCCTGCAAAGTAAAAGTAATAACCGTAAAAGTAAGCGTTCAACAATGACATAACTTCAATCTTTCAATTCTTCAATTTTTCAATCTTTCATTGATTTCGGCTGCAAAAGTACATCATTTCTGCGAAACAAACAAATATTTTGCAAGAAAATTTGCGATTTCACTTACATTTTATACAATTCGCCCCATTGTTTGCGGACTTCATCACGGTCCACCTCGTCTATCAGGATTTCTGCCAGCGCCGTAATAACCTCAAATGGAATCTGATAGCGAGGATCGTCGTTATGCGGATTGAGAGCGGGCAAGAAACCGCCCATCTCACTTTTATAGACCTCCCTCATCCGATTACCGTCCTTGCCGCTGTCTATCGAACAGGAGTAGGTCACATTGGCCAGACGGTCGCAGAGCTTTATAAACGGGGCATATGGTGTCTCACGTATTCCCTGATAGTATTTCTCCCCTGCCCTCTCGGCACGGGTACGGCCCTTGTCGTTGGTCAGGGCATAGACAATCTCCGTCGCCAGCAGCGCTTGTTCTTCCGTCAGCCACTGACGGGCCACCTTCATCACATCATTGTAGGTCAAACGTGCATCCTCGATGCTGTCGTGGTAAAAGGCGCCAAAGAAGATTGGCAGCACATCTTCCTCACGGACACACACCAGATTGCCATAACAACAGACACCCTCGACCACCATGTCCAGATGGAAGCCGTATGGCAACTCGTCGCCATAAGTCTCATTGACACTCTGATGTAACTCATGGGCAGCAAGCCTGATTTCCTCTATCTGCTTGGCATACTTCTCCTGAAAAGCCTGAAATTCTTCCTTTGTCATACAAAAACTTTAATTTCCGCTGCAAAGATACAAAATAATCCGTGATAATCTGTGTAATCTGTGGCTTTTTTTGTACTTTTGCAGCGATTATGGTAAAAAATCCTCATCCACTCATCGCCATCATCCCCGTAGTGGTGCTTATCGGACTCCTGGCTGTAGCCATCTCGCTCTTCGGCAGCTACTCCCTCAGCGGCGGCAGTCAGATAGCCTTGCTCATGGGTATGGCCGTCTGCATCAGCCTCTCGATGACGATCTACAAGACCCCATGGCGCACGTTCGAAAAACAGATCAAGGTAACACTCGGTGAAGTGAGCATCACCCTGCTCATCCTGCTTTGTGTGGGAATGTTGGCAGGGTCGTGGATGATCAGCGGCATCGTTCCCACCTTAATCTATTATGGGGTGCAGATCATGTCGCCACAGTTCTTCTTGGTGTCGTCGTGTATCATCTGCGCCCTCGTATCACTGCTCTCAGGCAGTTCGTGGACCACCATCGCCACCATCGGTGTCGCCCTATTGGGCATCGGCCATGCGTTGGGTGTCTCAGAGGCCTGGACGGCAGGTGCCATCATCTCCGGCGCCTACTTCGGCGATAAGATGTCACCCCTGAGCGATACCACCATTCTCGCCTCGTCGGCCACAGGCACCGACCTCTTCGTTCACATCCGATATATGATGTTCACCACGATGCCCACCTTCCTTATCACCATCACCATCTTCTTCATCACAGGACTGGACGGCGGTGCAAGTACGGAGATTGAGGTCAGCCAATATACGGAAGGACTGTCGCGAACCTTCAACATCTCTTTATGGACGCTGTTAGTGCCACTGCTGACGGGTGTACTTATCGCCCGTCGGGTGCCGTCGCTCATCGTACTCTTCGCCTCATCCGTGATGGCAGGCATCGTGGCACTCATCCTCCAACCGCATATCCTTTGTGAGATTGCTGGCGTAGGAGGTGACGCTTCGGCTGCCTCACTGACCCGTGGTCTGGCCATCACCTATTTCGGAGCGACGGCCGTTGATACAGGCAATGCCTCACTCAACGAACTGATCTCCACCAGTGGTATGGCTGGCATGCTCAACACCATCTGGCTCATCCTCTGTGCCATGTGCTTTGGTGCGGCGATGGTGGCCAGCCGTATGATTGAGAGCATCACGAAGATTGTCATCCGCTTCATCCGCAACCGCATCAGTCTCGTATCGTCCACCGTGGGCACAGGCATCTTCCTCAATATCACCACCGGCGACCAGTTCATCTCCATCGTCCTCAATGCTGATATATATAAAGAGGTATATAAGCAGGAGGGCTACGAGTCGCGACTATTGAGCCGTACGACGGAGGATGCGGCCACCGTCACCTCTGTGCTCATCCCCTGGAATACCTGCGGCATGACACAATCCACCGTGCTGGGTGTCCCTACCCTCACCTATCTCCCCTATTGCTTCTTCAACCTTCTTTCACCGCTGATGAGCATCTTCATCGCTGCCATCGGTTGGAAGATAAAAAAGATAAACAAATAGCTTATTATTGAGGTATATCACGTTTTAAGTAAATTTAATTAAAAATAATTCCGTTTTTACTTGCAAGATTTAAAATTATTTCGTATATTTGCACCGTCAAACGACAAATAAATCATTTAATAACACAAAAAAAGAAAAAGTTATGAAGAAATTAATGATGATTGCTGCAATGATGCTCATGAGCATCGGCGCATTTGCACAGGAAGCTGGTGAGATGTATGTCAAGCCTATGGTCGGTGCTTCAATTGCTACTATTACGAATGCTGACAACAGCAAATTCAAATTTGGTCTGGTAGGCGGAGCAGAGTTTGGCTACCATATCTCTGACGCATTTGCTCTGACCGGTGGTGCTCTCTACGCTATGCAGGGAGCTGGTGCTAAGGATGATGATTTGAGGAAGGATGCGAGCACAACGCTGTCTTATATCAACATTCCTATCTTAGCTAACTATTACATCTTCCCCGGCTTTGCTGTTAAGGCAGGTTTCCAGCCCGGATTCCTGGTCTCTGCCAAGTCAAAGTATACGGCTGGTGGCCATGATGTTGAACTTACAGGCACCGATGGCTACAAGAAAGTAGACTTTTCTATTCCCCTTGGTGTGTCATATGAATTCTCAGATTTCGTTATCGATGCTCGCTACAATCTTGGTCTGACTAAGATTAATGATTCTGATTCTGATCATGATTCATTCAAGAACAGCGTTATCATGCTGACCGTCGGCTACAAGATTCACCTCTAATAGATTCATTTAATATCATTTAAACCACATCTCTTGCAGATGTGGTTTTTTTGTTGTATCTTTGCGCCCAAAGACCAACAAGACTAAAATCAAATAGCAAATGAAGGAAAAGGACTGCCCCAATATGAACCGGCGCGAGTTTCTCAAAAGACTCGGCATCGGCACTGGCTCTGCTATCGGAATGATGGCCTTTGAGCCGTTATCAGCTTTGGCACAGAGTGAGAAGAAAGATACTGTCATCGACAACCGCATGACCTACCGCGTGCAGCACGGCTCCGGCAAGCAGGTGTCGCTGCTCGGCTTCGGCATGATGCGGTTGCCTAACGATCAGGACGAGGTGAACGAATTGGTGGATTACGCCATTGAGCACGGCGTGAACTACTTCGACACGGCCCCGATGTATATGGGCGGACAGTCGGAGGTGCTCACCGGCAATGCCCTCAGCCGCCATCCACGCGACAAATATTTTGTGGCCACGAAGATGTCGAACCAGCGCAACAATCTCTGGAACTTCGACGATGCACAGCGCATGTACTATCAGTCGTTCCAACGCCTGAAGGTCGACCATATCGACTACTACCTGCTGCACAGCATCGGCGGTGGAGGCGTGGATGCCCTGCATGGCCGGTTCCTCGACAACGGACTGCTCGATTTCTTGATGAAAGAGCGCGAGGCAGGCCGCATAGGCCACCTCGGATTCTCCTACCACGGCGACGTGAGTGCCTTCGACTGGCTGCTCGACCACAACGACGAATACCACTGGGACTTCGTACAGATACAGATGAACTTCCTCGACTGGCGGCACGCCTCGCTCAACACAAACGGATGGAGGAAGGATGCCGATGCGGAGTACCTATATAATAAATGTGAGAAACTCGGCATCCAGAACGTCGTCATGGAACCGCTGCGCGGTGGAGCCTTCGGACGTATGGCCCAGGAGCTGGAGGATCAGCTGAAAGCCCGTCGCCCTGACGACAGCACCGCCCGCTGGGCCTTCCGCTGGGTGGGATCCCATTCCAACATCCTCACCGTACTCAGCGGTATGAATCGTATGGATCACCTGGAAGAGAATGTCGCCACCTTCTCACCACTTGAGGTCTGCACAGATGCCGAGAACACGCTGCTCGCTGACATTGCCGACCAGATGTCAGGCTTCCCCACGATTCCCTGCACCACCTGCGAATACTGCATGCCCTGTCCCTATGGTGTCAACATCCCTGGCAACTTCGCTTACTACAACGAGGCCGTCACAGAACATATCCTGCCCTTGCCCGCTCCCACTGATGCCGACTATGCAGAGCGTCAGCAGCAGTTCATTGAAGGTTATCGCAAGGCCTTGCCGAATGCCGAGACCTGGGCCCGTGCCTGTCAGGACTGCGAGGAGTGCCTGCCCAAGTGTCCCCAGCAGATCCGCATCCCTAACCAGATGAGCCGCATTGTGGAGACCCTCCGCGTCAGAAGGAGATAGAACAGAGAAAGTTCTATTTTATCTTCTTCTTACCATTTACAACATATACCCCTTTTGGCAATTGCTGCCAAACACCATCTATATCTTCCCGACTGGCACGCCCAACCAGCTGTCCACTCAAAGAATAGATGGTGATATCATGTATATCGCCGGCAAAGAACAAAATATCATCTATACCCACACTTGACACCTCCGTAATCTTGCTAAACACATCCCATCCCGGAGTAGTTTGATAAAAAGCCTTTGTTCCGTCAGGAACAATCAGTTCTGCATCGGGGGAAATAGTAGAGAATACATCTGATGTGATCTCAAACGGAATATCAATCTCAGAAAACACAGACTTCAAACCTGAGCAGTTCTTAAAGGCATTGAGAGCGATAAAAGATACACTTCTTGGTATGGTAATAGATGGAAGCATCACACAATCTTCGAAGGCCGAGCCACCTATGTAGATTAACCCATCTCCTAAAGAAACAGATGTTAGGCCTGAACAATCCTCAAAAGCAGAACTATTAATAGACATGATACTTTTGGGAAGAACTACAGACTTAATCCCACCACACTTATGGAAGGCAAACCTGCCAATAGAAGTAACACGATAGTCCTTCCCATTGTCTGATACCGTCTCAAGAATCGTCAAACTATCCTCACTCTGGTCAAACGACACGACTTCTGCCACAGATAAAGAGTTCAAGCCTTCATAAGTGATGCCACCGATGGTGATAAGCACTTTTTTCTCCGTTATTGTCAATTTACCTTTTACATAATTAAAGGTGTAGTTGGGAGCCTCTGCCCCTGATACCTCAATGTCATAGGTACCAATCTCACTGTCCATTGTAGCCGTCGTGGTAACAGTCGGCAACTGTGTCAGAACAGCATCTGTCTCACCGTTCTTGAAACCACTATACGTCACCTCAAATAGCGGATTCGGGTCTCCTTCAACACGAGTATAAGAGTTCGCCGTGATGGTGATCGGAGCCTTCGTAATAGTCAACGTACCATCAACATAATCCACGTTTTCGTCCGATATACTACCCCTCGAAATTCTGATGGGATATGTACCGACCGGAGAAATCATAGTAGCATCACAATATACATCAGGCTCTCCCTCTACATTGTCTCCATCTACCGTATAACCAAAAGCAGGATTTGGTTCACCGTATTCTCGAGTATAATTATTTGCTTTCAAAATGGTCTTCTTTGATGCCGATTTATTCACATAAAATGAAGTACTGACTATTTCGCCGGTAAAGTCGGTATATCTGACAGTTACCAATGAACTCTCACCCGTGACTGCCGTCAACTGAGTCCCATTAACAATCAAGCCATCACCAGTACTAGTAACAACAGCCTCTGCAGTAACATCCTCATTATGACCGTCTTCAAAATAGGCAGTAACATTAAAATTATATGTACTACCAGGCGAAAGATCAATATTAATATGAGTATCAAGATGGGTGGCCTTATAAAAACGTCTGAGACTTTCATGCAACTGATAGTTCGCATCCTTATGGGCAGGATAGCCCAATAGTTCCAACATCTTAATGGCATAGCGCTTACCCATGACACGATAACCCGACGGGGAAAAATGCAGCCCCACTTCATCGCAAGGACATTTATAAGAGCTGATGACATGAGCCGTAGGGATGTGCGACGGCAACTGTGCAATGATCTCATTGTGTGCGGCACATTGACCGTTTTCAGAGGCGTTGACAACTTCTCCTGCCAGCAAAGGCACCTCGGCAGCATTCAGTCCCAAATCGACCATGAGCCTGTTGTATATCGTCTGCACATATTGCAGCCATTGCGGGTCGCCACAGTTCGCTTCCCCCTGATGCAACAGGATACCTTTGATGACACCTGACTGCTGGGCTATCTTGGCGGTATAGACAAGCCGTTTATATAAATTGCCACCATATTTTTTGATGTATGCTCTGCCTGGCTCCATATAATCCTTCGCCATTTCAGAAATGAATGCCTGGATTTTAGTACCGCCGACAGCAACATCCACCACGCCTACCCGATAACCGGCAGGCAAGGCAGCAACCATAGAACGCCCAAAATAGTCGGCCATACCAAGGACAGTCTTATCGCTGGCAATAGGAGGATAAGCAGTGTACTGATTCCCTAAGGACCTGGCTGGTGACTCAAAGTCTCTAGCCGCAAAGGTCTTGAACCGTTCGTCCACATATTCCATATCAACAGGTTCTGCTGGTGAACCACCTTCCATATTCGATTGGCCAAAGCAAATGTAGATTTGGAATTGGGGATCTACTTCTGCCTTCATCTCAAAGACAGCAGCCGTCAAAAATAATAATAGAGCAACACAATACTTCATATTTATAGCGAATGATAACGAATATTCTTGGAAATATAGACAGAATCAAGCCTTTCCATCTCAGGCTCTGACACAAAGAAAGGAACGAGCGTACTATCCTGACGGACCATCTGGCGGATCATACCGTTATAGATAATCTCAGAGCCATGGAAGCCATCGTCAAAGTCGTAGTTATGTGCCCCAGTATCCGTCACATCTGTGAAATCATAGAGGGAGCAGCCCTCATGCCTGTCAAACAAAGGTCGTAGCATATCATACAACTTCGACATATAACCGTATTTACCAGTCTCCTGCATTCGCTGGTAGACATAGGGAGCAAAGGGAGGCAGGAAGGCCACCACCTTGATTTTTCTGGCAACACACTGGTTCAGGAAATCGTCAACGACACTGATCATAGAGCTATCAGCTTGATCCCCATACTGGAAACGCTGATTCCCGTCGCGGATCCGGCCAAGCACATTCTTGAAATTATAGTCCTCCTGCACCTCTGGTGCGATGATCATATCACCCTGATATCTGGAACCGTCAGCAGCAAAGCCGTTTTCATTACAGATGGCATTCAGGCCGATATGATGAGAACTAAGCACTTTCGTCAGATCAATCTTCCCTTTCACAAGATCCGTATAGAAATCACAGATGAACCGACCACGTTTAGACATATCCAATCCTGGTTCATCATCATAGACAGTAGGTGAGAAAGGCTGATTTTCAGCTATATAATCCCGATTGAACCACCACTGGTCAATATTTACCAGGATAAGTTTCGGATTGTCGTGGAGTTTATTGATAAACAAGGGTAATTCGCGAGCGTTCTGAATAGCACCACCCGCATTATAGAAAGAATAGATAGGACTGACGATTGAGCGTTTCACCTGCATAATTCTGGAAGAACCTAAAGCCAACACCTCCGGGTGTTCAACTTCATTGGTCATGTGAAACTTATATGATTTGTCATAATAGCTGTATCCCAATCCAAACAATTGGTCTTGTTGCAAAGGATGAATATATGACGAAAACGAATACAGTTCCCCCGCCTTATATAGGCAGATGACACCAAAGCCAATGATGGCAGAGACCAGCATTAAGAAAACTCCTAATCTGGCTCCAAAACGGCGGATATCATATCTTTCTGTCTTATTCATCTATATCATCTGTGAAATCTGTAGCTCAAAATTGGAAATAAATAAACTCCTGACTAACATTATTAAAAGAGTAATAGAAGACCGCAGCGAACAGCACCAGATAGATAGTCCAGCGAACTGCCGCAGGACGAAACAACCAGTTGTCGGAGAACTGAAGCACATGAACCTTTTCGCGCTGCAGATACTCCACAACGATCAGAAACAGGATAGCAATGATCGTAGAGATACTGCCAAGGCGGGGATGGAAATCATCAAAGGCTGTCATGAACATACGAGACACGAAATCCCATGCCTGAGAGATATTCTCTGCACGGAAGATAACCCAGCCGACAACAGCCAGGCCAAACGTCACCAAGACACTAAACAAATTTTTGATCGGGGGTACGAGGGGACGGAGGTACGGGGGTACGAGATTAGTGTCTGCCGCAGGAGTATTCTCGCTCCCACGCGCCACCGTACCACCGAACCACCGATAAAGGACAACCAGCGTTCCATGATATAGGCCCCAACAAACAAAAGTCCAATTCGCTCCATGCCACAAGCCACTGACACCAAACACGATGAAGGTATTTCTGATGACCTTCCACTGGGCACAACGGCTTCCGCCAAGGGGAATATATACATAATCGCGGAACCACGTCATCAGCGAGATATGCCACCTTCTCCAAAACTCAGGTATCGACCTTGACAGATACGGATAATTGAAATTACTCAGCAATTTGATACCAAACAATCGCGAACATCCTATCGCAATATCGCTATAACCTGAGAAATCGCAGTATATCTGGAAAGTGAATAGGAGTGCCAATAGCCACAGGCTGACACCCGAATAGTCTGCATACGAATCCCATAACGGATTAAGGTCTGACGCACAGCTATCCGCAATGACCACCTTCTTAAAGAAACCCCACAACATCTGACGGCAACCGTCCACAGCTTGTACATAGTCGAAATGGCGGTCACGCTGGAACTGTGGCAACAGGTTCTTGGCCCTTTCGATAGGACCTGCCACCAACTGCGGGAAGAAACTGATAAACGCGCAGAATTCCACAATGTTTCTTGTAACAGACACGTCTTTCCGATAAACATCGATCGTATAGCTGAGTGCCTGGAAGGTGTAGAAGCTGATACCTACGGGCAAAATCACATTCAGCGTCACCCAGTCCAACTGATAATGGAACACATGCCAAAACAACTGCGCCAGACTGTCCGCAAAGAAATTGTAATACTTGAATACTCCTAAGATCAGGAAGTTCACTATCAAATTCACAGCGCACACAATTCTCGGGAGTACGGGGGTGCGGGGGTGCGGGGGTACGAGATTACCACCTACACAGCCTTCCCCTCCTGAGTAGGATTGACCAAGGGTGGTCTGATCTGCCTCTAAACTATTCTCGCACCCCCGCGCCACCGCACCCCCGCGCCACCGCTCTATGAGCACCCCACTATAAAAACTGCACAGCGAAGTAAATACGATCAAGAACAGGAAACGCCAGTCCCACCAGCCATAAAACACATAGCTGGCCGTGACAATCAGCAGATTCTGCCATTCGCGCTTCTGGAAGACAAACCAGTAAAGCACAAACACTATCGGCAGAAACACCAGGAACTCAATCGAATTGAAGAGCATATATACTATTTAATAATGTATTTCTTTCCTTGACGAATATAAATCCCAGGACGATGAACCTTGACCCTTTGTCCATAGATATTGTAATAATCCCCGTGATGATTTTCATCTACTACTCTTGTGTGCCTGATTCCATCCACGAAGTCCTCTCCCACAATAGCCTCCGACAACCAATGTCTTCTACTCACGAACCATTCTTTTGCCCTTTCGACATAATACTGTACGTCCTCGGCATCATCATTCCACCTCTTATTATTCAGGACTATTGACTCGTCAAGAGCCTTACCTTCTTCTGACAATGCAAAACAATCAAGATAATCCAGCATATTACTAAAAATGGTAGGAGACAACTCCATCCACTTATTCTTATAGGTCTCGACGAACTCGTCATTCTCATTGTCAGTAAACAAATATTCATAGTAAAATCTCGTATGCATGGCATCCCATTCATCCTTGGTATTCATGACTCTGTCAAAATCCCAAAGATTAGCCATCATCACCTTTGAATTCTCTGTATTATCCTTCTTTGTCAAATAGAAATTGGCTCCGGCTCCATCCGAATTACCCAAGATATCATGTCCCAGCATCCACAAAGCGAAAGACTCCACATCGATATAATCAGGATAAGTCCCGTCTTTTAATGAATACTCCACCTTAGTTATCATATCGGTAAAATAAGATATGACGTCCTCCGTTAAATCATCAGTATCTGGGTATTTGAACGTATAGTGCAGTACCCAGGGAATCATCGGACTCTCCACATACACTTCCTCATTCCACCAATAGGGGTCATACTCGAAGATAAAACCCGTCTCGTCAACATTCAATCGGCAGTCCTCATTTCGTCTGACAGATTCAACAAGCATGTAAACACCAATATAATCGCCATTAAGTAAGACATTCACGTATTCATAAGCAGGAGTCCACTGTAGTCCAACCAACTCGTTCATCTTAAAACCAATCAGACTTTTCAGTCTGTCTTCCCTCAATAAAAGCCAATTCTTGTCCTGATATTTCTGGTCATTACCTCTTCTTAAAAGATCAGCAGCCTGACGCAATTTGATTTTGTATGGTTTCTTATCAGGAAAAGCACTTGTATTTCCCCTGACCCTAATGGTCATCCCGCCATCCTTTTCAGTGTAGTCGCCACTATCATATATGGTTTCTCCTTTAATATGAATACGCAGTCTTCCTGGTACCTTTGTCGCATTCTTGATGCTAAGGCCCAGCGCCCCTTCAGGCGCCTCTGCCATCTCGAATGTCGGCAATTCACCATTCACAGTCTGAATATCCAATACAGGCAGACCTATTCTCTTTATATCTTCAGCCACATCCGATTCATGAGCCGATAGCATGACCGACCAAAGAATCAAGATGATAGACAGCTTTCTCATATTTTCTTTCTATTTGACGCTGCAAAGGTACAACTTTCTGCTGACACTTTTGTATTTTATCGTTGATTATTAGAAAGAATCTATATTTTTTTTAAACAAAGGTGTGGAAGTCATTACGACCTCCACACCTTTGAATTGTTTTATCTGTATTACTTCACAATTATCTTTTTCATTGTTCCATCTTTATATCGAAGAATGTTCAAACCCTTCTGAAGTTGATGAACTTTGCGACCTGTTAGGTTGTAGTACTCTGTATTGCCATCATCAGAATGCTTTACTCCCATGATTGCATCAGGACCTTCCTCACCAATTGCCACAATTTCCTTGAAGTCGCTCCACGGCCATGAAGATCTATAAGCCTCAACAGCATTAGCTGGTACATGCAGCGTTGCGGATTCCGTTGGAGTTGCATCAAAGACATCAGAATCAGTTTCTGGAACATTCTCTGCATAGCAATAGACATCCGTAATCCCCTTACAATTCCTAAAAGCATTGACAGAGATCGTCTTAACGGTACTGGGGATAGTTAGCGTCTGAAGTCCAGAACATCCCTCAAAGGCAGAGCCTCCAATTGTCTCCAATCCCTCACTTAATAAAAGGGTTGTTAGTCCTGTACAGTCCTCAAAGGCAGAACTGCCAATAGATTTCACTGAGGAAGGGATATTCAATGAGGTGATGCAGCGGCACTGATAGAAAGTGAACTTGCCAATGGACGTCACGGTTTCAGGTATATCAATATAATCCGTCTCTTTGTCAAAGACCAGAACCTTACCTGCACTGGAAAGCGGGCTGGAGTGCTCATTACCCAATTCCATCTTACACCAGGATTCTGGATCAGCAATATTCACAGTCATAGAACTGCCGCAATCTATGAAGGCGTATTCGCCAATAGACTTAATGCTCCAAGGAATAGACAAATACTCTATATCGCTTCTACCTTCAAAAGCACGGGCACCGATAGATGTCACTTGGTATTCTTTACCTTCAATAGTGACTTCACTTAGAATGTCTGCAATTTTAGTTACTGCTTCCAGTCCTATTACCTCTAATGTACCATCCCCCTTAAGCGCAAAGATAATACCCTTATCTGTGAGTGTTGTACTGCCACCATCCCCTATAGCGACAATCTCCTTGAAGTCACTCCAAGGCCAAGTGGCCCTATATGTTTCAATGGCATTCTCCGGCACATGTAATGTTGCTAATTCAATAGGAGTATTATGCATAAACGGCTCGTCCGTTTCCGGGAGGGTCTCAGAATAACAATAAACATTTCTCAGATTGCCACATTCATTAAATGCATGCTCCCCAAGATTAGTAACGCCTCTAAAAATAACTGTGGCCAAACTACTACAATTACTAAAACCAAAGCCACCAATATCGGTTACACTTTCTGGAATGTCAATTGATGTCAAATTGCCACATCCACTGAATGCATATAATCCAATTGATTTCAGTGTTTTAGGTAATTTGACAGATGTTAAGGCCTTACATTCTGAGAAGGAATAATAGTCAATGGATTCAACACCTTCTGGGACAATAATAGAACTTAAGGAACTACAGCCATAAAAAGTATAAAACAAATCTGATTTTAAAATATCAGGAAGTGTGACGGAAACCAAATCTGTACATCCTTTGAATACAGAAGGAGCAATGAAAGTTACACTATTAGGGATGGTAACCGTCGTCAATCCTGTACAATCCGCAAAAGCAGCATAGCTGATTCCAGACACACCTGATTCTATATTCAACCATAAAATCTCATTGGCGAAGGAAGACCAAGGCAAATTGCCATAAGTGTATTCGTCCATCATTCCTTCTCCAGAAATAGTTAAAGTACGAGTAACCTTATCATAAGAATAGTTGACATTTGCACCACACTTGCCGCTAATTGTTTCAGAAGAACCTATCGCCACGATCTCCTTGAAGTCACTCCAAGGCCATGAAGCCTTATAGGCTCCAACAGCACTCGATGGAACATGCAACGTGGCAGATTCTGTCGGAGTACCGTCGAAAGCTGCGTCATCTGTATTGGGAACTGTCTGAGCATAGCAATACACATCCGTAATAGCCTTACAATTCCGGAAAGCATTCATGGAAATGGAATTGACAGTGCTGGGGATTATAAGACTCTTTAATCCCGTACACCCCTCAAAGGCTGAGCCTCCAACAGACTGTAACCCCTCACTCAACGTCAGCGAAGTGAGTCCCGTACAATCTTCAAAAGCTGAGCTGCCAATAGATTTCACAGAGGAAGGGATATTCAGAGAGGTAATCTTCCGACACTGATAGAAGGTGAATTTGCCGATGGATGTGACGGTCTCTGGAATATCAATCGTGGTGGTCTCAATGTCATGCACCAATACCTTTCCTGCACTGGAAAGTGGACTGGCGTGTTCATTGCCTAATTCCATCTGACACCAACATTCAGGGTCTGCGATATTTACCGAAATGTTGCTGCCACAGTCTATGAAAGCATATTCACCAATAGATGTGACGCTCCATGGAATAGAAAGATAGGTGATGTCACTTCTACCCTCGAAAGCGCGTTCTCCAATGGACGTCACTTGGTATGTCTTACCACCAATTGTAACATCGCTTAAGATGTCAGCAATAGTTGTCCCAGCATCCAGTCCAACTACTACAAGAGTACCATCTCCTTTAACGTTAAAGAAAATACCTTTGTCTTCAAGGTCATAAGCGTTTGCCATAAATGGCAACAGCATTGCTGCCAATAGAGAAAACAGTTTCTTCATAATTCTTAATGGTTTAGTTGTTAATAAATTTAATATCGGGTGTAAAATCTGTTTCTACTTCACAATTACTTTCTTGCCATTCCTGATGTAGATTCCCTTCTGAGGTTGAAGGACTTTGCGGCCTGTCAGGTCATAATACTCTGTTTTGCTATCATCTGACTGCTTTATTCCTATAATTGCATCAGGACCTTCACCTATCGCAACAATATCCTTGAAGTCACTCCACGGCCATTTTGTTCTATATGCATTAACAGCATTGGCTGGTACATGAAGCGTTGCTTTCTCCGTAGGAGTTGCATCAAAGGCATCTGCTTGTGTATTTGGTACGTTCTCGGCATAGCAATATACATCTGCTATACCCTTACAATTTCTGAAAGCATTGACAGAGATAGTACTAATAGTACTAGGTAGCGTGAGACTCGTCAGTCTTGAACATCCCTCAAAGGCAGAGCCTCCTAATTCCTCCAAGCCTTCGCTTAATGTCAGCGATGTGAGTTCCGTACAGTCTTCGAAAGCAGAACTGCCAATGGATGTCACTGTAGCAGGGATATTCAGCGACGTGATGCTGCGACACTGATAGAAGGTATATTTACCTATGGATCTGACACCACGCGGAATATCTATCCGGTCAGTCTCTCTGTCATATACCAGAACCTTCTTAGCACAGGTGAACGGACTGGAGTACTCATTGCCCAGTTCCATCTGACACCAAAATTCCGGATCGGCTATATTCACTGTAACATTGCTGCCACAATTGAGGAATGCATATCTGCCAATAGACTTTACGCTCCAGGGAATAGAAAGATATTCCATATCATCCCGACCTTGGAAGGCATATTCTCCAATAGATGTCACTTGATACCTATACCCGTTGATAGTGACATCGCTCAAGATGTCGGCATTTCTATTCCAATCTTCCAGTCCAGTCACCTCCAATGTGCCATCGCCTTTAAGGGCAAAGATAATACCGTTATCTGAGAGTGTTGTACTAATACCACCACCTATAGGGACTATCTCCTTGAAATCACTCCACGGCCACGTAGTCCTATATTTCTGAACAGCATTAGCCGGCACATGAAGCGTTGACTTCTCCGTTGGAGTTGCGTCAAAGGCATCAGCATGTGTATCAGGTACATTCTCGGCATAACAATACACTTCTCTAATACCAGAACAATTGGCAATGGCATTGATATTGATGGTTTTGACTGTGCTGGGAATGATTAGTGTCTGAAGTCCCGTACATCCTTGGAAAGCTGATCCTCCAAGGGTCTCCAATCCCTCACTCAATGTCAGCGAAGTGAGACCTGTACAGTCCTCAAAGGCTGAACTGCCGATAGATTTCACAGAGGAAGGGATATTCAGCGAGTTAATCTTACGACACTGATAGAATGTGAATTTACCGATGGCTGTAACAGTTTCTGGAATATCAATCCTGGTTGTCTCAATGTCATGCACCAGCACCTTTCCTGCACTGGAAAGTGGACTGGCGTGCTCATTGCCTAATTGCATCTGACACCAGCACTCTGGGTCAGCGATATTTACCCTAATATTACTGCCACAATCTATGAAAGCATATTCACCAATAGATGTGACAGTCCACGGAATAGACAGATACTGAAGGTCGCTTCGACCCTCAAAAGCCCAAGCCTTAATGGATGTCACTCGGTATGTCTTACCACCAATAGTGACATCGCTTAAGATGTCTGCAGTAGTAATCCAAGCATCAAGTCCGTCCACCTCAAGAGTTCCGTCACCCTTAATGTTATAATGAAGACCCTTGCTGTCTGCAAGGTCATAGGCGCTTGCCATCAATGGCAATAGCATTGTTACTAATAAGGTAAATAGTTTCTTCATAATTTTAATTGTTTAAATGATAAAAAATGATTATTCTATTCCTTAGAGCCGCTTTTACACTACAAATTTAGGAAAAAGATACTTATGTTGGTATAAACTTGCCAAAAATTTAAGATTTAATAAGAAATGTATTATGTACACTTGACGCCTGTTTCCTTTGAGAAATTTCCTATATTAGATTGATAAGGTCAACTGCTCCAACAGGCATTGGCAGCCTTCGAGGACATCGCGCCAGGTGGCTTCGAAATCGCCGGTATACCAGGGGTCGGCCACATCACCGATACGGTCTGTGAAATCAAGGAGTTCATGGATCTTCTGCTCCGGGTCGCCGCCACAGATACGATACATGTTGCGGATGTTGGCAGAGTCCATTCCGATGAGGAGATCAAAGCGGTCGTAGTCACGACGTGTCATCTGACGGGCGGTCTTACCTTTACAGCCGATGCCGTGTTCAGCCAGTTTGCGTTTGGCAGGGGGATAGACCTCGTTGCCAATTTCCTCCGTTGAGGTGGCAGCCGACTCGATATAGAAGTCATCCTCCCGTCCAGCCTTCCTGACCAGATCCTTCATCACAAACTCTGCCATCGGACTGCGGCAGATGTTCCCATGACACACGAAGAGTATCTTTTTCATCTTGACGAGGTTTTTAAGAGTGGGGCTACGAAACGGCAGATGATCTCCAGATGCTGACGGTCGACATCATCGAAGGTGGCGAGTTCCTTGCTGTCGATATCAAGGACTGCCAAGACGCGAGAAGAGTCTTCAGGGTCGAAGACGGGCACGACAATCTCTGAACGCGAGAGACTACTACAGGCGATATGACCAGGAAACTGCTCGACATCGGGCACGACAAGTGTTTCACACCGTTGCCAGGCCGAACCACAGACACCCCGTCCATAAGGAATATGCATACAGGCCACAGGGCCCTGAAAAGGAGCAAGCACCAGTTCCTGTACGTCAGAACCTGCCTTTGGTGCCACCCGATAGAATCCCGTCCAAAAAAATCCCATCGTCTCATGGATAGCCGCAACGACATTCGCCATCACAGCCACAGCGTCCGTCTCGCCCTCAATCAGGCTTTGTATCTGCTCCGTGAGCAGACGATATTTCTCTTCTTTATTTGAATTTGCCATACCTTATTATAATATATTAATTGCCTGCAAAGGTAAGCATAATTATCGAGACGACCTTGATATTCATCAAAAAAGAAGACTGTTTACGCACACAATGCATAAAAATACTCTCACTGCTGCAATAATATCCGTACCTTTGCACCGCAATTCAAGGAGGATTGCTTTTATCGACATGATAGATTAAAAAATTAAAAAATTAAAAGATTAAAAAATTAATAATTAAAAGATTAAAAAATTAGAAAAGAATTATGAAGAAGATTATGATGATCGCCGCTATGATGGTGGCTACAGTTGCAGCAAAAGCTCAGTTTGAGCAGGGTACTTTCTCACTCCAGCCGAAAATCGGATCAACACTCAGCAAGGTAAGCAATATGCCTAAGGCTAATATGGAGGATGTCACGCTTGACAAATCTCTTTACGCAGGTCTCGTGATTGGCGGTGAGGCTGAGTATCAGTTGACAAAAATGTTCAGTGTTGCTGCCGGCGTGAACTACGCTATGCAGGGATGTCAGTGGGAAGACGCTGAAATCAAAGTGGATAGCAAGAAGTTATCGTTTGAGGACACAAAGTTCGAGCTGGGTTATATCAACCTGCCCATCGTGGCCAACGCCTATCTCTTCAAGGGCTTTGCCGTGAAAGCCGGTGTACAGTTCGGTTTCTTGGTGAGCGCCAAATTCAAGATGACTGAGAAGTTGGATGGCACCAAAGTTTCGACGGACACAGACATCAAGGACAACTGCAATAAGGTCGACATCTCAATTCCCGTCGGTGTGTCTTATCAGGTTCCTACCATCCCCATCTACATCGACGGTCGTGTCAACATCGGCCTGAGCGACATTGTGAAGAAGGAGTATATGAGTGCTGGCGATAAAAACTGTAAGAACCAGGTGTTCCAGTTGACCGTTGGTTACAAGTTCGCTCTCTAATCTATAGGAAAGGGAACAATAAAAGAGGCTGTGTCGACACAGCCTCTTTTATTGTATATTATAACCCTCTGGCCTTGAGCAGACTGGAGGCATCAGGCTGGGCCATACCCGTGAAATCGGTGAACATCTGCATGAGGTCGCCCGTATTGCCACGACTCAGGATCTTATCACGGAATTCCTGCCCTGTCTCACGCTTCAAGGCACCACGCTTGGCAAAGACATCGGCGATATTCACAGCCAAGACCTCAGTCCACAGATAGCTATAATAGCCGGCAGCGTAGCCCCCACCCCACACATGGTTGAAGTAACTGGTATGATAACGGGGCGGTATCTGAGGATCGAGCAGACCTATCTGGCGCAAGGACTCTGTCTCGAAGTCATCAGCCTTGTCGGCCGTTGGGATATCCTTCGAGGTCAGCATGTGCCAAGCGATGTCGGCACAGGTGGCGGCGAGGTTCTCACCGAGGGCGTAGGCTGTCTGGAAATTGATACTCCTCAGCATGCGCTCCTTCAGGTCTGCAGGCATCGGCTCACCTGTCTCATAATGGCGGGCATAGTGGTCGAAGACCTCCGGGATGGAAGCGAACGACTCGTTGAACTGCGAAGGCATCTCCACGAAGTCGCGAGCCACGCTGGTGCCGCTCAGACTGTTGTACTGACAGTTGGAAAGCATACCATGCAGGGCGTGACCGAACTCATGGAACATAGTAGTCACCTCGTCCCATGTCAGCAGCGACGGCATACCGTCGGGAGCCTTGGCGTTGTTGCATACATTAAACACAATAGGTATTTGGTTGCGCTGACGGCTCTGCTTCTGGAAACCGTTCATCCAGGCTCCTCCACGTTTTGTAGGACGACGGTAATAGTCGCAGCAGAACAAGGCCAACGTCTTTCCATCCTTGTCGATAACCTCGAAGGCCTGCATGTCAGGATGATAGAGAGGAATATCCTTACGCTCCTTGAACGTCAGACCATAGACACGGTTGGCAGCATAGAAGACACCGTTGATAAGCACGCTGTCGACATTGAAGTAGGGTTTCACCTCGTCGTCGGAGACATTCAGGAGTTCCTTCTTCATCTTGGCCGAGTAGTAGAAACGGTCGTAGGGCTGCAGCTGGAACTCCGGGCCTGCAGTCTTGCGGGCAAAGTCCTCGATAGCCTTCGTCTCGTCATCAGCCTTCGGCGAATACTGGCTGATAAGGTTCTTCAGGAAGGCATAGACATTATCCGGCGTCTTGGCCATCGCCCGTTCCAGCGAGTAGGAAGCATAGTTGGGATAACCCATGATCTCTGCCTGTTCTGCCCTCAACTTGGCTACCTCGCTGACGATAGAGAAGGTGTTGTACTTGCCTGTACCGTCAGCACGATGGACAGAAGCTTCAAAGACTTTCTTACGCAACTTGCGATTGTCGAGACTGGCCAGAATCGGCTGCTGCGTGGTATTGATGATGACGATGGCATAAGGTGCCTTACCACCCCTGCTCTCAGCATCTTTCTTGCACTGGGCGATGTCGGCTTCGCTGAGTCCTGCGAGATCCTCCTGCTTATCCACCCAGACGACAGCATCGTTAGTGGCAGCCTGCAACAGGTCGCCCCACTCCTGCTGAAGATCGGAAATCCTGAGATTGATTTCCTTCATACGCTTCATCTTGTCCTCTGACAACAAAGCGCCCCTGCGGACAAAGTCCTTATAGGTCTCCTCCAACAGTTTCTTGTCCTCTCCCTGAAGGGCATCATGCTCTTTGTCGTAAACTTGTTTGATGCGCTCGAACAGTTGCTTGTTGAACATGATTTCGTTCGACAGGTCTGTCAACATAGGCAGCACCTTCTTCTGAATCTCACCAATCTCTGGTGTTTTATCTGCACTCACTAAGGCAAAGAACACCCCACTCACACGGTCGAGCAGTTTACCGCTCTCCTCAAGGGCCAGAATGGTATTCTTGAAAGTAGGCGACTCTGGATTAGCTACAATCGCAGCAATCTCTTCCCGATTCTGCCGGATGCCCGCCTCAAAAGCTGGCAGATAGTCGGAAGCCAGAATCTTGCTGAAGTCGATGGCTCCGAAGGGTAATGTACTCTTCACCAAGAGCGGATTCTCACGCTGCGGCTGTTCGTCGGGCAAGAAGAGCGGATCCTCTGGCATCACCATAACAGGCTCAGTCTCAGAGGCCTTGAGAATCTTCTCCGACACATATTTCTTGTTGACCACCAGACGGAACATGAACTCACGGAACCAACGGTCTGTCATAATCAGACAACCCTGCTGTCCCCAAGAGGCACCCCATGAGTTCTCCACCTTCCATTTCTTCACCTTGCCTTTCTCGTCGAGATCGACAGCCGTGAGGGTCATGGCATGCGTGGAGCCGCTGTCGAAAGTGGAGATGCGCTGGGCCTTGTCCATTCCGAAGGTAGTACCGAAAAGGGAGGCATAGTCGAAATTGTCGGTATCGGCATAGCCACGCTTACGGTCCAAGAACTTACCCACATCATAGCTGCTGTAAAGTTTGCGACCGTCTTTGAGCGAGGCGATGGCCATCTGCTCGATGTCCTCCATCGGCAGGTTGACGTATTTCCAGTTGTGACCATCGTAGGTGTGACGGTCGTATTCCACCTCGTATGTCTTATAATAAGGCCGGCGGGGATCGTTCATCGCCATGATAAAAGTGCCGTTGATGGGTCCGCCCACCACCTCCTGGCTGAAGGTCTGCGGCGTATAGGTCTTGGCAGGTCCGACTGCCTTGCCGTTCTTGTCCTTAAAAGCATAGGTGAACTGTTGAGGCGGTTCGCCGATGGTCATGACGAGCATCTTATAGATCTGGCTGAGCATGCGGATCTTGGCCTTGTCGATGGAGGCCTGCTTACGATCCTTCTGGGCCATATCCCGCAACTGCAGACCATACTCACGCAGTTTCGAGGAGATGAGCGCACGGGCCTTTGAGGTGTTGTCGCTGGTATAGGTCTCAGGCATCACTTCAGCAGGCACAAGTCCGTACTTATCCACCAGGTCGGCCACACCACAGAAGGTGCCGCCGTCGCCAATGGGACTCTTGAAGAAGAACTGCACACGCGGATCGTCGATAGGTTGTTTGCCTGTATCGACACAACCCTGCAACATCAGGTTGGCCTTCTCCAACTGATCCCAGAAGAAAAGATAAGCCTGAGAGAACTCCACTTCTACGGAGTCGCGCTGCTTGGCATAGTTGGCCCGCAGCACATTCAAGCCGCTGAACATCCAGCAACGACCAGAGGATTTCTGGTCGGTGATGCTTTGCTTGGGTGACTCAATACTGAAATAGGTGTCGAGGGCACCTGCATTCTGGTGGTTCACAGTCAGGGCATCGATGCTGTTGGCAGCAACGGCATTGACCAGTGCACGATTGACAGGCTCGGCTTTCTGTTCTTTCTGAATATCACGCAGCATGTCGCTGGAGATGCCTCCAGGCTTGGTCTGTGCATGGGCCATCGTCAGGCCAGCGACGCCAAGCACGCAAATAATCGTCTTTCTCATTCTTATATTTTTGTAATTGGTTATTTCTTCTTTGTCGAAATGTGGAAGGTCTTCGTGGCTTTGACGGGCGAAGCAGAAGAACTGGCAGAGGTTGTCGTCGTACCACCTTTCTTATAATATTTCAAAGCCTCAGGCATCCAACCCTGAATCTGGCGTATACGCGTCTCGTCAGATGGGTGATCGCTCAGGAACTCAGAGGTCTTATTAGAGCTTTGGGCTGCCATCCGCTGCCAGAAGGTGATGGCCGTCTGGGGATCATAGCCTGCCAAAGCGGCAAAGATCAGTCCCATGTGGTCGGCCTCACTCTCATGACTGCGCGAATAACTCAAGTTCTTGAAATTAAAGCCGTTAGCAACGACAGCGCCGATGAGCGACGTGGTGTTCGTGCCCATACCCAGCATACCGGCAACTGCCGCACCTACCTGGAGTCCCTGCTGCTGTTTCATCTGTGTACTCATCTGCTCGGCAGAGTGGCGCGCTACAGCGTGTGCTATCTCATGTCCCAGCACGATGGCCAGCGATGCCTCGTCCTGAGTGACGGGCAGAATGCCCTCATAGACCACAATCAGTCCGCCAGGCATACACCAGGCATTCACCTGCTTGTCCTGAACCAGATTGAACGTCCAGTTGAAGTTGGCGATCTCTGATGCTAAACCGTTGGCAGTCATGTAGTTGGTCACAGCATTGGCAAGGTTTTGCCCTACCCGCTTCACCATCGCTGTCTTGGCGGCATCGGTAGACAGTTTGGCCGTCTTCATAAACTCCTGATACTGCTGAGTGGCCAGACCTAACACCTGACCATCCTCGACCATCAGACTCTGGGTACGCCCCGTAATGGGTACAGTGTGTGATGTGCCACAACTGGCCAGCACCACTGCCGCCACCATAAGAAGATAAACTTTCAGTTTTCTCATATTGTTACATTCATTTAGGTTTCGAGTGCAAAGATACGAAAAAAAGAGGAAAGAGGAAAGAGGAAAGAGGAATTTTACACGGAAAAGGTATTTTTAACATCAAAAAGAGAGGCACCCCTCTCGGAATGCCTCCCAAAACTACTAAAAACTTAAAATCACTCTTTCTTTTTTACTTGTTCAGACCACGGTTGTTGATAGTGGTGTTCAGCAGCTTGAGGTAAGTGTGCATCTGATCCTCGTTAAGCACATAGCGCATCCACTTCACATCGTTGTCGATGGCGCGGGCTACCATAGCCTTACGGTCGTTCTTGCCATACTCTGCTGCGAACATCAGTTCGGAAGCAAACGTGTGGTGAATCTCAGCCACAGCCTCTTTCTGGTCGTCTGCCAGGTTCAGAGCTTTGGAGAGCTTGTTCATATTGATATTCAACTCATAAGCCTCCATGTTCTCTACGTTGGCTGCATTCTCACCTTCTGCAAATGCTGTTGTCATACTCAGCATAGCTACCATTGTCAAAATCATCTTTTTCATCTTTTTACCCTTTCTTTTCTTTACTCAGAGCGGTGTGTTGGGCCGCCCCTACTTTAATACTAAAATGTTATCCTAAATGTCTTTTGACGGTGCAAAGGTACGGCGACTTTTTGGAACCCACAAGCTTTTTTGCGTGATTGTGTGCGATAACAGCCCTTTTGTTGATGCATGTCAAATAATGCCACGAATAACGAAAATTTCATATTTTCACCGTAATATGGCACTTATTTCAGGGAAAATGCGTACCTTTGCAGCGCATTATATATTAATAAGGTATAAGAATGGATAAACCACAAAACAGATTCCTCTCAGTTACATACCAGCTGTACACTGTGACTGACGGAGAAAAGTCGCTGGAAGAGCAGACGGGCGCAGACCGCCCCTTTGAGTTCATCACCGGATATGGCATCGCCCTCGACGCCTTTGAGAAGAACCTCATCGGTCTGGAGAAGGGCAAAACGTTTGATTTCACCCTGCAACCCGATGAGGCCTTCGGGAATTATATCCCTGAGGGCGTCCACAAACTGGAGCGTGATATCTTCTGCATCAATGGCAAGTTCGACCACGAGCATATCTTCGAGGGAGCCATCATCACGATGAACGATACCGAAGACCATCAGTTTATGGCCAAGGTCATAAAAATCGAGGACGACGGCGTTACCATCGACACGAACCACCCGCTGGCTGGCAAGGAACTGAACTTCGTCGGCGAGGTGAAAGAGAACCGTGTGGCTACGGAAGAAGAGATACAACATCTGATCAAGATGCTGACAGGCGGTTGTCAGGGCTGCGGACATCATGGAAATAACTGTGGTGAGGACTGCGGCGACGGTTGCGGACACCACGAAGGAGGCTGCGGACACTGCCATTGAAGTGAAAAGTGAAGAGTGAAAAGTGAAAGGTAAAAAGGTAAAAAAGTGAATACATTTGGAAATATCTTCAGACTGACCACCTTCGGCGAGAGTCACGGTGAGGCCATCGGAGGTGTCGTCGACGGTATGCCGCCAGGTGTGGACATCGATCTGGCGTTCATCCAACAGGAACTGAACCGTCGCCGTCCTGGGCAGAGCCATATCACCACTTCGCGGCAGGAGGCAGATCAGGTGGAACTGCTCAGCGGCGTCTTTGAAGGGAAGTCGACGGGCTGTCCCATCGGATTCATCGTCAGGAACCAGAACCAGCACTCGCAGGACTATGAGAACCTGCGCTGTCTGTTCCGCCCTTCCCACGCCGACTACACTTATCATCAGAAATACGGCATCCGCGATCATCGTGGTGGCGGACGCTCTTCGGCCCGTATCACCATCAGCCGTTGTGTGGGTGGTGCTCTGGCCAAACTGGTGCTCCAGCAGAAAGGTATCACTATCCAGGCTTACACCTCACAGGTGGGTGATATCGCTTTGGATCGTGATTACACTCGCTACGACCTCTCTCAGACGGAATCGAACGCCGTACGCTGTCCGGATCCTGAGAAAGCCGCAGAGATGGAGGCGCTGATAGCACGGATGAAGGCTGAAGGCGACACCATCGGCGGTGTCATCACCTGCGTCATCAAAGGTTGTCCCGCAGGAGTGGGTGAACCAGAGTTCGGCAAGCTCCATGCAGCCTTAGGTGCTGCGATGCTGAGCATCAATGCCGTCAAGGGCTTTGAATATGGTGAGGGCTTCGACGGCGTAACAGCCAGAGGCTCAGAGCAAAACGACGTCTTCCGTTCCGTCGACGGTTGTACCACAACCGTCACCAATCACAGCGGCGGCATCCAAGGAGGCATCACCAACGGCCAGGACATTTATTTCCGTGTGGCATTCAAACCTGTAGCAACTATTTTGCAGGAACAGCAGACGATCGACCTCGAAGGAAATCCCACCACTTTCACTGCCCGAGGACGCCACGATCCTTGTGTTTTGCCGAGGGCGGTGCCTGTCGTCGAAGCGATGGCTGCAATGACAATTTTAGACTATATTTTGCTGAGTAATTCAGCCATTTTATAGAAAAAAGCATCTTTATTGCAAAAAAATGCAAAAAAGTTTTGCAGTATTCGGAAAGTTTCCGTATATTTGCACTTGCATTCAAGGGTTTGTGAAAATCCTAAAATGTTTTAGTTAAGTCTAGTTTAGTTTTTGTGTTGGTTGGGGGCTGCCGATTGGCAGCCCCCAAATTTGTTATAAAAATAGGCGTGTTCAACTGATCACGCCTATAATTTCCTGCACCGATTGGCAGCCGTGGGCATCAAGCCAGTCGTTGATGCCGTCGCGTACCTTAATAGATATAGCCGGATCGAGAAAATTGGCCGTTCCGATCTCTATCGCTGTAGCACCAGCCATCAGGAACTCTATTGCATCCTTCGCCGAACAGATGCCACCCAGGCCAACAACGGGGATCTTCACAGCCTTCGCCACCTGCCACACCATTCTTAATGCCACAGGTTTCACGGCAGGACCGCTCAATCCACCCGTATTGATGCTCAGAAGCGTCTTACGCTTCTCGATATCTATCGCCATTCCCATCAGTGTGTTGATCAGCGACACACTGTCGGCCCCCTCCGCCTCAACGGCTCGGGCAATCTCGGCGATATCCGTCACATTCGGCGAGAGCTTCACAATCAGGGTCTTATGATAAGCCTTCCTGACGGCCTTCACCACACTCGAGGCACCAGCACAAGTGACGCCAAAGGCCATACCGCCATCCTTCACATTGGGACAAGAGATATTCAACTCGATAGCAGGAATCTTCTCCAGCGCATCGATTCGGGCTGCACACTCGGCATAATCCTCTGGCGACGAACCACTTACGTTGACAATCATATTCGTGTCGATATCCTTGATCTGCGGATAGATATGTTCGCAGAAGTAGTCCACGCCCTTATTTTGCAGACCCACACAGTTCAGCATACCGCTGGCCGTCTCTGCCATACGGGGATAATCGTTGCCCTCACGAGGCTTGAGTGTCGTACCCTTCACAACAATTCCACCAATACCGTCGAGCGGCATCAAGTCGGCAAACTCCAGCCCATAGCCAAAGGTGCCAGAAGCCGTCATCACAGGGTTCTTCAGCCGCAATTCTCCTATCTTTACTTCTAAACTTGCCATAATAACTTCTTGATATTAAATACGGGACCATCCTTACAGACACACAGATTTCCTTCCGTCGTCTTCTCCACACAACAGAGACAGGCACCCAGTCCGCAAGCCATCAGATTCTCGAGCGACGCTTCGCAGTCGATGCCTTTCTCCTTGGCGAAACGCGCCACAGCCTTCATCATCGGCGTAGGACCACAAGTGGAGATACGGTCAAACCGTTCATTCTGGAGGATGCTGTGATTGGTCACAAAACCCTTTTCGCCCTCGCTGCCGTCTTCGGTGGTGACAAATACGCGCCCGTACCTCTTAAATATATCCAAGAGCAACAGATCCTTCGCCGTTCGCGCACCAAGCAGGAAAGTGGGTTCAATACCCTGACTCTGCATCTCGGCGCCCATGTAGAGCAAGGGCGCAACCCCCACTCCACCGCCAATCAGCAGTACTTTCTCACCTTGTTTCGCTGCGGTAAAGCCATTACCGAGGGGCAACAGACAGTTCAACAGATCGCCTGCCTTCAACTCAGCCAGTTTTCTCGTCCCTTCACCAACCGTAGCCACCAACAGCCACAGCTCATTCTGTTCTCTATCCACAAAATTGATGGAAATAGGCCGGCGCAGGAACGTGCTGGGCGAACCATCCACCCGCACTTCCACAAACTGCCCAGGCACCATCTCCGGCAGCGGTTTCCCGTCGATAAGTCTGATCAGCACATACCGCTCGTGAATCCTCTCCACCGCCTTCACGGTCAAATCTAATAAGTATTTCTTCATAATCTTTGTATTTTCAACTAAAAAAGATCCGTCAAGAAGAATCTTTGGAACTCACTCTCGAAATTCGGCGTGAGAATCTGCTGGCCTATGGCTGCACGAATCTCATCCATCGACCAGAATCGCCCACCGTCGAGTTCTTCGGCTGACGGACGGACTGGACCATCGTAGGTCGTACGGTGTACATAGACCAATTCCCGTTCCCGACGGCTTTCAAACACGTACATTCCTATCCTTTCCGGCACGAAATCCGTGATACCAAGTTCCTCGCCTACCTCCCTGACGAGTGCCTGCTCAGGCGTCTCACCATAGTCGATGTGACCTCCCACAGACGTATCCCACTTGCCAGGCTGGATATCCTTCCACTCCGGCCGTTTCTGGAGATAGACCTCGCCACGTGAGTTGAACACATGCAGGTGAACCACTGGGTGCAACAACTTTGAGCCATTGTGGCACTCACCCCTCGTGGCTGCCCCAACAACTCGTCCCCCCTCATCTACAATCGGAAAACGTTCCTTACTATTGTCTTCCATTTCACCTATTTAAAATATTACGTCTACCTGTCGAGTGTGGCATTTATTGCGGCCTCGGCAGCATCGCGGAGCAAATTCTCTATTCGGCGTAGCCCATTGCCATCAGGCATAACGTGACGTCCAGACGACGAGATACGCTCGCCATTCTCAAAGTAGGCATCGAAACTCCATCTGAAGCCGTCCAGCATGCCTCGCTCCAGTTCTGGCGACAGACCATAATGGCTGCCGTACTCATACATGCGCTCCTCCTCTATGATGCGATAGGCAGCGGTGAAGAGCGAATCGGCTACACCGTCTATGGACACATCGCTACTGTAATGACGAAATTTGAATTCACTGTCGCCCTTGTCAGCGCTACGTTTGAGGTCGAAATCACTAAACTCATCCATCCTCATACCATGATACTCATACATCACGCGCAACAACTTCCCCTGCGGCATAGTGGCAGGCTGTTCAGCGTTCTCCTGCCCTTTGCAGACAGAGAACAATCCTAAAAGACCCATAACAAGAAATAGTTTTTTGATCATTGTCAGAATGATTTGAATAAACGGCTACAAAGATACAGTTAAGTAAGCAGAAAACCAAATTTATTGCGATTTATTTTCATTTCATGCCACAGAAACCCTGCAGGCACTGTTCCTTCTGGAGCATATATTCCTTATTTCTCTCAAAAATGTTTGTAAGGTTCAAAAATTTGTTTTATCTTTGCAGCGTCCTGCCAAGAAACTGCTGATGTAAGGCGGTGAGAGGATGGATGCATATTTATGTAATGACAGAAAATACGACAAATCAATATTGGACCATGCGGATACGGCCTTACGAGAGGCTGTGGCACATCGATCTGGGCGAGATCTGGCGCTATCGCGACCTGATAGAACTGTTCGTCAGGCGCAATATCGTGGTACAGTATAAGCAGACCATCCTTGGTCCGCTATGGTATCTAATCCAGCCCATTCTGACCGTCATCATGAATATGGTGGTGTTTGGAAATATTGCTAAGATGAGCACGGACGGGATGCCCCAGGCCCTTTTCTATATGGCTGGCAACATCTGTTGGTTCTATTTCTCCGACTGCCTGAATCAATCATCAAAAACGTTCACTGCCAATCAGAACATGTTCGGCAAGGTCTATTTCCCACGTCTGGTGGTACCCATCGCTGTGGTGATATCCAATCTGCTTCGATTTGCCATACAGGTAGGACTTTTTGTGGTGCTCTATCTCTTTTTCTTCATGAATGGCGCTCCTATTGCCCCCAATTGGGCAATCCTACTTACGCCCCTTTTGATAGTGATGTTGGCTGGTCTTGGCCTTGGCTTTGGCATCCTGATCTCCTCGATAACCACGAAGTATCGTGACTTTACGATTCTCTTCACATTTATCGTCCAACTCTGGATGTACGCCACCCCCATTGTCTATCCACTTAGTATGGTGGAAGACGGCCCCTTACGCACGCTGATTATGGCCAACCCGATGACCTCCATCATCGAGGCTTTCAAGTATGCCACGTTGGGACAGGGCTATTTCTCTTGGCTCGCCTTAGGCTATAGCTTCCTGTTTATGAGCGTGCTGTTGCTATTCAGCGTTGCCATATTTAATAAGGTACAACGAAATTTCATGGATACTGTTTAAGCGTATGAAGGCTATCGAGTTTAATCACGTAGGCAAGCAGTATCGCTTGGGACTGGTATCCATTGGCACATTCAAAAAAGACATGAATCGTTGGTGGGTGATGAATGTGCTGGGAAAGGAAGACCCGTTTCTGAAGATTGGTGATACCAATGTGCGTGCCACGAAGGGCGAAAGCGAATTTGTATGGGCACTGAAAGATATCAATTTCAGTGTGGAGCAAGGTGACGTAGTCGGTATTATTGGTAAGAATGGAGCTGGTAAGAGCACCCTGCTGAAACTGCTTTCACGTGTCACAGCTCCAACCGTTGGCGAAATCAATGTCTGTGGCCGCATCGCCTCGTTGCTTGAGGTTGGTACAGGCTTCCATCCAGAGATGACAGGCCGTGAGAATATCTATATGAATGGCGCCATCATGGGCATGACGAAGGCGGAGGTCACCCGTAAACTCGACGAAATTGTCGATTTTTCTGGTTGCGAGCGATATATTGACACCCCTGTCAAGCGCTATTCCTCGGGTATGAAGGTCCGTTTAGGTTTTGCTGTAGCCGCTCATCTGGAGCCGGAGATTTTAGTAGTTGATGAGGTGCTTGCTGTTGGCGATGCCGAATTCCAGAAAAAAGCCATTGGCAAAATGCAGGATGTCTCGAAGGGACAAGGCCGTACGGTACTGTTTGTAAGTCACAATATGGCTGCCGTCCGTAACCTCTGCCAAAAAGGTGTCGTTCTTCGCGATGGTATGACGGACTTCATCGGTACGGTTGATGATGCTGTCAATCATTATCTGGAAACAGCTAACTCTCAGCCAGAAGAACAAAAACTGATAACAGATTGTATCCAAAAATGCAAGAGTTTCTTAAGAATTAGTGAGATACAGATTAATCACACACCATATAGCATCACTTCCCTAAGTAGCGGCCAAG
Source organism: uncultured Prevotellaceae bacterium (assembly GCA_902776545.1). Taxonomy (GTDB): domain Bacteria; phylum Bacteroidota; class Bacteroidia; order Bacteroidales; family Bacteroidaceae; genus Prevotella. Next base: position 10,721 of record CACYQO010000002.1, on the reverse strand, counting down.
AAGTACTCGATGTACTAGTCAAGGGCAATACCAGTGAACCCATGAGATGCGACATCAAGTTAATCATAAAAAAGTTAGATGGAACTCCATTGGCCTGCTTCATGGAAGGTCGCTATAAAGGGCATCTTTACGACATTCAACCTGGTGATTTTACCATTAATCGCCACATTCGTCTTCCCAAATATATGGCTGATGGTGTTTACAATATCGATTTTTATCTTCATGAGCCCGGTCGTCAAGATTTCTTTCAGGCCCTCAATTGCCAAACCATCCATATTGAAGGATTTTTTGACCAATATGCGCACCCAATCAGTATTTCAAACGACGGTTTTATCGGTTTGGAGTCAGTTTAGCTTAAACTGATTAGCAAATAAACAATGAATAATAGAACAGATGAAAACGAAAATAGTATATGTAGTTACCAGTGATGAATCTGATATCTATCTTGAACAGGCATTGCTTTCAGCATTTTCCCTGCGGAAGCATAATCCCAATGCGTATGTTGAACTTGTGGTAGATCAGGATACGAACGCAACTATTTCAGGGAAGCGAGGGGAAATATTGAAGTACATAGATAGTAAAGTTGTTGTCAATGTACCAGAAGAGTACAATAAAGTCTGCAGATCCAGATGGTTAAAAACCTGTCTTAGGCAACACGTAAAAGGGGATTTCTTGTTTGTTGACACAGATACAATTGTCACAGACAATTTAGAAGAGATAGATTGTTTTACTGGTGATATTGGAGCCGTTAAAGATAAGCATGTACTAATTGGAAAGAATAGAAAGAAAAACACACTACGAGTTCATGCTGAGCGGGATGGATGGAGATGGAGCGAAACATTGGCCTATTACAATTCTGGTGTAATGCTTGTTAAGGATAGTGCCCTTACTCATAAGTTTTATCAAATGTGGCATAACAAGTGGGTAGAAAAAGAAGGGAAGACAGGTGATTATACAGACCAGTCGTCCTTAGCGGCCACAAATGAATCATTCCAATATCCAATCAAAGAACTTTCTGGAGAATGGAACTGTCAGATTATCCGTAATGGAATCATATATCTTGCTAATGCGAAAATAATGCATTATATGATTTATGAAAAAGCTCATCATCCATGTTTTTTTTATAACCACGATTTTTTGAATGAGATAAAAGAATCTGGTTGTATTTCTGATAAAATTTCAAAGATGGTTGATGAAGCTAAATTTGCTTTTGATGTTCCTAATATGATTATCTCAGGTAAAGATTTGTTGTTGTTTGATTCTGCTGTGTTCAAAATCTGTAAAAAAAGAAGATATTTCTCTCTTTTTAATTCGTGTGCAACATTTTTATTAAAAGTAACACGTAAACTACATTCTTATAAATCTAAATATTCTAAATATTTTGAAAGTCTTTCAGTTGGTAAAAAATCCATATAAACAGCAGAACCCCTACATCTCTTCATTAATGGACGGTATCTCAACTGAACATAAGGATATTGTTTGGGGGTATGGAATAGACAATTTCTGGAATGATTCTATCTATGACTATGATATTATTCACATACATTGGCCAGATCAGATATTAAAAAGTGATTTATGCAAAAAAGAACATATAGGCGGAAGATTGAATGAACTCAAAAGTAAAGGGGCAAAAATTATTGTAACATGCCATAATTTTGAACCGCACTATTGTAAAATTATTGACAGAGAAGAAGCTTACGAAATTATTTATTCTCATGCAGACTGTTTTATTCATCTTGGAGATTATAGTAAGAGAATAATGGAAGTGCGATATCCTCAGGCAAGCCATGGGGGGGGCGCAAAGGTGCCTGACCCCATTGCGCCCTTGAGATACTGTATAACTAAAGTCCCTGCGTTATGCTTGAAAGTGGCAAATGACTCTGCGTCCCTGCGTCTCTGTGTCCCTGCGTGTGCTTACAATGTACTAGCTCTGCTGCATTTTTAATTCCCTCGAATTATTGGGAATTAAAATTGGGATTGTACAATAATTCTTAATTTAAAGCCGATATTCAAATAGCTTAAATAGAAATTTGGAGCATATCATAAACGTATTTGTATAGACTCCATTCTCACGGCATCCCCTTACATCATCTCCAATGAGAGTAAGCCGGCTCTTGATGTTTCGTGTACTTACACCACCTATACGCATCGTTACAAAATCCTTCTTATGGTATTTTGCTTTAATCTTATAAACAGAAAAAAGTCTGACCATCATCTCATAATCACTTCCGATGGCATAGTCAGTCTTATATAGTCCTGCTTGATCAAACACCTTTCTCAAGCAATAAAAGGAGGGATGTGCAGGCATAAAACCAAAACGAAGTTTCCACGGTTTGAATCCTTTGGAACAATAATATCTCACACATTTATCAGGTTTTCCATCGTTAATATAATGCACATCGCCAAATACTGCATCTAAAGAATGATCGTTAAACTCTGACATAAAACTTTCAACAACATCATGAGAGGTGAAATAGTCATCTGAATTAAGCATCCCCACCACTTCTCCTGTTGCCATACGGATACCTTGGTTCATCGCATCATATATTCCTTCATCTTTTTCAGAAATCCACTTAAGCCTCCCATTAAAAAAAGGTTCATAATGACGGATAATGTCAATTGTACCGTCTGTAGACAATCCATCAACAATGATATATTCAATGTCATTATATGTTTGTCTTAAGACAGACTCCAAAGCATCACGTAGAGTACGTGCACTGTTGTATGTTGCTGTAATAATAGAAACTTTCATTCTTTTGTTTTGTAATTCTTGAATTACAATATAATTCCCCAATGATTCTTGATATATCCTTTCAATGCATTCTTCCCCTCCATGGTTTCCATATTCAGGTTATTAGCCTTTAACCACTTCCTTACCTCAAGAATCTTGATGTCAACAAGTGTTCGATACCACCAGCCCTGAACGAAATTAAAGACAAATCCCTCCTTCCCATCAAGAAATCCGCCTCGCAGGAAGTAGCGATAGAAGAAGTACGCAAATGAGCGCCAGAAGAGTGGTTTCTTTGCATAGGAATGTTTCAAACGCCTCTTTTTCTCAGACTGCGTGCTGATTTTTCTGTTGCGGTCGGCCATAGCAATTCCTATGAGGTTCAGTTCAATGTCAAGCAAATCTACAGCCTCTCTAGCTGCATAATCTACATGCTTACGACAGAACCAGGAAATATCATGAATATTTTCATCACAGAAATCATGTTCGAACTCCACACTCTGTCCTTCAAGCAACTGGATATGCTCATCCATTAGCCTCTGCTCACATATTGCTTTTTTATAGCGGAAAATTCTAAGAAGCTTTACAGGATAAATGCCTCCCTTCATCCATTTTCCCATGAAAATATGCCTTCTTTTTAGCACAATTCCTGTGATTTCATCCCCAAGTGAGGGGATTTTTTGCTGCATTTCCTCAACCAAATCCTTCATCGGATACTCATCAGCATCCAATCTCATCACCCATTTTGTGGTGATAGGAGCATTTTCCAATGCCCAATTAAACTGTCCTGCATATTTTGTTGCAGGCCACTCATGCAGAAGAACATGAACATTGGCATAAGACTGGGCTATCTCCACCGTCCTATCCTTAGAAAAGCAGTCTATCACAAAGACATCCTTAGCAACAGGACTTATAATATCCAGACAACGCTTTATATGGAGTTCCTCATTTCCAGTAAGGATGATAACCGATAAATCTAACATGGAAGATTCTGTTTACTGTATTACAACTATCGACTCCCCTCTGTGCTTGACTTTCAGGTCAATAACACATTGCAACAACACGTATAGTACAATATCTAAAAGCAAAATATAGTGAATACCCCAAAAGCGACATAACTCATTGTTTATAATGGTATAGACTAGTGAAATGCCAATAATGGTGACAACTGTCTGATGCTGTGTCAGTCCTGCCCGCATCAATTTGTGGTGGATGTGATTCTTGTCGGCCTTGAAGAGCGGCAGATGGTGACGAATTCGAACGATAATGATGCGAACGGTATCGAGTATCGGCACAATCAAAAGGGTGAAGGGTATTAGGAGTCTGTTGATGTGGACGGGCGCCACAAGAGGATTGAAAGAAGCATACTTTACAAACAGAAAGCTTAAGATGAATCCTAGTGTGAGACTGCCTGAATCACCCATGAATATTTTGCGATTTTTGTCAGCACAGCCAAACACATTATAGTAAAAGAAGGCTATCAGAACTCCCATAATACCTGCTATCAACGTACAATAGAGGTCAAGACCCTCTTGCCAGAAACTAAAGAGGAAGCCACCCAGTGCCATGAATGAAAGACTGGCACAAAGACCATCTATGCCATCGATCATATTGATGGCATTCATGACAAACACCATGACAAATATGGTCAGAATGACACTGGGCCAAAAACTGATTTCGTTGATGCCACAGAAACCATGAAGCGTGTCGATGCGGCAAAGTCCTCCCAATGGAATGAACATGGCCGCTGTAATCTGTGCGCAGAACTTTAACCTCGCATTCAATCCGATGAGGTCGTCAAGAATACCGGTAAAATAGATAACAACAAGACCGATCAGAAAAGAGAAAGACCAGAAACAGATCTGCATCGTGCGATTACCCAAGTACGGATTCATCACCAGCATGATTATTGAGAAAGCAATCAGCATATTCGGCACGAATATTATACCCCCCAAGCGGGGAATGGGTTGGGGGTGGACTTTCCGTTCGTTGGGGATATCGTAGAAGCCCTTACGCTGACAGAAATCCAATATCAAAGGGTATGAAGCAAGCCCAAAGATCAGACTCAGCAGAAAGGATACAATTATATACATCGTTCAATTTATTGCAGTGTTCTCTTCTTAATGAACTTGGCAGGATTGCCGCCTACTATCGTCCACGGCTCTACATCCTTAAATACGCTTGCAGTAGCTCCGACAACAGCTCCTTGCCCGATGGTAACGCCCATTCCGACAAACGCCCTTGCCCCGATCCATGCCTGATCCTCAATAACGATTGGAGCTGTTATAAGCGGATTCAAAGGATTTGTAACATCATGACTTGCCGTACAGAGGTAGGCTCCTTGAGATACTGTAGTGTTGGCTCCAATGGTGATAGGAGTGACATTATAGCAATCCACATCACTCGCAAGACACGAATACTCTCCCATAGTAAGATTAGCGGGATAATATACTTTTGCGGAACTATACACATGAGCAGTCTTAGCAATCTTTGCGCCAAACAGACGAAGAAGGAAATTCTTCCAGCCTTTACCAACACTCCTAGGCAACCACCTTGCACACAAAGTCCAAGTAATACTCCACACAAGACGTATCACCTGATGCTTACGCCCCAAGTGATTCTCGTATTTTGATAGGTCTATTTTTGTTTCTGTCATATACAAATTCAATAATGTATTTAGCCCTTTACCATTAGCTTATAGCTTGGAGTATATATTCTTCCCCACAATAATGCGAGATAACGACAATCTGTCAAACAGCATTGCACATAACAGGCAGAGGGATACTACCAATGCCAGGCTGATTACAGTCCAAAGAATGGCAGAGTTGTCAAAGGCAAAAATGGGTGCGTAAAACTTTGTGGCAACTGTAAATAAAGGGGAGAAAAGCAGAATAGCAAAAGAGTTTCTCCCTATATATGATATATAATCGGATATACGCTTGGGTATTCTTTCCTTCAAATCGAATATAAAACCAAGACATGTAAGAGTGAGTCCAAAACCAGTAATAGATAATCTTGAAATGTCATTAGCAAATATAATTATCAACACGAAACACAATATAGATATTGGCGACTTTAATTTTTCATTAATCATCAAATTGGCATTTCTAAATAAAGCACCTATCAAAAAATAAATTACGTTCTCCCATTTAAGACCTGTTATTCCTATAGTCAAAGCAAATAGGATGACAGATGAAAGCAGAATACCCGACAGTCCTTTCATAACATAACGATTAACGATATAATAGACTGTCAAACAGATAGCCATTGTATGCAAATACCAATAAGTACCTATAGGAGAAAATGCTATATTACTCAACAAAGTAAGTACTCCACCATCAAAAGTATTAGAGGCCCCTATGAATTTTCCAAGCATGCCGACTCCCAACAAATATACGATTTCAAAGACAACATATGGCACAAATATTCCATATAATCCCTTCAAAAACTTTCGAGGCTCTTTATTGACTGAAAACAGATATCCGCTAATCAACAAAAAGCCTGGCATGACAAATGTGTGTATTATCTGACATGCATGAGGATATTTTGTATTAAACAATCCAAGATGATAAGCCACCATAAGAAGGATTAATAATCCTTTAGCCATGTCAATCTCTTTGATCCTTTCTGTACTCTTTATTTCACTCATATACGAATTCTGGTTTTTCGCCACTATTCAGCAGCCATTTATACAAACGCAGTGTGTTGCGAGTTACGACTCTATAATCATAATTTTCATTGATTAGTTTACTTGCTTGCTGTCCCATTTCATATAGATCGGTTGGGGTCATGGTCATTGCCTCACGAAGAGCGCGTTCAATATTATCCACACTCAGGTCGACACACCACCCTATCTTCGACTCGTCAAGTATTTCCCAGGGGCAGTTTGTTGTGGTAATAACAGGCGTTCCACACGACATCGACTCCGCAATGGTCATGCCGAAATTCTCGCTATACGAAGGCAGACAGAATATGGCAGACTCCTGATAGACCTTAATCTTTGCCTCTCCAAATACAGGAGGAAGAATCTTTATACAATCCTTCAACCCAAAACTCTCCACCCTATTCTCCAAACTATGAATATATTCAGCTTCGCCATTACCAACTATAAGCAACTGCCAGTCCGCAAAATCATGATGAATACGCTTCCAAGCTTCAAAAAGAAGTTCTATTCCTTTCTTTACATGTATGCGACTAAGAAACAGCACCTGCTTTTTCACAACATCAGTAGATATCTTACATGGATAAGCATCAGTCTCTATGCCATTTGGAATAACAGCCTTGTAGGTCGTGATACCAAGATTACTGACATGTTCAGCCTCCATTTTAGCCGTTGTGAAGACACATACAGACTTCTGCACATCATTACGCTGGTAGAGCCACCAAGCCAGTTTTTTCTTCCATTTCTTCTGTGAAAGGCTCCATGGCTCAAGCATGCCACGAGGAGTTACGATATAGGGAATACCCAATCTGCGAGCCTCTACCATCACTTTATGATATGGCAAATCCCACATACTCTGAATCTGAATCAAATGGAATTTCTCATCCTTAAGGTATTGAGCTATTTCACTTCGGGAGAAAGAAGGTTCAAGCAACTTCAATTTTGCAGTAGTTCCCTCAAGCGCATGAACATTCATGTTCTCTGAATAGATTGTCATCAAAGTTACATCCATGCCAAGTTCAGCAAGTCCCTTAACAAGTATCGGCACACTACGGGAGGGACCACCAGCATTAATATCGAGAGAAGATATGAAGGTTAGGATTTTCATGATCTTGAGATTCTTGACCAAATACTATCAGGCAGCAGATTAATAATATGGACATAAACAAAAAACAGAACAGCTCTGATAATACCATTATACTTGCTTAGAAAATGGAAAGTAATAAACGGATTGCTTCCTAACGGAGAATATAGTTTCTTAAATCTTTTTACTACTGACACTCCATTAAGACGTATCCTTACATCTCTACTTTGTAATGCGGCATCCGTACATCCTATATACTTTCGCGAAGTACACACATGTAGTCCTTGCCTATGCGCTTCATGCCCATATGCAACATCTCCAAGGTCATGATGATAGACTGAATCAAAAACACCAATCTTCTCAAACACATACTTAGGCACAAGAACGAAATTACCATTTAAATGATATACCTCATTGAGTTTGCCGTTTGCTGCTATAAGATGCTTCGCCTTATCATATCCACCATATATAACACGCTTGGAAGTTGCTTCCTGCACTAAACCAGCAATAACGGCTTTATGGTTCATCAGTTCACTGCATTTCTGCATTTCCTCAAAGCAATCGTCATAAAGAAGCAAATCGTCGTTAAGCCAGAAATAGAATTCATAATCCTTATATTTTGATGTTTCAACCCATGCTTTTCTCATTCCTCTGCTCCAGAAAAGATTTCCATCACCATGAATGAGATTCACCTGAGGATATTCTTCAAGGATAGCATCAGCAGTACCATCTGTAGAATTGTCATCCACACAATATACATCAATATCCTTCTTTATAGAGAATAATCTGCCCAGACACGACAAAGTAGTGTCCTTACGATTATGACAGGTTATGAGAACTGCTATTGAATTCATAGGTTTGGCAACTTCTTTTGTGATATCTTTACAAATAGTACCAGACAGATATACCCGACAATAAAAGCACGCAAACAGTCAAAAGCACTTGAACTTGCTGTTTGATATGCGATAAGACATAAAAGAATAATAATCAGCATTTTCTTGGTCGTAAGATTTTGCAAGCACATCATAGCCCTTTCCTCTATAAAATAGAAAACTATAAAGAAGAAAACAAGACTTCCTTCTTTCCCAAAATCAAGGAACACCTGCGGAATCATGGAAGGCACGCAAACCGATGCGGAATTGTGATCAACATCCCACTGCTCAAAAACTTGATTATATACAGGCGAACCAATACCTAAACAATTAAGCCCATACCCCAATGAATAATTGGTTGGCAGACTACTCCACAACTCATTCATGTGTATATATGAAGTAGAAGTATAGAAAATCTCTGTCGAATAATCCACAAGCGTCTTCATGCTGATAAACTCATCCATCTTCAGAATCTGTAAAACAACAAGCATTACAAGTGGTAAAGCAATGATAAAGAAGAGTTTCCTGTCTATTTTTTTCTTCTTATCCCTAATAACCATTACAGAATAAGTGAGAAGATAGGAAAAAATGTAAGGTGCGAAAAAAGCGAGAATGAACAATCGTCCACCAAACGACATCTGGAATGGTATAAACAAAAGAAACTCTTTGAAAACTCTTTTCAAACGAATGCCTCGTAATGCAGATTCCATGCCCAAAATACAAACATAAAACACAGCAAATTGGTACAAATAACCTCCAATACGGATCACATTTAATTCGTAAGTACTAAAATTCGGACGAGAATCGATATAATATAATCTCATTAAGGAATAAGACAAACCCGTTACCGACACAACAGAAATCAGCCGATACATTCCAACAGCAAAGAAAAGATATAGAATCCATCGCATCTTATGTCTGATGGCACCTATATTCGCGCAACAAAATCCTGCGGTTGCCCTAATAGCAACTTTTCTACATTTTAATCGAGCCAAAAGGAATGCTGCAAAGACCACTATCAATATTGACAATTGGTATGAGCTAATCTCCTCAAGGTATGCACTGTTCTCGTAAAAATAGGTATGGTCAATCAAAAGATTCGAATATAAAAGACCTCCCAAAGAAGTCAATCCCCACATCAATGCAAAGAATGTTGACGGAAGAACATATGTTTTGTTTCGCATACCCAATTTATGGAAATTGGCTATTGCGAAAACTACACATATAATAAAACAATATAGGAAATCAATATTTTTCACTTATGAACTACCAATAGCAACTACCTTCTACTTTTTCCGAGCACTTTGGCTTTTCGCTCTGTCTGGGGAAAACCCAATATTCGTTAAAAAGCTGACGATAATCATGATTTATCGTAACACCAGGACGATAATGGAATTGTCCCTGATGATATTCAACCCATCGTTTTCCTTTTATACCAAAGAAAAGTTGGGTTCCTCCCCCTGTATGAACAGCCTGCTTGCCAATTCTCTTTACATGAGCAGCAAGTGGCAATCCATAAGCTCCACAACCAATTATTGCAATATCAAAGTCAATCTTATCAATCTCATCCTCCATATACTTCAAGGCATCAAACCAGCTTGCAAACTCAGACTTTGTTCCTGCAATAGTTTGAACAGCCTTTAATGTCTTTAGCTCAAATTTAGGAAGAACATCGGGATTAGAAAACAGATGTTCACGTTTCTGATATTGTGACTTTATCGTATCTACAAAAGGATGAACAACAAGTACCTTTTTCCCTTTTAGAATGCGAGTCCAAGGCCTTTCTACAAAGAAAGGATATAGCATCTCCAACTGCACCCTCTTGATATCATCACGCAATGGCATAAACTTCTCATAATACTGATGACAAGCAAGCATGTCTATCTCTGGGGCATCTTGAAGATAACGTTCAGAAAAGCGTTCTGCAATCTCTTGGTTTGCATCTATCACACCTGCATTATTCCTAAGATGATAAAATATCTTATCATACCACCAAGGTGTATGTGTATTATCCTTTATAAAATCAATAATCCTTCCACAATATGATTTATCAGAATGCACGCAGAGATAATTTGTGATACAATTTATCTCTACAGTTCCAAACCTTGCAATCATACAAGGCTTACCAGAAGCAAGCAACTCATAAATCTTATCGTTGGATGATTGCCTATCACAATCACATTCTGGAGCATAGAATTTCCGTCCTGTGACTATTCGATAACCCTTACGAACGACTCGTATTATTATATCTTTTACCTTCATTAGATATATCTACCAACAATAGTTCGGTAAATATAATCTTAAAATATTAACACTGGTCATAAGCCCGTCACGCCGCAGTATCATACTGCATAGTGGTTAGGGAAAAGACCTCTT
>CACYQO010000001.1 GCA_902776545.1 uncultured Prevotellaceae bacterium | reverse complement strand
CAGTGGAAGAAAGGCGACGTGGTGGAGATCAACTTCCCGATGTATAACTACGTGAAGTATCTGCCCAACCTGCCGCAGTACATCGCCCTGATGCACGGCCCCGTCATGCTGGCCATGAAGACAGGCACAGAGGACCTCGCCATGCTGATAGCCGACGACAGCCGTTTCGGACAGTTGGCCGTGGGTAAGAAACTGCCTACCGACCAGGCGCCTATCCTTATTAATAATAATATAGAGGACATCGCCAACCAGTTGCAGCCCGTCGCAGGAAAGCCGTTACATTTCACGCTCTCTACCAAAATGGTCAACGAGATTCGCAACGAACTGATGCCCTTCTTCGAACTCCACGACAGCCGTTACATGATGTACTGGCTCGCCCTCTCGGAGGACAGCTATCAGGGTTATCTCGACAACCTGGCCAAGCAGGAGAAGGAGCGTCAAGAGTTGGAAGACCGCACGGTGGACAAGGTGCAGCCTGGTGAGCAGCAGCCTGAGTCAGACCACTTCATGGAGACTGATGATTCGTTTGTAGGCAACTCTAATGACGTGTTCTATCGTGATGCCAGCAACGGCCACTACTTCAGCTATCTGATGAAGACGGGTGGACAGACCAACCTCAGCCTGCGACTGAAATACTGGGGTGTAGGCGAGTGGAAGAGCCATGAGTTCGACATCTTCGTTGATGACATCCTCGTGACCTCCGTAAACAACACGGGCAAATACCGTATCTCAGAGTTTAAGTACGAGACTTACCCTGTGCCTGAGGAGGCCCTGAAGGGTAAGCAGCAGGTACGTGTGAAGTTTGTGGCGAAGCCCCACCGTCAGATCGGTGAGATTTACGAGGTGAGGCTGGTCAAATAATTACTCCTTAATCAAAAGGAGCAGCATTCACGCAGCGCAAGTTCTTTTCCAACTGTGCTGTCGAGCTGGCACCCACGAGAACGGACGTGACACCACGCTGGTGGAGAATCCAGGCTAAGGCCATCTCTGCCAGCGTTTCATTTCTGCCCTCTGCCACGTCATGATAATAGTGCAGTTTCGCCAGCAGTTCTGGCGTCAGCATCTCTTCCCTCAGGAACTTGCCTTTCGACATACGCGAGTCCTGAGGGATGCCATTCAGATAGCGGTCCGTCAGCAAGCCTTGCGCTAAGGGTGAGAAGGCGATAAAGCCTACACCGTTGTCTGCGCAGAAGTCGAGGATACCCTCATCCATCGGTTCGCGGTTGAGCATATTCAGACGACCTTGATAGATCAGCAGGGGCACATCGTGCGCCTTTAGATACTCATAGCCGAATTTCAGCGGTTCCAAAGGCCAGTTGGAAATGCCCACATAGAGCGCCTTTCCTTGACGGACGATGTCCACCAGTGCCTGTAGCGTCTCTTCCAATGGCGTATTGGGGTCGTAGCGGTGGCTATAGAACAGATCCACGTAGTCGATTTTCATGCGTTTCAGGCTCTGGTCGAGCGACGCCATCAGATACTTGCGAGAGCCCCAGTCGCCGTAAGGTCCTGGCCACATGTCATAGCCTGCTTTCGTAGAAATGAACAACTCGTCGCGATAAGGTCGGAAGTCCTCATCCATCAGCCGTCCCATCGTCTCTTCGGCAGAGCCATAGACGGGGCCGTAGTTGTTCGCCAGATCGAAATGGGTGATGCCGTGGTCAAAGGCATAGTGGGTAATCTCTCGGCTGCGCTCGTATGGATCGACGCTGCCGAAATTATGCCAGAAGCCGAGGCTCACCTTAGGCAGTAACACACCAGAGCGCCCACAACGCTCGTATTCCATCCCGTTCTCGTAGCGGCTCTCCTCCGCCATGTACTGTTTTCTCATAATCGTTAAGTCTTATTTTTCACCTTTTCACTTTTTCACCTTTTCACCTTTCAAACAAATGTTCTGCCAATATCTTCACGCCGATACCAATCAGGATGATGCCACCAAACAGCTCTGGTTTCAGCCTGCGGGCGATGCTGCGTCCGAAACGTGCCCCTAACCGATAGCCGATGAGGCTGAACAGGAAGGATACCACACCTATTATTATTAATGGTAGCGCGAGTTGTCCTACTGCTGTATAACCTGTGCAGGCAAATGAGATGCCTACGGCCAGTGCGTCGATGCTCGTAGCTATGGCCAACAGCAATTGTGTGCGTAGCTTTCTGGGATTGAAGTGTTGCTCTTGGTCTGGGTTGAAACTCTCCCATACCATCCTGCCGCCGATGAATCCTAACATCGTAAAGGCTATCCAATGGTCATACGCCTCCATATACGCCTGGAAATGGCTGATGCCCAACCATCCTATCAGCGGCATCATCGCCTGAAACAGTCCAAAAAGGAATGCCATGCGGATGATCCACCACTTTTCACTTTTCACCTCTTCACTTTTCACTTCTATGACTCCGCTGACGATCGACACCGTCAGGCAGTCCATCGCCAATGCCACAGCTAAGAGGATAATATCAAGCAAACTCATATCGCCGACAAAGATAGTTCTTTCTTTGAACTTTGAACTTTGAACTTTGAACTTTATGATTACTTCTTAGGATTTTTTAACTATCAATCAAATCAAATAGTTCAAAGTTCAAAGTTCAAAGTTCAAAGTTTATCGTATCTTTGCAAACGATATGTGTAAACATTTAGAAACGTAAGGAATATGAAGACAAAGCATGTACAGTATGAAACATGGGGCACTTGCTCGAAAATGATCGATGTGATTGCCGATGAGAACGATGTGATCCAGCAGGTGTTCTTCCTGGGTGGATGTAATGGCAATCTTCAGGGGGTCAGCCAGTTGGTGCGTGGACAGAAAATCGACGACGTCATCAAGCGTCTCGACGGTATCCGCTGTGGTACGAAGGGCACTTCCTGTCCAGACCAGCTCTGCAGAGCCCTTGAGAAGTTGAAGCAGGCACCGGTGGAGGAAAGTTAGAAAATTAAAAGATTAAAAAATTAAAGAATGAAGGCATTAAAAATAAAAGGGTTGGTGATAGGTGTTTCACTTTTTTACCTTTTCACCTTCTCACCTTTACCTCTGCAGGCAAAGGGAGAGGCTGGTCTCAAACCCCGTCTTGTGGTGTGTACAGACATTGCACCCGCTGATGTCGAGCCAGACGATAACGAGTCGATGGTGAGGCTGTTGGCTTATGCCGACCTCTTTGAGATTGAGGCACTCATCACCTCCGTGGGCTGGAACTGCGACCCCTATCCCAAGGAGTGGGCTGAATACCTTCACCGTGCCATTGAGGCCTATCGTCAGGATGTGCCGAAGCTGATGAAACGCTCTGCCCAGCAGTCTTTCCTCTCGCTCGACGAAGAGAATGGCGCCCAATCATTAGGCTACTGGCCCAGTGCCGACTATCTGAAAAGCCGTGCTGTGATGGGTAGCGAGCGAGGCGGTATCAAGGTCATTGGCGAGGGTAACGACTCGCCTGGCAGTGAACTGCTCATCCGTCTGGCTGACGAAGATGACGCCCGTCCCATCTACATCGCTGCCTGGGGAGGTGCTAACACCTTGGCACAGGCCATCTGGCGCGTCAAGCAGACAAGGACGCCAGAGGCCTTGAAACGCTTCGTCCGTAAGTTCCGCATATATACCATTACCGATCAAGATATGCACTACAATATGCGGATGAATCGTGCCTATAGTTCCCATCAGTGGCTGCGGAGGGAGTTTGCCGACGATCTGCAGTTCATCTGGGACGAAGGCACGTGGCAGGAGCAGTGTGAACTGGGCAAGCGCCACTGGGAGCAGCACAAGAACCATATCCAGGGCAAAGGAGCCTTGGGCAGGGAATACCCCGACTACAAATGGGGCGTCGAGGGCGACACACCCAGTTTCCTTTATGTGATGCCCAACGGCCTGAACGATCCTGAGGATCCCCGTCAGGCAGGTTGGGCTGGCTATCACGAGCGGGGTCTCTGTGCCGATTCGCTCACCACCGCCTGGACCAGTTGGCAGGAGCCTCTCCGCAGCATCAGCGTGGGATATAAGACGCGCTTCTATCCTGACGAGCTCAACGACTTTATGGCCCGTATGCAATGGGCTGACGAGGGTCAGGGCAATCATAATCCCCTCGTCCGTCTTGCCTCAGAAGTCAATAAGGTCAAGGCAGGCTCCACCCTCACCCTCAATGCCTCCGCGTCTTCTGACCCTGATGGCGACCACCTGACTTTCCTCTGGTGGCAGCAGCCGGAGATAGGCACAGCGAAAGTGGCCATCGGTCAGTCAGACCAGCCGATAGCCACGATTCAAATCCCTTCCGATGCCGCAGGACAAACGCTGCACCTCATCTGTGAGGTTCACGATGACGGTCCCTTCCATCTGGTGGCCTATCGCCGCATCATCCTCAGCATTGAGTAAACACAGACAACAAAGAAATATGTTGTTTTTCATAAAAAAACCACCCACTTTTGGCAAGCAGGTGGTGTCAAAATCACACTTTTTCTATCTTTTATTCCTCAAACTTCCACCAGTCGAAGTTGAATAGCTTGGCGCCTTTGTTGCCCTTGAAGGCGAAGAAAATGTCGTGCTTGCCGCTGACGTTTTCGGTGATTTTGGCGCTGATTTGTTGCCACTGTTCCCAGCCGCCAGTGCCAGGCACCTCGGCGAGAGCGATCTGCCGACCCTGAAGACTGTCGAGCCTTACCTCGATCTTTCCTCCTTGCAGGGCAGAGGCGGCGCTGACGGTGAAGGCCTTGGGCTGCTTGTCGCCGAAGTCCACCTCGCGTACCTTAATATAATCACCATTCTGGATGTCGCTGATGAAGACACCCGTTTTCGCATTGCTCTCCGACTTCACGCCCACGCTCCAGGCGATGGTCTCTGCCTCTTGGCGCACGAAGGGGTTCAGCGTGCCGATGGGCTTTACGCCCTCGTCGGTATGGTGGATGATGGGGAACGAGCCGTCGGCGTTGTACTCAAACTCCTCCACAGCTGCCGAACGTCCGAAGCCGCCACCGCCAGGCAGCTTGCCCGTGTGGTAGAAGAAATAGCTGTGACCTTTGAAGTCTGCCACGCCGCAATGGTTCGTAAACGACTTGGTATCCTCCAACGGCATGATCTCCCCACGATAGGTCCACGGGCCTTCCGGCGAAGGAGCCGTCGAGTAGGCGATATGCTCAGGCACGCCGCCGGCTGCATAGAGCAGATAGTAGAGACCTGTGGCCTTCTTCGCCTTCCTGCCTTTCTTGTCTAAAGGGAAGAACGTCCGCTTCATGATCCACGGACCCTCGGTATAGTTATCCTTGTACTTCACGTCCTTCTGGCGCTCCTTCATGTTTGGTGCGCCGAAGCCCTCCACCGTCTGGTTCACCTGCTTCACCTCGCCGTCGAACGAGAGCATGTCGGCGTTCAGCTTGCCGTAGTTGATGGTGGGGTTGCCCCAGAAGAGCCACGCCTGCCCGTCATCGTCGATCATCACGGTGGGGTCGATGTTGTCCCATGAGCCGTTGTCGAAAAGCGGCTTGCCCAGCGCATCCTTGAATGGACCCGTAGGCGAATCAGCCACAGCCACGCCGACGGCCATGCCGTTGGTCAGCTTTGAGTGGGCGCAGATATACCAGTAGAATTTGCCGTTGCGCTCGATGGTCTGTGCAGCCCAGGCCCTGTCGTCAGCCCACGAGAAGCTGCTGAGGTCGATGGGAGAGCCGTGATCCGTCCAGTTCACCATGTCGCTCGTCGAATACAGGCGCCACTCGTACATCCAGAAGAAGTCGGCGTTGTCCTCGTCGTGACCCGTATAGACATACAGTCTGTCGCCGCTTACCATCGGGGCGGGATCACTCGTAAACCAAGTTTGCACAATCGGGTTCTGTGCTGTCGCAGTCATGGCCGCAGCAATGAAGGCGGCCGATAAGATCATCTTTTTCATGCTTTTATTGTTTTCTGTTATTGACGTTTTGTTTCTGATGCAAAGTTACGAAATATATCAATGCAAAACAAGCATTTTTTCAATAAGTTCCAGATTATTTTTAGATTTCACACTCCTCAATGTTTATCATAGAACATACGTTTTCGTTCTGTCATAATAAAAATGTAAAATAAATTCGGAGCAGTCCTTTAACCCCAGACACTCCCTTTTTTCAGCCTTTTTCAGCCCTCTGGACTTTCCTTAGGGGAAACTCGGACTTTCCCCTAACGAAACCCCCACTTTCCCCTAACGAAACTTCCAGTTTCCTCAGGGCTTTCTTGACGTTCAGATTTTGTTCCTTACATTTGTAAAACATTTTCATAATCAACACAGTGACACAGCTACGCAGCTACACAGCGTCATAAGCAAAACACTGTGACGCAGTTACGCAGTTACACAGTTTCATTTGCCTTCTTGACGCAGTGACACTGTGACGCTGTGACGCAGTTGCATTTGCACAATCTGTAACGCCGTATCACCGTATCACCGTAACATTTAGTGGATATCAAATAACAGAAAATAATCATATTAATTTTATATTATATATATAATTATAATTATATATATAATATAATTATAATACCCTTTGTTTTTCGCAATTTGAAGATAGCAGATGTTACGGTGATACGGTGATACGGCGACAACCTTATGCAACTGCGTAACTGCGTAACTGCGACAAACCTTATGCAACAGTGTCACAGTGTCACTGCGTCACAGTCAAGGCATTTGCTTATGACGCTGTGTAGCTGTGTCACAATGTAGCTGTCTGTTTTGCCTCTGCCATAACGATTTTATTATCTTTTTTTCTCAAAATCTTCCTTTGTTTCAAAAATAATGTGTACTTTTGCATCAGAATTACTATGGATAAGACATTTATAACAATAGAGGAACAGATTGCTCAGGTTCTGGCTGATATCAGTCAGAAGGGTTTCTCGCCAGTCCAACCTTTCAGCATTGGCAAGGTTGAAGCCCGTATGATGGAGTTCGCCCAAGCCAATGCCATCACCCTTGCGAGCGATGATCTCTACATGAGTGCTAAGCAGTTGCAGCACTGCATGAGGCCTTCAAAAGCAATGAAAGGACTGGTCGTTGACGATGCCGACCTGATAGACTTCCCCCAGAACCGCTTCCAAATGGATCTATATTATGATGGCGAGTGCTTCATCTATACCGATGGGATATCAAAGTTCATCGTCCATCCGAACTACAAGATGAAAATCAGTCGAGAATTGGTGGCCCAAGTGAACTTCATTACAGCTACCAGAGTGAAAGACCCAGCAGAGTTCACGCTTCCGAAGTATCAGAAATTATAAAAAGCTGGCCACACATGACCAGCTGTAATCGAGTGAAGGAAACCAAGCGGCAAGGTCGAATTGCTCATCATCTCTGCAGGTTTTGCCCTACAGCCATGCCACCGTTCCGCACATCGTGGCTCTACCTGGTTTCTCCTTTCACGCTGCAAAGATACGAATTATTCCCTTACCTTCCAAACAAATCTCGATTTATTTTATCTTTTTTCTCAAAATCTTCCTTTGTTTCAAAAATATTTTGTACTTTTGCAATCAAGTACTGGCTAATCGTCGTGACGCGACGCTGCTACGGCAGAAGGCTGCGGTTGAGTGAGTACAATGATGCTTGCATCAATTGTCGAGCGCGAGCAAGCTTTTCCCATACAAGGAATTGAAACGGGTTGAGAAAGGCGATCTTATTAGTACTCTCAATAATGCGATAAAGAACATTCTTGAAATGGCTCCAGATTTGAAGAGTGAGCTCCTGAACTACTTTGTGAATATGGCTTTCGCAGATGGAATTCTTGACGAAAAAGAACTGGCACTCATCTATGACTTTGGTGATAATAACAGAAATTGCGAGATATTCAAGAAGGCCATATGGAAGAGAGGTATTTGAAATTTGAGGATTTGATGGCTGACCTTGCAGCCTATCTGGTGTCAGAATATGACATTGAGCCGAGAGATGCAGTAGGACTGGTGATGAACAGCCCTTTGACGCAGGCATTGTATTCGTCAGAAGAGCCTATCACAGAAAAGCGAGTGAAGGCGTTGGCAGAGGAGTTGCTTTAAGTCCGTGTGGAAAGGACTGACGCAGTGACACAGCTACGCAGCGTCAAAAGGATTTTAGACGAGACTTTTGTGAAATAAGTGTTAAATACGAGTTAAAGTGTGTTTTTTACACCTCTATATTTCGTCCACTCTTTTTAGGGTGGACGATTTTTGTAAGTAACTGAAAAAGAGAATAATAAGTAAATGTGGCCTCTAAAAAAATCCACTTTTTCTGCCTTTAGACTTGAAATGCAACGAATAATTTTGTAATTTTGCACTGTCGAATCAAAAAAGCGACACAACCTATTCATCATAATTAATAATAACTAACAAAAGTATGAAAAAAAGCAGGTATCTATTGTTGTTGTTGGCACTGATGGTGTCAATGGCTTCGAACGCCCAAGGTATCTTGGGAACTGTGACAGACGACGCTGGGGAGGCCATCATCGGTGCTTCCATCGTCGAGAAGGGTAACCCTCAGAACGGAACCATCACAGACTTTGATGGTAAGTTCACGATCAAAGTGGAAGAGGGTACACCTATTGTTATTTCTTATATTGGCTATACATCTCAGGAGGTGACGGCCAAGGACGGCATGACCATCGTGCTGAAGGAAGACGCCCAGACACTGCAGGACGTCGTCGTGATCGGTTATGGTGTGCAGAGGAAGAGTGTGGTGACCGCCGCCATCGCCAAAGTGACGAGCGACGACCTTGCAGGTACGACGCCCGTGCGTATGGACAATGCCCTGAAAGGTCTGGCCGCCGGTGTGAACGTCACCTCTAACTCTGGTCAGCCCGGTGCTGCCTCGCGCATACGTGTGCGTGGTATAGGATCGGTGAACGACTCTAACCCGTTGTATATTGTTGACGGTATGCCCATCGAGGGTGGCCTTGACTACATCAACCCCAGCGACATCGAGAGTATCGAGGTGCTGAAGGATGCTGCCTCAGGTGCCATCTATGGTGCCCGTGCTGCCAACGGTGTGATCCTCGTGACCACGAAGAAGGGTAAGTTGGGTAAGATGACCGTGAACTACAATTTCTCTCAGGGCTGGCAGACAGCGTGGAAGCACCGCGACGTGCTCGACGCCACTGGTTATATGGTGATGATGAACGAAGGACTGGTGAACGCCGGACAGGCTCCAAAGTACGCCGATCCTTACAATGTGACCACGAATACCGACTGGCAGGATCTGCTCTTCAACGACAATGCTCCCGTGCAGAACCACGAGCTGACGCTGAGCGGAGCCACGGAGAAGGTGAACTACTATTTCTCTCTGGGCTACTACAACCAGGAGGGTATCGTAGGTGGAAACTACGGCCACTCGAACTATAGACGTCTGACGTTGCGCGGTAACTTCAACTTTACCGTGTTCGACATGACGAAGGAACGCAACTGGCTCGACAAGCTCGATGTACAGGTGAACCTCTCCTACGCCCGTGTGAAAAGTGCCGGGCTGGATCCCAACTCTCAGTGGGGTAACGAGATCGGCTCTGCCCTCGCACTGCCCCCGATCATCGCTCCATACCTGGAGGGTGCGGCTGCCCAGGAGCAGATCGACTATTACGGCTCTACCTTTCCTGACGAGTACGTGCCCATGTACGATGACGGCAAGCTGCTGAACATCCCTGGCGCCGGCTTCAATGAGATGGCCAACCCGCTGGCATCGTTCCAGCTGCCCGTGGCCGACAACTGGAGCCATAAGTTCGTGACCAACTTCTCGGCTACGCTGGGTATCTGGGACGGTCTGAAATACCGTGTCAGCTACAGCACCGACATGTCGTTCTGGGGCAACCAGAGCCATGCCACTCCGTACTGGATCTCACCGACGAAGCACCGCAACTACAGCTCGGCCTCGATGGAGAGCGACCGTGGTACCGTATGGCAGTTGGAGAACGTGCTGATGTACGACAAGACCTTCGACAAGCACACGGTGAACGTAGTGCTCGGTCAGAGTGCCTTTGAGAACTCTGGCTGGACGCTGGGTGCCTCTCGCAACAATCTGAAGGACTATGACAAGCCCTGGATCAATGCTGCCACTGGTCTTGCCGCTGACGGTGACCGTGACGGATGGGGCGGTCCTGGCGTGAAACACACCATGTCTTCCCTCTTCGCCCGTCTGAGCTACAACTACGATGAGCGTTATATGATTCAGGGTACAGTGCGCCGCGACGGTTCCAGCCGCTTCGGTTCTAATAACAAATATGGTGTGTTCCCCTCATTCTCTCTGGGTTGGAACGTCATGAACGAGAAATTCATGAAGAGCACCAACGACTGGCTGAATAATCTGAAAGTACGTTTCAGCTGGGGTAAGAACGGTAACGATAACATCGGTGACTTCCGCTACACTGTGCTGACACAGGGCGGTAACAACTACGGCTTCGGTATGGCTGGCGGTGAGAAGGAAGTGAACAGCTCGAAGGCCAGTGGCCTGTCTAACCCCGACCTGAAGTGGGAGGAGTCTGAGCAGACTGACATCGGTATTGACTTCGGCTTCCTGAACAATAAGATCACGTTCACCGTGGACTATTTCAAGAAGAAGACCAACGGCATGCTGAAAGATATGAACATCCCGTCGTACGTGGGTGAGTCGAAGCCTATCGGTAACGTGGGTGATATGGAGAACTCCGGTGTCGAGTTTGAGCTTGGCTATAAGTTCAATATCAAGGATGCCAAGTTCCAGATCAAGGCCAACGCCTCTTATCTGAAGAACGAGCTGATCCGCCTGGGTAACGCCGCAGGTTTCGATACCTACGACAACGTCTCTAACCTCGGTAACATCTCCCGTGCTGAGGCTGGTGAGCCTTTCACTTACTTCTGGGGCTACAAGACCGCTGGTATCTTCCAGAACTGGGAGGAGATCAAAGCATACACTGGTCCTCAGGGAATGATCCAGCCCGATGCACGTCCCGGCTATGTCCGCTTTGTGGATGTGAACGGTGATGGCGCCATCGACGATGCCGACCGTACGAAGATCGGTAAAGGTACGCCCGACTGGACCTTCGGTGCCACGCTGAATGCCGCATGGAGAGGCTTCGACTTCATGATGTTCTGGCAGGGCACGGCAGGCAACGACATTTTCGATGCCACCCGCCGTCTCGACCTCCCCAGCATCAACCTTCCCAGCTGGTTCCTCGGACGCTGGACGGGTGAGGGCACCTCGAACAAGTATCCTATCTATATTCAGGGCGACGCCACCAACTGGCAGGCCTCTGACCTCTATGTACACGATGGCAGCTACGTACGTCTGAAGAACATAGAGCTGGGTTACACCATCCCCGAATTCCTCACGAAGAAGGTCTTCATCAGCCGTCTGCGCGTCTATGCAGCTTTTGAGAATCTGCTGACTTTCACCAAGTACTGGGGCTTCGATCCTGAAATCTCTTCTGGTTCAGACAAGTCCAACGGTGTCGACTTCGGTGTCTATCCGCAGCCGCGTACGTTCCGTGTGGGATGCAATGTCACTTTCTAAAGGTAAAAAAGTAAAAAAGTAAGAAATTAAAAAAGAAAGAGTTATGAAAACGAATATATTAAATAAGGCCAAAGGGCTTATGGTGAAGGTTTTACCTTTTTACCTTTTTACCCTTTTACCTTTAATGACCGGCTGTAAGGACTCATTCCTGGAGGTGACCAGTCCTACCGACACCTTCATCGAGGAATACTATACCACGAGAACCTCTCTCGACGAGGCGTTAGTGGCCGCATACGCACCCCTGCACTGGTACGACTACGGTTCGACCTACCAGTACAATGCCCTGAACTTCATCTCTGAGTTTATGAGCGACGATATGTACCCCAACGGCAGCAGTAACACGGACCAGCCGATGCTGCAGCTGATGTTCAACTACTCTTGTACTCCCGTGGTCTGTCTGACAGGCGTATGGAGCGACAGCTACAGTGGCGTGAAGCGCTCTAACGACGTGCTGAAGTATTGTGACTGGGTAGAAAAGGCTGGCAACATCACGTCAACCCAGCGTGCAGACTACGAGGCTCAGGCCCGTCTGCTCCGTGTGTTCTACTATCTGCAGCTCTGGAAGTTCTATGGCAACGTGCCCTGCTACTTCGAGAATCTGGACGCTCCTTATATCTATGAGCAGAGCACTGCCGACGAGGTGTATGCCAAGGTGATTGAGGAACTGGAGTCCGTCATCGCCACGGGAGCCCTCAAGGACGATTATCCCACCGACCAGAAAGGTCACGTGACGAAACCCCTGGCATATATGATCTATGCCGAGATGGTGATGATTCAGAACGACAGCAGCCGCTATGGCAAGGCTCTCAGCTATATGAAGGAGCTCATCGACAGCCACCGCTATAATCTGACCCCCAACTTCAAGGATATCTGGGAAGAGAGCGGCGAGTGGAACTCGGAGTCGATCTTTGAGATCAACTATTTCGACGACAACTCCGTCCGTGGTTGGGGTAACCAGTTGGGAGCCGGTGGTGCTGTGTTCCCACGTCTGCACGGTCCGCGCAGCTTCAAGGCCAATGCCGGCGATCCCTATGAGGATGTCGATGCAGGCTGGGGTTTCAGTGCCATTCCCCTGCACTCTGTAGCAAGTTTCGAGGAGGGTGACCTCCGCAAGGAGTTCTCCGCCTTCGACCTCAATGCCCATGGAACGAGCGACGATCCGGGTTGGATGAATACGGGCTACTGCCTCTATAAGTATATGTGCCGCAAGAGCAACAACAAGGACCAGAAGGCTGATGCCGACCTTGGCTTCAACAACAACCTCCGCGTGTATCGCTATGCTGAGACCCTGCTGAATGCTGCTGAGCTGCTGCTGAAGACGAGCGGAAGTGCCAGCGAGGCTGCAGGCTATGTGAACGAGGTTCGTGCCCGTGCTGGTCTGGCTGCCACTAACGGTGTTGACGAAGATGTCATCCTCAACGAGCGCCGCCATGAGTTCATGGGCGAGGGCAAGCGCTATTTCGACCTCGTACGTACGGGTAGGGCTGCCAGCGTGCTGACACCCGCCAACGACAGTGGTGGCTACCGCACCAAGGCCTGGACAGAGGATGTGCGCTATCTGCCCATCCCGCAGGACAACATCGACGCTGCTCAGGGAACCCTCAAGCAGAACGAGATATGAGAACAAATATATTTATTAAGGCCAAAGGGTTGGTAAAGGTTTTACCTTTTTACCTTTTTACCCTTTTACCTTTATTCACGGCCTGCTCGCCTGAAAAGTTCGAAGGCCCGAACCAGGCAGGAATCCCGTCCATCTCGGGTGTGGACTTCAATATGAATATAGACCAGAGCGTGAACCAGGCAACCTTCACTGCCAACTTGCCTGCACAGACTTACGCCATCTGGAAGATCAATGGTAGCACCTATTCGACGCTGAACCCCATGAACTGGTCTAACAGCAAGGCAGGAACCTACGACGTGGAACTGCGTCTCGGCAACCGTAACGGTTTCAGCCAGGCCAGCATCAGCAAGCAGTTTACATTTGAGAACTCGCAAGTGGACTTTACGGCATATTACAACCGTATCTCCCGCACATGGCGCATCAACTACGCTGAGCAGGGACACATGGGTTGCGGTGAGCCTGGTACCGACGGCAGCAACTGGTGGAGTGCAGCTCCTGGCGACAAGGCAGACTGGGGCGTGTATGATGATCGTCTTACGTTCGATCCGATTGGTGGATACATCTATGATCCGGGCGAGGGTGGTACGGTGTATGTGAACAATGGCTGCAGCATCTTCCCAGAGTACAACACACTAGTGCAGGAGGATGGTAGTAAGATTGACTTCATGGCTCCCGTAGAGTATCAGACTTCCAGCTACAAATTTGATGTCGTTGGAGACAAGATAGTGTTGCAGTTGCCTAAAGAGACGCTCTTCCCCTATCTTTCCAGCGATGCACAGTTCGCCAATCCCGTATTCACGGTATCGAAGCTGACGAACTCTGAGATGATTCTGCTCTATGAGGGCGAAGGCATCACTTGGCGCTTCATGTTCACCAGCAAGGAGGACGATGCTCCTAAGGCTTTCAAGGGCTATAAGTTCGATAGTGACGGCAACATGCTGCGCGACGCTACGTGGGAGATCAGCCGCTACTATGCCCATGGAGATGCTTGGGAAGGCTACAATGCTGAGGATATCACCTATACGAACGATGGCAACAAGAAGTTTGTGGTAACGCTGCCCCATGAGTCGAACCAGCGTTGGCAGGCTCAGTTCCAGCTGCAGAACCTCGGTGGTGTGTCCACTCAGGCTGGCAAGAACTACGACTTCTCTATCAAGCTGAAGGCTAATCAGGATCTGAACAGTGCCACCGTGAAGCTCACGGACGCTGCTGACGATACAAACTTCTACTTTGACGAGGTTATTCCTCTGGAGGGTGATACTGAGTATCTGCTTGTCAAGAGCAATATGGAAGGTAAGGATATTGATAAGTTCCACCTCGTGTTCGACTTCGGCGGCTGTCAGGCCGGTACTGAGGTTGAGATTACGGACATGGTGCTGAAGGATCATGCCTACGACGATGGTGCAGGCCAGCCCGATGAACAGGGTGGTGAAGGAGGCGGCGAAGAAGGCGGCAAGGATAAGTTCGACTGGAACTACGACGCTCCTTCCAACCTTTGGAAAGCTGTCGACGCAGGTGCCTACGAGACAGGTTACTACTTTGCTGCTGGTGACGACTGGCACGCCATCGACTATACGGAGGCCACTCACAACGGTGACGTCTGGGAGCTCACGCTGCCAGCCGATCTCGGCAAGAACCAGTGGCAGGGACAGTTCCATATCGACACCAAGCTGACGGCCAGCGCCGAGAAGACCTATAACTTCTATATGATCATGGAGGCAGATCAGGATCTGTCACAGGTGACCTTCAAGCTCACCGATGCCGGCGATACGAACTTCTTCATTGAGGAGCGCAATGACGTGCCTGGTGGTGAACCGTTCATTTTGAAGCGTTCAGGTGTAACCCTGAAGGAGGGTACTGATGCTGAGGCCATCCGTCTGTTCTTCGACTTCGGTGGTTGTCCTGGCGGTGCTAACGTGAAGATCAGCAAGATCTACTTCGAGGAGGCCGATGGTAGTGGTGAAGGTAGTAGCACCAGCCCCATGAATTACGACGATGCCGATAACCTCTGGAAGGCTATTGATGATAATTCTGCCTATGAACTCGGCTACTACTTCGCCGCTGGCGACGACTGGCACTCCATCGACTTCACAGAGGCTACTCACAGTGGTGACACCTACGAGATTACACTGCCCGCCGAATTGGGCAAGAACCAGTGGCAGGGACAATTCCACATCGACACCAAGTTGACAGCAAGTGCTTCTAAGGCCTATGACTTCCAGTTTGTCATAGAGACAGAAGATGATTGCCCGCAGGTTACCATGAAACTGACGGATGCTGGCGACACCAACTTCTTCATTGAGGAGCGTAATGACGTCGTTGGTGGTGAGCCCATGACATTCACTTGGTATGGCGTCACCCTGAAAGAGGGTACCGATGCAGAAGCCATCCGCCTGTTCTTCGACTTTGGAGGTTCTCCTGGTGGTACGAACGTAAAGATCAGTAAGATTATCTTCAGGGAAGCTAAATAAATGAAAAGATTCATGCTTAATTGTGTTATGCTCTCTCTCGCCGTAGCCCTTTGGGGCTGCGGTGGGGGTGAGGACGGCCCACAGCCTGCGCCTGTCAGCATCACGGTTTCTACGGAGACCGTCAATGCACCTGCCGAAGGTGGTACCTATACCGTCAATGTCTCGACGACGGGTACGGAGTGGGGCGTAGCGATAGTAGAGACTGGAGACAACTTCTTTAAAGTTGATGCGAAGAATACGGCAGCCCAGGCGGGTACAATCACCATCACGGTTCCTGCTAATCCTGAGGCTATGGCCCGCACTGGTGCTGTCACGGTAATGTCGGGTGTTGCCCGCAAGACCATCACGGTCACACAGGCTGCAGCAGAACAGGCTGCCTACTATGCCCCAGAGGGTTATCAGCTGGTGTGGCACGATGAGTTCAACGAAGGTATGGAACTGAATGCTGCCGACTGGACGCATGAGGTGCAGAAGGATCACTGGGTGAACAACGAATTGCAGAACTACGTGAACCATGTGACGCCCAAGGGCCGCTATGTCACAGAGGTGATGGACGGTACGTTACGTATCCACTGTTTCAAGGAGGACGGTAAGATCTATTCAGGACGTGTCTATGCACATGTGAAGAGCGGTTGGACATACGGCTACATCGAGGCGAGCATCAAGCTGCCAAAGGGTAAGGGTACATGGCCTGCCTTCTGGATGATGCCCGTGAACTTCAAGTCATGGCCAGCCGACGGTGAGATAGACATCATGGAAGAGGTGGGTTATCACCCTGACTATGTATCCTCAAGCCTCCACGCCAATGCCCATGTACACTCTAACAACACACAGGTGACGCATGAGATGTACTGCAAGGGTGCTGAGGGTGAGTTCCATACCTACGCTATCGAGTGGACGGCTCAGAACATCACCACCTTCGTCGACGGCAAGGAGCAGCTCTCCTACAACAACCGTGGGTTAGGCCGTGACGACTGGCCCTATAACGATCCATTCTATGTCATCTTCAACCTCGCGTGGGGTGGAGACTGGGGAGGACAACAGGGTGTGGACGAGAATGCACTGCCTGTGACGATGGAAGTGGACTACGTCCGCGTGTTCCAAAAGAAGTAATCCCAGGCTGGTTACGGAGCTCAGACAGTGAGAAGGTTAGGATCCTACATAGTTTGGTTGTTAGTTAGTATGACGGGACACGCTCAGTCCTATCCGCAAAGGACCGACGTGCCTTCCGTTTACATCGAGACAGAGAACCGCCGATCCATCACCAGCAAAGAACAGTACATCAACTGTACTTTCATCTATGTGGACGGCGACAGTCTCGGCCGCTATGAGAATACCCTGATTCGTGGACGCGGCAACTCCACCTGGTGGAACTCCGACAAGAAATCTTTCCGTGTGAAGTTCGAGAAGAAACAGCGGCTCTTAGGCGACGGCTTTGCCAATGCCAAAAGCTGGACTCTTCTGGCTAACCACGGTGATAAGACGATGATCCGCAATGCCCTGACCTACGACCTCGGTCGTTTTATGGGCTTGAAGTTCTGTCCTGCGGCACGGTTTGTAGACCTCTATCTGAACGGTAACTATCAGGGAACCTATCAGATCAGTGACCAGGTACAGGTACACAAGAAGCGGGTGGAAGTGGATGAAGACAG
Source organism: uncultured Prevotellaceae bacterium (assembly GCA_902776545.1). Taxonomy (GTDB): domain Bacteria; phylum Bacteroidota; class Bacteroidia; order Bacteroidales; family Bacteroidaceae; genus Prevotella. The sequence continues at coordinate 79,145 of CACYQO010000001.1, read as the reverse complement.
CGGTTGGCTGTTGGAGGTAGCTAATGAGAACTCGAAAGAAGAACCTCTCATTTCCTCAACAGGATTCAATATCATGTACAATATCAAGAATCCGAAGGATCAGCAGCTTACCGTAGACCGTCGCATCGCCATCGGACGGTGGATACAGCAGTTCGAGAGTGCCGTGGCCTCTCATGATTATTGCGATCCAGAGAAAGGCTGGCGCGCCTATGTCGACGAGGAAGACTTCATCAACTGGTATGTGGGTGCTGAAATCACAGGCAACATCGATGCGCTCTATAGTATCTATATGTATAAAGAGGCCGACAACCAGAAGATGCACTTCGGTCCGCTATGGGATCTCGACCTCGGCTACGACAACAGCTCAGAGCGCAGCCTGCTCAACAACATGGAGGCTTTCCTCGGTCTGTGGAACCGTCCCTTTGAGAAGATTCTCCAGCGGCTTTGGCAGGATCCCTGGTTCGTTCAGGCGTGCAACGACAGGCTTCGTGAACTGACAGACCGTGGCTTGCAGGCTTATCTCCTTAGTCATATCGACAGTCTGCGCACTGCCATCTGGCAGACACAGACGGAGAACTTCAAGAAGTGGCGCATCAACCAGAAGGTGTACGACTGGGCAAAACACAGCTATTACACCACCTATGATGGCTACATCTCTGAACTGAAGAGCTTTGTGAACATCCACATCCCCTATCTGCAGCGGGCCTTTGCAGAACGTCAGGCCACCGCCATCCGTCAATTCGAGAATCGTCAATCAGTCAATAGTCAATCACTCTACGACCTCCAAGGTCGTAGAATAACATCGCCCGACAGAAAGGGAATCTATATTCAGAATCATCAAAAATTTGTCAGACAATGAAAAAGAAACTATTATGTCTCGTATGCTGCTGTATCGCAGCAGTCACTGCCTCTCAGGCACAGACCCCCGTCTATCTCGATGAGTCGAAACCCATCGAACAGCGCATCGACGATGCCCTGAGCCGTATGACGCTCGACGAGAAGATCGCCGTCATCCATGCGCAGTCGAAGTTCTCTGCGCCAGGCGTGAAGCGCCTCGGATTCCCTGACCTCTGGACAGACGACGGCCCTCATGGCGTGCGTCCTGACGTGCTCTGGGATGAGTGGGTACAGGCCGGACAGACCAACGACTCGTGCGTGGCCTTCCCAGCTCTCACCTGTCTTGCTGCCACATGGAATCCCCGTATGGCCCGCCTCTATGGCGAGAGCTTGGGCGAGGAGGCACTCTACAGGAACAAGAGCGTGATGCTGGGCCCTGGCGTGAACATCTACCGTACGCCCCTGGGAGGCCGTAACTTCGAGTATATGGGCGAAGACCCCTGGTTGGCATCCCGGATGGTAGTGCCATACGTCAGAGGCCTCCAGTCGAAGGGTGTCGCTGCCTGTGTGAAGCACTACGCCCTGAACAACGACGAGGAATATCGTCATCAGGTGAACGTCATCATCTCCGACCGTGCCCTGCATGAGATCTTCCTGCCTGCCTTCAAGGCTGCCGTGCAGGAGGGTGAGGCTTGGAGCATCATGGGTGCCTACAATCTCTATAAAGACCAACACAATTGCCACAATGATATCATGCTCAACAAGATCCTGAAACAGGACTGGGGCTTCGATGGAGTGGTCATCTCCGACTGGGGTGGCTGCCACGATACCGATGAGGCTGTGAAGAACGGACTTGACCTCGAGTTCGGCACTTGGACTGACGGTCTGACGATGGGCAAGACCAACGCCTACGACAATTATTATCTCGCCGATGCGTATAAGCAAGGCATCCGTGAGGGCAAGTACACCACGAAGGAACTCGATGACAAGGTGCGTCGTCTGCTCCGTCTGTACTATCGCACGACCATGAAAAGAGACAAGCCCTTTGGTTTCCTTTGTTCAGATAGTCATTATCAGGCAGCCCTTGAGATTGCCCAGCAGGGCATTGTACTGCTGAAGAATGAAAAAATTAAAAAATTAAAAAATGAAAAGGTGGCTGCGCCCCTTCTGCCCATTAACCCCAGCAAATCCCAGCGCATCCTCGTCGTCGGCGAGAACGCCATCAAGATGATGACCGTTGGTGGTGGTTCCTCCTCCCTCAAGGTCCAGCGTGAGATTCTCCCCCTCGACGGCATCCAGCAAATCGTAAATCGTAAATCTGTAAATTGTAAATTAGATTACGCCCGTGGCTACGTTGGCGATACCATCCAGAGCTACAACGGCGTTACCGTAGGACGCTCGCTCTATGAGACCCGTTCTCAGGCAGAACTCACGGCTGAGGCTGTGGAGAAGGCAAAAGAGGCTGATATCGTCATCTTCATAGGAGGACTGAACAAGAGTAACCATCAGGACTGCGAAGGTCACGACCGTCTGTCCTACGATCTGCCTTACGCCCAGAACGAGGTTATCGAGGCCATCTTGGAGGTCAATCCACGTCTGGTGTATGTGAACATCTCTGGCAATGGGGCAGCCTTGCCCTGGCTCGACAAGGTGCCTGCCGTCGTACAGGCTTGGTTCATCGGCTCTGAGGCAGGTGAGGCGATTGCTTCCGTCCTCTTCGGCGATGTCAATCCCTCAGGCAAGCTCCCCTTCACGTGGTATGCCTCCCTCGATCAGTGTGGTGCCCACGCCCTCAATGCCTATCCTGGCACGTGGCGCGATGACCACAAGATCATCGACGAGGAATACAAGGAAGGCATCTTCGTCGGCTACCGCTGGATAGATCGCCTCCAGGCAAATCATAAAGCTCAAAGCTCAAAGTTCAAAGTTCAAAGTCCTTTGTTTGCTTTCGGCCACGGTCTGAGCTATACCACCTTCAAACTGGGTAAGCTCACTGCCGACAAAACTTCGATGACTGAAGGCGACGAGATTACCTTCACTATTCCCGTCACGAACACAGGCAGTATGGCTGGTGCTGAGACGGTTCAGCTCTATATCAGCGACCTTGAGGCCTCTGTCGAGCGTCCCGTCAAAGAGTTGAAAGCCTTCCAGAAAGTCTTCCTCCAGCCAGGCGAGACCCAGCAGGTGAGCCTTACCATCGACAAGGGAGCCCTGAGCTTCTACGATGAGGCCAATAGCCAGTGGAAGGCAGAACCTGGTGCTTTCGAGGCGCTCGTAGGCACGGCATCAGATAAGATTGTCAGTCGCTGCTCATTCACATTGCAATAGGTTTTAGATAAAGAAGCAAAAGTTTAGTTAGTTTGATAATATATATGTTTTTCAGCAGGAACCAGACGCTGTGAAGCGGTAGGTTTCTGCTTTTTTTATCATGCGGGAGCAAATTTTTCACTTTTCACTTTTCACTTTTCACTTTTTTTCGTATCTTTGCCCACACAAAGACCAACTTTATGAAGATAAGACTACTACTTACCTGGCTATTCATGGCTTCTGTGACCTTCTCACTCGCTCAGGAGAAGAAGGATTATCAGTCGCTACTTCTCGAGTTAGATCAGGCCATCGAGCAGTCCCCAGAGATCGTGGGACGGTACGAGCGGCAGATAGAGGAGACGCGACAGCAATATTTGCATGCACGTCAGCCTCAGGAGAAATACGAGCAGGCTTACAACCTCTACGAGCGCTACAAGTCGTTTATGAACGATTCTGCCCTTTACTACCTCAGCGAGGCGATGCACTGGGCTGAGAGGAATCAGGAATCAGGAGTCAGGAGTCAGGAGTGGAAGGCACGGGTAGGCAACTGTTTGGCGCTGAAGGCCTTCCAGTGCTCCACCGTGGGGTATTACAACGAGGCGCTCGCCTTCCTGAAGAGTATCGACAAACAACAACTCGACAGCGTTGGACTGCGCAACTACTACCAGTCGCAGATGCACGTCTATGGTGAGTTGGGCTACTACTCCATCATCCCTCCGATGAAGGAACAGTATTTCAAACTGCAGACCACCTATCGCGACTCACTTTTCGCCCATATCGACCATCAGGATCCTGACTATCTGATGTATAGGATTCAGGAACTGAAGAGTCGTCAGCAGTTGGTAGAAGCACGCAAGATCAGCGACCAGTGGGTGAGCCGTGTAAGTCCTGACAGTCGTGAGTATGCCATCGCTTGCTATTACCGTTGGCTGAGTAGTGAGGAAGAGGATGAGCTGCGTTATTGGCTGTCACTGTCAGCCTTGAGTGATGTACGTCATGCTGTGATGGATCAGGCCTCGCTTCTCTCGTTGGCAGAACTTCTGAATGCCGATGGCGACCTGGATCGCAGCTATCGGTATATCCGCTTTACATGGGATTGCAACAACCGTTTCAACACCCGTATGCGCTCCTGGCAGATCACGCCGATACTGAATGTCATCGAGAACAACTACCAGCAGGCAGTGGATCATAACACGAAGGTGCTCCGCATGTCGATCATCGTGGTGAGCATCCTCGCCTTGTTGGTGTTGGCAGCCCTCTTCTTTGTGCATCGCAGGAACCAGCAGCTGGCCAATGCTCGAAACGCCCTCTCTGAGGCTAATGGACAATTGTCAATTATCAATTCTCAATTATCCATTCAGAAAGAAGAGCTCGCCGAACTGAACTCTCAGCTCTCAACTGTCAACTGCCAACTGTCCGAGAGTAATCGAGTGAAAGAAGAGTACATCGGACGTTTCATGAGCCTCTGCTCGCAGTATATCGACAAACTCGACAACTATCGTAAGATGGTGAATAAGAAGATGAAGAACAAGGAATTCGACGACCTGTATCAGATCTCCAAATCGACGGAACTGAAAGAGAAAGAGCTCGAAGAACTCTACGAGAACTTCGACACGGTATTCCTCCATCTCTTCCCCAACTTCATCGACGATTTCAATGCCCTGTTGTTGCCAGAGGTGCAGGTACAGCCGAAGGAGAACCGTCTGACCACCGACATTCGCATCTTTGCCCTTATCCGTCTGGGCATCGAGGACTCTTCAAAGATTGCGGAGTTCCTGCACTACTCCGTCAACACCATCTACAACTACCGTGCCCGCTTGAAGAACGGTGCCATCGGCAATCGTGAGACCTTCGAGAAACGGGTGAAGGAACTGTAGGATAATTATAAAATTATAAAATTTAAAGATTATAAAATTAAAAAAATTGTAGCTATGATTACTAATTTAATTAAAAGAGTCGCCTTAGGCGCACTTTTCACTTTTCACTTTTCACTTTTCACTTCTTCGGCTCAGCCGGCTATCCCCCGTGATGCGGCCTTAGAGGCGAAGATTGAGAAAACCCTCGCCCGTATGACGCTCGATGAGAAGATCGGCCAGATGCTCGAACTGAACCTCGACGTGATGGGACGTATGACCATCGAGAACGCCAAGGTCGATCGCGAGAAGGTGCGTTCCGTCATGCAGCAGTATGGCCGCTCTGACGAGGAGACGGACGCCATGCTGAAAATGACGGATCAGGAGATCATCGACAAACTCGGAGCCTTCCCTGTGGATATCTACAGTGGCGACACCAAGCGTGTGTGGAAAATCAATGAGACCATGCTCGACACCCTCATCTCGAAATGGAAGGTAGGCTCAATCCTCAATGCCCCAGGTTCTCGTGCAGCCAACAAGGACGATTGGCAGAAGTGGATCTCGCTGATTCAGGAGAAGTCGATGAAGTATCTCGGCATCCCCGATATATACGGCCTCGACCACAACCACGGTGTCACCTATACCACTGGTGGTACGCTCTTCCCACAGCCCATCAACCTTGGTGCAACGTTTAACACCGAACTGGCACGTATTGGTGCAGAGATTACTGCCTACGAGAGTCGTGCAGCCAACTGTCCGTGGGTGTATAATCCTGTGGTGGACCTGAGCCGTGACCCCCGTTGGCCGCGTGTCTGGGAGAGCTTCGGCGAGGATGCCATCGTCAATGCGAAGATGGTGGTGGCAGAAATCAAGGGTTATCAGGGCGATGACAACAATCACATCGACCGTTTCCACGTAGGAACGAGCACAAAGCACTATTTCGCCTATGGTGCTCCCTGGACAGGTAAGGACCGTACGCCAGCTTATCTCTCGCCGCAGATGATCCGCGAGAAATATTTCGAGCCCTTCAAGCAGGCTGCCCTCGCCGGCACCCTGACGATGATGGTCAACTCTGCTTCTGTCAATGGTGTGCCTGTGCATGCCAGCTACGAGTATCTGACGAAGTGGCTGAAGGAAGATCTCCAATGGGACGGTTTCTTGGTGACAGACTGGGCCGATATCAACAACCTCTACACCCGTGAGAAGGTGGCAAAGGACAAGAAAGACGCCATCCGTATCGCCATCAATGCTGGTATCGACATGTCGATGGATCCTTACAGCGTCGAGTTCTGCATACTGTTGAAAGAACTTGTTAACGAGGGCAAGGTGAAAATGTCTCGTATCGACGATGCCGTCCGTCGCATCCTTCGTGCCAAATATCGCCTCGGCCTCTTCGACGAACCTAACACAGGTGGCAAAGGCTTCGAGAAGTTCGGCTCTGACGAGTTCGCTGCTGCCTCCCTCCACGCCGCCGAAGAGTCCATCGTCCTCCTGAAAAACGGAGACAATATCCTGCCATTGGATATCACAAAGTTCAAAGCTCAAAGCTCAAAGTTCAAAGTACTTTTAACTGGCCCTAACGCCAATAAGATGCGCTGCCTCCACGGTGGCTGGAGCTACACTTGGCAGGGTTCGCGTGCAGAAGACATGTCTGAGAAGTACAACACCATCTACGAGGCCCTCTGCAACAAATACGGCAAGGACAACATCATCCTCGAGCAGGGCGTGACCTACAATGAAGACGGCGCCTACTACGATGAGAACGAACCCCAGATCGACAAGGCTGTGGCTGCTGCCGCTCAGGCTGACATCATCATTGCTGCTATCGGCGAGAACTCCTATACTGAGACGCCTGGCAACCTCACGGACCTCTGGCTCTCAGAGAACCAGCGCAACCTCGTGAAGGCCCTCGCCAAGACGGGTAAGCCGATTATTCTGGTTCTGAATGAAGGCCGTCCGCGCCTCATCGCTGATATTGAGCCCCTCGCCAAGGCGGTGGTGGATATCTTTATCCCAGGTAACTATGGTGCCGATGCTCTTGTCAACCTCCTTGCCGGCGACGTGAACTTCTCTGCCAAGATGCCTTACACCTATCCGCGTGAGATCAACTCCCTCAATACCTACGACTATAAGGTCTCTGAGGAGGTTGGTACGATGGAGGGCGCCTACAACTATGACGCCAAGGTTTCGCTCCAGTGGCCCTTCGGCTATGGCATCAGCTATACCACCTACGAATATTCGAATTTGAAGGTCGACAAGGCCTCGTTCACTGCCGACGACATCCTCACTGTCACTGTCGATGTGAAGAATACTGGTTCACGAGCTGGTAAGGAAGCCGTGCTCCTCTATTCCTCAGACCTCGTTGCCAGTATCGTGCCAGACAATAAGCGTCTGCGTGACTTCACGAAGATCGCCCTTGAACCAGGCGAGACCAAGACCGTCACCTTCCAGCTCCCAGCCAAGTCCCTCGCTTTCGTTGGAGCCGATGGCCGCTGGACCCTCGAAGAGGGTGACTTCCTCCTCAAGGTCGGCACCCTATCCGTCCCTGCTGCCTGCACCAAGACCAAGGTCTGGGACACCCCGAATATTTAAAAACTTAGCCACAGATTACACAGATTCTCACTGATTTAATTCTGTGATAATCAAAAATATCTGTGTTTTTCTGTGTAATCTGTGGCTTTTTTCGTACCTTTGCACCCAAATTCAGAAAATACGTATTTAAGGAATGGAAAACAAGACTTTCAAGCGCACGACGGTGACGTCTGCGCTGCCCTATGCTAACGGTGGGGTACACATCGGCCATCTGGCTGGCGTGTACGTGCCTGCTGATATCTATGTGCGCTATCTCCGTCTGAAGAAGCGCGAGGTGTTGTTTATCGGAGGTTCTGACGAGCACGGTGTGCCCATCACGGTGCGTGCCCGTAAGGAGGGCATCACGCCGCAGGACGTCGTTGACCGCTATCACAAGATGATCAAGGACTCCTTCGAGGAGTTCGGTATCTCGTTTGATATCTATAGCCGCACGACCTCTGAGACGCACCATAAGTTTGCCGCCGAGTGGTTCAAGAAGCTCTACGACGAGGGCAAACTGACGGAAGAGACCACCGAACAGCTTTACGACGAGGAGGCCAAGCAGTTCCTCGCAGACCGTTATGTCACTGGTGAGTGCCCCCACTGCCACAACGAGGGAGCCTACGGTGATCAGTGTGAGAAATGCGGACGTGACCTCTCGCCCACGGAACTGATCAATCCGAAGTCGACCATCAGCGGCTCTACCCCTGTACTGAAAAAGACCAAGAACTGGTATCTGCCTTTGAACGAGTATCAGGACTGGCTGAAGCAGTGGATCCTCGAGGAGCATAAGGAGTGGCGTCCGAACGTCTACGGACAGTGCAAGAGCTGGCTCGACATGGACTTGCAGCCTCGTGCGATGACGCGCGACCTGGACTGGGGTATCCCTGTGCCGGTAAAGGATGCTGAGGGCAAGGTGCTCTATGTGTGGTTCGATGCCCCCATCGGCTATGTTTCTAATACCGTTGAGCTGTGTGCGAAAGAGCCTGAGAAGTGGGGCTCGTGGGAGAAGTGGTGGCAGGATGAGGATACCCGTCTGGTACACTTCATCGGCAAGGACAACATTGTGTTCCACTGCATCATCTTCCCTGTGATGATGAAGGCTCATGGCAAGTATATCATGCCTGACAACGTGCCTGCCAATGAGTTCCTGAACCTCGAGAACGATAAGATCTCTACCTCTCGCAACTGGGCCGTTTGGCTCCACGAGTATCTGGTCGATATGCCTGGCAAGCAGGATGTGCTGCGCTATGTGCTCACAGCCAATGCTCCTGAGACGAAAGACAACAACTTCACTTGGAAGGATTTCCAGGATCGCAATAACAACGAGCTCGTGGCCGTCTATGGCAACTTCGTGAACCGTGCCCTCCAGCTGGCGAAGAAGTACTGGAATGGTGTGGTGCCTGCCTGTGGCGAACTGCAGGACGTCGATAAGGCTGCCCTGGCAGAGTTCAAGGACGTGAAGGAGAAGGTGGAGACGCTGTTGGAGCAGTTCAAGTTCCGCGATGCCCAGTTCGAGGCCATGAACCTCGCCCGCATCGGCAACCGCTATATCACTGAGTGTGAGCCTTGGAAGGTTTGGAAGACTGATCCCAAGCGTTGCGAGACCATCCTCAACATCTGTCTGCAGCTCACTGCCAACCTTGCCATCGCCTTTGAGCCCTTCCTGCCGTTCTCATCGAAGAAGCTGCGCGAGATGCTTGCCATCGATTCCTTCGAGTGGGAGCAGTTAGGCAGCACAGACCTCCTGAAGGCAGGTCATCAGTTAGGTGAGCCAGCCCTCCTCTTCGAGAAGATCGAGGACGACGTCATCCAGAAGCAGCTCGATAAGCTTGAGGCTACCAAGAAGGCCAACGAGGCAGCCGCCTATAAGGCAGCACCCATCAAGGATACAGTCAGTTTCGAGGAGTTTGAGAAACTCGACATCCGCGTAGGTCTCGTGAAGGACTGCCAGAAGGTGAAGAAGTCGAAGAAACTCTTGCAGTTCACTATCGACGACGGCTCAGGCACAGACCGAACTATCTGTTCAGGTATCGCTGCCTTCTATGAGAACCCTGAGGAACTCATCGGCAAGCGTATTCTCTTCGTGGCCAACTTCGCTCCTCGCAACATGATGGGCATCGAGAGCCAAGGTATGATCCTCTCTGCCGTCGATGCCGACGAGAGTCTCAGCGTCGTCACCACTACGAAAGACGTGAAGCCAGGTAGCCAGGTAGGCTGATTCAGAAGGCTCATTGATAAAAAAAGAGGATGTGCCTATTTTTGACACACCCTCTTTTTTTATTCCGTTTCTTCTTCTGCAGCTTTTAGATAATTTTCTCCCTCTTCTTCCAGCTGAGGATAGGCGCCCGTATTCACGCGATGGTCATCAAGCCAGATCTTATTGAGGGTGAAGACCAATGATTTCAGCGTTTCCTCCCTTTTCGACGGCTTCAGTTCACACTCCCAGATGGTAATGCAGTGCCATCCCATCTCTGCCAAACGCTTCTGTTCCTCGATATCTCTCTGCTGATTCCTCCTGATCTTCGCTACCCAGAACTCCCTGTTCGTCTTCGGAATCTTGCAGCACCCTTCGTGTCCGTGCCAAAAACAGCCATTCACAAAGATACACGTTCTGTATTTCCTCAGCACCAAGTCCGGATGTCCAGGCAGCTTCGGAGAGTTAAGCCTGTATCTGAATCCCCTCATCCACAGTCCACGCCTCACAATCATCTCTGGTTTCGTATCTTTCGACCGAATCGCAGCCATGTTCTTATGACGTTGTTCTGCAGAGAGCTTATCCATGATTATTGTTTTTAATGCCACAAAAGTAACAATTATTTTCCAAACAGCAAAGGAAAAGCATTAAATATTTCTTCGTCTGAAATAAATCCTTTACCTTTGCACACCGTATGGACGACAGGCGTTATCTTCTCAAACTCATTCAAGAGGGAGAACATCAGCAGCAGGACTTCAAATACCGTGTGGCTGATGCCTGCAAACTGGCCAAGTCAGTGTCGGCCTTTGCCAATACCTATGGTGGTCGCTTGCTGATTGGCGTTCGCGACGATGGCCATCTCTCTGGTGTCCGTTCCGAAGAGGAAATCTATATGATGCACCAGGCGGCCTACAAATACTGCAAACCCGAGGCCAGTATCAAGTTCGATACCTATCATGTAGAGGGACGAACGATTGTTGTTGCTACCGTTCCGCCATCTGACAAGCGCCCTGTCTGTGCGCTGGATGAAGAAGGGAAGCTGCGAGCCTATATCCGCATTGCCGATGAGAACATCGTGGCCTCACCTGTGCATCTGGCCCTTTGGCGTGAGGCTCAGAAGCCCAAGGGATCCGTCATGACTTATGATACAACCGTCCGCCAATTGCTGGATGCGATGCAGGGGCGTCGGACTCTGAACCAGATTGTCCGACTCTCAAGACTACCACGCCCCAAGGTCATCATCCTCCTGGCTCGTCTCATCCGTTTCGGCACAGCCCAATGGGAATACACTGACCAGCAATTCCTATTCAGTTTAGTCTAATCAAAGTAGAACTGGCAAGGTTTTATTGAAGAATATTGGTGGTTCGCTGAATAAATTTGTGGTTGAAGGACAATGTTTGTACCTTTGCACCATCAAAACGCAGTTAGTTTTTTCATCATAGATTAGGTTATTGTTAGTTAGTTAATTGGTTAGTAAGAAGTATCGGGGTCGCAGTGATGCGGCCCCGATGCTTATTCCGTTTCGTCAGGGCTGTCGTAAAATTCCATCGCTGCTAGCGCTTCATCATCATTGCTGAAAGCGGAATCCTCTTCAAAGATGTCCTCCACCTCCTCTGCAACATCCCTGTCCTCTAGTTCCTCACTCTCCACCTTCAACTTCTCAGGTGTAAAGGAACCAATTCTTCCTGATTTAATCCGATGTCTCATACTATTTTGTTTTTAATTGTTTCAACTACGATTCTATCTGCTGGCAGCCAATCAATACTATCAAGCTGATCCTTCGTGAGCCATTTCGCAGCCTCGTGCTCTTTCAATTTCAAGTTCCCACTCTCAATATGGCACCAGAAGCAATGCATCGTCAGATGAAAAGCAGGGTAATCCCACTCTACAGTCTGTACCAGCTTTTCCACGACGATCTTTGTTTCCAACTCCTCCCAAATCTCACGCTTCAGGGCCTCTTCTGGTGACTCTCCAGGTTCCATTTTTCCCCCAGGAAATTCCCAGCCGTCCTTCATCTCGCCATACCCTCTTTGTGTGGTGAAGATGCGACCCTCTTCATCGTGTATGATTGCTGCAACGACCTCGATTTGTTTCACTTCCTTTATTATCTGCCACAAAAGTAACAATTATTTTCCATACAGCAAGGTTTTATTGAAGAATATTGTTGGTTCGCTGAATAAATTTGTGGTATAAGGACAATGTTTGTACCTTTGCACCATCAAAACGCAGTTAGTTTTTTCATACATTGATTAGGTTATATTAAGTTAGTTAATTGGTTAGTAAGAAGTATCGGGGTCGCAGGGATGCGGCCCCGATACTTTATACGAAAAATCGGAATATATCATCAAACCCACAAACTTTTTGCGGAATTATTTGGTCGAATGGGAATAATTCCTTACCTTTGCAGCACCAAAGTTAAACTTAATGCACAATAGTATGAGCAACATGGAATCAAACAAAGGCGAAATCGTCATGTATCAGCCCGATGAAACCATTCGGTTGGAGGTCAGAATGGAAGGTGAAACTGTTTGGCTCAGCCAAGCACAAATGGCAGAGTTGTTTGGAACAGGTCGCCAAGCAATCACCAAACATCTTCAGAACATTTATGAATGTGAGGAATTAGAGAAGAATGCAACAAGTTCCATTTTGGAACTAGTTCGGAAGGAGGGTAAAAGGAATGTAAAGCGCAAAATTGAGTTTTACAATCTCGATGCTATCATCTCTGTTGGATTTAGGGTAAATACAAAAAGAGGTATTGAATTCCGCCAGTGGGCCAACAAAGTCTTGAAGGAATACTTGTTACGTGGCTATGTGGTCAATACGCGCATCGCTGTTTTGGAACAGCATGCGATTCAACAAGACATAGAGATAAAGGAACTAAAAAACAAAATTGAATTCTTTGTCCGTTCGTCATTACCCCCAATAGAGGGAGTTTTCTACGACGGGCAGATCTTCGATGCCTACGTGCATATCGTCAGTCTCATCAAACAGGCAAAACAATCCATCGTGCTGATAGACAACTACATCGACGAGACTACGCTGACCATGCTTAGCAAACGATCATCCAATGTCACTGCCACCATCTACACCTGTCAGCAGTCGCAAAATTTGCGACAACTGCAACTAGACATCCAACGTCATAACCAGCAATATCCCCCCATCGCTGTCAATTACTGCCGGCGAAATCACGACCGCTTTCTCATTATCGATGATGTGGTCTACGTCTTCGGAGCCAGCCTGAAGGATGCTGGCAAGAAACTCTTCGCCTACATCCGCATGCAAGAGACCTCAGCCTCGGATTTGCTCAGCAATATCAGATAATTTTCTGTTTTTCGTCGTGAGACGACTGTTTTCCATAATATTAGATTTAAGGTTATAAAGATTTTAGGGTCACGGCGGTGGCCCTTTTTTGAAAATCTCACAACAGGGACAGTCCCTAATGTGCGCAAAATAAACAAATTTTTAAGCTAAAAAGTGAATGTACACAAAAGGATTTATTTCTTTGCTATTTCTTGCAATTCACCAACTCAGAGAACGGTACTGCTATTGCGCCTTTGTCATGATTAGCATTATCTTTGCCGTAACGGTTAAGTAAGCTCTTCAGTTTATCCTTGTCAAAATCCATTGCAGCAAAATCGCCTTCTGTGATCCTTTCTTCTATGAAAAATACAACGTAGTAGTCGTGTCTGGCACTACCATAACCACTTTTCTCCAGTTCTTCTTTGCTCCATACACGGACTTTATGGGGATTCAGTTTGAATTTATGGAATCCTTCCCTGCCATACAGCAACAAGTAGCGTGCACCAAATACACTCGACGACAAATCGAGGGAACCACGATCTTTTCCTGCACGTACATTATATAGTTTCTTGTCTGCTATCCACTCCAAGTGCGTAGTATCCTTGTAGTAACCAATAAGCACATAATCAGTAACCATGAACTGCAGATCGGTAGCAGGTGGCAATTGCGGTTCTTTACCCAATGTGTAATTCTCGTCAATATCAAAATCCTTTCTGAGCGTTGCAAGCAGTTTTGCTTGTTCCGTAGTCAATATGTTCTTACCCGTTGGGGTGTGCATAGCCAAAGTAAGAATACTTCTATCTTGGAACGGAGTGAACACCTTGCCTATAAGCTGTCTGAAGTGCTGTGTCATGTAGTCGTCAAGATCTACCCCCCTTGAACGCATCGGATAGAAGCTGTATTCCTTTTCCAACACCTTGCGTATCTCTTTGCGGAATTGCATACGAACCTCCTCCTTCCAAGCAGCTTTCTCTGCTTGTTTGTTTCGTGCATAGAGCGATACTACAAACAAGAAGTTGACATTGTATCGTGACAAAAGCATCGTATCACGATCAAACAAACGATCCTTAAATTGGAACTTGATTTCAGGATTTCTCTTTCCTGATATCTTTGTCAGTTCTATTTCACGATGATTATAACTGTAGTCACCTTGTTTCATCGCAGCACTAATAAAGAAGTTAGGGATGATGTTATATCCTTCTGTTACCTCGTCTCTTAGTCTTACTTCTGGGTCAGGGTCACCCTCTTTCTTGTTCAGCCACAAATCTATGTTATACTGCACAATGTTGCGGGCATAGGTATATTGCTTGTAGATAGACGTATCTCCCAACGATCCACCTATCTTGTAATATTTCGAATCGCCAATATAATAAGTACGTTGTTCTTCGTCTGCCTGGATTAGCCCAGGATATGTATATAGGTGGTCCACAAGTTTACCATCCTTTTGCTCCTTGAAATCTTCAGGCAATTCATCTTTTTTGTCACCTATCAGCTCGTCGATAATAGCCTCGAATACCACATAGAAGTTCTTTACGAGTAAATACTCTTTCAGTTCTGCACTTGTAGTTATCTCTGTACGATGGGCAAAGAAAGCATAGCAGAGATTCCATAACTCTAGCATCTTGTCCGAGAAGTACTTATATTTGATTTGGCGTAAACGGACAACTCCTCTTCCATTCAGATAACCTTCAAATTTTGAGCCGGTAATTAGTGGGAATCCTACTGTTATATCCACATGAAACCATAAGTTTGACTAATATAATTGAGTATACTATAGTAGATAACCAGTAACTCCTCGTCAAAGTTCACCTGGCGTTTCTTATTCACGGGATTGAGATAAACAGGCTCGTCATTTTGGATAATGGCTGCTGAATGATTAATGGTCTTCGTCCAATTGATTTTATTGAAGCCAGAATGCAGATTTTTAAGGATAAACGTGATTAACGATTGGTTGTCTTTGTTGAACTGAATCAAAGAAAGCAAGATGTCCAGCAAGGTGTTGGTGCGTTTCTTCATACCGCGTCCCACTTGCGATATTTTGCGATGATATACAATGTCGCTATCCTTATGCGAACGTTGGTATACATCTACAGCCCTATATATCCATACAGCAAACTCATAGAGGAACTTTCTTCCCTGATCATTCAGTTTGCTGGTATCCATGTGGATGATGTCGTCAGGCGCGTACTTCGAGAACACTTTGCCTTGTTCGTTCATCAACACCTTAGGTAGAATGAACACAGTATCGCCCTTGCCCCCATTCAGCTTTGGGTTGTAGAAATAGCCCACATAGCTAAGCGACACGAGTCCTTCGATATTTTGTAAAGCATCTACGCCTTCCAGCACATCGCGCACTAATGCAGCATCATACTGATATTCCTCTACCAGAATCTTCATTCAAACAAATCTTGCGGTTTGTTTAGCTTTTCAAGTTCCATATTGATCAGCACTTGTTCAGCCATTATCTCATCCAATTCTTGTCCTTTTCTGAAAAAGTCTTTGAACACAATCGGTTCATTACTATTAGGCTTTCTGAATGCTTTTTGGCTCTCGTAGTCATAGTCTTTGAAGACATCCGTCCAAAGGTAGAAATACACCTTGTTCACCAGCGTTTCAGCATCAATAATTCCATCTTTTGCTTTAGCGAAGAAATAGCCTAATTGCTTGTCCTCACTATGCGTTAGACCAAACACCTCTTTGTTTATAGCCTCCAAGAATTGATACCAGTCATATTCATTTCCATTGATCTTTATTCTCCAACCCTTTTCAGCGTTTTCAATGGGCATGTATTTCCAATCCCATCTGCGTTTGAAGGCACTATCGATGGGGAACAGGCTTTGGTCACTTGTATTCATCGTAGCCCAAATATAGAGGTTTGAGGGGAGTAGTAATACCCTTCCGCTTTGTATATCTTCGGAAAGCGTCGCTCCATAGTTACTAGTATAATCCTTTACGGCACCCTCTGCATTTATCTTAACGCCTACTTTCAGCTTATAATCCTTATGTTCTATAAAGGCTCGTTCTATTTCCCGTTGTAAGTCGTTGTCAGCCTCAATGGGGTATTCCGAAAATCCATTGTCACCTCGGTCAAGCAGTTGGAACAGATCACCGAATATCTGGGCACAGTTGCCTCGATTTATTTCCTCGATTATCAAAAACTGCGGATCCACTTCATTGCCATCAGCCTCTGCATATTTCTTCCAAGCACCCAGATATGCTTTCAAGAATGCCTGCATCACGAACTGATAGACTATACGTTTTTCTTTGTACGTTCCTTCATTCTTGTTGAACACCGTTCCTGATTCGCCAAGAACTACAGGGACTACCTTCGCGTCTACATCATCCATTGTTGGCTTATATGCTCCTACGAATGTAGAGTAGTCGCTGTCAGGATGGAATGTTGTGCGAATAACGGCTTCTCCTTTTGTTTTCTCTTTGATTTCATGAGATTTACCTGTGCCTGGTGCACCGTAATAAATACTCTGGAGAGGTTCGTTCCTATCAAATTTAATTTTGAGGTCAGTGCTATAAACAGAATGATTTTCTCCGCCACACAGTTTAAGAAGTAAAGAATAATACTTGTTGTTTTGAGGCACAAACATTACCTCATATTCAGTATACTTGGTTCCCTTATTCTTGAAGATTAAAAGGTCATCAACTTTAGCATTCAACTCGTCCCTTATGAATGCTTTTACTTCTCCGTCCATTCTTGACTCTGAACTTGCAGAATATAAACGAGTGGCAATAACCTTACCGTCATATTCTTGGAACTGTTCAAACCTTGCATTGAATGTAAAAGTTATTCTCCTATCAGTCTCTCTGTTCTGGTAATCAAACGAAAAGAAAGAATACGATGGCTCTTTCGGAAACGCGATTTGTTTTCCGTCTCTTAAATCCTGTGTGAATAATTTACGAATGTACAGCATATTCTTCAATGTATTTACCCCATTGTTCCGCTAGTGCCTCAGCGAAACCTGGGAAGGTTTTACTTCTTAGTTTTCTTCTCTCTTCAGTGGATATCTTCGTGTTGAAAGAATCCGAATACCATTTTGGTAAAGAACGCCCACTTGACAATACAACTCTTGGGCCTTCTTCTACCATTTTTGTTGGCTTAAGTAAAGGCAGGTTGTGAAGCCACAAGCAGGTCTTCTTTGAAGCTTGATCACCAAACCAAAATGGTTGAACTATTTGGTCTGGCTTTCGATATTCTGAGTTCATGCATCCAACAGGGTTCTCGATGGCCCAATGTTCAATATCTGTTTTGGTAAATTCCATGAAGAACTCTATTGCCTCCTGCTTCATCTTTCTTCTTCCTAAATGATGGGGATGTTCTCTTCTTTGTTCAATTGGTAAGTCTGCGTCATCAGGATGATAAAGCCAACGTGCTCCACTTACTGATAAATATGTGCAAGGCGGATGGGCAATCATTAAATCCCATTTTTCACCTTCTGGCAGATAATATTCTGTACCACTTTCAAGCATTCCACCATGATTGGGAATTACTTGTAATACATCCTGTTTGAAATGCCATTCTGGATGACCTCCGCTGCATTCTAATATGTCACAGCTGAAAGCATTATGCCCTCTTTCTCTAAAGGCTTTGCAAACTGCTTGGCTTTCTTCACATGCTACTAATACATTCATTTCTTCTTATCTAATGCTTTGTATAAACCTCTTGCTATTGCACTCGCAAAATTGACAGGTACTGCATTGCCTATCATTTTGTAGTTGTATGGTGTGCTGCCTAAGAACTGATAGTCCATAGGAAATGTCATTAGGCAGGCAGCTTCTCGGATTGTGATACTTCTCTGTTGTTTAGAGTCGGGATGGATGAACATGTATCCATCTTTGCTAAGATGAGCAACAACCGTGTGGGAAGGCTTATCCCATTCAAGGCTCTTGTATTTTTGGTAAAGTGTTTTATGTCCAGTCTTCTTAAAATAATAGTCAATCATGGCCTGATGACTGATGTGGTTCATGCTCTTCTCAACCCATTCTTTGAATATTGCCCTTTCCCTAGGCCCATGATTCCTTGCATCGTGTTGCGTAATATCTGGTTGGGGATTTAACTGATGGGATCTTACATATCGTCCTTCTTTCACCTGTTTCGGCAATGGATAAAGTGCTGGTAGTTGACCAATAGCATCTCTAACCGTCAATTTTACCTTGGGATTTTGTTCTTTCTCTATCGATTTGTACAAATCATCTAAATCCAATTTAGAATCATGTCTTATCCCCAAGATTATTACACGGGGGCGATGTTGAGGAACATTGAAATTGGCAGCATCATATAGAGCTGATGGCATTTCCTCCGGTTTTCTTATCTGATAGCCAATGTTTGTGAAAGCATCATAGATCCTGTTTCGTACAGGTATGCCACCTGGCCTTGCGCTAAGCAATCCACCTACGTTTTCAAACACAAAAACATCAGGGTGGAAAGCATCAACCACTTTGCAGAAACTTTCAAATAAAAAATTACGATAATCATTATTCATGGAGTCTTTATCCGTAGCCCGACCATGAATTGAATAGGCTTGACAAGGCGGCCCACCAATAATGAAGTCTACATGTTTCTTTCCAACAAGACCTTTGAGGCCAGTTGTTTTTACATCGTCAGAATTTTGCAAGCCGTATTTCGCGTTTGCATCATCAGACCAAAGTCCATCAATTAGTTCATCTGTTTTTTGTATGTCAAAAAGAATAACTTTCCTTTTTGCCTCATCTTCCGTCTCTCCCCATTTGGACACAAGCCGATGTCTCAATGTTTCCACCATCGGCTGTTCCCACTCAACATGTGCAAGGGCTTCATATCTGCCTGTTTGCAGAAAGCCTTCAGAGAGGCCTCCGCAACCTGCAAATAAATCTATGAAAGTATATTTCTTCTTTGACATAAAAAGCCCGCTCTTCTGTTTTGAAAAGGGGGCGTGGAAGAGAAGTGTTTAACCAAGGCTTACGACGGCCCACATCAGACAACAATCTAACAGTCCACGCCCGTATGAGCGCAAACATCCAATTGCTTGTCCGACTGATGTGTTCCCTGAGGTCGTAATTCTGGTTAATCAGTCAACCAAGGATGTCAAAGACGCTTTATTTCCTTATCGTTAGTTCATTCATTTATAGCTGTCCGCAAACACCCAAAGCGAACGGATTCAACATGTTGTGATGACTACAAACGAAAAACGTGGGTGCTTAACACATCTGCCTGTTCGATATTCGAGGTCTTAGGAAACCTATAGCTGTAAACAGACAGAGTAAACACCCACGCTGGAGAATATAGTACACCCGTAAAGTGTGCTTGTGAGGACATGGTTAGCCCTCGCAGCACACTACGGAGAGTATATACTTACACCCCGTGGAGTTACATCTGCATTTGTTTCGGACAGCTATTCGGAAGTTCCTAAGTTTCGAATATCCAAAAACAAAGCGTCAGTAACGCCTTTTCAATATGTAGTGCCCCACCCAGCGGCTCATCCCTACGATTAGGGTTTCTTAGCCATAAGGGCAGATAGCGTTGCAAAAGTACGAAATATTTTGGAAACAAAGGAAGTTTTTGGAGAAAAAGATAAAATAAATCGATTTTGATGGTCTTTTGGTGGTATTGTGGTGTGTTGTGGTTGATGTGTATTCATACGAAAAGTAAATTCATTAGTATGAAAAACTTAAATCTTAATGACATTCGACATAAGTATTCAGTTAAGCGGCTATAAACCAATAAGATACATGTTTTTAAAAATATGACTTAATGACATAGACACGACATAATAATGACATGATAACGACATACTTCTTTCTTGCACTTTGGACAGTCTAAACCCATCCGTGCCTTAGGCCTTTCTTGTAGTAACCTGGCACCTTTCTCTTAAATTCTCTAGAGAATTTGAGACTTTAGTGCCTTTAAACTCGGACTTTACCCAGTCTAAACTTCTGAATTCTCCCGAGAATTTAAGTCGTTCCTTTATCCTTTCTTTCCCTTTGTTGACTTCAGTTATCCACTTTAGTGCCTGCAAAACCCATCGTACTTGCCGACTTTATGTCTCAGTTGTGCCAAAAATATGTCGTTTTTTATGTCATTAGCATGTCGTTCTTATGTCGTTTCTATGTCATTAATGTCAATCTTTGAAGAAATGTTATCTCCTGATATACAATCATTTATGGCTCCAACTATGTCAAATGTCATTAAATATGGATTTTGCCGTATCAAAGTCAAGTTGGATAAATTTCTCATGCTTGAGAAAGCAAATAAATTAGCTTTCTCTTCGCTAACTCGAAATTTTGCACTAACTTTGCAGCGACAATATGGAATCACTAAAGGAGAAAACGGCGAAAGGGCTCTTCTGGGGCGGGATGAACAACGGCGTGCAGCAGTTGTTGGGTCTGGCCTTTGGCATCATCTTAGGGCGACTGCTGGATCCGTCGGACTACGGTATGACGGCGATGCTGGCGGTGTTCTCCGTGATTGCCAACGAGCTGCAGTCGAGTGGTTTCAAGACGGGCCTCATCAATCTGCGAGAGCCGAAGCACGAGGACTATAACGCCGTGTTCTGGTTTAACATCGTGGCTGGCGTAGTGCTCTATGTGGCGCTGTGGTTCGCAGCCCCGTTGATAGCGGACTATTATCACGAGCAGAAACTGATTCCGCTGAGCCGTTATGTGTTCTTAGGATTCGTGTTCTCAAGCTTCGGTATGGCGCAGTCGGCGTATCTCACGAAGCAGATGCAGATCAAGCAGATTGCGAAGTGCGGTATGACGGCGACGCTCTCGTCGAGCCTCGTGAGTGTGGCGATGGCGGCGATGGGCTTCGGCTACTGGGCGCTGGCGACGCAGTATCTGATGTATATTGCGGTGAATACGTTGTTGCTGTGGTATTTTAGTACGTGGCGACCGAGTATTTCGAGGAAGGAGGAAGGAGGAATGAGGAAGGAGAATAGTCTGGAGGCGGATCAGACCACCCCTAACAGAAGATTGCTCCATGAAGACGCAATCGCCTACTCAGGAGGGGAAAACACCCTCCAAGGTAATCTCTTTCCTCTTTCCACTTTCCTCATTCCTCTAAAAAGACTTTTCCCCTTCAGCTTCAGGATCATGCTGTCGGCGATATTCACACAGCTAAATAATAATGTGATGAATCTGCTGCTGGGACACTATTACGGCAAGACGAATACGGGCCATTATAACCAGGGCTACCAGTGGAGTTCGAAGTGTTTCCTGCTCGTGGGAAATATGCTGCGGCAGGTGGACCAGACGGTGCTCGTAGGGCTGCGCGACGAACGGGAACGGCAGTTGGCGGTGCTGCGGAAGATGATGCGGTTTACGGCCTTCATTTCGTTCCCGTTGCTGTTCTGCCTGGCGATGGTGTCGCACGAGTTTATTGTGCTGGCGATAGGCGAGAAGTGGGCGTTTGCAGCGTCGCTATTGCCGTTGCTGTGTCTGAGTGGAGCGTTTATGCCATTGTCCACGTTGCTGACAGACTCGGTGATCAGTCAGCATCGCAGCGACATCTACTTGTGGAGTACGGTGGCATTAGGAGTGCTACAGATTGCGATGATGGTCAGCCTCTGGCGTCAGGGCATCGTTGTGATGGTCTGGGCTTACACCTTATTAAATATAGTATGGGTGTTTGTGTGGCATTTCTTCGTCAGGAGACTGATGGGATATGGGCTGCTGTCGTTCCTGAAGGACATCGTGCCGTTTGCGCTGGCTGCGGCTGGCGTGATGGCTGTCTCTTGGTGGATGGGAGAGTTTATGGTTTATTGTTTATTGTTTATAGATGATTACCTGAAGCTCTGGGTGTTGCTCATCAGCAGGGTTGTGATAGCGATGCTGTTGTATTATGGAATTATGAGAATAGCTGGGGCGGTTATCCTGAAAGAATGCTTGAATTTTATCCGACGCAAATTTTAGTTTTATATTTTATGTTTATAGTTTAAAGTTTATAGTTTATAGCTGAATACCTTGCAAGCCCTTCATGCTGCCTATAGAAGTAATCATCTATAAACTATAAACTATAAACAAAATCACTCTCTTCCAAAAAGGTATTTTTTCAAGAAAGGACTGACGCGGAGGAGCTGGGAGGTGATGACGCAGAAGGCGACGACCACCAGGGCGACGGCGAGGGCGGCAGTGGTGTCGAGGATGAAGTTATGACGGTTCACACGGAAGAACTCACCCACCATCGGCAGCTTCGGCAGGAAGAAATAGTGAAGCAGATAGATGTCGAGTGTGCGACGGCCGATGAACTGCAGGCTACGTCCCAAGACGGTCTTATCAGAGAAGAAATCGCTGTAATGCCTGAAGAACATGAATACCATTGTCAGCAGCAGGAACATCGCGAGGGTGTGGGGCAGTGAGGCCCACTCCAGTCGGAAGTAGTGCCACTTGATCACTTCGATCGTGGTGATGAGTGCGAGTAGAACCACTACGGGGAAGAACCAGCGTGAGTCCATCAACCGCTGCGCACGCTCCCAGTAGCGATGTACGATGGTACCGTAGAGGAAGAAGGGGAAGTAGCGTATCATCTCCACGAGGCTGGAGTAGTTCATAAACTCGTTTGGCGGCCCTTTGTGACCCATAGCCCAGGAGAACTGACGAGGCAGGTAGCAGGTCTCGAAGAGGCAGAGGGAGACGAGGAAGAGAAAAAAAACGAGGATCGGGGGTGCGGGGGTACGGGGGACAGCCTCATTCGAGGCTGAGGGTACGAGATTAGTGTCTGCGCTGGATCTATTCTCGCGCTCCCGCGCCCCCGCGCCCCCGTACCTCCGAAAAATTATGCTCTCGACGTAGGAGAAGAGGTAGAACGTGAGGAGCATGTATAGCAGCACGAGGGTGAACCAGTAGCCGGCTTTCATCGAGGAGGCGAGGGCCTCGTTGAGACTGTCGATGAAAGGCGTGGTGGGGATCATTGCCAGGAAGAGCAGAAAGAACACGGCTGTGGGGATGATCTGCACGCGCAGCTTCTTCAGGGTGAGTTCTCCCAGCGTATGGGCATTCCAGATGCGACTCGCCTTATAGGCCAGGAATCCGCTGATGAAGAAGAACAGGGGCATTCGGAAGAGCAGGAAGAACTGCAGGGCTGCCGACCAGCGTATCTGCATGCCGAAGGACTTCAGGGCCACGTGGTTCGTCACCACGAGCAGCATCGTGAAGCCACGGAGGGCATCGAGCCATCCGAGTCGCGGTTTAGTAGAATTCAAGCTTTCCGACATGTAATGCGAGCTTATTGAGATCAGGCAGTTTCATATAGTCGCCATAGAGGTGACGCAGATGGGCATCGGCATCGTGAGGCACAGGCAGCTGATAGCCTTCGAAGACGTGCGTAGTCAGGGGAAAGATCTCCTTGGCATAACGGCGGTTGTGGAAAGGGATGCCCATGCCGGAGGTGATCGTTTTTCGAGGAAGGAGGAATGAGGAAGGAGGAATGAGAAATGTTCGGAGGAAGGGGAAGAACACCTTGTTATTAAAGTCGAAGATGCGACGGACGAACTTGATGGCCTTCGCATCATCGGTGCTTGTGCGCCAGATCTTATACATGTGACCTACGGACTTCTCCGTCAGTTTGTGGAGCCAGATGGGGTGTTGCTCCATGGGGAAGATGTCGATATAGATACCTTGTTCCTGCCATATACGGTCGTAATTGTTATGCTCCAGCATCCTTGAACGACGGTCGCGCACCTTGGCATAGTAGAAAAAATAGTAGGGGTCCGTCTCATCGTTCTGCAGTGCGAGCCACTCGGGCAGTTCTGATGGCAGCACCTCCATCAGTCGCAGATAGTCTGAGCGCATCATCTCGATGTCGAGGTCGTCGTCCCAGGGTATAAAACCGTCGTGGCGCATGGCACCTATCAGCGTGCCGCTGCTGAGCCAGTATTTGATATCGTGCTTCTTGCAGATCTTGTCTACCTCGAGCAATATCTCCAGCATCCGCATCTGCTGACGCCGCAGCATTGAGCCCTCGGGATTGAATCGTGCGCGCAGTTCCTCGTTGTTCATTTTTTTGATATTTTTAGTCCCCATGCGAGAACCTGATCGATTGTGGGGGTGTTGACTTGACGCTTCCGAGCCAAGTCCTGGATGATCCGAAGGCCATAGGGGAAGTCTTCCGTGAAGTATCGGCTGCTGAAGTCAGGCACGAAGCCTCCCTCCACCTGTTTCATAGGCGAGAGGATGCCCTTGAATGCCTCGATAGATTGCAACTTACGCGTAAGTGAAGCCGCATCCTTGCTCTCATAATAGTCGAGAATGGTGGGGATACTGCCCTCGTGCACTGGCAGCACGCTGAGCAGGGCGAAGAACTCACGGTCCATAGCGATCAGCAGTTGCGATGCCTCGTCTGTCCACTCCTCATAGAAGAGTGACTGTCTGGGATAGACGACGCCCTCATGCCAGTCTTTCCACATGGTGTAAAGTCTGGAAGGGTGCAAGATAGGGTTGCTGTTGGTGAGGCTCACCTCGTAATAGTTCTGCATCAGGACGGTGGGCGTATGGAGGAGTTGCTCGATGAGTGAGCGTAAGTCCTCTTTCTCCTCCGTCTGTTCGATGGCGACGTGCAGCGTGGGTTTATAGCCCATGAGCATTGCAGCCCGTCCGTATTCAGTAGTACGTGCGATGAAGGGCACGCGCTGAAATCCGAACAAGGGTGTTGTTGCAGGCAGTACTTCCATCGCCTCAAAAAAGAAGCCCGTGCTGCAGACCACACTGCCCACAGCGGTCTTGGGCTGGAGGAAGGGACGAATCTGCTGCAGTTCCTCACGGATGGAGAAACCAGGCAGGCAGAGCATCACGAGGTCTGCCTGAGGGATGACCTCCGCAGGATTGGCTGTAATTTGATGGATGGTGCCTCGCAGCTGCGTTCCCTCTGGTGTGCTGATCTCCAGCTGATGCTGCCAACGCTCAGGATGACGTGTCAGCAGCGACACCTCGCACTCCTCATGGGCAGCGAGAAACCCCGTTACCACATGGCCCAGATTGCCACCGCCACAGATACAGACTTTTTTCACTTTGAACTTTGAGCTTTGAACTTTATGATTACTTTGAGAACAGTTTCAAGGCTTCCACCAAACGGGTGTTGTCCTCGTGGTTACGGACGGCGATGCGCATGTATTGCTTGTTGGGATCGAGGCCAGGCTTCAGGCTACAGTCACGCGTCAAGATGTTGTGGTGGCGCAGCATGTAGATCACGATCTCCTTGGCCGTATAGGGTGGCAGCACCTCACAGAGGAAATAGTTGGCTTGTGAGGGGATTACACGGAGGAAGGGCACGGTACGCAACTGACGTTCGAAGCTGTCGCGCTCAGTGACGAACTTCTCGCAGGCTTTCTGGTAGTCCTTCTCGTGCTTGTTGTAGATCTGCATGAAGAACTCGGCAAAGGAATTGAGGTTCCAGATGGATACCTCTTTCTTCATCTGTGCGATGAGGGCCTTATCAGCCGAGGCGAGGATACCCAGACGAAGGCCTGGCACACCAAAGCTCTTCGAGATGCTCTTCATGACGGCCATGTGGGGATAAGTCTCAAGAATCTCGTCAGAGAGCAGGGAATTGGTGGTGTAGTCAATGCTGAAATCCACAAAGCTCTCATCGACCACCAGACGGATGCCCTTGTCCTCACACCACTGGGCGAGACGCAGCACATCTACTTTGGGAATGAAATTGCCGGAGGGGTTATCGGGATTGATGACCATCAGTGTCTGGATGTCCTTGTCTCCGAAGAAGGCCATGACGTCATCGGCGGTATAGCGGTAATCCTCGTTCTGAGGGACGAACGTCACCTGACTGTCTTTATCGTAACGGTTAGGATATTCCTCGAAGGTAGGACGGATGAAGCCAATTTTCAGAGGTGAGTGGTGAGAGGTAAGAGGTGAGAGATTACTCAAAGACTCCATGAGGACCTTAATGAGTTCTGCAGCGCCGTTGCCAGGTACGATATAGGGCTCACTCACGCCAAAGCACTTGCTGGCGATGAGGGTATTCACCTTCATGCCAGAGGGGTATTCCGTCAGCAAGGTGTCGAAGTTGCTGCGCAGTTCGTCCTTCATGCGCTTCGAGGGGAAATAGGGATTTACCAGATAGCAGAAGTCGAGCATCTGCGGGAAGCGCCAGAAGCCGCCAAAGCGTCCGTAGTATTTGCGCAGCACGTCCTGATCGTCGGCAAAGATGGCCTCGGCGATGTCGAGGTCCTGCTTATCGTCTATCTCATACCATCTCTCGTTGCCGATGGGCAGCGCCTTCATATTGTGGCTGTTGAGCATGGAGATGATGCGCAGCACGTTCTCGTAGTACTCGTTGTTGCCCACAGCCTTCGTATAGGCATCAAGGAAGGGCACATACTGATGCTGCAGGAATTCACGGCTGAGCTTATAGATGTTGACGGTCTTGTAATAGCTGTTCACATCGGCATAGTCGAAGGCCTCTTTTGAGACGAAGTTCACGATGTTCTGGTCTTCGTCCAGCCGTACCATCGTACCGTCCATCCACGACTCGTACTTTGCCACCAGAGCAAGGTTGGGGTAGGGATTGTCGAGGAGCATGGGGAACAGACGGTCGCTGAAGATGAGGTCGCTCTCGATGAGCAGCGTATCGTCTTCCTGCAGTTTGTCCTTCACGATCGAGAGTGAATAGATGTTGTTCGTCTTGTCGTAGATGGGATTCTCGGCGAACTCGATCTTTAGAGGTGAGTGGTGAGAGGTAAGAGGTGAGAGATATGCCGAGTCGATGTAATCACGCAGTTCCTTGCCTTTATAGCCCACAACGATGATGATGCGGTTGAGGTTGAGCTGTGACAATTGCCCCAGCAGACGGTCGATGAGTCGCACACCGTTTACAGGCACCATACACTTGGTGTTCTCCTTCGTCAGTTCTCCGAGTCTGCGGCCCATTCCTGCCGCCAAAATGATTGCTTGCATAGCGTATTAAGCTTTATTTTGGTGCAAAGTTACGAAAAAAGCCACAGATTACACAGATTCTCGCAAATTTTTTGTATCTTTGCACTCTAAAAGTGTAATTGGTTGTACAAATTTTAATCATTGAGAATCTGTGAAATCTGTGGCTAAGACTGATATCGCCGTGCTGCTGCTGTTCTTCAACCGCAGCGATACATTTCAGCAGGTGTTCGAGGCAGTGCGCCTGGCGCGACCCTCGAAGCTGTTCCTCTATCAGGACGGTCCTCGTGGGGAGCGTGATATGAAAGGCATCGAGGCCTGTCGTGAGATTGCCAGCGACGAGCATATAGACTGGGAGTGCGAGGTACACCGCATGTATCAGGAGAAGAACTACGGTTGCGACCCCTCGGAGTATATTTCGCAGAAGTGGGCTTTCTCTATTGTCGACAAGTGTATGGTGCTTGAAGACGACGATGTGCCCTCACAGTCGTTCTTCCCCTTCTGCAAGGAGATGCTCGACCGTTATGAGCACGATGAGCGCATCACGATGATTTCAGGCTTCAACATCGACGAGGTGACGGCCGACTGTCCTTACGACTATTTCTTCACCTCCACTTTCGCCATCTGGGGCTGGGCATCTTGGCGTAGGGTCATCGACCAATGGGATGGGAAGTACTCCTTCCTCGACGATGCCTACAACATGCAGCAGTTAGAGGCGCTGGCCCGTCAGCGTGACTATCGCAAGGATATGATTCCGATGTTCCGAAACCACCGTCAGACGGGCAAGGAATACTATGAGAGCATCTTCTGGGCGTCGATGCTCTTCAACTCCGGTCTCGCCATCATGCCGACGAAGAACCAGGTGAACAATTTAGGACTGATGGCAGACTCCACCCATTTCACGGCTTCAGCCAAGACCACCCCCAAACGCCTGCGGCGTATCTTCACGATGCAGCGCCACGAACTGACATTCCCCTTGAAGCATCCGCGCTACGTCATCGAGAATGTTGATTACAAGGAACGGCTCTATCGCACCAACGGCTGGAACCACCCTTGGATTAAGATCGGCAATTCTTTGGAAGAACTATGGCTGAATCTGCGCTATGGACAGTTCCGGAATATCGGAAGGTCAATAGCCTGTCGCCTGCGTAAGTGGACTGGTACTTACCACCACGCTTAGAGTATCGATTTGATCGGCGTCAGCAGGAAATAGGTTAACAAGACACCATTATAGGTAAAGAGATACGCTGTCAGGGCGGTGACGGCGAGACGGACGGCGTGACCTCTTGTCTCTCGCAGCAGATAAGCCGTCGCGATGGGCAGGATAAACAGGAAATGCGGTGCCATGATAAACACTTCGTTGATGCCGAAGCCCAGCACCAGATGAATCCCCATGTCTATCGCTAAGCACGACAGACAGAGCCACAGGAAACGGCTCCGTCGGCCATACCACACACCCATTAGTGCCAGCAGCACCACCAGTGCCTCAATCACATAACTGAATACAGACAGATACGGCACGAACAGCGGGCGCCCCACAAGCGTATCCTCGAGGAAATGCCGGCGATGGAACTGTATGGTCTCGCCCAGCAGATTCTCATAGACCGTCTGCCAGCGCGAGGTCGAGATGTCTGTCCATTTCAGATAGCCGTGATCCTCCATGGGCTTGCCCGTCTTCTCTGCCTGACGTCGCAAAACGGCTTCACGACGGGCTTTCTTCGCCTCATACCGTGCCCTCTCTTCTGGTGACATCTTCGCCACACGCTCTTTCACCCTTTCACTTTTTAACCTTTCCACTTTTTCACGGGCTTGCTGACGAGGCTCAACGAACGTGTAATGCTGCCATACGGCTGTACCCCACAACAGTGCCGAGGGCAGGAGGACAGCCAACAATAGATACTTTGGACGGAAGAAATCCCTTCTGTTCACGAAGAATCCGGAGAGGAACACCTTGATGCCGTTGGAGAGGGTGACGCCTGCGGTGATGAAGAAGAGCACTGCCGACTGCCACCAGCGGAACTCCCTGGCTTTTCTGATGCAGATGCCGGAGATATAGAAGGTCATCAACAACAGGAACATCGACACCGTGAAGTGGTCAGGCACAATCACCGATAGCAGCAGATACGCCATCGAGAAGGCGAACATCGTCAGCAGCGTGGCATCGTCGCGTCGCAGACCTACGATCTCACGATGGATGCGATACAAAAACACATAGGAATACAGTGAACTGGTAATCACCACCAGTGCCACCACATACTGTACGCAGTTCACACCAAGCACCCAGGTGAGTCCCTGGTTCAGCAGCCACAGCGGCCAGATGAAGAATGCTAACAGCGGATGACGGTGCGCCTCATAAACCACGTCCCAGTCTGTCACCGTCAGATAGGTGTACGGGTCGTAGCCAGACAGGTGCAGCTCTCGCTCGAACACTTTCCAATAGGGTCCGAAGCCTGGTTGCAAGAACAGTTCGTGGAGCCGGAAGATGAACAGGGCGTTCAGGACCACGATGACCGTCAGGGCCACCGCTGCCTGTACCCGTTCCTCTGGTTTCAGTCGGAACAGGCCGAACACGTCCGTAATCATCTTCCTGACTCCCGCGTTCATAAGGGGTTCTACATTCTGAAGAATCCGAAGAAATACATCACTGCCGCCTGGCGCTTGCTCGACATATCCTCCACACGTCCGATGATTGAACCGTTCTTGCGGATGTTGCCGTTGTCCTCCACGCGTCCGATGATCGAGCCATTCAGGCGCACATCGCCGTTGCTTTCAACCCTTCCGATGATGGATCCACGCTTGCGGATGTCACCGTTGTTCTCGATACGGCCCTCGATGGAGCCATTCACGCGGATGTCGCCGTTAGACTCGAAGCGGCCCTTGATAGAGCCATTGAGGCGCACATCACCGTTGGCCTCGATCTGTCCCACGATGGAACCTCCCAGGCGCAGTTTCTGTACGTTACCAGCGTCGGCATTGACGCAAACACCCAACAGCAGCACGAGGGCCACTGCCAGTCTCATCACTAAATTCTTGTTCTGTTTCATTGTTTAATGGTTTAAAAGTGGGTTATATGTTACTTACAGTTGAATGCGAGCACTTGGCGGTTTTCGAGCCAGCCTTCCAGACGGTCGTCGATGTGTACGGGGCCTACGCCTGCTGGGGTGCCGGTATAGAGCAGATCGCCCGTCTTCAGCGTGAAGAACTGCGAGATATAGGCGATGATCTCATCGACGGTGTATAACATGTCTGAGGTGCAGCCCTCTTGCACGGTCTTATCATTGATGTCGAGGTGGAAGTGCAGGCGCTGGAGTCCGGATTGTTCGCAGGGCGACTCAGGATCCGTCAGCAGTTTCTCCTTGGGTATCCACTCGCCGATGGCGGCAGAGCCGTCGAACCCTTTGCAGATGGTCCAGGGCTGTCCTGCCTCAGAGGCTTTCTTCTGCAGGTCGCGGGCTGTGAAGTCGATGCCTATTGTCAGGGCGTCGTAATAACGGTGGGCAAAACGCTGGGGGATGTTCTTTCCCAGACGACAGATGCGCACCACCACCTCCGTCTCGTAGTCGATGCGTCCGAGGTGGTCAGGGATGAAGAAGGGCTTCCCCTGGTTCAGTATCGCCGAGTCTGCCTTCGTAAAGATCACGGGTTCGTCAGGGCGCTTCAGCGTCCCGTGCAGCTCCTGGTTATGCGCTGCGTAATTCATTCCTATCGCAAATATCTTCATTTTCCTTTATCCCTTATACTCAGTAGGAGTAACGCCGAATTGTTTCTTGAAGACCACGGAGAAATGGCTCTGGGTACTGAAACCGCAGAGGTCGGCAATCTCCGAGACGGTGTACTTGCCCCCCTTCAGGAGCTCAGCCGCACGGTTCAGCTTATAGGTGCGGAAGAAGCTGGAAGGCGTCTCACCCGTCAGTCCCTTGATCTTATAATAGAGTTTCGTGCGCGAGATGAGCAACAGCTTCGTGATGCGCGACACGTCCAGTTCTGAGTTCGAGAGCTCTTCCTCCATCAGCTTGTAAAGCTCCTCCATGAAGTGCTTGTCCTGTTCGGAGAGGGCATCTTCCACACTTTCGTCCTCCGTTGTCGTCGCCTTCGTCAGGAGCTTGCGCACACGGTCACGGTTCTTCAGCTGCGACTGGATGAGGGCAGAGAGCACGGCTGGCTCGAACGGCTTGGTGACGTAGGCGTCTGCACCCACGTTGAGGCCTTCCACCTGGTTGTCGGCAGTAATCTTCGCTGTGACGAGGATCACGGGGATATGACAGAGCTGGATGTCCTGCTTGATCTCCTGACAGAGCTGATAACCGTCCTTTCCTGGCATCGCCACGTCGCTGACCACAATGTTCGGCTCGGCAGCGCGCATCTCCTCGAGGGCGGTGTCGGCATCGAGGCAGGTGATGAGACGGTAGTCCTTCGAGAAGAGCACCCGCATGTAGTTGACCACCTCCGTATCGTCGTCGACGATGAGGAGTGTCGGAAGGTCGTCCTCGGGGGCCTCGGGGGTGCGGAGGTGCGAGGGTGCGGGGGTGCGAGAAATGTCTGCGGCAGTATCTGGGGCAACGTCTGTGGCAGTAGTATCCTCGTACCCCCGTACCTCCGTACCCCCGTGCTCCAGATTCATCTTCTCCTCCTCCGAATAAGCCTCCTCGGCCATGGGATAGACGAGTGTGAAGACGGCTCCGGTGCCAGTGTCACGGTTGCCGGCAGTGAGGGTGCCGTGGTGCAGTTCGGCCAGACGACGGGAGTAGTA
The DNA here is from genome assembly GCA_902776545.1 of uncultured Prevotellaceae bacterium. GTDB lineage: Bacteria > Bacteroidota > Bacteroidia > Bacteroidales > Bacteroidaceae > Prevotella. The sequence continues at coordinate 47,458 of CACYQO010000001.1, read as the reverse complement.
GAGGCCGATGCCCGTACCCCAGTTGATGATGCCCTTCGTCTGGTTGTCGAGTTGGTAGTAGCGCTTGAAGATGTTCTCGAGTTGGTTCTCTGGCAGCCCCTTGCCCGTATCGGCCACGGTGATCTTCACCATATTCTCGTACCCCCGCGCCCCCGCGCCTTCGTTCCCTTGGTTATCCACTACGTCGAGGCTCACGTCGATATGTCCGCCTCGGGGTGTGAACTTCAGGGCGTTCGAGATGAGGTTCGTGAGAATCTTCTCCAGTTTGTCACCGTCCGTCCATGCCATCAGGGTGTCCTCCATGCCGAAGCGGTTGATGGTGACATTTCTCTCTTGGGAGTTGTAGATGAAGTAGTCGCACACGCCGTTGATCACCTTCACCACGTCGAGCTGTTCGACGCTCAGCCGCAGCGTATCGTTCTCAAGTTTGTTGAAGTCCATCAGCTGGTTCACGAGCTTGAACATTCTGTTGATGTTGCGGTGGGCGATGGTGAGCAGGCTTTTGTCGTCGCCGCTGAGGTGGTTGCTCTTCACGACCTGCCCCACAGGCCCCGCTATCATCGTCAGCGGCGTACGGAACTCATGGGCGATGTTCGCGAAGAAACTCATGTTCATCTGGTTCGTGCGCAGCTCCTGCTCCTTCTCCATCTGAGCCTGACGGGCAGCCCGACGTGCAGTCACCACGCGACGGGCGTTGCGGTAGAGATACCAGGCGAGGGCAGCGGCGAGGGCGAGATAGATGCACCAGGCCCACCAGGCGTTGGCAGGAGCAGGTTCTACGACCACGCGCAGCGAGCGCTCATCAGAGATGATCTCGTCACTGGTATCATCGGTAGTCTTCACACGGAAGGTGTAGCTGCCTGTGGGCAGGTTGGCATAGCTGGCGGTATGGGTGTTGCCGGCATCGATCCAGTCGTTGTCGAAACCGTCCATCTTATAATAGTAATGTACGCGTTCGTACTCGCCGAAGTCCAGGGCGGTGAACGAGAGGCTGAAGCTATTCTGGTCGTGGGCGAGGCGCACCTCTCGGCAACTGTCGAGCAGGGCGTCGATGGGGCCGTCGGCAGCAGGGTGCACCAGCTGGTTGTGAATCTTTAGGTCGCAGAAGTGGATGGGCATCTGTCGCAGTGTGTCGATATCTTCGGGGTTGAACATCGTGATGCCCTCGGTACTTCCGAAGACGAGGCTGCCGTTGGGCAGCAGACACGAGGCACGGTCTGCGAATTCGTCGCCACCGATGCCGTCGGCCTTATAGAGCGAGGTGATGCGCCACGTCTTACGGTCCCAGCGGTTCAGGCCTTTCATCGTGCTGATCCAGATATTCCCCTGACGGTCTTCCTCGATACTGCCTACATCAGAACAGGAGAGGCCTGCGATGCGCGTCATCTCGTTGGTCTTGGGGTTATAGCGCAGCAGACCGTTGCTCACGGTACCTATCCACACGTCGCCCTGCGAGTCCTCCAGCATGTCGGTGGGGATATACACGCTGCGACGGATGCACTGTGCCATCGTGGGGATGTCGAGTTCGCTGAGCTTGCCCGTCTGTGGGCTCATCTTCACGATTTTCTGGTAGAAGGCGGAGATGAGCATCTGTCCGTCTCTCAGTTTCAGCAGCGACGGGATGAAGCAGAAGTCGGCATTAAACGCCTGCTTCACAATCGGCTCCGACTCCTGACTCCTGACTCCTGACTCCTGACTCCTAAACCCTACTATATCATTCGTGCTCGTCGAGGCCCACACCGTCCCGTCGTCTGTCTGTTCGAAGTCCATGGTAGCTGGCACGGGCGTCTGACTGAGTATGGCAAGCCTCTCGCCGTCGTAGCGGCATTTCATCACCATACTGGCGGTCGAGAGCCACAGCAGTCCGTCGCGGTCGCAGAAGATGTGTGTCACGGCGTTCTTCTGTTCACCAGCCGGCAGTCCTTCGAGGGGGATGAGTTCCGCCTTCTGCGTGTCGAGGTGGTACACGTAGAGCCCTTTGAGTAGGGTGCTGATCCAGAGGTTCTGCTGGCGGTCTGTGGCGACGGCAAGCACGCTGGAGTTGTCGATCACGCGGTTCAGGTAATTGTCCGTGCCGCCGAACTTCTCCTTATAATAGTAGTCGGCGAAGAGACCCTTGTCGTAGGTGCCTAACCACACGTTCTTCCTGGAGTCCTGAAACACCAGTGTCACCAGCGCGTCCGGCACGGGACGTGTAAATCCTGCATCGCCCTCGCCGTGCAACGTCTGTGCCAGCAGGTTCAGTTCAAACATGCCGTTCTTCGACGTGCTGAGCAGGATGGTGTTGTCTTCCAGCAGACGGGCGGCCTGGATGATGCTGTTGTGGGCCATCAGACGGGCCTCCATCTCTGGGGCGAGGGGCACGACGCGTAGCGACTTCGTGTCGAACAGCCGCAGGTTACCGTAGCCGGAGAGGATCATCAGCCCATTGGAGAGCATCTCGGAGTAGAAGAAAGACTCGTTCCTCCTTCCTCCTTCCTCGTTCCTCGAATTCAGTTGCACTTCGCGCTTCAGTTTGAACGTCGTGGGTTCGTAGATGAGGACGCGCTGGCTCTCGGTGATGAGTATCTGGTCTGAGGCATCAATCACGCAGTTACCCCAGGTCCATTGCTGCTTCGCCGCCTGACGCTGGATGATGGGGTGGAAGGCCTGTAGCTGGGCGTCGTAGCGCAGTACCTCCGTACCGTTATAGATGAAGATGCGCCCCTTGCTGTCTTCTAAGAGCTTCTGGATGTTCAGGTTCGACGACTTCACGTCGATGCGCTTGAAACAGTCCCGACGGGTGTAGCGGCAGACGCCGTTCACCGTCGCCACCCAGAGCCGTCCCTGACGGTCACAGAGCACGTCCTTGATCTGGTTGTCTGGCAGACCCGTCGTGTCGTCAGCGCAGAAATACTGGTGATACTCGTGCCCGTCGTAGCGGTTCAGACCTCGGAACGTGCCGATCCACAGCTGTCCCGACTCGTCTTCCGCGATGCACTGCACGCGGCTGTTCGACAGTTCCTGTGCCACGACAAAGCTGTTCTCCTCGTCTTTGTCACGCTGCTGCTGCGGCTCCGTCTTCTGGCAGGAGAGCAGAACCAGCGTCAGCAGTCCCACCGCTATCTTTATCGTCTTATTCATAAGTTATTCACTTTGTTGTGTGCAAAGTTATAAAAATAATTGGAATTATTTGCAGATTTATGCAAAAAGTTGTATCTTTGCCGCAGAAATGTAACACTATGAAAAAATGAAAAGACTATGGAAGAAGACAAAGATTTCCTGCCGCAGGACAACAACTACCGTACGCTAAAGGCTTTTCAGAAAGCAGAGTGCATCTATGACGTGACCTATTATTTTGTCCAACATTATCTCAAAACGGGTGATCGCACTGTGGATCAGATGATTCAGGCAGCGCGCTCAGGTAAACAGAATTTAGCCGAAGGTAATATTGACGGCATTACTTCACGCGAGATGGAATTAAAACTGACGAATGTAAATCGTGCGTCGCTCCACGAGTTGTTGCTCGACTATGAGGACTATCTCCGAGTACGAGGGCTGGAGCAGTGGAAATATGACGACCCGCGATGTCGCCAGACCCGTGCCTTTTGCAAAGTTCACCTTGATTCTGCTGTATATCGTGAGAAGATAAAGGAACGTTCCGATGAGACTATCGCCAATATCGCCATCACACTGATACATCAATGCGACGTGCTTATCCGAGGGCTTATTGAGTGGAAGAAACGTGACTTCAAGGAGAAAGGAGGAATTAAGGAGGAGATGTATCGAGCGAGAAAGGATTGGCAGAAGAGAAATTTTGGAAATGGGCGAGATGGGGATAATAAGCAGGGAATGTAATAATGGGCAATATGGGCAATTTGGGCAATTTGGGCAATTTGGGGTTAATGGGTTGATTCCCGTCCACCCCATATAGCCCAGTTCGCCCACATTGCCCATTCAGCCCATCACTAACAACGGAAAAAAACAGCCTCTCGTTGTTGTCTTTTGAACAAATCGGAACGGTTTTGAACAAATTGAAACGCCGGAAAACACTTTTGAACACAGGGGACAATCAAAAGAACATGTTGAAATGACAGTAAAAGGAATAATAACTACTTTTGCACCCGAAATCGGCCACAGAGGCCAACAAGGATTGAACAATTTTATTTCTAACATTTTTAAACTAACAATTAAAACTCAATGAAAAAGAGCAGTATTCTGATGATGTTGATGGCACTATTCGTGTCAGCTACATCCTTCGCCCAGGGAATCAAGGGCACTGTGATTGACGAGCGCGGTGAGGCTGTGATCGGTGCGACCGTCAGCGACAAGGCTGATGCCAAGAACGCCACCATCACCGACTTCGATGGTAACTTCACCATCAACGTGAAGGCCGGACAGATGATCGTCATCTCCTACATCGGCTACGAGTCTCAGGAAGTGGCCGCTAAAGATGGTATGACTATTAACCTGAAGCCAGACAACAAGGTGCTGGACGAGGTGGTGGTCGTGGGTTACGGTGTACAGAAGAAGAGCTCGGTGACGGGTGCCATCTCACAGGTGAAGCCCGAGGACATCGAGAACCGTACCATCTCTAACGCTCAGCAGGCTCTGCAGGGTAAGACCTCTGGTGTGCAGGTGATCTCTACCTCTGCAGCTCCGGGTTCATCTCCTACCGTACGTGTGCGCGGTTATTCCTCTAATTCAAGTTCTGAGCCTCTCTACGTTGTCGACGGTGTGCGCTTAAGCGACATCAGCGGTATCGACCCCTCGACCATCGCCTCTATGGAAATCCTGAAGGACGCTGCTTCGGCAGCCATCTACGGTGCTGAGGCTGGTAACGGTGTCGTGCTGATCACCACGAAGAAGGGTAAGGCCGGACAGGGTAAGATCTCCTACGACTTCCAGTGGACTGACGAGAGCCTGGCAAGGGTTCCCGAGATGCTGAACGCCCAGGAGTATATGCAGTATATGATTGAGGGTAAGCTCTTCACGCAGGATTTTATGGATGAGAACAGATACGGCAACACCGACACGAAGTGGACCGATGTGGCCTTCACTCATGGACACATGCAGAAGCACAACCTCTCGTTCACTGGCGGTAACGACCGTGGTAACTACTATCTGGCTCTCTCTTATCTGAGGAACAACGGTATCGTGAAGGGTGACGCTGACCTCTACAAGCGTCTGACCGCTACCATCAACGGTGAGTATAAGATCAAGGACTGGTTGAAGGTGGGTACCACGAACCAGGTGGAGAAGTACGACGTACGTTCGGTATCTTCCAACAGTGAGTACGGCTCTCTGCTGACGGCTGTGCTGATGATGGATCCGCTGACACCGGAGTCTTATAACAACGGCGTGCCCGAGACGGTTTCAGATTTGGTTGCTCAGGGTAAGCACCTGCTCCAGGACGAGAACGGCAACTACTATGGTACCTCCCAGTTCTACAAGGGTGAGCAGTACAACCCGCTAGTGATGCGCGACAACAACCAGACAAAGAACGAGGGCTTCAACGTGACGGGATCTATCTACGGTGACTTCACACTCATCCCCCACGTGACCGTCACCTCTCGCTTCGGTTATCGTCTGGCCGGCACACGTAACTCTACGACGAGCCTGCCCTTCTACGGCAACTCCACACAGAATCGCGACTTCGTGAGCCAGAGCAACACATCGAGCACCTCTATCTATTATCAGTGGGAGAACTTCGCCAACTATATGCAGACCTTCGCCGACAAACACACCGTCAGCGCCATGATCGGTATCTCTTTCCAGGACAGCGACTATGACTACGTGACTGGCAGCCTGTCAGACAATGGTGAGGACGCCCTGCTGAAGAACGATCCGCTGTTCTACTATCTGAACTATGCCAACGCCTCGGCTGTGAAGGGTGTGAGCGGTGAGACTACCAATACCACGAAGTATTCTTACTTCGGCCGGGTAGGCTACGACTTCATGGGCCGCTACCTCTTCCAGGCTTCGCTCCGTGCTGATGCCGCCGACCTCTCGAAACTCTCCAAGAAGACCCGCTGGGGTTACTTCCCCGCTGTGTCTGTAGGTTGGACTATCAGCGAAGAGAAATTCTTCAATCCGATCAAGAAGTGGTTCGACAGCTTGAAGTTCCGTGCTTCTTGGGGTCAGAACGGTAGCCTCTCCTCACTGAGCGGTTATCCTTACAGCACCGATATGGCCTTAGGCGGCCTCTATCCCTTCACCTCTGGTATCCAGTACACCCAGGGCGTTGCTCCCACATCATTGGGTAACGACGAGCTGAAATGGGAGACCTCTGAGCAGCTGAACTTCGGTTTCGACGGTATCCTCCTCGGCGGACGCCTGACCTTCGGCATCGACTACTTCATCAAGAAGACCAAGGACCTGCTCGTATCTGGAACCACTCCGTCACTCATCATCGGCGGTAAGACATCACCCATCAACGCCGGTAACGTGGAGAACAAGGGCTTCGAGTTCGAACTCGGCTGGCGCGACCATATCGGTGATTTCAACTATAGCGTCCGTGGTAACCTCTCGACGCTGTCGAATGAGGTGACCTTCCTTGATCCCTCACTCGTACGTCTGGGCGGTACTGGTTTCCACACCTATACCATCACCTACTTCGAGAAGGGCTATCCTGTGTATTACTTCCGTGGCTATCAGTTCGACAAGATCGATCCTGAGACCGGTGATCCGATGTTCAAGGACCTGAACGGTGACGGTGAGGTGAATGACGACGACCGTACCGATATCGGCAACGCCATCCCCAGCGTCACATACGGTCTCACGCTGACTGCTGCCTACAAGGGCTTCGACCTGACCATCTTCGGCACGGGTGCTGCAGGCAACAAGATCTTCAACTGTATCAACCGTCCGGACTACGCCACCTCTAACAAGATGAAGGAAGTGTTGTACGACAACCGTTGGACGGAAAGCAACAAGAGCGGCACCAAGCCCCGTGCAGGTGCTAACAACATGGATAAGTACGCCGACTCCGATGCCATGGTCTACAGCGGCAACTACTTCAAGTTCAAGCAGATCCAGCTGGGTTACACCCTGCCGAAGAGCCTGTTGAGCAAGGTCGGTATCACTCACTGCCGTGTTTACGGTTCTCTCGACGACTTCTTCACGATCAGCAGCTATCCCGGCTTCGATCCCGAGGCTTCGGCCAATGCCCTCTCTGGTATGGGTATCGACAAGGGTGCTTATCCTACATCTAAGAAGTTGGTGCTGGGCTTCAACGTAGAATTCTAAGCCACAGATTTCACAGATTATCACAGAAGATTTGATTATCACAGATAAAATTGACAGTTATGAAAAAGAATATATATAAAATGGTTGTGGCAGGAGTATTCTCTTTCCTCCTTCCTCTTTCCTCTTTCCTCTTCGTAAGTTGCTCCAGTGAGCTCGACATCGAGAAGCATGGCAACATGGGAAGTATGGATACATACTACACTACTGACGAGAATGTTAACTCGGCTTCGGCAGCTCTCTATCTGTCGGTAAGGTCGAACTATTTCACCTGGTATTTCCTCAAGAACCTGCTTTCAGACGATGTATGGTGCGGCGGTGGCCAGCGTGGAGACAACGGTGAGATGGAGAAACTCAACGAGTACACATACGACTCGAACCACGGTTCCGTCGAGGGTGTCTATACCGGTCTCTATACTGTGATCTACAATGCCAACCTCATCATTGGCATGACTCAGGGCGACACCCCAGTCATGAAGCACGCCATCAACGAGGCCAAGGTGTTCCGTGCATGGGCTCACTTCGAACTCGTCAGCCTCTGGGGCACCGCTCCGAAGGTAGACCATCTGCTGAAACCCGATGAGTACCGTCAGAGTAACAGCGACCCCGCAGAGACATGGGCTTTCGTTGAGCAGGATCTGACAGAGGCCATCAACAGCGGCACACTGCCCTCTAAGACCAGCACCAATGACGCTGAGACAGGCATCCGCGTCACCAAGGAGTTCGCACAGGCTCTGCTGGGTAAGGCTTATCTTTTCCAGGGTAAGTACAACGAGGCTGCCTCGATGCTCGACAACGTGATCAACTCTAACAAGTATGCCCTCTTTAACGGTGAATATGACATGCAGTTCCACGCTGCCAACAACAACAACTGCGAGTCGCTCTTCGAACTCCAGAAGCGTTACGACACGGAGCAGTTGTGGAACCAGATGGACATGGTGTACATCATGCAGGGCTGGCGTTCAGACAAACTGAAGTATAAGGGTACTGCTCAGACTCTGCTCGCCACAGGTACATACGGCTTCCTGAATCCCCGCAAGTCGCTTTATGATGCCTTCGTAGAGTGGGAGGGTGCCGACGGATACCGTCTGAACAAGAGCGTGCTGACTTATCCGCAGCTCGAGGAACTCGGTGTGAGTATCTCAGGTAGCAACGCCGTCTATGGCGACGAGGGTTACTTCTACTGGAAGACCCAGTCATTCAAGGAAGACTGTGTCACGGATATGTCGTACTTCCAGGCAGGACAGTTCATCGACCTGAAGATCATGCGCTATGCAGAGGTGCTGCTGATGGCTGCAGAGGCTCAGTTGCAGGCTGGCAACAGCAGCAAGGCCCTTGACTATATCAACCAGATCCGTACCCGTGCCCAGGAGCAGCCGCTGACGAGTGTCACCCTCAACGACATCAAGACCGAGAAGCGTCTGGAACTCTGCTGCGAGGCTATCCGCTATCAGGATCTCGTGCGCTGGAACGATGCCAAGAGCGTTATGGCAGAACAGGGCAAGGAAGTCCCCGCTTTCACCAAGGACGGTATTCAGTGGAACTGGCAAAACTCTATCTATGGTTTCAAAGACAAGCACATGCTCCTGCCTATTCCTCTCAAGGAACTCGAGCTCAATCCTAACATGACGCAGAATCCGGGTTGGTAAAATTAATTTAGCAACGGACTACAGGACTTAAAGACTATATACCCCATAAAAAGTCCTAATGTCCTGTAGTCCGTTGCAAAAAAAAGAATAGAAATGAAAAAATACTTTTTCCTCGCTGCCCTCTGCCTGATGGGCATGGCAGCACAGGCTCAGCAGAATCTCAGCTGGGGACAAGGCCCGCAGGTGGCTTCTCCCGTGGTGAATGCTGACAATACCGTCACCTTCAACATGATTGCCCCACAGGCACAGAAGGTGGAGATCACTGGCGACTTCCTCCCTCCGAAGAAGATCGAGTTCGGTGGTAACACATACGACGCTCCTGGCGTGGTGGATCTTGTGAAGGACGACAAGGGCGTGTGGAGCTTCACCTCCGAGGCCCTGAAGCCCGAACTCTATACCTATAATATGATTGTGGACGGCGTGAAGATCATCGATCCTCTGAATGTCTATAACATCCGCGACATCAACAACCTCTTCAGTGTGCTGCTCATTGGTGGCGACGCCCGTACAGACCTCTATAAAGTAAATAAGGTGGCCCACGGCACCGTGAGCAAGATCTGGTACGAGAGTCCTACGGCTGGTCTGACACGTCGCGTGACGGTCTATACTCCCGCAGGCTATGAGACCAGCGGCAAGGAGTATCCTGTGCTCTACCTGTTGCATGGTATCGGTGGCGACGAGAACGCCTGGAGCGAACTCGGACGTGCTGCCCAGATCCTCGACAACCTCATCGCCCAGGGCAAGGCAGAGCCGATGCTCGTGGTGATGACCAACGGCAACATCTCGCAGGAGGCTTGTCCGGGTGAGACCTCTGAGGGCTTCAAGGTGCCCACGATGATGCTCCCCAAGACGATGGAGGGTTCATTCGAGACCGCTTTCCCTGATGTGGTGAAGTTCGTTGAGAAGACCTACCGTGTGAAGAAGGACAAGGCTCATCGTGCCATCGCAGGCCTGTCGATGGGTGGCTTCCACAGCCTCTTCATCAGCATCAACAATCCGGACATGTTCGGCTATGTAGGCTTGTTCTCTGCTGCCGTAGATCAGAATCAGCCTGATCCCAATGGACATCCTGAGATTTATGCAGACCGTGACGGGAAGATCGACAACCTCTTCAGCAAGAATCCCAATCTCTTCTGGATTGGCTGCGGCAAGACCGACTTCCTCATCAAGAACAACAACGACCTGCGCGCTTACCTCGACTCCAAGGGTCACAAGTACACCTACCTCGAGACCGATGGTGGTCACATCTGGCGCAACTGGCGTATCTACCTCTCAGAGTTCACACCACTATTATTTAAATAATTAATTAGCAACGGACTACACGACTTAAGGACAATACGCAAATAAGTCTTATAGTCCTGTAGTCCGTTGCAAAATAAAAGAAAGCATTATGAAGAAATCCGTAATTTTAAGTCTCGCAGCAGCAGCTGTCGTTGCGGTCGGTTGTAGCACAGCCGACAAAGCCCCTGTCCAGAAGACCATCAATCAGGAGGAAGTGATGGCCAAGATGTCGCTCGAAGACAAGGCCCACTTCGTCATCGGAACAGGTATGGCCGGCTTCTCTGGCGATGACGCTGTCATTGGCGCTACCAAGAGCCTTGTGCCTGGTGCCGCTGGTACCACCTATCCTCTCGACTCCCTCGGCATCCCTGCCATCGTACTCGCTGACGGCCCTGCCGGACTCCGTATCGATGCTACCCGTGAAGGTGACGATGCTACCTATTATTGCACACACTTCCCCATCGGCACCCTGCTCGCCTCTACCTGGAACACCCAGCTCGTGGAGGAGGTTGGTGAGGCCATCGGCGAAGAGGTGAAGGAATATGGTGCCGACGTGCTGCTGGCTCCTGCCCTGAACATCATGCGCAACCCCCTCTGCGGACGTAACTTCGAGTACTACTCTGAGGATCCCGTGGTAGCCGGTAAGACCGCTGGTGCCTATATCACTGGTGTTCAGAAGAACGATGTCGGCACGAGCATCAAGCACTTCGCTGCCAACAATCAGGAGACGAACCGCATGAACAACGATGCCCGCATCTCCCAGCGTGCCCTCCGCGAGATCTACCTCAAGGGATTCGAGATCGCCATCAAGGAGAGCAAGCCCTGGACGGTGATGACCTCTTATAATTATATCAACGGTGTCTATTCATCTGAGAGCAAGGACCTCGTGCAGACCATCCTCCGCGATGAGTGGGGCTATGAGGGAACCGTGATGACCGACTGGTTCGGTGGTAAGGACGGTGCCGTTCAGATGTGGGCTGGTAACGATATGCTGCAGCCTGGTAAGCAGGAGCAGTTCGACAGCATCGTCGCTGGTGTGAAGAGCGGCAAACTCGCTAAGGCCGATCTCGACCGCAACGTTGCCCGCATCCTCAACCTCATCGAGAAGAGTCCCCGCTATCAAGGTTATGAGTTCAGCAACAAGCCCGACCTCAAGGCTCACGCTGAGGTCACTCGTCAGTCTGCTGCCGAGGGTATGGTGCTGATGAAGAACGAGAAGGCCCTGCCTTTCGCTGAGGCCGTGAAGAACGTCGCCCTCTATGGCAACACCTCTTACGACTTCATCGCTGGTGGTACTGGCTCTGGTAACGTGAACCACGCCTATGTCGTCTCTTTGCTCGACGGTCTGAAGAACGGTGGCTACATCGTTTCCGACGAGTTGAAGACCGCTTATGAGGCCTATGCTGCTGAGTGCAAGGAGGCCAAGGAGAAGGAGCTCGCAGAGATGGAGAAGAAAGACAAGCAGTCCGCTATGCTCGCCCGATTTATGCCCGGTTCGCTGCCCGCAGAGAAACTCTTCACCGCTGACGAGCTCACGGCTCAGGCTTCCAAGGCCGATGTCGCTGTGATCACCATCGGACGTATCTCTGGTGAGTTCCTCGATCGTAATGTCGCCAACTTCAACCTCAGCGATTCTGAGCGCAAGCTCGTGGAGCAGGTCTGCGACGTCTATCACAAGGCTGGCAAGCAGGTTGTCGTGCTGCTGAACATCGGTGGTGTCATCGAGACCGCCTCTTGGCGTGAGCTGCCCGATGCTATCCTCTGCGCCTGGCAGGCTGGTCAGGAGGGTGGTAACTCTGTCGTCGATGTGCTGAGTGGCAAGCAGTCGCCCTCTGGTAAGTTCACGATGACGTGGCCCATCCGCTTCACCGATGCTTATTCTTCAAAGAACTTCCCCATCGATCAGGATCCCCGCATCGATATGCTGAACCAGGGACAGAAGGGTAACGTCCGTACCGTCGACTATACCGAGTACGAGGAAGACATCTACGTCGGCTATCGTTACTTCGACAGCTTCGAGGTGCCCGTGGCTTATCCCTTTGGCTTTGGCCTGAGCTACACCACCTTCGAGTATGCTGATGCCAAGGTTGCTGACAAGGGCGAGGAATATGAGGTCACCGTCACCGTCAAGAACACTGGCGACCGCGAGGGCAAGGAGGTTGTAGAGCTTTATGTCGCTGCACCTGACTCTAAGGCTGCCAACAAGCCAGTGAAGGAACTCAAGGCCTTTGCCAAGACAAAGAACCTGAAACCCGGTGAGAGCGAGACCATTAAGATGGTCGTGAAGGCTGCCGACCTCGCTTCGTTCGATGAAGCCGCCTCTGCATGGGTGGTCGCCGAGGGTGAATACCAGTTCCTCGTCGCTGCTTCTGCAGCAGACATCAAGGCTACACTGTCTGCTGCCGTCAAGGCCAGCACTGTTAAGGCTAACGATGTCCTGAAACCCCAAACCCCGCTGAACCTTCTGAAGCGTTAGCTTTTTCCCCTCCTGAGTTAGGAGGGGTCAGGGGTGGTCTGATACACCTCAGACTCTGCTTAAGAATCTGCGCTTGCTCAGACCCCCTCTGGCTCCCCCTACTCAGGGTAGAAACAATTACAATCTTCCTCTGCTCAGCCGAGCGGGGGATTATTGTTCTTTGTCAAAAATTGAATATTTCTTTTGTTGTTTTAAAATTTCTTCGTACTTTTGCAGCGAAATAAGACAAACTATTTGCTGTTTCGCTAAAAAACCGAATATGAAGAAGATCGCTCGTGTGTTGTTTCTGACACTCCTGCTGTTGGCAACAGGTGCCTCTCACCATTGGGCAGGAGAGCAGCTGCCTCCTAAACTCCAGTCTATCACTGATGAAGCCTATCGTGCTTATAGTGCGCGAGAGACGGATAACTTTCTTGAGACAATCCAGCAGATCAAGACTGCCACTGAGTTCTCCGAATATCAGGAGACCTACTATCGGGCTTGCAGCTACGAGGCCATCTATATGTTCGAGTACGTCGATCGTCAGAAAGGCGTTGAGTTGTCTCATGCCATCTATCATCACGCCAAGGAGAACAAGAGCAACATCGGCTTGTACTTCGCCACCTTCACCTTAGGCACCATCCGCGAACAGTCCGGCAATATGGGACTGGCTGAGAAGAGTTTCCACGAGGCGCTGAAACTGAAAGAGAAATACCTGACCGACGAGAGTGCAGCCCCTTGTTACTTAGGTCTTTGTGAGACAGCCCTCCACAGGAAGGACTACGAGGAGGTGAAGGAGTATGCCCGCAAGGCGCTCGACGAGCCTGGTATCATTCCCATGAACCAGATCACGGCTTGGTCGTATAAATGTCTGGCCCGCTATAATGAGGGCGACAGCCTCGGTTTCGAGGAGGCCTATAAGGAGCGTGCCCAGCTGATTGCCGAGTTCGGAGGGCAGGGCGGACTCTTCGGCGAACTCATCAATGTCTATCAGGCCAAGAACCGCAAACAGTGGCAGTTGGCCCTGCAGCGTGCTGACAAGCTGATCCACCAGCAGAACAAATGTGCCCAGAAGGCCTCTATCTACGAACACATGGGTGACTTGAAACAGGCTCTCTACTGGCAGAAGCAGACCCGTGCGGTCATCGACTCCATCCAGTCGTCGGAGGCCCGTTCGCAGACGAACGAGTTCGATGCCGAACTCTCCCTCACCTACGCTGAGAACGATGTGAAGGAGATGAAGCTGGCAAGGGATCATGTGATGCTCACGGCAGGTGGTGTCGTCGCAGCACTCATCATCGCCTTCCTCACTCTCTACGGTTATCGCAGCAACAAGCATAACAAGCACATGAAGGCGACCAACAGCAAATTGCAGGAGGCCTACGACCAGCTGGAGGAGACCACGAAGGTCAAGGAGCGCATCGAGAGTGAACTCCGCATCGCCCGTGAAATCCAGAGGCGTATGCTACCGCACGTCTTCCCCCGTCGCAGAGATGTGGATATCTATGCGATGATGACGCCTGCGAAGGAGGTGGGTGGCGACCTCTACGGCTATGCCCTCATCGACGATCTGCTCTACTTCTGCGTGGGCGATGTCAGCGGCAAAGGTGTGCCGGCAGCCCTCTTTATGGCTGAGGTGACGCGTATGTTCCGCACGCTGGTCGACGGCCGTCTGCAGCCGGAAATCATCGCCACCCGTCTGAATCACGCGCTGGCCGAGGACAACGACCAGGGTATGTTCGTCACGATGTTCATCGGTCTCATCAACCTCAAGTCAGGCCACATGGAGTACTGCAACGCAGGTCATAATCCTCCACTACTCGACGGCGAATATATGAAGATGGAGGCTAATGCGCCTATTGGCTTGTGGCCGGAAGTGGACTTCGCTGGTGAGGAGGTGGCTGATATGCACGGCAAGACGCTCTTCGTCTATACCGACGGTATTAACGAGGCCGAGAATATCCATAAGGAACAGTTTGGTGAAGAACGCCTGCGCGAACTGCTGCAGAAAGACTGGGGTGATGCCCGTCAGACTTCAGAGTCCATCCACAAGGCCGTCGAGGAGTTTGTCGGCGATGCCGAACCCTCCGATGATCTTACGAAGATGTGTATCAAGATGAAATAGTTTCCCCTCCTAAGTTAGGAGGGGTCAGGGGTGGTCTGAACAGCCTCATGATTCCCTTGTTCAGACCCCCTCTGGCTCCCCCTGACTCAGGGGGAGAAAAAATTACTGCTTCTCCGTCATATACTTCCAGTACCGCCGCGGCATGTCCTGCAGTTGCTTGCGCGGATTCATGCGCTCCTTGATGCAAATGGCCTTGAAATAAGTCCGCCACAAATCCTGCAACAGCTGGTCGTCGCTGCTCAGGACCTCCTCATTGAGTTTGCCGTTCTCCAAGCTGAAGGGAACGGCTGCTTCGTCTTCAAACGTGATGCGTATCGGCTTCGTACTTCCGCACCCCTGCACCCCCGTACCTCCGTCATAATAATATCCATAGTGCCGCTTGGCATCATAGATGAGCCACGCCTGGTCATTAAACCGGTCGCTGAAATGATCAGTAATCAGGGGCAGCACATTATGATCAGGTGACACAACGGCCAGATAAGTGCCGTCCTTCGCCTTCTGGAAACGGATGAATTGTTTCATCCGCAACTGCTCGTGCAGCACCCTTCTGGCAATATTCGTCACGCTGAGCACATCAGGATCAGCAAAGTTCCGCGAGATGTTGCCTTGCTTAAACACCTTATATATATAATGGAACAGCGGCGAGGATAATTCCTGCAGCTCCGACAGCCAACTCACCGATATCAGTTTCAGTGCCTCGCGCTCCAGCCGTTTCTCCAGTCCTGCCCACACCCTCTGTGCCTTCTCCTCGTCCGTCATCACCTGATACGTCCGCTCACAGAACAACGGCAACGCGTCGCCGCTCTTCAGCAACTCCTCCGGCTGCTCCTTCAGGGCATACGCATCGAACACCGCCGACAACAGCCCGTCCATCGTCCCGTCAAACACATATACCGTCATATCACAATTTATCCTACATACCAGCCAGCCTTTTAAGCCACATGCCAAAGAACCTGTCGTAAACCATGTATCCTTGTTTTGCATCGTAGAAAAGAAACTCTTTGTCCTGTAGCGACTTCAGTGCCATTTTGATGCTACTGGGAGCAGGGAGTTGGTGACGGAGGATGAAATCGAGCGACGTGGGGGCGTTGACCTTGCCTTCACAGGCGATGGCAGCCAGCAACTGCGCCTGATTGTCGGTCAACAGATTGTAGTTGGACTGATAGTTAATCTCCTGCTCATGCAGAATCTTGTCGGTTGCTCTGAATACATCTTCTTGGTCAAGCTTACCCTTTGGGGTGCGATAGAGACGATTGAGGATTTTTTGCACATACCACGTCTGACCGTCAACCATATTGTACAGGTAAATGAATGTCTCCTCAGACATTTCTCGCTTCTGCTGGGCGAAAAAACTGTTGGCAAACGCCCTATAGACATTGGCATCGATGGGGCCTGTCGTCATGATTTGTGAACTGTTGAAGAACGGGTGTTCTGGCGACATGAACATGTCGGCTAATAGATGCTGTTGGCTACCCGAGAAGATGATATGTACGTTCGGAATAAACTGAATGATGGAGCGTATGAACGCGTCTGCACCTATCTCAGCATAGTGGCTCACCTGCTGGAACTCATCAAGAGCCAGATAGCACTGGCGTCCCGACTCTTTCATATATTCGAACACTTGCTGGAGCGTCTCGCGAGCCCTTTCGGAAGTTACAGACACACTGAAAGTAGGCATGCCTGTGATGGGATCCTGACTCATCGTAGGCCGCAGGGCCGACACGAAGTTATTGAGCTTCCTCATGACTGACTGCGAGGGAGAATCGAGTTTCCCGATGACGGCATTGGCTATGAACTGTACCATCTGGTTAAAGGTCTTTGTCGAGAAGATGTCCACATAGAAACAGCGCACATTTTTGTCCTTTGCCTTCATCCGTTCGAAGGCATGGCTTATCAATCCTGTCTTACCGATGCGACGGGGAGCCATTAGCGTCACATTGCTGCCATTGACCAGCGCATTAATGAGTTCTTCCGTCTCCTGCTCCCTGTCGCAGAAGTATTCCGGACCAAAGTAGCCATACTCAGGAAAAGGGTTTTCTAATTTCATATTTTACGTTTCATATTTTATGAAATGCAAAATAACAAATATATCTGCATATATGCAAGGAAGACACTCGATAATTAAGCATAATTAACGCTTCTAAGAAGTTGTTTACTTATTCGTCTTTGAAATCTATTTTTAGTTGCATCTCGTCAGCGGCCCGTTTCTGCTGGGTTTTCGAGATGAGCAGCGGACGGAGGCGTTCAGGACGCAACTCGTTGATGCCGACGATGGGCTGTGAGAACTGAGAGGTCAGTTCGTTGCACGTAATGAAGTACTTCGCCTTCTTCATCACCACCCCCATCTTTTTCAGGTCATAACTCGTCAGGCGGTTGAATCTCCGTGAGTTCACGATGAGCCACGCCGACTTCGTACCCAGTCCAGGCACCCTTAACAGCTGCTCATAGTCCGCCGTGTTGATGTCCACAGGAAATGCCTCCGGATGTCTCAGCGCCCATGCTAACTTGGGATCCACCTCGAGGTCGAGGTTTGTGTGCAGGTCGTCCACAATCTCCTCCACCTTGAAATGATAGAACCGCAACAGCCAGTCTGCCTGATACAGCCTGTTCTCTCTTACCAACGGCGGCTGCTTCAAGATCGGCAGACGCGGATCGTACGTGTTCACGCTGACGTAGCCCGAGTAATACACCCGTCGCATCGTTGGCTGGCCGTAGAGCATCGACGACATCGTGAGGATATCCTTGTCGCTCTCCTTCGTCGCACCCACGATCATCTGCGTCGACTGTCCAGCAGGCACGAATCGTGGTGCGTGGCGATACTTCTTTCGGTCCTCCTTGTTCTCAAGCACCCCCTGCTGGATCAGTTTCATCGGCTGGAACACGCTCTTGTGGTCCTTCTCCGGTGCCAACAGCTTCAGCGACTCCTCCTTGGGAATCTCGATGTTCACGCTCATACGGTCGGCATAGCGCCCCGCTTCGTTCAGCAGTTCCTGCGAACAGCCTGGGATGCTCTTCAGGTGGATATAGCCGTTGAATCGGTGTACGGTTCTTAAATCCCTTGCGATGGCCGTCAGTCGCTCCATCGTGTAGTCGGGATTGCGCACCACGCCGCTCGACAGGAAGAGTCCCTCGATATAGTTCCTGCGATAGAACTCCATCGTGATGTCCTCTAATTCGCTGACGGAGAGCGTCGCCCGCTTGATGTCGTTCGAACGCCGGTTGATGCAGTAGGCGCAGTCGTACATGCAGTAGTTCGTCAGCATCACCTTCAACAGCGAGATACATCTTCCGTCGTCGGCAAACGAGTGGCAGATGCCCACGCCTCCCACCGTCGAACCCACCATCCCCTGCTTGCCCTTGCGAACGGTGCCGCTCGACGAGCACGACACATCGTACTTCGCCGACTCTGCGAGAATCCGCAGTTTCTCCATTGTCTTTTCCGTCAGCATATAGGATACAGCGTCACGCGACTGTCGGTTTCACCTTTTATCTGTTTCATTGGTGCAAAGATAGTGCAAATCGTGCAGAATCCACGATTTTAATTGTTAATCTACTTGAAATTCCGCCAACTAAGGGTCGTTCAGATGCCAAGTCACGTATGATGTGTCAAAATTCACGTTGTGAATGATTATGTGCCGAGACCTCCCGTATTCTTTGGAAACGCCTGTGTTTACAGGAGTTTCAAGACGGGAGGTCTCCAAATAAGACCTCCCCTACATCTCCCATAGACCTCCCGTCACCTCTCCCTTGGTCTCTCCTTTAGGATCCTGCCTGAGGCTGGGGAGGTCAGACGGGAGGTCTATGGGAGGTCTCTAAACATGACCTCCCGTGCTGAAACCCCGATAAACAAAGGATTTTCCATAATAGACGGGAGGTCTGATGATTTTTCTGCATGCACCTCATTTATCAGGACGCGGTAGGTCTTGATTATTTCGTTTCTTACAATAGATTTTGTCAACAAAATTCACAACAATGCATTTCTGCCCGAAGTTTCAGCATCTACTTGATATACAAGCAGTTACAAAAGCTTCGGTTTTGAACTAAGGAAAACGGGACTTTACAGTAAGTAAACTTGGAGTTTAGTTACTGCAAACTCCCAGTTTGGACTATCTAAAGTCCGTCCTTTCTCCTTGCTTTCTCGACTTGTAAAATAATTTCGAACCAATCTTCAAAAAAAGGTCGCATGGTCACACGTGTGACCGTGACTAATTAAACAATAGGGATTTCCCTATCCTCTTTTAGGGGAAACCTTATTGTGGGTTTTGGAAATGGTTGTACTTTTGCAGAAACAATCAAATTGTACGAAGATGAAAAAGATCATTTCATTGTGTTTGCTGATTGCATACGGTTGTATTAGTGTGATGGCGGGACAAGATGCCAAGGAATACAAAACTTATGTCAAGGATAACCATCGTGTGTATTACTGTACCAATCAGGGCATCAGTCTCGTAGTTGACCCATCGCCAAGAGGTCTGTTCGAACCTCACATTACTATCATCAATGACAGCGGTCACGACTTTGTGTTCGAGCCAAAGGAAATCAGGGCCTACGCCTATGCTGCACCAGGAAACACTTACAAGGAGACCCGCTATCGGGTTGAGCGTTTTTTGGAGAATGGTGGTGACGCTTCGTTATTGGAGCAGGATTCCTTGGATATCTATACGCCAGAGAGATACATGAGAAAGACGAGTAGTGCCTTTTGGTGGAGTAACATCCTGACTGAAACAATTGTTGCAGGAGTCGAGGCCATCGGACCTCAAGATGCTGATACCCGCTATCTTAATGAGATAAGTAGGGAAAAACGAATAGATGAGGCTTCCTATGACAACAAACAGGAACTGAAACGAATTGAGGAAGGCTACTGGCGAGCAAACACGATTTTCGACCACTCCGAGCACGATGGCTTTATCGCCGTTAAGCCTGTGAAATCGTCATACCTGATTCTTGATATACCTGTTGATGGCGAAACATACCGTTTTGTCATCAACGATTGACAGTACAAAATGGGGAACGCTGTATAAAATGGAAACCCTTGACATACATTTATGCCAACGGCTTTGAACAAATGGCGAAGAGCTTCTTGCCAGCAGAAAGTATAATAAAATTATACTAACTCGGGCTCCAATTCTTTCCGTGGTACGGTTACGACCTCCTCGTCGAGGGCGGCAGAGATCTTGCAGATGGTGGAGAGCGTCAGGTTATGGGTTCCAGACAGCCATCTGCTTACCTCGGTCTCCGTCTTGCCCAGGAGCCTTGCCAGTTCCTTCTGTGTCATCCCCTTGGCCTCGAGTATTTCATAGATACGGTTGGCGATGGCCACAGACATCTCCATCTGTAACTTCATCTCCGGAGAAATGGTGCTGCGGATTTCATCCATAATTCTGTTCGTTCTCATAATTCTTGTCTTTTATTCATCGTTAATTGAGAAAGACAGTTCGCCAAGCATCTCTGTGCCCGTAATGACTATCACTTTCTCGTGTTCTCTTTGTTTTATCTTGATGTCTATCTTTTGGAGTGTCTTCACGCATCTGTGCAGATGATCGTCCTCCTGATAGGTTGCTGTTGTCTTCAGTCCTCCGTTGCCCAATATGAGGATTTTGGCCTGAATGTTCAACAAGTAGAGTCTGAGGGAGGTGGTCTCAAGGTGGGAGGGCAATGCCATCACGCGATCATTCTTTTTTCCCTCGTATCGGAAGTGTCTGTCTGCTGCTCCGTCTCGTTTGATGATGTCAAGTCTATAGACCAGTTGTCGTACATCATTTGGATAAGTGTCTTTGTAGGCAAGCAGGAACTTTTCAAACTCAGAGTACTCCTCTCCCTCGAAATGTGGTGAATACAAGCTGACTTTGTCGCCGTCTTCCAATAACTCAATCAATAAGTTTCTTTCCATAAGCTAATTTCGTTTGCAAAAATAAACATAAAAGTTGATTATTCCAAATATTTGGGCCAAGAAATCAACATTTATGCTAATTTTCTTGCTCGGATGGCTGAAATCGGCACAAATCAAGTCTTGGATGCTGCATAATTGGTCCATAGTAAGTGGATTTATTGTTAATCTTAAAGTTTCTTGGTGCAAAGGTAAGGATAATTCTTGAAAGCACCAAATAATAATGGAACTTTCTTATCAGGCGACAGGTTTTGAGGTGGTTTGGGCGTTTTGTCGCCTGACAGGAGCGTTGTCGCTATAAGTTGGAGAGAAAAAGGCGGGAATGTTTGGAATGAGACGGAAATCGCCGTAACTTTGCATCAGATTTAAGATTCATACATGAGTTAGTTAGAGTTAGTTTTTTCATAATGCTTTTGGTTTTTGGTTATTGATTAGTAAGCATATAGGACTCGCAGGGATGCGGGTCCTATATGCTTGAATAGTGTATATAATCAGCGGAAAAACCTCTTTTAGAGCTTCAGTCTCAGACCGGCGAGGAAGACACCCTGCTCACCAAAACCGGCTTCACCGAAGATGCGGACAACACTTCCGAACTCCAGACCGATACCTGTCAAATGGAAGTTGAAGTTAGCGCCACCCCCGTCATTCTTGCTCTCGTCCTTGCCACTTTCAGACCTGAAGGTGATACCGACGGCTGCCTTGGAATACATGCTGAAGTGTTTCTTGACCACCCAGTTGTACTTCGCAGCGGGCATGATGGTGAAGAAGGTCGTTTTGGCATCCTTATCGTCATCCCATTTACAGCCTGCGACAACAAAGACGGCACCGAGTCCGAACCTGTTGTTACTATTCAGACGATGAAAATATTCAAAGCTGAGAGGTCCCCAGAAGTCAAGCTGCTTACCGGTAAACATACCCTTAGCAATTGTCCCGATGAGGTCAGTGTTAGAGCCTGTACCATAGGCCACGGCAAACTCGTTCATCGGCATCTCCACCTCTTCCTGTGCTTTCACACTTGCGGTAGCCATCATGGCGGCTATGACCATTAACAAAACTTTTTTCATTATTGTAATCTTTAAACCGTATATTACTATTTCGCGTTCTGCTTGACGACGCCAGTTGGCGGTCAGCATATACAAAATGCAAAGGTAAGGATAATTGTTGAAGGCACCAAATAATAATGGAACTTTCTTTTCATGCGACACATTTTGAGGCGGTTTGGACGATTGCTTTTGGTTTTTGGTTATTGATTAGTAAGCATATAGGACTCGCATCCCTGCGAGTCCTATATGCTTATTTCATTGTGTTGAGTTGTATCGTTGAAGTGTTGAGGCCTTCGGAGGTGCAGGTGAGCTGCAGGGTGCCGGCGTCGTCGGTGCTCTGGATGAGCAGTTGGGCCAGACCGTTGAAGGCTGGGATGGTGAACTGTCGGCAGTCCATAGCGTCAGGATGGTCGAGGCCGGGATAGGAGGGATCGCCATTGCCGGCTCCGAGGATGCGGCCGTTGCCCGTGAGGGTGAAGGTGAGCACGGGACAGGCATCGGGTACGATGCGGCCTTTCTGATCCTGCACCTCGATGGTGATGACGGCGAGGTCGCGACCGTCGGCAGTAATCTGGCTGCGGTCTGCCTTGAGCACGGTCTTAGCGGCAGGCTTCGTGGTCTCGATGGTCTCCGTGAGGATGCGCTTGCCGTTCTTATAGCCGTAGGCCACCACGCGGCCAGACTGATAGACGGCGTTCCACTTCAGGTGTCCGTTCTTGGGCATCGTCTGACGACCGAGCTTTTGGCCGTTGACGACGAGTTCCACCTCGTCGCAGTTGCTGTAAGCCCAAAGTTCGATGGTCTCGCCCTCGTGGCCCTGCAGGTTCCAGTGGGGGAAGATATGGAGTGTAGGTTCATTGGTCCACCACGATTTCAGATACCACGCCTCGTCTTTCCAGAAGCCGCAGTAGTCGAGGATGCCGAATTCGGAGTCGTGGGCAGGGAAGACGAGGGGATTGGGCTCGCCGCGATAGTCGAAGCCTGTCCAATAGAAGAGTCCTGCGCCCCAGGGACGGTCGGCATAGAACTGCCAGCCGCGCTCGATGACGTTCTCCACATGGTGATGGGTGGTGTCGCGATTCATGGAAACCATGCGTCCTGGATAGTCGGGCGAGTTGAAGTACCAGCCTCGTGTGCCACAGCCCGTGGTCTCCTCAGTACCTACGATCTTCCAGTCTGGATGGGCTTTCTTGCGGTTGTCGACATCGTTCTGGACGATATAGTTGAAGCCCACGACGTCGAGGCCCTTGATGAGTTCGGTGCCTCCCGCATTCGCCACTGTGCTGGGACGTGTGGGGTCATAGAGCTTTGTATATTCGCGCATCGCCTCGGCCAGACGGATGCCCTGGATGGTGTTCTCCAGCCCCCACTCCTCGTTGCCGTCGCTCCAGAGGATGATCGAAGGATGGTTCCTGTCGCGCTTGATCATCCGCTCCAAAAGGCGCAGATGCTCCTCGTTGATGCCCATCAGACGGTTCTCGTCGATGACGAGGATGCCCTCACGGTCGCAGATATCGAGCAGGGCTGGCGTCATGGGATTATGTGAGGCACGGTAGGCATTGCAGCCGAACTGTTTCAGTTGCCTGATACGCCAGGCCTGCAAAGCATCGGGGATGGCAGCCCCCACGCCGGCATGGTCCTGATGGAGGTTGACGCCCTTGAGTTTCAGCGGCTCGCCGTTGAGGTGGAAGCCACGCTGGGCATCGAAGGCGATGGAGCGGATGCCCGTGGTGGTCAGATAGACATCGACTACCTTGCCGTTTTGACTGACGGTTGTCTCCACCTGATAGAGATAGGGATCGACGGGACTCCAGAGACGGGGCTGGCTGACGGTGAGCGTCTGCTGCGTGGCGGAGGTCTGCTTCGCCTTCAGGCTGAGGCTGGCAGCGGAGGTCTTGGCAATTTCGTGGCCGTCGGCATCAAGCAGACGCTGAGAGATTTCACACTGCTGAGCCGTCAGACCATTGTTGTGTATTTCTGTCTCGATGGTGAGCACGGCCCCATGATTCTCGAGCTGGGCATGAACGAACGTGCCGAAGGGGGCCACGCTGACCTGAGCGGATTTCTCGAGCCACACGTCGCGATAGATGCCTGCACCCTCGTAGAACCAGCCCTCCTCGAGCGAGGCGTCGGCACGGACGCAAATGAGGTTGTCGCCACCATAGTTAATATAAGGTGTGATGTCGTAGATCTGTGTGACATAGCCGCTAGGCTCCGTACCCATGTAGAAGCCGTTGAACCACACCTGGGCGTTGCGGAAGATGCCGTCGAAGCGCAGTTGGAGGCGCTTGCCGAAGTCCTCCTCGCCGATGGTGAAGACCTTGCGATACCAGCCCACGCTGGTGGCAGGGTACTTCCAGCCGACGGTCTTATAGCCGTGGGAGTGGCTCGCCTCACGGGCATAGGGCAGGGTAGGCACCCAGTCGTGAGGTATCTGCACCTCCTGCCACGTGGAATCGTTGAATTTGCGAGAGTAGGGACCCTCGTTGTGGATGGAGTTGGCCTTCGTCAGATAGTTGAAGTACTCCGTGCCGCAGCCGAAGTCTTTTTGGGGATCGGCGGCGTGGCCAAAGGCGAACTTCCAACCCTTGTCGAGGCGGACGGTCTCGCGCTGGGATTGCGCACTCAGGGTGATGGTAAACAGGCAGGCGACGGTCGCCACAAGCATTGTTTTTAGTCTCATATTAGTCATTGTCTTTTTGATTGATGATGCAAAGATAGGCAAAAAGTTTCAAACCAGCACGAAAACGAAGAGACTTTTTTATTTGTTTGACAGAATAGTGTCAATAATGGGAGATAAACGCAAACTGTCGGGAGAGAGACGTGACGTGATGAACGGTTTTGAACGAATCGGAACGGATTTGAACAAATCGGAAAACAGGAAGGCGTTTTTGAACACGTCGGACAATCAAAAGAACGCAACAGACAACACCTTTATGAAATAATAACGACCTTTGCACCAGCAAAACGAAAAAGATTTCGTATATTTGCATCGACTAACAATTAATTCAGTAAGATATGATAAGAAAGTTTTTGATTCATGAGATTAGTATGGTAGTTGTGGCTGTGGGCGCCTTGTGCGGCTACTGCCTTCGTATGTCCGCCCAGATACTCACGGCGGCAAACATCGACGAGGTCGTGAAGGCGATGACGCTGGAGGAGAAGTGCCACATGGTGCTTGGCCGTGGTATGCACTTCAACGACGACGCGAAGTTCCCCGGCACCGCAGGCAGCACGTTCTCCGTGACCCGTCTGGGTATCCCCGAGACTTATTGTGCTGATTCTCAGCAGGGTCTCCGCATGAATGCTACCCGTGCGTGGGATCATAATGATTATTACCCCACCGACTTCGTGGCTTCGATGACACTCGCCTCGACGTGGGACCGTGAGGCTGCCTTCAAGGTGGGACAGGGCATCGGCAACGAGGTGCGCGAGTTCGGTCTCGACTGGATTCTCTCGCCTGCGATGAACCTCATCCGCAATCCACTGTGCGGACGTAACCACGAGTATTACTCAGAGGATCCCTACCTCTCCGGCACCATCGGCGCAGGTTATGTGCGTGGCGTGCAGAGCGAGGGTACGGCTGCTTGTCCGAAGCACTTCGTGGCCAACAACCAGGAAACCAACAGAAACAACAACATATCCCAGGTGTCGCAGCGTGCCTTGCGTGAGATCTACCTGAAGGCCTTTGAGATTATGGTGAAGGAAAGCGAACCCTGGACCATCATGACCTCTTATAATAAACTGAATGGTCCGTATGCAGTACAGAACTACGACTTGCTGACCACCATCGTCCGTGACGAGTGGGGTTGGAAGGGTATGTACGTGTCTGACTGGAATGCCGGCGATGATGCCGTAGCCGCCATGCTGGCTGGTAACGATATGCTGCAGCCTGGACAGGATAAGCAGTATCAGGCTATCCTCGAGGCCGCCAAGAGCGGCAAGCTGCCGATGGAGGTGCTCGACGCCAACGTGAAGCGTATATTAGAATATGTGATAAAGACACATAACTTTAAGGGATATAAGTATAGCAACGAGCCCAATCTGAAGGCTCATGCCAAGACGGTTCGCGAGGTAGGTGCCGATGGTATTGTGCTGTTGAAGAATGGAGGAGTCGGGAGTCAGGAGTCAGGAGTCAGTAGAAATGTCCTGCCGCTGACAGGCAAGCGCGTCGCTCTCTTCGGCTGCACGAGCTATGATTGGATCTCTGGTGGTTCCGGCTTCGGAGGCACGAGTGTAGGTCACTATACTGTTTCTTTGATCGAGGGTCTGCGCAGCGTAGGTTATGAGGTCTACAAGCCGCTGATCGGTGTCTATACCCAGCATCTTGCTGCCGAGGAGAAGCGCCTCTTCCCCAATGGCCGTCCTCCTTTCTCGCTGATGCCTCCCGCGCGTGCTGACGAGAAGCAGTTTACGGCTGAGGAACTGAATGCCGCCATCGAGGGTAGTGACGTGGCCATCATCTCATTAGGTCGTAAGAGCGGTGAAGCTGCTGACCGCAGCGAGAGCGACTTCTACCTGAAAGACGGTGAGAAGGAACTGATCAAGGCCGTCAGCGAGGCTTATCACGCAAAAGGCAAGAAGGTTGTTGTGCTGCTCGACATCTGCAGTCCTATCGATGTCGCCTCTTGGCAGGATCAGATTGACGCCCTCGTCTGCACTTGGCAGGGTGGTCAGGAGAGCGGTTTCTCTGTGGCTGATGTGCTCAGCGGCAAGGTGAATCCCTCTGGCAAGCTGCCGATGACCTTCCAGATCAACTATGGCGATGCCTATGCTGACAAGAACTTCCCTGCCAACGTAGATGACAAGACGCTGGGTGCGATGTTCATGTGGGGCTACAACAAGGATCAGGCACCAAAGGAGCGCACACCTCAGGCAAATATCGACTTCACGAACTACGAAGAAGATATCTATGTGGGCTATCGTTACTTCGACAGCTTCGGCAAGCCCGTGGCTTATCCCTTCGGCTTCGGCCTCAGCTATACCACCTTCGAATACGACGATCTGGAGGTTGAGGAAGAGGATGGTGTCTATACTATTAAGGTGGACGTGAAGAATACGGGTAAGCGTGCTGGCCGCAATGTCGTGGAGCTCTTCGTGGCTGCTCCCAACAGCAAGAAAATGAACAAGCCTGAGAAGGAACTGCGCAACTATGCCAAGACCAAACTCCTACAGCCTGGTGAGGAGGAGACTGTCACTATGACCGTCAAGACCTCTGACCTCGCTTCCTTCAACGAGAAGGCTTCAGCCTGGAAGACCGATGCTGGTGTCTATACCTTTATGATCTGCTCTTCTGCCAACACCGTCGAGGCCAAGGCTACTGCCAAAGTGAAGGCTTGGACGCAGAAGGTCCACAACGTGATGCAACCCAATGTGAAATTAAACCTGTTAAAGAGATAATAATGTTTATAGTTTAAAGTTTATAGTTTATAGATGAATACCGTGCAAGCCATTCACAGGTCAGTCTCAAAACTATTCTGTCTATAGAAGTAATCATCTATAAACTATAAACCATAAACTATAAACAAAAAAAGAAGTGTATGAAAAGAATTTTGTTTTTATTTGGAGTGATGATGTCGGTGGTGCCGATGTGTGCACAGTGGCAGATGCAGCCGACACCCAATGATACGCTGCAGCCCGTTCGCAATCTGGGCAATGGTAAGGTAGCGTTCAGTATCTATGCCCCCAATGCCAAGGAAGTGGGCTTTGGTGGTGACGCGATGCCCTGGGGCCAGCCCTTGCAGTTCACAAAGGCCGATAATGGTGTGTGGACGGCTGTCATCTCAGATTTGAAGGACGGTGTCTATCGCTATAACTTCACCGTTGACGGTGTGAAAGTACAGGATCCGAAAGGTCCGCTCTCTGCCGAGACTTCTGCCCTCGCCGTGATCAGTGATGGTAAGCAATTCTACGACGTGCGTCCTGAGATCCCTCATGGTGCCATCGCTCAGCGTTACTATTTCAGCAAGACGCTCAACACCCTGCGCCGTCTGCATGTCTGGACGCCCGCAGGCTATGAGAAGTCTGCTGATAAACTGCCTGTGCTCTATCTGATTCATGGTGGTGGCGACAATGATGCCTCATGGCCTGGTGTGGGCTGTGCCGGCACTATCCTCGACAACCTCCTGGCTGAGGGAAAGATACAGCCCATGATCGTCGTGATGCCCAACGGCTCCATCGCTGCGAAGAACCTCATGGACGAGGTGCCCCTCTTCGAGCAGGATCTCGTTACGAGTATCATCCCCTATATCGAAGACAACTACCGCGTCGTGGCAGACAAGGCCCACCGTGCGATGGCCGGTCTCTCGATGGGAGGCATGGAGACGATGGAGACCATCCTCAACGACAACGATAAGTTCGACTACTTCTGGGTGCTGAGTGCAGGCTGGTTCCCTGCTCAGGCAGAACAGTTCGAGGGTTATCGTCAGCGTCTCGCCAAGGCTGCCGACGGTATCAAGAAGAACGTGCGCCAGCTCGTCTTCACTCAGGGCGATCCTGAGGACATCGCCTATCAGAACGGCCTCGCCACCCTGAAGCTCTTCGATGCCGAGGGTATCAAGTACGAGTTCTACACCGTTCCTGGCGGCCACACCTGGTACACCTGGCGCAACAACCTCCACCAGCTCGCACAGAGACTTTTTAAATAATTATAGTATGAGAAAATCAATCGTATGTATGGCGCTGGCAGCTATGTGCTGTCTGAGTGCCTCGGCACAGGAGAAACTCTTCAATAGTGCCAGTGTTCAATCTCCCGTCGTCAATAAGGACGGCACAGTAACATTCAACCTCTTCGCCCCCAAGGCCGTCAAGGTCGAGGTGACAGGAGACTTCCTGCCCACCCAGCCGATCGACATCCCTGGCTATGGTAAGTATGATGCCCCAGGCGTGGCCCAGCTCGTGGAAGGCAAGAACGGCGTGTGGAGCTATACCACCGACAAACTCGCCCCTGAGATGTACAGCTACACCTTCAACATCGACGGTATGACGGGTGTGAAGGATCCTGCCAACATCTACGTGAACCGTGACATCGTCAGCTTCACCAACATCTTCATCGTCAGCGACGAGAAGGGTGACAAGGGTGATCTGTACAGCGTGAACGAGGTGCCCCACGGCAACCTGAGCAAGGTCTGGTATCCCAGCCCCACGCTGAAGATGCAGCGTCGTATGACTATCTACACTCCTGCCGGCTATGACAAAGGCGGCAAGTATCCGGTGCTCTATCTGTTGCATGGTGCCGGTGGCGACGAGAACGCCTGGAGCGAACTCGGACGTGCTGCTCAGATCCTCGACAACCTGATTGCCACTGGTAAGGCAAAGCCCATGATCGTTGTGATGCCAAACGGCAACCCCAACTGTCAGGCTGCCCCTGGTGAGTGGTCTTGGGGTATGTACACTCCTGGCTTCCGCGATGGTGGTACAGTTCCTACTGAGCCTGCTGCTGCATCTATTCCTGAGAGCTTTATGGACATCGTGAACTATGTAGATGCCAATTATCGCACACTGAAGGATCGTTCTCACAGAGCTATTTGTGGCTTGTCAATGGGTGGTGGTCACACCTTCCACGTGAGTCTGCTCTATCCCAACAAGTTCGACTATTTTGGTCTCTTCTCTGCAGGTCTGCACTTGGCTAAAGGCGGTTACCAGGATTCATTTGCCGAGCAGATCAAGGCCAATCCTGAGTTCGCAGATCAGAGTGCTAAACTCTTCGGCAGCAAGCCCAAGCTCTATTGGATGGGTATGGGTAAGACCGACTTCCTCTATCAGAGCACCGTTGACCTGCGTGCTTTCTGGGACAGCAAGGGTTATCCGTATGAGTATGTCGAGACCGATGGCGGTCACATCTGGCGCAACTGGCGCATCTATCTGACGATGTTCGCCCAGAAGATCTTCAAGTAAAAAGTAAAGCCTCACCAATCCGGTGAGGCTTTATTATATAAGAATCCCCCGCAACTGGCGGGGGATTCATTATGATTAGTCTGCAACGAGCGTGAAACGCTTGAAGGCAACGATCTTCAGCTCCTTGTCCTGCTTGGCGAGCCACTGAGCAACAGTAGCCTTGTCGCCGTCGCCGAACTGGAACTCCTGGTCAACCAGGCAGCTCTCCTTCAGGAACTTCTGAACGCGACCCTTGGCGATGTTCTCGATCATAGGCATCTTCAGCTGAGCCTCACCCTCGACCTTTGCCTCGGCAATGATCTTACGGGCCTCGTCAGCCTGAGCCTGTGTGAGCCAACCCTTGGCCATGTTGCTCTGGATGTGATCCTCAGAGTCAACGAGGTTGGGGTTGATGCCGGCCTTCTTGATCTTCATCTCCCGCTGATACGTCACCCTCATCGGGAACCAAATCTTAGGGTCACCACACACCTCAGTGTCGCGCCCTCTATCTTTTTCATCT
Source organism: uncultured Prevotellaceae bacterium (assembly GCA_902776545.1). Lineage (GTDB taxonomy): Bacteria > Bacteroidota > Bacteroidia > Bacteroidales > Bacteroidaceae > Prevotella. The sequence goes on along the minus strand of CACYQO010000001.1, from coordinate 17,399 downwards.
TGATTCGTCGTCATCATATCGCTCTGGTCTTCAGCCGCTTAATGATTGCAACTCTGACCTCCGTTTTTCTCGAAGTCAATTATAATCGACGCAAAGATAATGAATTAAATTCAAAATATCAACACATCAACACCTTTTTTAACTAAATACCCCACAAAAAAAGGAGACAACGGCCGAAACCACTATCTCCATAACCATTCGCAGTCTGTTTTCGAGTTCTTTGACCTCTACTTAACAACCTGGTTTACATCAACACCCCGAAGGATGTTCCAATACGACATCCATACTATAGAACCCCAACTTGCAGGGTTAACATGTCTCCGGAGGATCTGCTCTTCACAGCACCCTTTGTTCCGGCGAATGGATTCGAGTCCAGACTCAAGATTTGGGCTGTAGGCTAAACGTCTGGACATTTTCCGCTACAGGGAGATTTAGCCTTTTCACCAGTCTTTTCACATTTTGTTCATCCCGCTTCGAATACACGCTGAACCGCCATCTCACCTGTCCGATATCAGCTATCGATGCAACTACCTTCTCAAAATAAGCCATATCCACATCACTCATTGAGTGGCCTATAACCGTTATCTCTTTTACCCCACCCAAGTTTCTAAAGAAGCCCTCATGTTGCTGTATCACGGTCTCCGTATCCTTGTAACTCTCATGATAGTAGCCCTCAAATCGCTCCTTTGCACCCTCCGCAGCATAATATCGTATCGGATTACGCCAGTTTCCCTTCTTCGGATTATCAAGGAAATAAGCCAGATAGCCCAACTTGTCATTGGCAAAATACTTCCCGTTCTTGCCTTTCAGATTTGGCCTGTTACGTTTGCGATTCCTATTCTTATGTATCCACATCTCATATTCCCGTTCCTCCTCCAAATGGTGCCCCAACACCAGCGAACCATATTTGTCTCTCTTCGACCCATGGATATAGCAAATATTCTCATGCGCCACACCATACACACTCTCAAGGAACTCCGTATAATTAAAATTCAAGTATAAGGCCTCTCGGTCCAGTTCTATCATTCTTCGCTTATACCCCTTGGCATATTGCAACGTCTTAATCCATTTATGAAACTGATACCGCATCTCGAAACTGCACAGCCTTACCCTTTCACTGATATCATCGAGAGTAATAAAATAGTCCCCGTAGTTAAAATCCTTATCATCCTCAAAAAGATTGGGCAGCTCCACATCCAATATATCCATCAGTTTCTCGCGGTTCAACATCGAGAGACACCTCTCAAAATCGCTCCACAGCCATTTCATCGACCACTCGTTCTTTGGAATAGGAAGATGAAAATCAGGAAAATCCCCAAAATACCAATCGATAAGTATCGGATGTGCCAAAGTCCACCCTAGCGACCTCGGTCCGAAGTACAAATCAAACGTCTTGATGATATCCACATTATGATGAGTCAGATATGTCCTGAAGTCATAATAGGACGACGGCGCCCCATGATATCTGTCAAACCCATTTCCTATAATATACAAACGCTCACTCATCACAAGAATCCAATTCCCTATTTCCCATCTGGACCTATTCATCCACTCCACCTTCACCAAATCACTTCGCAAACAGTATCTTTGATTCCCAAAGAAGTCAAATCTACATATCCATTCCTCGATTCGAAATACTCCTTCACTTCCGTTTTCCTCCTCTTTCTATTCTCACCTGCTAGAGCATTGCTTTTATATCGGTAAATGATATGCAGCACCCCATTTCTGATCCTTATCCTCGTCTCTTCACAAGGGAAATTATACTCCAGGCCGACATCACCTCCACCAATCCTTTCAAACTTCGCTGAAGGTCTCTGGAAATCCTCCAAAATGTCTGCCATAGATATAAGACTCGACAATGGATCCACGTCAAACGATAGTCTCAGCATCGAGTGTTTAGGCATTTCCTTCGCCTTGTTATCCCAGTATAAGCCCTCCATATCATGCATCATTATACCCATGGACGCATAGTCCAAGATCAATCGGTAGGAAGATTCCTGTAAACTGGGTATCTGCCTATAATTTCTTATTTTGTCATTCAGACACATAAAACCCAAAGCTCCAGGTAAACCATGCGACTCTTTCAGTGCTCTATCTATCAACGTTTCCACTTCTTTATCATAAGTTGATGACGCATGCTTTATATTCACCTCCGAATAACCGTAGAATGGATAAATCAGCAATCTGTTCCGCATGGCATTCTTGGCCGCATGAGCATTGCTAACCATTGTCATCGTCTCTGAATATTCTGCTACTTCTACGCTCTTGGCCAATTTATTCACATACTGCCATGGATAACCCATATCATGAAACAATGTTGAAATAATAGCTGCCTCATAGAACACATCCTTCGCCCACATCTCTTTCATCTTCACACCAAGATTCTCAAAATCTGTACCGATACTCATGGCATAGTTCCGAAAATACTCCATACGTCTTCCTTGAAGCATAACCTCCACACAATAATCCAACAGTCTCTTGCCATTTGGTAGCATCAAAGAATACTTTGATTCCCCATTACCTAGGAGTTTTGCCACGATATAGGCTGTCAAGGTCTGATGTAGTGAATGGTCTCTCGTGGGATACTTCTTATGCCAGTCGACTGTCGACAGCCAGTCGTCAGCCAAGGCATCTGGCATAATGAACTTGTACGTTGGAAACACTTTCTTCGAATAGGTCAGAGCCTCCGTCTGAGCCCGATACACCTTACTGAAATACTCTGCCGTGGTTCTACGACGCAACTGCCACAGAGAATCAGTAACTCCAAAGCCTTCCTTCTCATAATCCCTCTGAAGGCGACCCAGGCTTACAGGAGATACGGAGCTTAACGCCTTGAAGATGTCTGACCTCTTGAAATCATGACGATAAAAATCCAAATAATTGAAGTCCACTTCTTATTCTTTATTTAGTACAAGTTTATTAAGCATATCCTTGACGTTCTGCATTTCGAAAGGCTTTTCGCCTATCTCTTCGAATTTCTCTCTGTCAAATATTTCCGTTTTCTTAAGTACAACTGCTTGCAAATACTGTCTCAAATCTACACCCAAGGTTCTACCCTTCTTAATGATAGCCGTGCGGTAAGCCTGGGCAACAATACCGTAATCATCAGCACAGTCTATCATTCTTAGAAGTACATAGCATAACAATTGATAGAACCTCACAAAATTCTTCTTGAACAAGTCCGTCACAGCACTGTCAAAAACCACTTTTGTATCCCCCTTCAGAGGAATGTTTTTACCCGGTATCGCCTCAAGAAATTCTTTGCTGACAGACTTATCGGTAAAACCTTTCATCAGCACCTGATGATAATCACCAAGTTCCTTACATTGCCTATTCTGAATACCCATGAACGCCTTAAACAGCAATGACAAACTTACTACCAGGTACTTATTAGAGTTTTTATTGCTTATTCCAACTCGCTTATAAACAAATTCAAATAGCGAATACAAAGCAGAAGAATAGTCCACTAAATTATTTTGGGATATCATCTGGGCCAATAGTTCTTTGTCGGAATTGTATAACTCATCATTATCAAACTCCATTGAATCGATCTGAGGAATGACAACATTACCAAGACCACTTATGTGATTCATCATATCCACGATAAACTGATCTGAAGTAAATCCGCTACCAAGCGATCTTACCATTGGGCCATATCCCAATTTCTGTAAATTATTGTTGAGGGTTTTAAAAGAGCCTATCAGGCTGGATATTTGCTTTACTTTGTCTGAGCTCTCTACATAATTGCCTCTTCTCTTATTAAAGTTATTAAATGCCGTATCAAGCTGTTTCTGTTGTTTCTCATCAGACTCTATCGAGGTCATATTAGCCTCAATAAATTGTCCTGATATAGAAGCGTCATATTCAATAATATTAATAGGAAAGCCCAAATTATTCGTTGGGAAAAGTTTTTTAAAGACGCGTTCCCTATCAGTAGACCCGCCTGAGTCATACTTATACCCAAGATGGTTGTCACGATACATATCAGGCACCTTATTTAGCACTACACTGATGAAGTCATTCGCTTCCGGACGAGCCTCTAAATTATTCTTGTAGGGTTTATCCTTCAGAGAGTAATAGAATTCCTTCAACGATGGTCGTTCATCTAGCAATTTCTGGAGTTCTTCAAAATCGCCATTATGTCTGGTCACCAGATCATAAAGGTACGCGACATCCCATTTACCTATCATTTCCCTTTCAATCTCCAATGCAGAACTTATAGTCGACTCTACGTCCTGCTGATCCAGTGAAGATATCAGCAAGAACTGTGCATAGTCATACCCCAGTGATGTCAACCATTCTCGTATACTCTTGCCTATACCTACATAACCTGGGGAATTATCAAGTACAATGGCCGTTTTTTCTGAGTTTAATTTATTGCTGTACTCTTCAGCAATCGTCTCTAACAGACGGACAAGCCAGTAGGAATGCAAATCATCCATCAGAAGTCTTGGGTCTACGATCAAATTCCCATCCTTACCGTAAATTTCTGAGCCGATAAGATGTATCTTGTCCTTACTCAGCTGTATATTGTCAACAAGATCATGCTTAATATTACTTCCTTTCAAATATATAGTTTCAAAATATTCAAGTAAATTACACGGCCTATCCTTTACTTTTACTATATCAATTACATTTTGCCAAAAGGGCGAGGCTCCAGCTGCTTCAGTAACAGACGTACCTGTTATATCACAATCTATCAATAGCACGTCATATCCTTTATCAATCAACGCCTTGGATAGGTTCAGAGCAATCGTAGTCTTCCCCACTCCACCCTTTCTCGACTCTACACTATAAATCTTATATGCCATAATGATTAACCATTATCTATAATACCTCTCTAAAAACTCCTCTATCTCATCTTTATCTTCCATAGCAATAAGCGCATCCTCTTCATCCTCATTAAATTCAGGCACGCCATAATTCTTCACATCTATTCCTGCTAAGGAATAATAGCCTGATGCATACGGTTTCCCGTTCTTCTGAATATAGTTCCAAAACAGACGTGATTCGATAATTCGCTTTAATACTTGTAACCGTCGTTCATCATCCGATACAAAAGCTACTCCATTGTAAAGCAGCAAATCTTCATCATCAACCAAAACACAACGAATAGGCTTATTGGAGAATTTCGGGAAGAACAATTTGAATTCAGGCATCGTCAGTGACTGTGTTCGGCCAAAGGCGTACCAAGTTGGATATCTGTCAGTTTTCCCCTTATCCCTTCTTTCTAACCTTTCTCGATTACCTAACAGGTATGCATAAGCATTAGGATAATCTTCTTGAAATGTCGCTTCATCTATGATTTTAATGACTCCATCTGCATTCCGTCTATACGGGAATATAACTTTTTCAATGATATCATCAAACTCAACTTCTGAATTAAGTTTATTGGAGTTCACCACATCACGACATATTTCTTCCTCTATTTCGTATGTAACGCCTTTCTTGGACATTACATACATCCCGTTACGAACTCTGTCTGGTTTAAAAATATAAATGCTATTACACAAAGTGGCTATACCATGTCTCATTCCACAATAATCACCTATTGCCACTCCTGTCCTCTCTAATTGTCGAGTATTGTCGAAATCATTGAGTGTCCACCCTTTTTCATTATCAAGGTTGTCATATGGAACTCTTGTATATTCTTCTTTTCTTGATAAGTCTCCGGCTTCATTGACCGAATACTGAACATAATGCCTTCTGACGCCTTTCTTCAAGAAAAAAAGACAGGTATAAGTGCTTTTCGTTTGGAATATTTGGTATCCCCTAAAATCAACTATTTTAATGTTCAGTCTTTTTTTCGAGAAGTAATCACGAATGGCTCTTCCATTGATAGATCTCAAAAAAGAATTCATAGTGATATATCCCATCACGCCATCTTGTTTTAGCATCTCTACTGAAATCTGGAAAAATGGAATATAAAGGTCTGGATGGCCAGATTTACATATAGTAAATCTCAGCATCTTCTCTTTTGTCTCGTTACTTACATTCCTAGAACAGACGTAAGGTGGATTTCCTACAATAACATCAAAACCCGTATAGAGTTTATTCCAATCATCCGATGCATAATCGAGAGTGTCCGCTTCAAATATGTTGAAGCTAAAATCTAAATCTTCATGAAAGCCCAAAGCCAAGAGTGCTAGTATAATTTTCGTCCTGTCAACTGAATATCGCTGTATGTCTATACCATAGATATTTTCACGATAGATATCTGCGAAGCATTTTCTCGTTGTACGATGCAAATACAGAGCTACATCAACCAAGAAACCTCCACATCCACAAGAAATGTCAGCTATCTTGGCTTCTTTGATATTTCTGCGTTGTTTCAAACAATGACTGACTATCTTCTTCCTAACATCTACTGGTGTATACACAGCACCAGTAACAATTCTGTCTGATGGAGAAATGACAAATTCAAATAACCTGATTAATTCTTCTAGTTGAAAAGTGAAGCCACTTTTTTTTAGCAAAGAAATAAATTCAGATACTGTATCCTGCTCATATCCAAGCAGATTTGTTATGACGGTACAATGATTTACAGTCCAACCTTTCTCCTGTATATAAGCCGATACAAAAAGACTATTCACAAGAAATGGGTCTGTCAGACCTTTTCTCTTTAAATATCTGCTAATATGGGAATTCATTGGTTTTCAGCAAGATATTTATTATATTCATAAAACTTTTTCAGAAGTTCAAATAACAATTTCTCTACTTCTTGAGTGGGTGTTTTGATAGTCTGAAGTTTATCTATACGATCACATAACCTATCCAAGTTCCAAATGATAGCATACCGGTAAAGGTAAAGTTGCATATGATGACACATATACCTCCCCTGTTTTGTCTTAGGAACAATAAAGCCCCTGTCATCTCGTTCAAAATGTTCATTATAATCCGTTTCGCACGGATCAAGATAATTTGGACTATCATCTTCCGACTTTGCTCGATTGACATAAGAACAGCAATATACCAAATTACTGTATTCTGTTTTCAATTCAGGATATTTTGAGCAAGGCTTCAAGTGGTCTATCTGAAAAGTACGTTGTCCGCCGAACCAACGATGGGAACAATCCGTATATCCACACTTCTGATGGAAATCTATTGCCAAGTTTGATTTATAACGCTTGTAATCAGAGTATTTCTTATCACAATTGCGCTCTGGTTGTTCAGTTCTAAACGGATGTGACATATTAGTCTAATTTCTTCAATATTTCATCTGCCTTACCTATCAACTCATTGAGCTTATCCAAATTCGAAAGTTCTTTCATCTGAGAAGGGATTGCATCGTATGCGTCTAAAGCACCTTCTAAAAATGAGTCAAGTTTAATGATTCGATCTTCTTCATAAGCACCTGTTTGCCCTTTAACTCTTTTTTCTACCAATGCCGACAGCTCTTCTTTCGCATGGTCTATCTTTGACCGATACTTGTCAACCTGACTTATTATCCTTTGGGCAAATGTAACCTTGGATGTATCTTTAGTATCTTTTTTTGTATTCAGTACATCCTTGATATATACCAGATTCACATCATCTGTCGCATCTACAGCGGTATCGTCAAATGATGTGATGATAAAACATGGAAACCCTTCTCTGCGTTTGTGTATAGCATCCACCAGTTCAATGCCTGTATAATCTACATTATAGCTGATGTCTGTCTTTATCTCATTCAACACATAATCTGTAACTATTGCATCTGGGTGCATGTCAGAAAGCGTCTCCAACATTTCTTCAAGAGAGGCTTCTGGAAAGACGCACTTGGGGACTATCTCTGGACAGACTATCTCAAAATAGTCCAAAAAACGCTCATGCTGTGAACTTTCTTCGTCGATAAATAGAATGTTGTATGCCATTAGCTTCGTTTATATTTAATTGGAAAAATGAATTGTATTCCAAAACCTTCAGATGGGGTAAGGAGTGTTATGCGTGCGTCGTTGTCCTCCGCAATAAGTTTTACAAGCCACATTCCCAGTCCAGTTCCTGTCTCTTCACCAGTACTGACATTTCGTTTGGTTGTAAACAGTGGTTGGAAGATATCTTCAGGTTTTACGATGTCAGGTGAAAGTCCTGGTCCATTGTCTTTATAGGTGCAGACAATGCTTTTTTCAGTAGCTTCAAGTGACACCTCAATATGCCGTTCTCGATTGTCCCGAGAACGGATGAATGCTTCTATAGAATTTGATATCAGATTGTAGAATATGCTGTCGAAGTCTATTTCAAAAGCCCTCATTGAAATGTCGGCTACATGGCTATGGTCAAAGAATATCCTTCGCTCAGCAAAAAGCCCTGCCCAGGTCTCTTCCAATTTCTCAAAATATGGAAGGAATAATACGGTCTTCCTTCTTCGCTTATCTTTCTTGATAATATCGGTAGAAAAATTCAGCCATCGCTGCATCTTAATATCATTCTGTTTGGCCTGATCGAGCAACTTAAACGGATTTTTTCTGCGTTCTTCAGGGAAATCTTCCTCAGTTACCTTATCTCTCAAAAGATTCACAATTTTATCATAGCGATAATCCATCGAATCATTGAGTTTACTCAAATCATGGGCAAAGGATGCCAGCATCAGTCCGCTACTTGCCAATGCTCTGAGTATTCGCTGTTCCTCACGCAGTTGCTTGATTTCCTCATTTTTCTGCTCATTGATATTGGCAAGGAGTTGTAGCTGATAATCGGTGGATGAGTAGTTAGGTGTCTGCCCATCTGTTGTATTTTTCTTGCTCTGAGATATAATCTTATTAGCTAATTCTTCTGCTCGTTCTCTGTCTCTCACCGCTCCATTGCGATCTTCGTCGTCAGCCACAAGTTCTCTGGCTATAAGCGAACGGTCTTCTTCAAATATCTTAATAATACTGATAATCAGTTGCTTAAATACAGAAAATGTTTTATTCTCCTGTAAGCCTTCACGACTGGATTTATCTTCAAACTCAATATTTGACATACGAGAAATGAGAATAGTTCCAGCAATATTCTCAGCTTCTACCCTATAACCTCCTTGTTTCTTTGCAATACCAGCTGGACTATTGTTTTTTCGCATACCAAGTCCAAGCCAATCAAATGCGGAATCACTCTTTTCTCCGTAAGGACGTACTCTAAAGCTATCACGGAACAACTTTATGCCCCCATATTTGTCAAGCCAACTCTTACGAAGGTTATATGGACACTGCCTATAGAAAAAGCGTGATTCATCGTTTTTAGTTGCAGAGCGTTTCAAATAATAGAATGTAAAATCAAAGGCTCCTATTTTTGTAAACACTTGGTCTGTATCAAAGTCACGGAATCCTGGTATTAATTGTGAGAATGTGCGTTCTGTTTCCCAATATCCTCTCAAGAAATCTTCCCTACGATAAGGATAGTTCTGCTGGTTATCACGTTTATAGAAAGACAGAGGTATTGCCTCTGCATTATATTCTTGCCGATATACCCGGATACTCACGTTCTGTTGATCATCGGCATGTGCTACAACCTTGTAGTCATAGTCATCACAGAAAGAGTTTTCCACCTCTCCATATTTATGAGGTTCATCTAGCGATTGTAGACTAATGACAAACTCCCTGCTTTCTGTAGGTGGTACGAGTACACCTAAATCATCAAATATCTTCTGCGTGGCATCTGCATCCCAAACATCCCTCAAATTCGAAATCTTAAGAATGGTCCCATGTTCAACAGGTTTTTCTTCTATAAGTTTTTTTAGATTGTCTGTGAGTGGAATTGAGTGAAGGATATCCTGATATGTCATATCGGATATGCCCTCTACGCCTGCTCCAATGTGATCTATCGTTTTATTAGCGCCTTCAAACTCATTCCAATTGACCACCCAATGATATCCAATATTTCCTGTAGTACTACCATCTGCTTCTATATCTTGATGTACTTTCGGGTCAAAGAAAGTAAACATCTCGCATTGCTCTCCTAGTTTATCAAGTGCGAAACGCCCTATGCCTTTCGCTCCTACTTTTACTCTACCTCCTTTTGTAATATATTGTGTTGATTTGTTGTCTGTTCCAATAGTCATCCAATAATTCTGGATTATATATCCCGTCATACCTTCTCCAGCGTCAATGATGTATATGACGGCATTACGTTGGAGTTGTTTCTTCAACCGTCCAATTGTCTCAGCATCTACATCATTCCTTTCTACATACACGTCGTCTTTCTGTTGATAGATAGAGTCAAGCAAGGTTTTGTCTGTACCTAAAGATATCAATTTATCATAGTCAGATTTGTCCAATTGAACATGATACACTCCATACCTATTATCGATGAGAACAATGCTAAATCTGCTATCAGCATCGTACCCATTCTTCACGAGCTCAATGATGGCTCCTTTTGAAGTCGCCACATTCTCACGCCCTATTAGGCGGGCTGTTCGTGCAGATACCTTAAATGGAATTCTTATCAACATACAATTTCTGAACTGTTTATATTAAACACGTACAATTATCTTTTCTCCTTTGTGACCATAACAAATACTTACACCACTCAATACTGTCATTCATTCGAATTTGCGAGTCTTGAGAACTCCTAAATTCTCTTCAACCACATCAGCTCTTTATAACCCCAAAACGTACCGATGAAATCTTTATCATCCTAACAATACGTTTCGCCATTTTACCCTCCCTAATTCCTTAATTACTAATCTCCGTCGATTCGAATATCACTGATTTCTATGTATCCATCATGTATCCACTTCCTTCAGTTCTCTTCCAGAGAAGGTACCATAGCTCTTTCCAGAAACTTCTCCTTTCTTATAATAATCACACATCGCTTTGATTACGGTCTCAAAATCCCGACGGTCACCTATCTTTACATGCCCATCGTCCCCTATATTGATCTTCTCACCATAGCGCCTGCAAACCTTTGCCATCTTCTTTATACGGGGAATATCCAAAGATTCCAGCCCGCCGTTTTGCTGTAATTTAACAAGTTTCTTGTGAAGACTCGTATTCGTTTTCAGTTCCTCCTCTACATTATCCAAACCATCTATCAGACCAGTTTTCTGCATCCCCTCAACCACCTCTATGGCTTTTGCATGATACTCCTCTTGTAATCCTACTATCTGCTCAAATGGAACCTTTTTCAATACATAGAAAGTATCATCCCAGTAAACACAGTCTATCTGTCTGTCCAAGGTCACAGCCTCACCCTTCATCAAAGTCAACTTCTTAGATGACGAATCAAAGATTGTCCTAATCTGTCGCCACAAAATACTTTTACTTGTATCGCTCTTCTCATCTATGGCAATCTTACTTATCATGATTTTCCTGAAAGTATATATCCACGTCGAGTTTTCAACATCAAGGAAACCTATACAATAAGCCCACAACTCTTCATTCTCAGACACTATTCCATCTATACTTTCCACCTTTGGCAAATCCTTGCCCAACTGATTAACTACCACGTCCGAGAAAGACGATGTTTCTGCTTTTAGCTTATATGAGAACAAATGATCCGTATCGTCGGAGATGGGATCATAGTCAATCAATGAATAATCCTTTGCTAATGTCCTCTCAAGTTCCTTGATTGAAAGGTCATATAAATAGCCTCTTATCTCATCGTCCACATCAATTTGATATACCTTGAACACATATTTGTCCAACGTCTTGTCGCGTTTCCCTACTCCACTCTTAAGTATTCGGGTGATGAAATGCAACTTCACATCCGTTTCCTGTGTCTCTTTGATCTTAGCAAGAACTTCATCAAGTTTCGATGGATTCTCTTTGTCAGTCTCTTTCTTTGCCATAATATAATTTGAAACCTATTGGGTACATTTGATAGTTTACATTCTCTTTGAATTCTTTGTTGTCAGTAATAATGAGCGCATCATGTAATTCTCCTGATGAATCACCTACCGTTTTAAATTCTACCTCCAAAAGAGAATACCATATACTCAGCAGAGGATTTATTAATATCATGTTTGAATTTGTATAGATTACGTAAATCAATGCCATCACCACAACAAAAATCAGACATTCATACCATGATGTGAAATCACTGGCAAGAAAGGGGACTATATACGTCGCAATATAGCCTACTGCCTCGCTATTCCTATTATTTATCTTCGTAACCCTTACCGTCTGCCCGTTTTTTAAGTTTGTTTCTAAATTATGAAGGAGGACTATGATTCCTCCAACACCGACAATAGTCAGGACAGCAAGGACAAGCGACATACCAAAGTGTGTAGCGCAGCAGCACAATGCATCTCTATTCCATCCTCCCCAACACAAATAATCCCTACCATCTTTCAATTGTTTTGCAATCACAATCAGAAATAGTGGTATATACGACGTTATAAAGAGAGCGAACAATGCACCTTGTCGCAATTTATTGTTATTTGTTGCTTTCATAAACCACAAAAGAGACTAAGACTTATCTAGCTCTCTTTACATCTTCCTAAGCACCATCTCCGGTATGTAATGGTTCTTAATTTCGATATTCACAAGACCAAGACGTGGATAAACCATACCTCCTATTCCAGGAACCACTTCACTACCTACACGCTCATCATCAATGGCAAACGTTACAAAATGGAATTTTCGGTTTATCTCCTCCGGAAATTCACGCATCAGATTTGGGATTCCATCCTTATACATGACGGGGGCGAGTATCGCTATTTGTTTGGGGCTTATCTTCCCTATCAATCTGGTCAGTTGCGTCTTTACCACACACGAAGTGCTTATAATTGATTTGACGATTACCAGCAACTCGCAATCTTCTATCGGTTCTTCGTATGCTTTCTCTATAGGTGATATTTCCACTTTCGAACCATCCTCATTGATATGCACCACCTCGCGGGAACTCCAATAGACCGATATTTTCAGTTCACCTTTACCGAATCCCGATTCAACACCTGTGGCCAACCAATCAGCATCTTCCGAGGCACATACCAACATCGTTTGCGCTGCAGGAGTCGATTTATACTCATAAGCCAAGACCTTACCAAGTTCCTCACCAAGCACGCGGAATGCCTTGCGATATTTTTCTACGCCAGTGGTCTTGTCTGCCAAAGCCTCAAGAGAAGCCTTGATTACAGTTTCATCACCATATTGTAGGTTTTCAAAAGTTCTCATAAGACCTCCTTTTTCTTATAGTATTGCAACCAGTTCACGCCTTGTGGTTGGTCGTTTATCAATGATTTCCTGTTCTTTCTCTTCAGGCCAAGGGCAACTGCCATTAAAATCACCCAACTGCCAGTAAAACATCCTTCCACTAACATAATAGCGAAGACCTTCAATGTTATCCAAGACCTCTCGGCAAGCCTCGCTAATCGTACCATCAGCAAATATGTTCAGGTTAAAATGCCTCATTTGCTCCGCACGGGCAACAATCTCCGACAAGCTAACCCGATGATTACTACCACATCCTCGCCAAACGCCAAGGAACACCTGAGCCACATTCGCCAAATCATCAATAGTCGCGCTGTCGCCATTAACCGATATTTGCCTGAGGGCTTCGATAAATTCTTTACTGATAAGAATCAGACCGTTCAAATCCTCCTCATATGGGAAATACTCTGCCGTTGTATATTCTTGAATACTCTCAGGGATACTCTCGCCGACTTTACTATTGGCCGCAGAATAAACCAATTTCAGAGCAAACGCCTCATCACGATCCTTACAGTCCTTTATCTGATTCTCAAAGTCTGAAGTAATAGTCCTATCAGACGATTTCGTATTCCAAGTCAAACTTTGGGTATTCTTCAGTTGATGATATACGTTCACATCTGGGTGGGCAATCAGCAAATCATCAACGAAGGTATCCTCCAACTGTGACTGCAAAGCTACTCCCTCCAAAGCCGCCTTATATTTTGCAATGCACGATACTATCTGGAATACAGCATAACAATCCTCGTAAAGTCCGCCTTTGGCATTTGCCTCACCGCCTTTATGCTTGTTTGCAAGATATGCTTTGTCTGCCTCACTTCTCATAAGCCTCTTTCTTAGTTATTTCCGTGAAACGTTTCATTATCTTTCCGTCTCTCTCTACAACACCATCAAACATCTCTTTGGGACGTACCCAAACCTTATGGTCGCCGTATAAAGCCTGGTAAACTACAACAGGTTTCAACGACTCGCTGTCCTGCCCAATGGCCAGAACTTTATATTTACCACCCTTGAAGTGACGATAATATCGTGTTGCACCTGTCATAATCAGTTCCAAGTTTTTCGAAATCTTGCTGCAAATTTACAGTTTTTATTGGAATTATATTATCTTTCGTCCCTTTTTCTGCACCTTTTCTTTATTTTTGTGCAATTTCCTTCAAAAATTCATTTAAAATTATGAACCATCACCCATTCCTGCTTGACCTCTCCATCAATCGAATGAATCTTTTTGGTCCTTTCCTCAAAGAACTCTTCTTCACACTTCCCTCAACAGCCCCGCCGGGACAAACGCAATCGCGACACTGGCGATACCCTCCAATTCTACCACTACCCGTTTGCATCTCTTCACCCGGCGGATGACGCCCGTGACGCCCTCAAAAGTACCGCCGGTAATCATGACGCGCTTGCCCTCTTTTCCAACAACGCTATCCTTGTTGAGAAACATCACGCTGTCGTCGGTCCTGGAGGCCACACGCATAAAATTCTCCATCTGTCTATCAGCCACCGTCATAATGGTATGCGGCTGCTGAGCAGTTTGGTCAATCATATATCGCAACGGTTCCAGCACCTCGTTCGACGACTTCAGATGGCTGATTCGTTCTTGAGAAGAGTGCACGAAAATGAGATTGTTGATAGCCGGCACCAACTCTCGATGGGGATTATCCGTATCGTCATCTATGAATTTGTACGTCATGGGTACAAAGTTCTCAATCCCCAGCCTGTCCAACTCCGCCTTCACCTTCATCTCCCGCTGATACGTCACTCTCATCGGAAACCAAACCTTAGGGTCACCACACATCGCTGTGTCGTGCTTCAGACATCTTCCTTTTTCATTCGCTGTCATCATATCCCTCTGATTTTCAGTCGTTTTATGACTCCAACCTGGGCCCCGAAGATTAACGGAACCTAACTTTCTGTTGCAAATATACAAATATTATTTCAATTTCGCCACAGTTTTGCCGATTTTTTTGAGTAAGCGATTGAAGTGGGTGGAAACTACTAATCCCGGTATCTGATGTCCCCTTATTGCCTCCTTTGTGTCGCCTCTATGACTTTATTTGTTATCTCCTGCAGAGTTTCGTCTATTTTCCTGTCGACCTTTTCTATTGGCTCGCCATGAACGATGAGGTTCCTGATCTTGTTGATCTCAAACATCTGGCCAGCTTCATCCCGATCAATGATTTCGTGAGAAACGAGCATGCGAATGATCACAGGTATAGACGCGTATTGGTCATTCATCTGCTGGATAAAAGGAATATTTCTCACAGCCCTTTCAAAAGCAATAAAATGATTTATGAATTCTTGACTATCCACTTCACCGGTTTTGTACTTACGGCTTAAATTAGCGGCAATCTTATCGAAATAGTTGGGACTTACTGCCTGAAACACATAAAGAAGCGCAAGATAAATAATAGAAATGTTAAGTGCAGCAAAGATGATAATCAGCCATTCTGTCCAACAACAATCCTTATCTGCCAGTTCTGATACGAAAGCAACTAAAAACAAATCGTATAAAATAGTAATAGCAGCTAATACAGCTACAGCCCTCATACTCTTATAAAGTGCTGTTTTTGCAGCCTCAGCAATTTCCGTCAGGCTCTGATCTGCTCTTACCCGATTGTCAATACTTTCTGCCATGAAGAACATTCCGGTAAAAATGATACCAACCAATGCGGCAACCGCTTGTGGTGCCGTAGTAAAAAGCCAATACATTGTATCTTTTTCCATACTAACAACTATTATTTTAATACTATATTGCCCAAAATTTGTTTTGATTTCCTCTTTTGGGGCCAAAGATAGCAAAAATTATTCAGATATGTATATTTTGAGGCGTTTCAAATATATGGGAAATAATATAAGTTATGCATATGCTGGAATCGTACTGCGTTGATTATAAACTATTTATAAACAAATATGGGTTAGGTTAATTGAAACGCTAACAATTTTAATTATGGCTCGTTTTATATACAAGATTGTATATTTTCATAATAATAGGTGGTAAGAACAAAGATGTCCCTGCCGCCTATAGTCTAAAAAGCATGTGGTGGATGTTATTTCACATTCACCTTTTCGGCGTATTGATTGCCGTCCACATTGATGTAGATGATGTACTGGCCCTTGCGGAGGCCGGTGCTGCTGAGGGAGAACTGGCCGGAGCCGGCGGGACAGGTCTGATCTGCACGGCGGTAGATGTAACCGAGGCCGTTGGAGATGAGGACGGTTACTCTGGTGTCATGGTCGGTATCGTAGTGGATGGTCACAAGGTCGCTGCCGTCAGGCTGTGAGAGTTCATAAGAGAAATCGTCTTTGCCTCGCCTCTGAGGATTATGGTCATCGTCGGGTGATAGTGATGAAGACAGCCAGCGTGCCAGTTCTTCCTCGACTAATCTGGCCTGGATCTGCTTGTTTTCCTCGTCGAGCGGCAATTGCTCTTGTATATCAAGCGGGCAGTAGCACATCTCCTCCGTCAGCATCGTGTTGAGGTATGTCAGTGTTTGAGCCTCTGGAAAGTGTACTCTTGCTGACGGGCGTCTTTCCGAATGCGAGATGAAACGACTTCTTAGCATGAGCGGTTGTTATATCTGTGAGTTCTCTCAGTCCTTTGCACCCCATGAGTTGTCCGAACATAAGGACGAGAAGCTGGCTCCAAGGAGAAGGAGTCCATTTCTTGGTCCTGTCGTTGGACTTGGCTACAAGGCGTTCGAAATACCTCTTTGGAAGGAAACTGACGATTTGAGTGAAAACGTACTGTCCGAAATGCATATATATACCAAATTTGATTTGGCTGCAAAGGAACGCATTTCAAAAGTGCGACAAGGTTTTCGAAACTTATTATGTTGTGCATGAGAGAGTTATATTTCAATTTAACGGAATTTAATGGTTCTTCTGCAATTTAGTTGAAGAGTACGTGTTCCATTACATCCGCAAGCACCCATTTTATAGTACTTTCACGATGTTCTTTATATAACAAATTGTAAGAATAGGGGAATTTTGCTATTAAGCTTAATTAACTGATAGCCAATAAGATATAACTAAAAATGTTAGGACATTTGACAAATTTTTCGTACCTTTATATCGCCAAACATAAAGAGCGAAATAAATGTCAAAGTATCCTAATGGCGACAAAGTTACAACAAAAAAGACAGAATCAAGCATAGATCTGGCAACAATTTCTCCTTGCAGTGAAGGAATCTCTCTGATATACCTGTCTTCAGAGATAAACATTCTGTTTGCAGACCATGATGATGGGATCTTCCATCTGTATGGCTCATCCTCTCTTGAATACGGCAGGTGCCC